>NZ_DASQEU010000099.1:0-23848 GCF_035633495.1 Mycobacterium sp. | reverse complement strand
TGGTGCCTAGTGACCGACGGGCCAGAAGAGCCGCACAAGTTCAGCTGGCCCTCACTGGCCCAGGGCGTGGCGTCCCTGTGGGAGATGAGCGCCACCGCCTGATCCGCACGACGAAGAGCCCCGGCCAGATGAAGTGGCCGGGGCTCTTTGCTGTGCGCAGTCGTGTCGAGGCTGGTTTGGGTACCGCGTTTGGGTAGCGGCCCTACCGTAAGCCCTTCGGTAACTCGAATATACCCTCTGACCTGCGTCGGGCTGACAGGATTCGAACCTGCGACCCCTTGACCCCCAGTCAAGTGCGCTACCAAGCTGCGCCACAGCCCGCGGCGCTGCCGGGATCGCCGGCAGCGGTCGAAATGCTACCGCAGCCACCACCTGCAATCCCAACCGCCGCCCGGGGCGCGTCGTCGGCGCACGCTCGTATGCTCGAAGTCGATGACCGACACGACCCGCGACGACACTCCCCTGTGGCTCTTCGCCGACCAGCTCGGGCCCGCGGTCCACGGCGGCGAGCACGCCCACCGCGAGGTGCTGCTCGTCGAGGCCAGCTCAGCGCTTCGGAAACGCCGGTATCACCGTCAGAAGCTGCACCTCGTCCTCTCCGCATTGCGCCACGCCAACGACGACCTCGGCGACCGCGCCACCCTGCTGCAGACCGACACCTACACCGACGCCCTCGAGCAATTCGGCCGCCCCGTCCTCGTCCACGAGCCCACCTCCCACGCCGCGGAGGAGTTCGTCCATCGCCTGCGCAAGCAGGGCCTGGTGGCCGATGTCCTCCCGACGTCAACTTTCGCGCTGTCCCGCAAGGACTTTCAGCAATGGGCGGGTAATCGCCAAAGGTTCCGCATGGAGGACTTCTACCGCGACCAGCGCCGTCGCTTCGACGTCCTCATGGACGGACGCGAACCCGTCGGCAACAGGTGGAACTACGACGAGGACAACCGCGAGTCGCCACCGAAGAAGCAGAAGACGCTCGGTCTGCCGAAGCCCTACCAACCGCGTGAGGACGACGTCGACGAGCAGGTCCGCCGCGACCTCGACCGGATGAACCTCGACACGGTCGGCGTCGACGGTCCGCGCCTGTTCGCCGTCACCCCCACCGAGGCCCGTCGCGCCCTCAACAGGTTCATCGAGCACCGGCTCCCGGAATTCGGCCGCTACGAGGACGCCATCATGGGCGAGGACTGGGCCATGTCGCACTCCTTGCTGTCGGTCCCCCTCAACCTCGGGGTGCTGCATCCGCTCGACGCCGTAGAGGCAGCGGAGCGGGCCTACCACCGCCGGGACGCACCCCTGGCCGCAGTCGAGGGCTTCATCCGGCAGATCCTCGGCTGGCGCGAATACATGTGGCATCTGTACTGGCACTTCGGCCCCGAGTACACCCGTAACAACGCGCTGGGAGCCCAAGCGGCCCTGCCGAATTGGTGGACGGACCTCGATGCCGACTCGATCACCGCCGAGTGTCTACGCCACGCCATCGGAGGTGTCCGCGACCGCGGCTGGAATCACCACATCCAACGGCTGATGGTGCTCGGCAACCACGCACTGCAGCGCGGCTACAAACCCGACGACCTCACCGAGTGGTTCGCCACCTCCTACGTCGACGGCTTCCGATGGGTGATGCCGACCAACGTCATCGGCATGAGCCAGCACGCCGACGGCGGTCTGCTCGCCACCAAGCCCTACGCGTCCGGCGGCGCCTACATCAACAAGATGAGCGACCACTGCGGCGACTGCGCCTATGACCCGAAGAAGCGTCTCGGCGACGATGCGTGCCCGTTCACGGCCGGCTACTGGAACTTCGTGCACCACAACCGCGACATGCTCGCCAAGAACAACCGGACCCAACGCGTGGTCGCCAACATGGACCGCCTCAAGGACCTCGATGCCGTGCTCGAGCAGGAGGCCGACCGCCAGGAGTTCTGACGCGCCGACCTACGATGACTTCCATGGCCGACGAACTCGCGATCTCCGACGTGCCCTTCACCCACGATCCATGGGTGGCGGCTCGGGACCGCTACGACGCGATGCCCTATCGGCGCGTGGGATCGTCCGGTCTCCTACTCCCGGCGATCTCGCTGGGCCTCTGGTACAACTTCGGCGACAACCGGCCCTTCGACGTGCAACGGCAGGTGTTGCGCCACGCGTTCGATCGTGGGATCACCCACTTCGACCTGGCCAACAACTATGGACCGCCGTACGGGTCCGCCGAGGAGAACTTCGGCAGGATTCTGCGCCGCGACTTCAAGCCGTATCGCCACGAGCTGATCATCTCATCCAAGGCTGGCTGGGACATGTGGCCGGGACCCTACGGCCAGCTCGGTGGACGCACCTATTTGCTTGCGAGCCTTGACGAATCCCTCGACCGCCTCGGGCTCGACTACGTCGACGTCTTCTACTCGCACCGCATCGATCCGGTGACGCCGCTGGAGGAGACGATCGGCGCCCTAGACACGGCCGTGCGTGCGGGAAAGGCGCGCTACGTGGGCATCTCGTCCTACTCGGCGGCCAAGACCGCCGAAGCCTCGGCCATCGCGCAGCGACTGGGCACCCCGCTGGTGATTCACCAACCGTCGTACTCACTGCTCAATCGGTGGATCGAAGGCGGGCTGACCACCGAGCTCACCAACGCCGGGATGGGAGCGATCGCGTTCACCGCGCTGGGCCAGGGCCTCCTGACCGACCGCTATCTACAGCGCCCCCCGGCCGACATCGATCGTGCGACTGCGCGTCCGACCTTCGACGACGACCTGGTGACCGACGAGGTGCGCGAACGGCTTCGGGGACTCGCCGGCATCGCCGAGCGACGCGGCCAGTCGTTGGCGCAGCTTGCCCTCGCCTGGGTGCTACGCGACCCCACCGTCGCTTCGACCCTCGTCGGGGCCTCCAGCATCGTTCAGCTCGACGAGAATCTCGGTGCCCTCGCGAACCTCGACTTCACACCGGACGAACTCGCCGAAATCGATAAGTACGCTTCAGATTCCGGCATCGACCTGTGGCGTGAGAGCTCCGACGTCTAGACGGTCAGCAGCCGGTACAGGCCGATCAGCCCGACCACCACGATCACCAACCTTAGCGCGTTCGGCGACAGCCGCCGCCCGTAGTGGGCACCGAGGAACCCGCCGAGCAGCGACCCCACGGCGATGAGCCCCGCGGCCAGCCAGCTGATCCGGTCGAACGCCACCAGCGTGTACGCCGCTGCGGCCACCACGTTCACCAACAACGACAAAAGGTTCTTCGCCGCATTCATCCGCTGCATCGACTCCGGCAGCAGCGCGCCCATCACCCCGATCAGCAGAATGCCCTGCGCCGCAGTGAAATACCCGCCGTAGACGCCAACCGCGAACGTCCCCAGCACCACTAAGACCATCCGCCTGGTGGACACCGGTTCGGCCTCGTCCGCCGACCTCCCCCGCGCCCACGCCTGGATCCGCGGCCCGAACACCACCAGCAGCAGCGCACCGATCAGCAGCACCGGCACCACCGAGATGAACACCTTCTCGGGCAGGTGCAACAGCAGCCACGCACCGACCAACGCCCCCAGCAGCGACGCCGGTATCTGCCACTTCAGTCGGTCCCACTGGCCCCGAAGCTCCCGCCGGTAGCCCCAGGTGCCCGAGATGCCGCCAGCCACCAGGCCCACCGCGTTCGACATGGTCGCCGTTACCGGGGGAAACCCCAGCGCCACCAGCGTCGGGAACGTGATCAGGGTGCCGGAGCCGACGATCGCGTTGATCGCGCCGGCTCCGACGCCCGCCAACGCGATCAGGACCATGTGCGCGACAGACATCGATCAAACCCTATCGGGCGGCCGACCGCCCGCCGTCAGCGCGCGTCGACCCCCGGCTGCGGCTCCGGAACCTCGTCCGGGACGAACGTCGGCGCCTTCGACAGCTTCCAGGCGAGGAACACGAACGCCGTCCACGCCACGACGATCGTCCCGTAGATCAACGTCGACCACGGCGACCCGATTTCGAAGTACTTCATCAGCTTCTGCGAGTTGGTGAGCACGATGACACCGCCGACCGCAGTGCCCAACAACGCAGGGCTGACCCGACTGACCAGCCACGCGGCGAACGGCGCGGCGATGACGCCACCGACCGCCAACCCGAGCACGATCGGCAAGTTGTCGAAGAACTCCTCGCGCAGTCCGATCAGGAACCCGAGGGACGCCGACACCGCGACCAGGAACTCCGACGCACTGACCGAGCCGATGACCGTCCGCGGCGCGGTCTTGCCCTGCGAGAGCAGCGTGCTGGTCGTGACGGGACCCCAACCACCGCCGCCGGACGCGTCGATGAAGCCGCCGAAGAGACCCAACGGCGCCAGGAACTTCGCGCCGTGTTTCGTCGTGCCGACCTTGACCGCTGGCGGGTTCCGCAGCGAGAAGCGCAACAACACGTAGACGCCGATCGCCAGCAGGATCGCGGCCATCACCGGCGCCGCATCCTCGGTCGACAGCGACGAGAGCAACGTCGCGCCGAGGAAGGCGCCGACCGCGCCCGGCACACCGAGCCGAAGGACGAGTCCCCAGTCGGTATTCTTGAACTTCCAATGGGAGAGGCCCGACGCGAAGGTGGTGCCCACCTCGGCCAGGTGCACTGCCGCGCTGGCCTGGGCCGACGCGACGCCACTGAGAACGAGCAGCGTGGAGGCGGTCACGCCGAACGCCATGCCGAGCGCGCCGTCGACGAGCTGGGCGCCGACGCCGACGAGGGTGAAGATTATGAGCGAACGCACGAGGTCCGGCTACTTTCGATCAAATGTTTAAGGGCCCGAGTCACACGCGCGCACAACACCATTCGTCGAAGGCGATGAAACGCCGGGACGGCCAGAACGGCTCGAGGGCACACAGCGCGGAGGGTGCGGTACGGAAGGCCCGTTCAGCCATCACCCACTCCTCTCGACGCGCGTACGCGCCTCACAATACAGACACCTGATCAGCGCTTCTGATTCCCGCGCTTCTCCCGCACCCGCACGTTGATCTTGATGGGGCTGCCCTCGAACCCGAACTTCTCGCGCAGCTTGCGCTCCAAGAAGCGCCGGTAGCCCGCCTCCAGGAAGCCCGAGGTGAACAGCACGAAGGTCGGCGGCCGGGCCGTCGCCTGCGTGGCGAACAGGATCTTGGGCTGCTTGCCACCGCGCACCGGCGGCGGAGTCGCGGCCACTATCTCCTTCAAGAACGTGTTCAGCTGACCCGTCGAGATGCGCTTGTCCCACGACGCGAGCGCACTCTCCAACGCGGGCACCAGCTTCTGCACCGCCCGGCCCGTCTTGGCGGAGATGTTCACCCGCTGCGCCCACTGCACCTGCTCCAGCGAGAGGTCGATCTCGCGGTCCAGCAGAAACCGCCGGTCGTCGTCCATCAGGTCCCACTTGTTGAACGCCAGCACCAGCGCCCGGCCCGCCTCGATCACCATCGTCAGCACCCGCTGGTCCTGCTCGGTCAGCGGCTGCGAGGAATCGATCAGGACGATGACCACCTCGGCCGCGTCGATCGCGCCGTGCGTGCGCACCGAGGCATAGAACTCGTGGCCACTGGCCTGACCTACCTTGCGACGCAGACCCGCGGTGTCGACGAAACGCCAGAGCTTGCCGTCCAATTCGATCAGCGAGTCGACGGGATCCACCGTCGTCCCCGCGACGTCGTGCACCACCGACCGCTCTTCATCCGCGAGGCGGTTGATCAGCGAGCTCTTGCCGACGTTCGGCTTGCCGACCAACGCCACACGCCGTGGCCCGCCCGTAGTCGACCCCATCTCCGACACCTCGGGCAGAGCCTCGAGCACCGCGTCGAGCAGGTCGGCCACGCCGCGGCCGTGCATCGCACTGACCGAGTGCGGCTGCCCCAGTCCCAGCGACCACAACAACGCCGCCTCGGACTCCATCTTCTCGTTGTCGACCTTGTTGGCCGCCAAGAAGACCGGCTTGCCGGCACGTTGCAGCCGTTTGGCCGCCGCTTCGTCGGCGCTGGTGGCGCCGGTGACCGCGTCGACCACCAGGATGATCGCGTCGGCCGTGCGCATCGCGACGGTCGCCTGCTCGGCCACCAACTGCTGTAGGCCCTTCGCGTCGGGCTCCCAGCCGCCGGTGTCCTGCACCATGAACCTGCGGCCCAGCCAGTTCGCGTCATAGGACACCCGGTCGCGGGTGACGCCGGGGACGTCCTGCACGACGGCTTCGCGGCGTCCCAGAATCCGGTTCACCAAAGTGGACTTGCCGACGTTCGGCCGGCCCACCACCGCGACGACGGGCGGCGGCGCGTATTCGGCCTCGAGGTCGCCGATCTCGACGCCCTCGGGCGGCAGCTCCCAGTCGCCCTCGTCTACCCAGGTGCCGTCCGATTCGGTCCCGGCGTCGGTCTCGCTCATCGGGAGGCCCCGGCCCGCTGCTCGACGAGGTCGAGAAGGTATGCCATGACCTCGGATTCGGACATGTCACTGCTGTCGACGACGATCGCGTCGTCCGCCGCCCGCAGGGGCGACACCGCTCGCGTCGAATCCAGGTGGTCGCGACGCTTCACGTCGGCAAGCACCGCGTCGTAGTCACCGTCGAGTCCGGAGGCGACGTTCTGGTCGTTGCGCCGCCGCGCCCGCTCCTCCGCCGACGCCGTCAGGAAGACCTTCACGTCGGCGTCGGGCAGCACGACGGTGCCGATGTCGCGGCCCTCGACCACCACGGCCACCGAGCCGTCGGCCAGTTCACGCTGCCGGTCGACCAGCCGGGTCCGCACCTCGGGTACCGCCGACACCGCGGAGACCGCCTTGGTGACCGCATCGCCGCGAATCTCTACCGAGACGTCCTCTCCCCCAAGGAAGTAGAGGTCCTCGTCGGGGTCGAAGCCGACCGCCAGGTCGACCCGCGACGCGAGTGCGGCGATGGCCGCGGCGTCGTCCAGATCCAGCCCCGCACGCAGCACCGCCAGCGTCACGATCCGGTACATCGCGCCGGTGTTGAGGTAGCGCGCACTCAGTGCCCGCGCCAAACCCCTTGACACCGACGACTTCCCGGTGCCCGCCGGTCCGTCGACGGCAATCATCAACGGTCCGCTCACATTCCCACCGCCTTGTACAGTTCGCCGACCTCTTTGCTGGTCAGAACTCGGATGCTGCCGGGCTTCTGTTCGCCGAGGGACACCGTGCCGATGTCGGTCCGGACGAGATCGGTCACCGGAAAGCCGACCGCGGCCAGCATCCGTCGCACGATTCGCTTGCGCCCCTCGTGCAGGGTAACCGTCACCAGCGACTTGCCCGGGATGGTGTCGACCATCGCGAAGCCGTCGACGTGAATGGGACCGTCGTCCAATTCAATGCCGGCCTTCAGCTTCTTGCCGAGCCCGCGTGGCACCGCGCCGACGACCGTCGCCAGGTACGTCTTGGGCACCTCGTAGGACGGGTGCATCAGACGGTGCGCCAGCTCACCGTCGTTGGTCAGGATCAACAGCCCCTCGGTGTCGGCGTCGAGGCGCCCGACGTGAAAGAGCTTCTTGTTGCCGCGAACCCGATACTCGACGAGGTCGCCGACACAAGGCCTGCCCTGATCGTCGGACATCGTCGAGTGCATGCCGCGCTCTTTGTTGATCGCCAGGTACACCATCGTGTCGTCGACCCGGATCTTCACGCCGTCGACGCGGATCTCCGAGTTCTCGGGGTCGACGCGGGTGCCCATCTCGGTCACGATGTGCCCGTCGACCTCCACCCGGCCGTCCCGGATCATCCGTTCGGCGACGCGGCGGGACGCCACTCCCGCCTGCGACAGCACCTTCTGCAGTCGGGTGCCTTCATCATCGTCGGCCATGTCAGTCCTTGTCCACGTCGAAGGCCAGCGGTTGGTTGTTCGGCACCACGCCGAGTTTCACGAATCGCGGCTCTTCACCGAGCGATTCGGTGATGTCGTCGATGTTGTCCACGTCCGGCAGCAGCGGCGCGATGTCGGGCAGATCCGTCAGCGACGACAGCCCCAACCGCTCCAGGAACAGCTCCGTCGTCGCGAAGGTCGTTGCGCCCGTGTCGGAATCGGCGCCCGACTCGATGATCAGTCCGCGGGCCAGCAGCGTGCGCATCACCGCGTCGCAGTTGACGCCACGCACGGCGCTCACCCGCACCCGGCTCACCGGCTGCCGGTACGCCACGACCGCCAGCGTTTCCAGCGCGGCGCGCGTTAGCTTGGATCGGGTGCCGTCGAGCAGCAGCCGCTCGACGTAGGGCGCGTAGCGCGCCCTGGTGTACATCCGCCAGCCGCCGCCCGCCTCACGCAGGTCGATGCCCCCGTCCCGCGCGGTGAAGTCGTCGGCCATCAGCCGCAGCTTCGCCGCCACCCGGTAGGCGGGCTGGTCCACCGCCGCCGCTAGTGCGTCGACCGGCACGGGCGTGTCCACCACCAGCAGCAGCGCCTCCAGCACCGCACCGAGCTCGGCGTCGTCCATCTCGGGCTGAAGTGCGACGTCGATACCGAGATCGGAACCCACGTCCACGCCCAGATCGAGGGCAGGGGCAGGTTCGGGATGCTCGTCAGTCATTGCCTATTTCTCACTCTTCCACCGCAGTGGCCAGGTACTCGTTGGTCGGGCGATCCCCGGTCCACGAAACCTGCAGCACTCCAAGTGGTTCTGGCTGGTCAAATGCTACCGCGTTGGCACGGAACAATTCGAGCAGCGCCATGAACCGGCCGACGATCTCGATCGTCGCTCCGCAGTCGGCCACCAGGTCCGAGAACGACGCCCACGCCCCGACGCCGCGCTCCTCCAGCATGCTCAGCAACCGCCGCGCCTGCTCGGGCACCGACACGCCCTGCACGTGCAGGTGGTCCATGCCGACGGTCGGCACGGGTCGCGGCATGAACGCCGCCGCCGCGATCTGGGCGAAGCTGTCGGCGTCCACACCCAGCATGACCTCGGGCAACAGGTCGGAGAACGGCTCCTCGAGCGACACCGCCCGCGGATAGCTGCGCAGTGCGGCGGCCTCGAGCTCGGCGAACATCACGGCCACGTGCTTGAACGCGCGGTACTGCAGCAGCCGCGCGAACAACAGGTCGCGAACCTCGAGCAGCGCGAGATCCTCTTCGTCGTGCACCTCGCCCGCGGGCAGCAACCGGGCCGCCTTGAGGTCCAGGAGGGTGGCGGCAATCACGAGGAACGCGGTGGTCTCGTCGAGCTCCAGCTGACGGCCGACGTGCTTGGTGTAGGCGATGAAGTCGTCGGTCACCCGATGCAGTGCGACCTCGGTCACGTCCATCCGATGCGCGAAGATCAGCTGCAGCAGCAGGTCGAACGGGCCCTCGAAGTTGCTGAGACGGACCTGAAACCCAGTCTGCGGTGACTCCTCCGTTGCCGGCGAACTCACGCGCCGAACCGGTCGATGACCTCGCGCGCCAACGACCGATATGCCAGCGCGCCACCAGATTTCGGGGCCCACGTGGTGATGGGTTCACCGGCGACGCTGGTCTCCGGGAAGCGCACTGTGCGGGTGATGACGGTGTCGAACACCAGATCGCCGAACTGCTCGAGCACCCGGGCCATCACCTCACGCGAGTTGACGGTGCGCGGGTCGAACCGGGTGATCAGAATGCCGCCGATCTCCAGCTTCGGATTCAGGCGGTCCTTTACCTTGGCGACGGTATCGGTCAGCAGGGCCAGGCCGCGCAGCGAGAAGTACTCACACTCGGTCGGGATGATGACGCTGTCCGCGCAGGCCAGCCCGTTGACGGTGAGCAGACCGAGCGACGGCTGGCAGTCGATCAGCACGTAGTCGTAGCGGTCCAGCACCGGGTGCAGCGACCGGGACAGCGAATGCTCGCGGCCGACCTCGTTGACCAGCTGGATCTCCGCCGCCGACAGGTCGATGTTGCTCGGCACCAGGTCCATGCCCTTGACGCGGGTCTTGATCAGCACGTCATCGACCGACACCCGCGGCTCGATCAGCAGGTTGTGCACGGTGTGGTCCAGCTCGTAGTGTGGCACGCCGAGCCCCGCGGACAGTGCACCCTGCGGGTCGAGGTCGACCAGCAACACCCGTCGCCCGTATTCGGCGAGGCTGGCGCCCAGATTGATGGTGGAGGTGGTCTTGCCGACCCCACCCTTCTGGTTGCACATCGCGATGACCTTGGCCGGGCCGTGCACGCTCTTAGGCTTTGGTTCCGGGATCACCCGGGGTGGACGACCCGTATGGCCGACGCCGTCGGTGGTACCAGCGTCGTCGGTCACTCGGGACCGCCGCCGGTCAGGCAACCTACGGGCTTGGCGAACATCGCTTGGAGTTTAACGGGATGAGAACGCCGAAGACGCCAGACCCGCGAGGCAACAGCGGGAAACTATCGGAATCCGGCCTTCGCCGCATGCGCATAGGCTGGCGGACATGAGCTGGAAGCAGCGTCTGCCGTTTCTGCGTTGGTCGATGGTGCGCATGGCGTTCGCCATGCCGGGCTTCCTCAAGACCGGCCAGATCGGTGACGGGCGCGAGGAAGCCACCGCCAGATACGTCGAGGCCAACGCCCGCAAGGGCGACGTCGACCACGTCCTGGACACCATCGACGAGTTCGCCCGCGAGAAGTCGATGCTGATGAACGTCGGCGACGAGAAGGGCGAGCTGCTCGACGCAGCCGTGCGCCGGGCCGACGCCACCCTCGCCCTGGAGCTCGGCACCTACTGCGGCTATGGTGCCCTGCGCATCGCCCGCGCCGCCCCCAACGCCAGGGTGTTCAGCGTCGAGTTCTCCGCCGCCAACGCCGCGATCGCCCGTCGCATCTGGGCGCATGCCGGGCTCGGCGACCGGATCACCTGCGTCGTGGGCACCCTCGGCGACGGCGGCACGACGCTGGACGCGTTGACCCAAAGTGGTTTCGCCGCAGGAACTCTCGATCTGTTGTTCATCGACCACGACAAGAGCGCCTACGTCGCGGACCTGCTCGCCATCCTCGACCGCGGCTGGCTGCACACCGGCTCGATCGTGGTGGCCGACAACGTCCGCGTCCCCGGCGCACCCAGGTACCGTGCCTACATGCGCGAGCAGCAGGGCAAGCTGTTCCAGACCGTCGAACATTCCACCCACGTCGAGTACCAGACGCTGCTGTCGGATTTGGTACTCGAGTCGGACTACCTGGGCTGACTCGAGCGACGAACTGCGGCCACGACTCCCTCCGCGAACGCGATATCGCGGGTGACATCAGGTTTTAGAAGGCGTCATGGAACCTGGCCGCCTAAAGGAGCCTGTTCTTCTTGGGTCGGCTGGCTTCGGCGATCGCCCGGGCGATGCGCGCGGCCATCCGCTCCGCCTGTTTCGACGTGTAGCCGATCAGCGACGGCCATGACCACAAACCCAGGAACCATAGCCCCGGCTCGGCGGCGACGTCCCCGCCCACCCTGGGCACACCCGCGTCGGTCAGCACCCCGAGCTGGCCGACCAGCGGCTCCAGCCCACAGCGGTAGCCTGTCGCGGCGATCACCACGTCGGCGTCGAGCCGGGTGCGGTCGGTGAGCACCGCGAAACCCTCGTCGAACGAGGTCAGCGCATCGACTACCTCGATGGAGCGGTCGCGGACTGCGTCGATCACCTCGAGGTCGACCAGCGCGGGCGCCACGTGCAGACGATGCCCCCGGCTGAATGGCCCCTCCTCGGGGATCGGCAGGCCGAACTCGCTCAGATCACCGAACGCCGACAACCGCGCGCGTCGCGAGATCGCGTCCGCCAACCGCGGCGGCAGATGGAACAGAGGCCTCGCGAGGACGTCGTTCGACCGGCCGGCAGGCCCCCTTCGCGGCATTACGTTGGGCGGGGTGCGCACCGACAGCCACACCTTGGCGGCTCCCCCGGTCGCGAGATCGTGTGCGATCTCCATGCCCGACGAGCCGGCGCCCACGACCACCACCCGCTTGCCTGCGAACGGCGTCGGATTGCGGTAGGCCGAGGAATGCAGCAGCTCGCCACCGAACGACGTCGCCGCACCGGGCCAGTCCGGCAGGACCGGGGTGTGCGCATAACCGGTCGCGACCACGACGTGCGCGGTGCCGACGATGCCGTCCGGGGTGACGACGCCCCAGCCGGTGGGCTTGCGCCGCACGACCCGCTCGACGGGTGTGCCGAGTCGTAGCTCGATGCCCCGCTCGCCGGAGTGCTGCTCGAGGTGCGCGACGACCTGGTCGCGTGTCGGGAACAGCGGAGTTCCCTTGGCATACCGTCGCTTTGGCAGATGAGAGTATTGACGGCCGGTGTTGAGTCGCAGCCGGTCATACCGTGACCGCCACGACGCCCCGACCAGATCGCCGCGGTCCAGCACCACCGACTTCACCGACAGGTCGCTGAGACTCAGGGCGGCGGCGAGACCGGCAGACCCCGCACCGATGATCACCACCTGGTTCTCGGGTGCGTTCATCGCTAGCGCGCCCGCGGATGCGCGCCGGCCCACACCTCCCGCAGCGCCGACACCGTCACCAGCGTGTAGATCTGCGTGGTGGTCACCGAGGCGTGGCCGAGCAACTCCTGCACCACGCGAACGTCGGCGCCTCCCTCGAGCAGGTGCGTCGCGAATGAGTGCCGCAGCGTGTGCGGCGACACCGACGCGGAGATGCCCGCCCGCTCGGCGGCGTCCTGCAGCACCTGCCACGCGCTCTGCCGGGACAGCCGGCCACCGCGGGCGTTGAGGAAGATCGCGGGCGTGCCCTTGGCGCGCCGCGCCAGATCCGGGCGGCCGCGGACGAAATACGCGTCGAGTGCGCTGACCGCGGGCCTGCCGATCGGCACCAGCCGCTGCTTGCCGCCCTTGCCGCGCAGCAGCACCGACCGGGAATGGGTGTCGACGTCGTCCACGTCGAGACCGACCCCCTCGGAGATCCGCGCGCCGGTCGAATACAGCACCTCCAGCAGTGCGCGATTGCGCAGGGTCAGCGGGCCGTCGGTCTCGCTGTCGCCGCCCGCTCCCTCCAGCAGCGCCACCACCTCGTCGAGGCTGATGCTCTTGGGCAGCCGACGGGTCGGCGTCGGCGGTTTGACCGCGCGGGCGACGTCGAGCGTGGCGAGCCCCTCGGCCTCGGCGAAGCGGTGAAATCCGCGGACCGCGATGAGGGTGCGCGCCGCGGACACCGCCGACAGCGGCGCGGTGCCGTGATCCTGATCGCCGAGCCGCAGCGACACCAGGAAGTCGCTGACGTCGTCCTCGACGACCTTGCCGACGTCGTCGATGCCGCGCGCCGCGAGGTGTGCGACGTACCGACGCAGATCCCGGCGGTAAGAGCTCAAGGTGTTGGCGGCCACGCCGCGTTCGATCGTCAGGTGGTCGAGATACCCCTGAAGCTGGTCGTCGAGCAGGCGGACCGCGGTGGTCACCTGCTCGCCCGTCTAGCAGCGAACCTGGTGGGCTTGTCGGGCCAGGGCGCATCGACCGGACGCAGCGCCTGCACGTCCCGGTCGATGGTCCGGGCGGCCAGAATGCCAGCCACTGCAAGCGAATTCACGATCTCACCACTGAGCACCATCTCGACGGCATCGGCGAGCGGAAACCACTCGAGCTTCAGGTCGGCCTCTTCGTCGTGCGCCTCGGGCCTGCCAACGTCGGTGATCCCGGTCGCCAGGTAGATGCGGACGCATTCGTCGCTGAACCCCGCCGCCGAGATGACGTCGACCAGGACGCCCCAGTCGCGGGCCTTCAGCCCCGCCTCCTCCTCGAGTTCACGGGCCGCGCTGAGATGCGGCGCTTCACCGCCGATGTCGAGAATCCCGGCGGGCAGCTCCCACAACCGCCGCCCCACCGGATGCCGGTACTGGTAGATCATCGCGAGGTTGTTGTTCTCGTCCAGCGCGACGATGCCGACCGCACCGCAGTGTTCGACCACCTCGCGCCGGGCGATCCGGTCGTCCGGCATGCTCACCTCGTCGGCGCGCAGAGCGAAGATGTTTCCGACGTAGATCGTTTCGCTGGCGACCGTGACGAAGTCGTGCTCAGGCACGGCGCGCGGGCTCTGGCAACTCGGCGCCGTTGGCCCGTTGGGTGGCGAGTTCGACCGGCAGGCGTTCGGCCGCCTTGTAATCGAGCGCCGCCCCGACGAACGCCACGAACAGCGGGTGCGGCCGCGTGGGCCTGCTCTTGAGCTCGGGGTGGGCCTGCGTGCCGACGATGAACGGGTGCACCGCCGGGTCGTATTCGACGAACTCCACCAGATGACCGTCCGGCGAGGTGCCCGAGAAGCGCAGCCCGCTCTCCGCGATGCGGTCGCGGTAGGAGTTGTTGACCTCGTAGCGGTGGCGGTGCCGTTCGGACACCTTCGTGGCCTCATACGCCTGGGCCACCAGCGAATCCTCCTGCAAAACCGCGGGATACGCACCGAGGCGCATGGTGCCGCCGAGGTCGGCCTCGCCCGCCACGATGTCCTGCTGGTCGGCCATCGTCGAGATCACCGGGTTCAGGGTGTCGGGTTCGAACTCCGCAGAGTTGGCGTCCTCGATGCCGACTGAGCGGGCCGCCTCGATGACGATGCACTGCAGGCCCAGGCACAGCCCGAGCACCGGAATGCCGTGCCTGCGGGCGAACTTGATGGCTCCGATCTTGCCCTCGATGCCACGGATGCCGAACCCGCCGGGGATCAGCACCCCGTGCACGTCGTTGAGCGCCATCGCCGCACTGGGATCGGTCTCGCAGTCGTCGGAGGCGACCCAGCGGATCTCGACCTTGGCGTGATGCCTGAACCCGCCGGCCCGCAGCGCCTCGGCCACCGACAGGTACGCATCCGACAGGTCGATGTACTTGCCCACCAACGCGATCCGCACGGTCTCCTGCGGATCGTGCACGCGGCGAAGCAGGTCGTCCCACTCGGTCCAGTCGACGTCGCGGAACGGGAGGTTGAGCCGCCGCACCACGTAGGCGTCGAGCTCCTCGCGGTGCAGCACCTTCGGGATGTCGTAGATCGACGGCGCGTCGGGGGTGGAGATCACGCCGTCGATGTCGACGTCGCACATCAGCGCGATCTTGTTCTTCAGCGGCTCGGGCACGTCGCGGTCGCAGCGCAGGATCAGCGCGTCCGGGCTGATGCCGATGCTGCGCAGGGCGGCCACCGAGTGCTGCGTGGGCTTGGTCTTCAGCTCACCCGACGGCGCGAGGTAGGGCACCAGCGACACGTGCAGGAAGAAGACGTTGTCGCGGCCCACCTCGTGACGGACCTGCCGGGCCGCCTCGAGAAACGGCAGGGATTCGATGTCGCCGACCGTGCCACCGATCTCGGTGATGACGACGTCGGGACGTCGGCCCTGGTTGTCGGGCTCGGCCATCGCCAGGATGCGGCGCTTGATCTCATCGGTGATGTGCGGGATCACCTGCACGGTGTCACCGAGGTATTCGCCACGCCGCTCCTTGGCGATCACCGTCGAATACACCTGCCCGGTGGTCACATTCGCCGACCCCGACAGGTTGCGGTCGAGGAAGCGCTCGTAGTGGCCGACGTCGAGGTCGGTTTCGGCGCCGTCCTCGGTGACGAACACCTCACCGTGCTGGAACGGGTTCATGGTGCCCGGGTCCACGTTGAGGTAGGGGTCCAGCTTCTGCATCGTGACTTGCAGGCCGCGTGCGGTGAGCAGCTGGCCGAGGCTACTGGCTGTGAGGCCCTTGCCGAGTGAGGACGCCACACCACCACTGACGAAGAGATGCTTGGTCGTGGTCTGCGGGTGCCTGCGTAACGATGGCAAGAGCAACCTCCGTGGCGAATGGCTTGGGGCCTGCCGACCCACGGAAACTCACCCTAACACCGACACCGACAAGTCGTTACTGACGCGCCGGTTGGCCCGCTATTGCGCGATGGTGACCGACGACGCGCCGCGGCCGATGCCGTACTGCCCCGGACGGCCGCCGTTGGTCATCTCCTGCAACGCGAGCACCGCGGTGATGCGACCGGACTGGCTGTCGACGTCGTCGACCGTGCTCACCGCGCCGGCGAGGCTGGCGTCCGACCGGACCACCGCGACGGCGCCCGTACCGGTGGCCGACCCGTCGCGCCCCGCGACCAGCGTTCCCGCGCCGTGCGGTGCCAGACCCGCCGCGAAGCGGGCCACGGTCGCGCCCTGGTTGCCCGCGTCGTCGGCCAGTCCTCCGCCGGTGACGACGAGCGTGGAATCCGCCGCGCCGATCCGTTCGGTGCCGTAGGTGACGAAGCCGGTGTCACGCAGCGCTGCCAGCACGGCATCTCGTTGCGCGTCGTCGACCGCTGGTATGGCCGGATCCTTCCCCGCCAGCATGGCGATGCCGAGCAGGTCGCCCGCCTGTGATCCCTGATCCACCGAAGTCGTGCTCAGCTGCCGACCGGCAGGGACGATCGGCGAATTGACCACGGACAGCAGCTTTTCCGATGAGTTGGCGTCGACGAACTCCTGCGTAAGCGCGATGGTCCCCGTCACGACGCCGCCGGCTTCACCGACCAGCCGGGACATCGCCTCCACGTCGTCGTCGGCGGCGTCCGGCGTGCGGAACATCACCACCGACTTGCCCTTCAACGCGTCGCGCAGGATCCGCGGTGACATCTGCGCGTCGAACTCACCAGCGGCGCTGAGCTTCTCGTTGAGAGCGTTCTTCTCGTCGGTCAACCCGTTGATCTGGTTCTGCATCTGGGTCTTGTCGTCCTTGAGGCCCGCCAGGAGCGTGTTCGACAACAGACCGGACCCCAGAGCTACCCCGATCGCCAAGGCGAGGAAGACCGCTGCCAGTGAGATCGTATGCGAGCGTAGGGAAATCACGAACCCTCCCGAGATGTGACGAGCTAGGGGTCAGGTGACCAGGCCCTGCACCCAGAGCGAGAACTGATTCCAGTACTGGGTGACCCACTCGATGACGACGGCGTCCGCCCGCGACACCCACAGCGCGGCGATCACGGCGACCAGCATGGCGAGCACCAGCAGGGCGATCGCGCCGCCGGACACCCGGCTGCGGTACAGCGTCGCGACGGCCTGGGCGTCGACCAGCTTCTCGCCGACCTTGAGACGGGTCAGGAACGTCGACGGGTTGCTCTGTTGGCGGGTGCGGTCGAAGAACTCCTCGATGCTGGCGTTGTGGCCCGCGGTGACGATCAGCGATGCGCCGTGGTGGTCGCAGAGCAGCATCGCCAGGTCGGCGGCCGAACCGGCGGCGGGGAACGTCATCGCACCCACCCCGAGGTCCTGAATGCGTTCGAGGCCCTTGGCGTGACCGTCCGCGTCTGCCGGCAGAACTACCTGGGCACCCGAGCGCAGCACCTCGACGCTCATCTCGTCGGGGTCACCGACGATCAGGGCCGGGCGGTGGCCCGCCTTGCGCAGCACGTCCGCGCCCGCGCCGACACCGACCAGCACCGGCTGATACTCCTTGATGAACGGCTTGAGCGCCTTCAGGTCCTCGGCGGCGTCGGCCTCGTCGGCGACGATGACGACGTGCCTGCGGTGCAGGTCGACGTCGATGTCCGGGATGCCCATGCCGTCGATCAGCAGCGGGCTCTCGCTGCGGATGAACTCGATGGTGTTGCCCGCGAAGGCCTCCAGGTGCGCGACCAGACCGCTCTTCGCCTCGTGCATGAGGTCGCGGATCTCTTCGTCGGTGCGCTCGGTGCCGAGGGCGATGCGGCGGTCACCGGAGTAGACGCCGCCGTTGTGCAGCCGGACCTTGGCGCCGTCCTTGATCTTCTTGAAGACCTCGGGGCCCGCCTCGTCGATCAGCATGACGCCGTTGGCGACCAGCACCTCGGGTCCGAGGTTCGGGTAGCGACCCGAGATCGACGGGGACGAATTGACGACGGCGGCGATGTTGGCGTCGACCAGGGCGTCGGCCGTGATGCGGTCGAGGTCCAGGGCGTCCATGACGACGATGTCACCGGGGCCGACGCGACGGAGCAGTCGATCGATGTCGCGATCGACGCGGGCAGTGCCGGACACCCCGGGTCGTGAGCCGGCATTACGCGAGAGCAGCGCTGACATCTTCATGGGGAGGATTCTGTCGGCCAACCCTCAAGTTGAGGTGGAGGCGCGCCGTAACACCAGCCTCAGAAGTTATCTTCTGTCACATCCGCAACACCGTCAGGCGAGCGGTTGGGTCTCGGATTCCTTCTGGGCCGACTCGAGCAGTTCGCGAGCGTGGGCCCGACCGCTGTCCGATTCTCCGAGCCCCGCCAGCATCCGCGCCAACTCGCCGACCCTGTCGTCGTCGTCGAGGCGGCGCACCTCACTCGACTTGCCCTTCCCGGTACTGCTGTCGACGACGAGGTGCACGTCGGCATAGGCGGCGACCTGCGGCAGGTGCGTGACGACGATGACCTGATGGGTACGTGCCAGGCGCGCCAACCGGCGCCCGATCTGCACGGCAGCACGGCCGCCGACGCCCGCATCGACCTCGTCGAACACCATGGTCGTGCCCTCCGCCGACGCCGCCAACACCACTTCGAGCGCGAGCATCACGCGGGACAACTCGCCACCGGACGCGCTCTTGGCGAGCGGCAGCACGTCGGACCCGGAGTGCGGCGTGAAGCCGAACTCGACGGCGTCGACGCCGTCGTGCCCGGCGTGCACCACGTCGCCGGACGGCAGTTTCAGCGGGGCCGAGTCGTCGGCCCGCGCCAGCAGCGGACCGACCGCGATGGTGAAGCCCGCGCCCGTCATCGCCAGACCGGCCAACTCTGCGGTCACCGCCTTGGACATCCCCTTGGCGGCCTTGGTGCGCACCATCGTGACGTCGGCCGCCGCCGCGACGACCTTGCCCTCGAGTTCGTCGACCTTCTGCTGCAGCCCGGCGAGCGCCTCCTCGGAGACGTCGAGCTGCGCCAACCTCGAGCGGGCATCCTCGGCCCATGCCAGCACGCCGTCGACGTCGGCCGCGTACTTGCGGGTGAGGTTGCGCAACTCACCCTGTCGCGCCAGTCGTGACTCCAAAATACTTGCATCACTTGGTAATTCGGCCAGGTAGTCGCCGAGTTCGGTTGACACGTCGCTCGCGATGGCGAGCGCCTCGCCGAGCCGGTCACCCAGCGTTCGCAGCGCCGAGTCGTCGGTCGACTGCAACGCCGCCTTGGCCTGACCGATCCAGTCGACCGCCGACACCGCACCCTGAGCCGGCTCGTCCAGCTCACCGGACAGTGCGACCCGCGCGGTCCTAGCCGCATCCCGCAGGGCGTCCAACTCGGACAGCCTGCGGATCTCGGCCACCAGCGCGTCGTCCTCACCGAGCTGCGGTGCGACGGCGTCGATCTCGCCGAGGCCGAACTGCAACCGGTCGGCTTCCAGCGCCAGCTCGCGCGCCCGTTGCCGACGGTCGGCAAGATCCCGCCGCTGCGTCAGCCAGTCGTCGCGCAGCCCGCGATACCGCGCCAACGGAGCGTCGACGTCGGCGAACCGGTCGAGCGCCGAACGCTGCTCGTCGGACCGCATCAACCGCAGCTGATCGTTCTGACCGTGCAGCGCAAGGAGTTCGGTGGTGAAGGTGCTCAGCGACTTGGCGGGCACGCTGCGCCCCCCGAGGTACGCCCGCGAGGGACCGTCACGGCTGACTGAGCGTGCGGCGATGACGCTGCCGTCGTCGTCGCGGTCGGCGCCCGAGGAATCCAGGATCTCGTCGACGCGTTCGGCGACCGTCCCGCCGAGTTCGGTGGTCGTGAAGCGGCCCTCGACGACGGCGCGCTCCGAACCGGACCTGACCCGGCTGGCGTCCGCGCGGGCGCCGCCGAGGAGGTGCAGGCCGGTCACGACCATCGTCTTGCCCGCACCGGTCTCCCCCGTCAACACGGTGAGCCCCCGGTCGAACTCGGCGGTGGCAGCCCTGATCGCACCGAGTTCCTGAATGCGGATCTCAGCGAGCACCGTGCCCCCGCCAGCCGGTGACGGGCAACTGGAACTTGCGTACCAATCGGTCGGTGAACGGGGCACTGTCCAACCGGATCCACTTGAGCGGTGTGCCGCAGCGGGTGACCTCGAGGCGTCCGCCGGCAGGCACCACCATCTCGCGGCGGCCGTCGCAGAACACCATGGCGTCGTAACCGGTGGCCTCGACCTCGATCGCGATCGACGCGTCTGGGCTGGTCACCATCGGCCGGGCGAAGAGGGCATGAGCATTGTTGGGCACCACCAGGATCGACTCGAGGTCGGGCCACAGGATGGGGCCGCCTGCGGAGAACGCGTAGGCGGTGGACCCGGTTGGCGTCGAAACCAGGACACCGTCACACCCGAACGCCGAGACGGGACGGCCGTCGACCTCGAGCACCACGCCGAGCACGCCGAGGCGCGGCCCCTTCTCGAGGCTGGCCTCGTTGAGCGCCCACCCGCGTTGCTTGATCTTCCCGTCGACCCGCACGACGATGTCGAGCGTCATGCGCTCCTCGACGCGGTAGTTGCGGGTGACCACCTGGTCGAGCACGGTGTCGATGGCGCCGGCCTCGGCTTCGGCGAGGAAGCCGATGCGGCCGAGGTTGACGCCGAGCACGGGGATTTCGGCGTTGCGCGCAAGCTCCGCGGCGCGCAGGAACGTGCCGTCGCCACCGAGAACGAGCACCAGCTCGCAACCCTCGGCGGCGTGTTCGTCGGCGTCGACGACGTGGATGTCGGTCCCGAGCGCGCTGATGTCGGCGGCGCCGGAATAGAACGGCTGGTGATCCACCTGCTCCGCCGCGAGCACCCTCAGACCGATGCCGTTCTCGGTGAGCACCTTCTCTACTCGGCGGGCGGTTTCGGTGGCCTCGTCGCGACCGGTGTGCACGACGAGCAGAATCTGGCGTTCGTCGGTCATTGGGGCCCCTCTTCGATGGCTCGACGTACGGCATCCTCCAGCGACTCGCCCAGGAGGGGACTCTCCGTCTGCGCGCGAAGGCGCAGGAAGAACTCGACGTTCCCCGACGGACCCGGCAGCGGGCTCGACGTGACATCGACCGTCTGCCAGTCGAGTTCGGCGGCCCGGCGCGCGACCGAGAGCACCGCGTCGGCCCTGACCGCGGGATCCGAGACGACACCACCCGGCCCGACGCGGTCCTTGCCCACTTCGAACTGTGGTTTCACCATGGGAACGATATCCGCGTTCGCTGACGCGCAGGACACCAGCGCGGGCAACACCGTCGCCAGCGAGATGAACGACAGGTCGGCGACCACCAGGTCGACCGGTCCACCGATGGCCTCGGCAGTCAGCGCGCGGACGTTGGTGCGCTCAAGGACCACCACCCGGTCGTCGGACCGCAGCGACCAGGCCAGCTGGCCGTAGCCGACGTCCGCGGCGACGACCTCGCGTGCAACGCGGTCCAGGAGCACCTCGGTGAAGCCGCCGGTGGACGCACCGGCGTCCAGGCAGCGGCGGCCCTCGACTGTGACACCGAACGCGTCCAGCGCTCCGATGAGCTTGTGAGCGCCGCGCGACACCCAGCTGCGTTCGTCGGGTCCGGCCACGGTGAGCTTCGCGTCGACGCTCACGGCCGTCGCGGGCTTGGCGGCGGGCATGCCGTCGATGCTGACCCGGCCGGCGCCGATCAGCTCTGCCGCCTGCTGACGGGACCGCGCCAGGCCACGCCGGACCAGCTCGGAATCAACGCGAGCGCGCCGAGTCACCTGTGCTTACCTCTCGACGGATTCCAGCGCCAGGACCAGCAGGTCGTGTGCCTCTTCCAGGCGCGCCGCGATGCTCTCCACGTCGACGTGGGCGGCGTCCTCGGCATTGGGGTCGGGTAGCTCGGCGAGCAATGCCGCCACCCGAGCGCGGATCTGGTCGGGATCGGTCATCATCTCGACGTTCACGCTATCGGATCGTCGGCGCTCACCAGCGACCAGCGTTCCAGCGCCTCGCGCGCCCTGTCGTCGCCGCCGAGGATGGCGAATTGCACGCCATCCAGACTCGAGCCCCACACCGTGCTGGCCACGGCGCGCACGATGCTCAACGAGTCCTCGGCGTCGCTTCCGGTCGAATGCACGGTGGCCTCCTGCAGCCCGACCTCGACGCGCCAGGCAGGGTGCGGCGCGACGCGCAGTGTGTCGCTGTCCGCGTAGAGCGACCGCAGATCCTCGGCCAGGTAGGTGGGGCGCTCGGCGGCGTCGGCGTAGACCATGTCGGCGGCCGTGCTGACACCGGTGAGCACCAGAAGGCTGGGCAGCCCAGCGGCATTGGCGCCCGAGATGTCGGTGTCGATTCGGTCGCCGATCACCAGCGGACGCTCGAACTCGTCGCGGGCCAGCGCATCGAGCAGCAGCGGTGGCTGAGGCTTGCCCGCCACCTGTGGTCGCTGGTCGGTGGCGGTCTCCAGCGCGGCGACCATGGATCCGTTGCCGGGCAGCAGGCCGAGCTCGGAGGGCAGGGTCCGGTCCACATTCGCGGCAACCCACAGCGCTCCGTCGCGGATGGCCAGGGCGGCCTCCGCGAGATCGGCCCACCCGGTCTGCGGCGAGTGACCCTGCACGACGGCCGCGGGCTTGTCGGCGAACTTGCGCACGGGCTGCAGGCCGACCTTGCGGACCTCCTCGGCCAGCGACTCGGTGCCGATCACCAGAACCGTTGAGCCCGAAGCCATTTGGGTGGCCAGTAGCCGCGCGGCGCTCTGCGCACTGGTCACGACGTCGTCAGGCGTGGCGGCGAACCCCATCGCGACGAGGTTCTTCGCGACTTCGTCGGGTCCGCGCGACGCGTTGTTCGTGACGAACAAGGTGCGGGACTCGATGGTCGCCAGGGTCTCGACGGAACCCTCGGTTGGCTGCTGCCCCCGGAACACGGTCCCGTCGAGGTCGAGCAGCAGGCAATCGTGTTCCTGCGCAAGTGTCGTCACGTCAGCTGAGCTCCGTGATTCGCTCATCGGCGTCGGTCACGCCGTCGATGTCCGCCGCTTCGGTGTTGATGAACCATTGCAGCGCTTCGTCATTGCGGCCCAGCGCCAGGAGGGCATCGGCATAGGCGTAGAAGAGGCGGGTTGCGGTCACCCCGGTTCGCTCCGGATCGAGCGCGGGCGTGGACAGCGCGGCGAGGGCTTGTTCGTGTTGGCCGAGATCGGAGCGCGCACCCGCGACGACGATCCGCAGTTCGTCGGCGTCGTCGCCGGTGAGTTCCTCGGCCTCGGGCGTGCGGGACAGGTCGATCGCCCGATGGGGGCGGCCGACGCCACGTTCGCAGTCGGCGATCAGCGGCAACAGCGGTGACTTGCTGCCCATGCGTCGGGCGGCACGCAACTCCGAGAGTGCCTGCGCCCAGTCGCCGCAGCGGTACGCGGCGATACCGACGGCCTCACGCACGGCGGCGATTCGGCCGGAGCGCGTCCGCGCCGCCTGGGCGTGCTTCAACGCCAACTCGGGATCCTCGTCGAGGAGGTCACCGGCCGCGACCAGGTGCTTGGCCACGTAGTCGGCGGTCGCCTTGTCGAGGGTCATCAGCTCGCCGCGGACGTCCGGAGCCAACTGCCTGGCCTCGACATCGGCAGGGATCGGGGGTGCGTTGCTTTCGGAGCGGGGATCGTCGGACCGCGGCTGTACGCGCCGTGCGCGGTCGGGCCCCGATGAGCGTGGGGCGCCAAGGCGATCGCCGGAACCCGTGCCCCGTCGCGGATCTGCAGAACCCCGCCGTGGTGCGCCGGCGCTGGGCGTACGCCGAGGCCGCCCCTCGTCGCCTCCGCGTTGCGTGTCCTGGGCCACGTCTGCCTTCCCTGTTCTACTCACCGTCTCGCAAAGGATACGGCGATATTCGACAACTCGCGACGAATGCCAAATGGAATGGCAGGGTCGTGAATAGAGAATCACCCCCCACGCAATTGTGGGGGGTGATTCTTAAAGGGTGTTCGGCGGTGTCCTACTTTTCCAACCGGATGGTTAGTATCATTGGCGCTGGTAGGCTTAGCTTCCGGGTTCGGGATGGGTCCGGGCGTTTCCCTGCCGCTGTTGCCGCCGTAACTCTATTTTATTTTCGG
>NZ_DASQEU010000098.1:0-102794 GCF_035633495.1 Mycobacterium sp. | reverse complement strand
TGACGGTGGTGGTCGATCACGACAGTGGCCGGCTGGTGTGGGCCGCACCCGGGCGCGACACCAAGACGCTGCGGCGGTTCTTCGACGCCTTGGGCGCCCAGCGGTGCGCGCAGATCACCCACGTCTCCGCTGATGCCGCCGACTGGATCGCCGACGTCGTCGCCGAACGCTGCCCGGACGCGATCCGTTGTGCGGACCCGTTTCACGTGGTGGCCTGGGCCACCGAGGCGCTCGACGTCGAGCGGCGCCGGGCCTGGAACGACGCGCGAGCGCTGGCGCGCACCGAGCCCAAGTGGGGCCGGGGTCGGCCCGGCAAGGACACCGCGCCGCGGCCGGGGCACGAGCACGCCCGCAAGCTCAAGGGCGCCCGCTACGCGCTGTGGAAGAATCCCGAGGACCTCACCGACCGTCAGAACGCCAAACTGGCGTGGGTCGCCAAGACCGATACCCGCCTCTATCGTGCCTATCTGCTCAAAGAGGGCTTACGACATGTGTTCTCGGTCAAGGGCGAGGAAGGCAAACAGGCTCTGGACCGGTGGATCTCCTGGGCGCGTCGTTGTCGCATCCCGGTGTTCGTGGAACTGGCCGGCCGCATCGTTCGACACCGGGTGGCCATCAACGCCGCACTCGAACACGGCCTATCCCAAGGACTCATCGAATCCACCAACACCAAAATCCGGCTACTGACCCGAATCGCCTTCGGATTCCGCTCCCCAGAAGCACTCGTGGCCCTGGCCATGCTTGCCCTCGGCGGCCACCGCCCCGCGCTACCGGGACGCACCAAACACCCACGGATCCGTCAGTAGAGCCTGTTTTTTCGGCCCGATTTGGAACGGTTCCCGTTGGAGGCGGTCGTCACATGGGTTTAAGCGCGGATTGGCTGGGCATCCTTGCCTCGAATGATTACGGCGAATCGAGCGGGAGGTGCGACCATCAGCGCGAGCAAGCCCGCGGCGACGACCCTCGTCGATTGCTCTGGCGCACGATCAACTGATGATCGGAGTGCTCGTGGTTAGCTGGGAGCCCCCTCGGGGTAATCTCGCCTGGAGATCAGTTGGAGGGCGCGTGTCAGACGGTCAGTACGATCACGACGGGGGGCGTCGGAGCCCACGATCCGTCGAGGTGCGGGTCGCGGCGAAGCTGGAGAATCTTGCGGTGTTGCGCACCGTGGTGGGCGCCGTTGGGACGTACGAGGATCTCGACTTCGACAGCGTCGCCGACCTCCGCCTGGCGGTGGACGAAGCCTGTACCCGGCTGATCAGGTCGGCCACACCCGAGGCGACTCTCGTCCTGGTGGTGCATCCGCTCGAGGAGCAACTCGTCGTCGACGTCTCGACCGCTTGCTCGTCACCCGACATCGTCGTTCCCGGCAGCTTCAGCTGGCACGTCCTGAGTTCTCTGACCGACGAGGTCAGCATCTTCCACGACGGCCATGGCATTGAGGACTCGCAGGTCTTCGGCATATCCATGACGACGAGACGAGCGAGCTCGTTGCAGTGACGGCGTCGTCCTCTCGGGGTTCGGCTTCACGTTCGGACTCTGAATACGCGGACGTGGTCGTCATGTTCCGCGCGTTGCAGGAGCTGCGGGAGGGTTCCACCAAGTTCATGCGTCAGCGCGACGCGATCGTGGAACGATGCCTGCCGCTTGCCGACCACATCGCGAGGCGTTTCGACGGCCGCGGCGAGCCTCGTGACGATCTGGTCCAAGTGGCCCGGGTGGGTCTGGTCAATGCCGTCATCCGCTTCGACGTGGACGCCGGCTCGGACTTCGTGTCGTTCGCGGTGCCGACCATCATGGGTGAGGTTCGCCGCCACTTCCGGGACAACAGCTGGTCGGTGAAGGTGCCGCGTCGGCTCAAGGAACTCCACCTGCGACTCGGCGCGGCGACGGCCGAGTTGTCGCAGCGACTCGAGCGCGCCCCCACCCCGTCGGAACTGGCCGCGGAACTGGAGATGGACCGCGAGGAGATCGTCGAGGGCCTGGTGGCGGGCAGCTCCTACAACACGTTGTCGATCGATGGTGCGGGTGGCGGAACCGAAGAGGCCCCCGCCATCGCGGACACCCTTGGTGACGTCGACCTCAATCTCGACCAGATCGAGAACCGGGAGTCCTTGCGGCCCTTGCTCGCCAGCCTTCCCGAACGCGAGCGTCAGGTACTCCTTCTGCGGTTCTTCGAGTCGATGACGCAGACACAGATCGCGGAACGGGTGGGCATCTCTCAGATGCACGTGTCGCGGCTGCTTGCGAAATCGCTTGCGCGGCTGAGAGATCAACTCGAATAGCGGGCTCTACGACAGCCAACCCCGATAGACGTCCCAGGCGGCGCCTGTCGGCGCGGCATCGTCACGCGTGACCGTGGCCTGGATGAGGCCGTAGGGCCGGTCGTCGGCGTTGAAGACCTCCTTGTCGTTCTCCAGCCCGAACGGTGACAGGTCGTAGACGAAGTGGTGCTTGTTCGGCGCGGACAGTCGGACCTCCGCGATGAACGGGTACGTCTCGAGCACGGCCTTGCCCATCTCGAAGAGGGTCTGTTGCAGGGCGAGCGACTGGACGACGGCGAACTGTTTGACCAGTTGGGTCTTGACACCCGCGAAGGTCGCCTCCCAGTCGACGGTGGTGGAGGTGAACCGCCACTGTGCGACAAGCGATGTCGCCATCACCCGATCGTGCGTCGGCTCCAGGATGGTGTACGGGTCGCTTAGAAATCCGGTGAACTGTGAACCGGTGGACTTCAGGATGACCATGTCCTTGAGCCCGCCGACGACCCATTCGCCATCGGCATCGACGGTGATCGCGGCGGTACGGACCTCCTGGCCCTTGCGAATCCAGGTGTAGTCGTGCTCTGCGCCGTCGACGATCGCGCGCTCCCAGGCGTACTCCTCGATCTCGATGCGCGCGCCGTCGACCGGTTCGACGTCGTTGACGAAGTGCCGCGCCAGCGTCAGGCCATAGTCTTCGATCGACAGCAGGCCGTTGGACTTGGCGTAGGCGTAGGCGGTCTGCTTCTGCGTGTCGGTGGGCAGCACGTCGGATTGATCGCCCGCCAGGTGAGCTGCACTGAAATCGCCTCGTAGGCAGGTGGATACGTTGATGTCATGGATCTCGTGGCGTGGGGTGTCGCGATAGATCCTGACGACGCGACTCTCTGCCTTGCCGTACTGGTTCTTGCCCAGAATGATGTTGGACACCGCTCAACTCCCTCGGTAGGTGGAATAGGCATGGGGCGAGAGCAACACCGGGACGTGGTATCTGCCTGCTGCGTCGGTGATTTCGAACGCGACGACGATCTCGGGGTAGAACGTGGGAACGTCCAGCTCGGCGAAGTAGCTTCCCGTGTCGAAGTGCAGGCGGTATACCCCGGCGGGCAGGTCGTCGCCCAGGTTGGCGATGCGTCCGTCGTCGTTGGTGGCTGCGATTGTGAGCTGCGCGCCCGCGGCGTCGGTCAGGGTGACGGCGACACCTGCGGCGGGCTTGCCGGACATGGCGTCGAGGACGTGGGTGGAGAGACTCATGTCGTCGATCCTGACCGCGAGTGGCCACTTGCGACACGCAAAGCCGGGAAAACCGTTCGACAGCTGGCCACTCGGGGCGGGAGAAGTGTCATGTCGAGGGGGCGCTGAGCAGCCGTTCCAGTCGCAGCCGGTTGATCTCTGCCAACTCGCTGCGCATCACCCGCCGCTCGGTCTCGGCATCGTTGTGCAGGCGTTCGGTCAGGATGGCCAGCAGCTCTTCGGCGGACCGGCCGCTGGCGCACACCAGGTAGACGTACCCGAACTTCTCGTCGTACTCGGCGTTCCTCGTGGCCGATTCGGCTTTCACGGAATCGGCGGCCGTCACCACGGCGGCCTGTTCGCGCGCCGAGGACGCGTTGTCGACCTGGGCGCCGATCCGCGGATGACCGTCCAAGGCTGCGTCGATCTCAGCGTCGGGAAGCTCGGCAAGCACCCGGTCGGCGCGATCCAGCAGAGCATCGACGTCACGAAAGGGGCCACCGGCCAGCACCCGTTGCGCCCAGATGGTCGACGAGCACACGCCGAACAAAAGGTTCATGCGCTGGCGGTCAGTCAGCCCGTTGAGGCCGTCCAAGCCGAGAGCTCCCTGGGTGGGCATCTACTGCAATTCGTTGAGCCGGCCAAACCGCGCCGCGGCGATGGGGTTGGCGTCGGCCACCAGGTCGTCGAAGCGGTAGTTGGCGATCTTGGCGATTTCGATCAGCGCGAACGCCTTCTCCGCGGGTGTGGAGTTGTCCATCCGTGACCAGCCATTCTTGATCACGCGGTCGAAGTGTTCGGTTTCGCGCGCACAAATCACCAGCGGGAACCCGAAGTGCTCGCGATATGCGCCGGCAAGTTCGACGACGTCGTTGTGGTCCTCCTCGGCGAGATTGCTCAGTGCCACGTGGTCGACGGCGAGCGCGTGGCCCGTCTCGTCCTCGGCGCAGAGGTCGTGGAAGACGTTGATTAGCTGAAGCCGTTGCTCGGAGGACCCGGTCAACACCGCGTCCTGGAACGCCTCCGGCAATGCCCAGGTGTCGGCGAACGGACGCTGCTCGAAGGCCCGCTCGACGGCCCATGGAACGTCCTGCACCACGTGCCCGAACACCTCCATGAAGCGCTCCTCGGTCATCGAGTTCACTTCGTCGAGGCTAATGGTGCCGCCGCCCGCCACGCGGGGGCCCTTTCTGATGCCGAGATGGAAGAACACGACGTTGAGCAGGATGGCGGCCATCGCCCCGATGCTGATGCCACTGCCGAACGGCAGGTCGATGCCCGGCGGCATCGCCTTGGCGACGTCGGTATACGAGGTCACCCACAGCGCCAGCGCCAGGCTGGTCGTGACGATGATCAGGTTGCGGTGATCGGTGAAGTCGACCTTGCCGAGGGTCTGGATGCCGACCACCGCGACCGTCGCGAACAGCGTGAGTGCCGCGCCGCCGAGCACCGGATTCGGAATGGACGAGACGACGGCGGCCACCTTGGGCAGCGGGAGCACCTCGTCGCCGGGTGCACGCGCTTCCTCGGAGTCTTGGTGACCGGGGCGGACATCGGTCAAGAATCGACCAGGTTGATGATGTTCGCATGTCGAGGACGCGCTCCGTAGCCGGCGTGGTGCTGGCCGCAGGAGCTGGATCTCGCTACGGCATGCCGAAAGCCCTTGCGGATCAAGGGGAGTGGCTGCGCAGAGCGGTAGATGCCTTGGCCGACGGCGGATGTTCCGACGTCGTGGTGGTGTTGGGTGCCGCCCTGGTCGACGTTCCCCCACCCGCCCGCGCGGTGCTGGCCGAGGACTGGGCCACGGGCATGAGTGCCTCGCTGCGCGCCGGGATTGGTGCGGCGGGCGCCGCCGATGTGGTGCTTCTGCATCTGGTCGACACCCCGGACGTCGGCGCCGACGTCGTCGCCCGCGTCCTGAGCGCGGTGGGGTCGTCGACGTCGGGACTGGCCCGGGCCACCTACGGCGGACGGCCGGGTCATCCCGTGGCGATCGCACGGAGGCACTGGGCGGCTCTGTCGGCGACGCTACGCGACGACGAGGGAGCGCGCGTGTTTCTTAACGACCGGGAGGACGTGGTGGCCGTCGAATGCGGTGACCTCGCGAGCGGCGTGGACATCGACGAACGGTAGATAGCGATCCCCTCGGCGGTGGTGCACAGCTATGACGCGGGTCTGGGGACATCTCGCGGACGGTGGTCGGCGATCGGCTTCCCGGGGGGATGGCGCCTCTTGCGCCACGAGGTGAGAGGTCGTTCGCCATGGGAACGAAGAAGATCGTCGTGCTGATCGATGCGCCGCACCATGATGGGGTGGGCGATCGCGGGCGACGGGCGGGAGGTCCGCGGCGACGACACCTCGCACGCGTCGACCCGTGGCGTAAGCAGGTCAGCGGTCACGAGGGCGTCGTCATCCGGGAATGGTGCAACGACAACGACAACGGCTACCGCATCGGCAGGCGGGGGCCGCTGCCGTTCGGCGCGGTGGATGCCTACAGGTCTGCGAACTTCGAGGGCTAGAGCAATCCCAGCGCGGCGACGGCCGCGCGTTCCCCTTCGAGTTCGGCGACCGATGCGTCGATGCGGGCGCGGGAGAAATCGTTGATGTCCAGGCCCTCCACGATCTGCCATGCGCCGTCGACCGCACGGACGGGCAGCGACGCCACGACGCCCTGGGGGATGCCGTAGACGCCGGGCGAGGGCAGCGCCACCGACGTCCAGTCGTCTGCATCGGTGCCGTCCACCCAGTCGCGGACGTGGTCGATGGCCGCGTTGGCGGCCGACGCGGCTGACGACGTGCCGCGGGCCTCGATGATGGCCGTGCCGCGTTTGGCCACCGTGGGGATGAAATCCTTTGTCAGCCAGTCGGTGTCGGCCGCGTACTCGGCGCCTGGCCGGCCACCGACGTCGGCGTGGAAGATGTCGGGGTACATGGTCGGGGAGTGGTTGCCCCACACCGTCACCCGCGAGACGTCGGTTATGTGGACCCGCGCATGTGCGGCGAGCGCGGCGACGGCACGGTTGTGGTCGAGTCTTGTCAGCGCGGTGAATCGTTCTGCCGGGATGTCGGGCGCGTGGGCGGAGGCGACGAGTGCATTGGTGTTGGCGGGGTTGCCAACCACCGCGATGCGGACGTCCGACGATGCGCCCGCGTTGAGCGCCCTGCCGGCCTCGGCGAAGATCGCGGCGTTGGCGGCCAGCAGGTCGGCGCGCTCCATCCCCTTGCTCCGGGGCTTGGCACCCACGAGCAGGGCGACGTCGACGCCATCGAACGCACGGACGGGGTCGTCGTGGATCTCCACCCCGGCGAGCAGGTCGAAGGCGCTGTCGATGAGTTCCATCACCACGCCCTCGGCCGCGCGGACTGCCGACGGCAGCTCGAGCAGTCGCAGCGTCACCGGTACGCTCCGACCCAGCAGTGCGCCCGCACCGATCCGGAACAGTGCGGCATAGCCGATCTGGCCCGCGGCGCCGGTCACCGTGACGACCTTGGGTTTCGGCTGGGCGACCGTCACGTCGACACCCGAATGTTGAGGATCTCGGAGGCGTAACGGCGGACGGTGTCCTCGGACATGGCCGCTGCATCCTCGTGCCCTGGGCGCGCCCTGCTACCCATGAACCCCGATTTGGGGTCCAGGGTTATCTCGGCGAGCAGCTCACCGGTGGACGGTTCGCACACGGCCCACGTGTACAGGGTGTCGTCGGTCCAGCCGTCCTCGGCCTCGTCGATGTAGTCGAGGTCGGTCTCTCCGAGCTCGGCGAGTGCTGGTCGGTCGTCCACGCGGTCGTCGTAGCGCAGCGCCCGCAGGTACCACGTTCCGTTGTTGATCTCGACGGGTTCCACGTCGGGGCGAGCCGTCAGTCCTTGATCTCGGCGAGCATGGTGCCTTGAGTGACGGCCGCACCCGGCTCGACGGCGAGCCCGGTGATGGTCCCGTCCTTGTGGGCCGTCACGGGGTTCTCCATCTTCATGGCCTCGAGGACGGCGACGAGGTCACCGGCCGACACCTGCTGGCCCTCTTCGACGGCCACCTTGACGACGGTGCCCTGCATGGGGGCCGTGACGGCGTCACCCGACGCCGCGGCGCCGTTCCTCGCGCCCCGCTTGCGCGGCTTGGGCTTCTTGCGGATCACGCCGGGTGCTGCGCCGCCTCCACCACCGATGGCCAGATCACCGGGCAGGGATACCTCGACGCGGCGTCCGCCGACCTCGACGACGACCTTCTGCCTGGGCAGGCTGTCCTCCTCGTCGACGGGCTCGCCCGCGGTGAACGGTTCCACGGTGTTGTCCCACTCGGTCTCGATCCACCGGGTGTGCACCGTGAAGCCGTTGTCGTCGCCGATGAACGCCGGGTCGGACACCACCGCGCGGTGGAACGGGATGACGGTCGCCAGACCCTCGACGTCGAACTCGGCCAGCGCGCGACGCGACCGGTCCAAGGCCTCCTCGCGGGTGGCGCCGGTGACGATCAGCTTGGCCAGCATCGAATCGAACTGGCCGCCGATCACCGAGCCGGTCTCGACACCGGAGTCCAGGCGCACGCCCGGGCCGGTCGGCGGGTCGAACTTGGTGACGGGACCCGGTGCGGGCAGGAAGCCACGGCCGGCGTCCTCACCGTTGATGCGGAACTCGAACGAGTGACCGCGGGGGGTGGGGTCCTCGGTGATGTCGAGAGCCTCGCCGTTGGCGATCCGGAATTGCTGGCGCACCAAGTCGATCCCCGAGGTCTCCTCGGTGACCGGGTGCTCGACCTGCAGGCGGGTGTTGACCTCCAGGAACGAGACCAGTCCGTCCTGGCCGACGAGGTACTCGACGGTCCCCGCGCCGTAGTAGCCGGCTTCCTTGCAGATGCGCTTGGCGGACTCGTGGATCTCCTTGCGCTGCGCATCGGAGAGGAATGGAGCAGGCGCTTCCTCCACCAGCTTCTGGAAGCGTCGCTGCAACGAGCAGTCGCGCGTGCCGGCGACGACGACGTTGCCGTGGGTATCGGCGATGACCTGAGCCTCGACGTGGCGTGGCTTGTCCAGGTAGCGCTCGACGAAGCACTCACCGCGGCCGAACGCCGAGACGGCCTCTCGGGTCGCGGAGTCGAACAGCTCGGGGATCTCCTCGATGGTGCGGGCGACCTTCATGCCGCGACCACCGCCACCGAACGCGGCCTTGATGGCGATCGGGACGCCGTACTCCGTGGCGAACGCGACGATCTCGTCGGCGTTCCTGACCGGGTCGGGGGTGCCGGGGACCAGCGGCGCGTCGGCCTTCGCGGCGATGTGGCGGGCGGTCACCTTGTCGCCGAGGTCGCGGATCGACTGCGGGCTGGGTCCGATCCAGATGAGGTTGGCATCGAGGACGGCTTGGGCGAAGTCGGCGTTCTCGGAGAGGAACCCGTAGCCGGGGTGGATGGCGTTCGCGCCCGACTTGTGGGCTGCGTCGAGGATCTTGACGAAGTCGAGGTAGGACTCCGCCGAGGTCTGGCCACCCAGGGCGAAGGCCTCGTCGGCGAGGCGGACGTGTGGTGCGTCGGCATCGGGATCGGCGTACACGGCCACGCTGGCCAGCCCCGCGTCCTTGGCGGCCCGGATCACCCGGACGGCGATCTCGCCACGGTTGGCGACGAGCACCTTGGAGATCTTCGAGCTGGCGTGACTTGGCACTGCGCCTCCTGATGGCATGTCTCTAAGAAACCTCTTTAAGAATGTATCGGAGGCAGTTTAAGCGGCGGGACCGAGTACCGCGTCAAGCGGTGTCCGTTACTCGCCGGTAGGTTTACCTGCCGCTCATCAGGTTTCGCGGAGCCGTCGTTTGATCCGGGTCAACATCGCAGACATCCCGCGCAACCGCAGTGGGCTGATCAACTTGGCCAGGCCGAGGTCTGCGTAGAAGTCGTCGGGCACGGCGAGGATCTCGTCGGCCGAATGCTCGTCTAGGCCCGCGGCCAGGATCGCCGCGAACCCCCGCGTGGTCGGCGCCTCCGCCGGCGCGCTGAAGTACAACCGGACGTGGTCACGGTCAGCGGCGTCGACGTGCAGAAACAATGGTGACTGACACTCGGGCACCGGCTCCATGGCGGCCTCTTCGAGGTCGGCCGGTATGGGTGGCAGGTCGTTCGCGAACTCGAGCAGGAGGTGGAGTTTGTCCTGGCCTTGCATGTCGGCGAAGTCCGACACGACCTCGGCCAGCGCGGCCGGCATCGTCATGGCGCTTCGCCGGGCTCTTCTCCGACGGCGACGGGGACGCGCACCGCGTTACCCCATTCGGTCCACGAACCGTCGTAGTTGCGCACGCCCTCCTTGCCAAGCAGGTGGGTCAGCACGAACCAGGTGTGACTGGAGCGCTCACCGATGCGGCAGTACACGACGGTCTTGTCGTCCGGCTGCAGGAATCCGTACAGCTCCTCGAGTTCGGCCCGGCTGCGGAACTGCCCGCTGTCCAGCGCGGCCTTGGCCCACGGGATCGACATCGCCGTCGGGATGTGGCCGCCACGCAGTGCGCCCTCTTCGGGGTAGTCCGGCATATGGGTGCGTTCCCCGGTGTACTCCAGGGGGGAGCGGACGTCGATTAGAGGCTGGCGTCCGAGGATCGCCAGCACGTCGTCCTTGTAGGCGCGGATCGGGGCATCGTCGCGCTCGACGACCGGGTAGCCCGTCGTCTGCTTCGACGGCACGTCGAGGTTGGTATCGCGGCCGTTGGACACCCACAGGTCGCGTCCACCGTCGAGCAGCCTGACGTCGGGATGACCGAACAGGGTGAACACCCAGAGTGCATAGGCCGCCCACCAGTTGCTCTTGTCGCCATAGATCACGACGGTGTCGTCCCGGCTGATGCCCTTGCGATCCATCAACGCGGCGAACTGCGCCCCGTCGATGTAGTCGCGGACGTGCGGGTCGTTGAGGTCGGTGTGCCAGTCGATCTTCACGGCGCCGGGAATGTGCCCGGTGTCGTAGAGCAGGACGTCCTCGTCGGACTCCACGATGGCGAGACCCGGTCGGCCGATGTTGCCCGCCAGCCAGTCGGCGGTGACCAATCGTTCCGGGTGGGCATAGGCAGCCAGGGATGGTGACGGGTCTGCAGGTAGCGGCACGCGAACGAGCCTACCGGCTCGCCTGCTGCGGGCCAGATCCTCACCGACGCTCGATGCGACCGAGACCATCTGGGCGATCTCCCGGATGGTGTGATCCTCACCGGTGCCGACGTTGACCTGACGAGGTCCGTCGGAGTGTTCCAGCAGGTGCAGGCAGGCGCCCGCGAGATCGTCGACGTGCAGGAACTCCCGGCGCGGGCTGCCGCTGCCCCAGTTGGTGACGACCAGGGCAGAATCTCAGTTGCCCGCATGGTTTGCTTCCGCGCGGAGGCCGGGGCTCGCAGCGTCAGTTGGCGGCGGCGTTTGCGCGCCAGAGACCCGCAACGGTGAGGCCGACCCGTTCGAAGAGGGTCCGCATCAATGGCAGCCCGATGCCGATCACCGTCGACGGATCCCCCTCGACGCCGTCGACGAACCAGCCGCCGAGGCCATCGAGCGTGAAGCCCCCTGCCACGGCGGTGGGTTCACCGCTGCGGGCATAGGCCTCTACGTCCGCGTCCGACGGGTGACCGAAGTGCACGGTGGTCACCGCGTGCTCCGCGGCTCGGGCCTCGATCTGATTGGCGCGCAGGCGAATCACGCTGTGCCCGGTGTAGAGCTCGCCCGACGTGCCGGCCATCGCCCGCCAGCCCTCGATCGCGGCTGCCTCGGTCGAAGGCTTCCCCCACAGGCGACCGGCGCGGTACAGCATCGAATCACAGCCGATGACAACGCAATCCGCGCTCAACTGGGCGTCCAACGTATGCGCCACGGCCTCGGCCTTCGCGGTGGCGAGGGCGGTCGTCACGATCGCGGGGCCGGCGTCAGCCGGCAACGACGCGGCGAATGCGTCTTCGTCGACGCCGGACACCATCACCAGCGGGTCGATGCCCGCGCCTCGCAGGACCTTCCGCCGGCCGGCGGATGCCGACGCGAGGATCACCCGCGTCATCGGCGAACGTGCGTGCGTTCCAACTGAGTCACGCGCTGCCAGCTGACTACCGAATAGCGCAGCTTGTCCACCGGATGACCCCACAGATTGAGTTCCTGCGGACCGGGCTCCGTGGTACCGCCGCTGCCGCCGGCGAGCACGGTCACTAGCGCGGCCAGGTCCTCGTCGCTGGGGTTGCCCTTGAGGATCCTGATCTCGGGCACCGACGAGTCGATGGGGGCGTCGATGGTGAGGTTCTGCGGGTCGGAGACCTCGGTGATGTCGACGTCTTGTGACACGGGAAGTCCGTTCGTCGGGGGGCGGGCAGGTTTACGCCGGGAGGCTTACAGAGGAATGTTGCCGTGCTTCTTGGGCGGCAGTTGCACGATCTTGCGCTCCAGTAGGCGTAGCGCGGCCGCGATGTAACCGCGGGTGTGCGACGGCGGGATGACCGCGTCGACATAGCCCCGCTCGGCGGCCACGTAGGGATTGACCAAGGTGTCCTCGTAGTCCTGCTGTAACTCCAGGCGAAGCGCGTCGACGTCGGCTCCCTCCTTGGCGGCTTCCTTGAGCTGACCGCGGTAGACGAAGCCGACGGCACCGGAGGCGCCCATCACGGCGATCTGCGCGGTCGGCCAGGCGACGTTGACATCGCAGCCCATGTCCTTGGAGCCCATGACGCAGTACGCGCCGCCGTAGGCCTTGCGGGTGATGACGGTGATCTTGGCGACGGTCGCCTCACCGTAGGCGTACAGGAGCTTGGCGCCACGCCGGATGATGCCGTTGTACTCCTGGTCGGTGCCCGGCAGGAAGCCCGGGACGTCCACCAGCATGATGATCGGGATGTTGAAGCAGTCGCAGGTCCGCACGAACCGCGCCGCCTTCTCCGAGGCGTTGATGTCCAGGCAGCCGGCGAACTGGGTGGGCTGGTTGGCGACGATGCCCACGGTGCGGCCGTCGACCCGTCCGAAGCCGACGACGATGTTGCCTGCGTAACCGGCCTGCACTTCGAGGAACTCGTCGTCGTCGAGGATGCGGGTGATCACCTCGTGCATGTCGTAGGGCTGGTTCGGCGAATCGGGGATCAGCGTGTCGAGCTCGAGGTCCTCGTCGGTGAGGTTGTCCTCGACGGCGCCAGGATGGGGCGGGGCCGGGTAGCGCGGCGGCTCGGACGCACTGTTGGGCGGCAGGTAGCTGAGCAGGTCGCGGACGTAGTCGAAGGCATCCTGCTCACCGGAGGCCACGTAGTGCGCGGTGCCCGACTTGGCCATGTGGGTGTGCGCACCACCAAGTTCCTCCATGGTCACCTCTTCACCGGTGACCGTCTTGATGACGTCCGGACCGGTGATGAACATCTGACTGGTCTGGTCGACCATCACCACGAAGTCGGTGAGCGCGGGGGAGTAGACGTGCCCGCCGGCGGCGGCGCCCATGATAAGCGAGATTTGCGGGATGACGCCTGAGGCCAGGATGTTGTTGCGGAAGATCTTGCTGTACAGGCCCAGCGAGACGACACCCTCCTGGATGCGCGCGCCCGCTCCGTCGTTGATGCCGATCAAGGGACGGCCGGTCTTGATGGCCAGTTCCTGCACCTTGACGATCTTCTCGCCGTAGACCTCGCCGAGGCTGCCGCCGAACACGGTGGCGTCCTGGCTGAAGATGCAGACGTCGCGTCCGTCGATGGTGCCGTAGCCGGTGACCACGCCGTCACCGACTGGGCGGTTCGCGTCGAGCCCGAAGTTCTTGCTGCGGTGCTTGGCCAGCGCGTCGAGCTCGACGAACGACCCCTCGTCCAGCAGTGCGAAGACGCGCTCGCGTGCAGTCAGCTTGCCCTTCGCGTGCACCTTCTCGACGGCCTCTTCACCGACCGGGTGCAGCGTTTCATCGGCCCGCTTGCGGAGATCGGCGAGCTTGCCCGCCGTGGTGTGGATGTCGATCTCGGCCCCGGCTGCGGTCTTGTCGGTTTCGGTGACGCTCGTCATGGGTGTCGATGCTATCGGCAGTGGGTGCAGGTGACCGATCGCCCCCGAACAGTCCGCGGCATGCCACGGACTGACAGCACCCGACGTGCGTCGGGCCTATTTGCGAAAATGTTGCTGGGCAAAATTTGCCGGATTCGCTTCGCCGAGGTTTCCGACATGTCATTAGTACCCTGATCTAGCAGGATCGATCGTGCTAGACGGTTGGACGACCACAGCAAGGAATTCACAGTTGTGCGCGTGCGCGGGCGCACGGGTTGGCCAGTGCGTGGCTAAGTGAGTTTGCCCACAGTAAAGTCTTCGCAGAAGAAACAGCATGCACGACTGCGCCAGCAGGCGACTTACCCGCAGCGCATGTGATGCGCATCACAATAATCGAAGTACTACGGTGGCAATGAACCCTACATCGATGCCGAGTGGACGAGGGCGGCCGTCGAAAGGGCGTGCTAATTGGGCGGGACCATCACCATCCGCTTCGATCCGAGGGCGGACACAATCCGTGCGACGGTCTGGACGTGATCCGCGGGATGACTGGTCGATTCGAGGGAAAGCCCGTCCAAAATGACTGCTGAAGGTGCGCGGGACCCTCTCGACGAGGCGGCGTTGCGCGCACGCATACTCGGTGCGTCGGGTTGGCGCCGGTTGAGTGTCGTGCCCGAAACCGGTTCGACCAACGCGGATCTGATCGCGCGGGCTTCGGCCGGTGAGGACGTCTCCTGGGCCGTGCTCATCGCCGAGAACCAGACTGCAGGCCGTGGTCGCAACGGCCGCAGCTGGTCGGCGGTGCCTGGAGCGCAGATCACCATGTCGGTCGGCGTGCCCGCGGACGGCACGCCCGCGGCCGCATGGGGATGGGTGCCCCTGGCGGCGGGTCTCGCCGTCGTCGACGCCGTCGCCGAGGTCACCGGGATCCGGACGGGGCTCAAGTGGCCCAACGACGTCCTCGCGGCCAACGACGGTCGCAAACTCGCAGGCATCCTTGCCGAGGTGGCGACGCCCGCGTCGGTCATCGTCGTCGGCATCGGACTCAACGTCTCGCTCCGGGCTGACGAGCTGCCCGAGCCGACGGCCACCTCGCTGACGGTTCTCGGCGCCGCCGAACCTGACCGTGCGGCACTCATCGGCGCTTTGTTGCGGGAGCTGAGCCGGCGCGTCGAAGGCCTCAAGGCGGCGGGTGGGGCGGACGAGGCGCTGATGGCGGACTATGTCGCGAACAGCCTCACGATCTGCTCACGCGTGCGGGCCACGCTGCCCGGTGACCGGCAGGTGGTGGGCGACGCGTTGGCCATCGACGACCAGGGTCGCCTGCGCATCGACACCGGCTGCGAGGTCGTCGTGGTGTCCGCCGGAGACATCGTGCACCTTCGCCCCGGGTAGCCGATTACGGCTGGGTAGAGTGCCATCGTGGGCTATCCGGACAACGTGCTGGCCGCAGACGAGCGTGTCGTACTGCATCGCCATCCGCACTGGAAGCGATTGATCGGCCCGGTGTTCGTGCTCCTACTGGCGACGGCCGTGGCGGGTTTCGGCTTGGGCGTGGTCAATCACATGACCTGGGATCAGATGGCGAAGAACATCGTGATGATCGTCATTGGGGTGATCTGGCTGATTCTCGTCGGGTGGCTCACGTTGTGGCCGGTCTTGAATTGGCGCTCAACGCATTTCGTCATCACTGACCGCCGGGTGATGTTCCGCCACGGGGTCATGACGCGCTCCGGCATCGACATTCCGCTGGCGCGGATCAACAGCGTGGAGTTCCGTCACGGCCTGATCGATCGCGTACTCCGCACCGGAACCCTGATCATCGAGTCAGCCTCGCAAGATCCCCTGGAATTTCACGACATTCCGCGTGTGGAGCAGGTTCACTCACTGCTCTATCATGAAGTCTTCGACACGCTCGGCTCGGAGGAATCGCCCAGCTGAGCTGCGCGCCGCGCCCGGCGGCCTCGAAGCGGGGTGACCGTGTTTCTGGTGTGGCCCTGCTCGATCTCGTCCTCGAGCGCCTCGGCGAGCCCGCCCGCGGTGATTGACGCCTCGACCGCCTTGTCCGGGGCGCGGCCGAACTCGTCGGGGAACACCCAACGCCGGAACGCCCAAAACCGGAACGCCATCTGCAGCAGGTTGCCGATGATGTAGGCGGAGATGAAGTCGGCGATGTTCTCCATCGTCAGGCTCACCATGGGGACTCGCAGTTCCAGCACGTAACTGGAGAACCACAGCGGCGCCATGCAGATCATGACGCCGATACTGCTGACGCCGAAGAACAGCAGCGCTTCGTGATGGCGCTCGCGACCGCCGCGGTCCCGGAAGCTCCATTCCCGATTGAGGATGTAGGACGCGATCACGGCGACGATGCCGGAGATGATCTTGGCCGTGACCGGCTTCGGCTCGAGGATCGTCAGCTTGAGCGTGTAGAAGATCGCGGAGTCGATGATGAACGTCGTGCCACCGACGATCGCGAACTTGATGAGCTCGTGATGCCGCTCGGCGTAGGGCCGAACCATGCGCTGTAGGCGCGCGATGGTGGCATCGGTGAAAGACACAAGAGGGCAGTCTACGGAAATCAGGCATCTGACGCGTAGCCGTGCAGGTCGCGACGGGTCCGCCCAAGGATCGGGACCATGACAACATAGGACCGTGAGTGCACCTCCAGTCGTAGCCATGATCGGCGGCGGCCAGTTGGCCAGGATGACCCACCAGGCCGCCGTCGCATTGGGCCAGACCCTGCGGGTGCTGGCCGCTTCGCCGGACGATCCCGCCGCCCAGGTCACCCCCGACGTGGTCATCGGCTCGCACACCGACGCCGACGCGCTGGCCCGCGCCGCCGCGGGTGCCTCGGCCTTGACCTTCGACCACGAGCACGTCCCCACCGACTTGTTGCAAGTGCTCGTCGATCAGGGCGTGAACGTCGCACCGCCGCCGCAGGCGCTGGTTCACGCCCAGGACAAGCTGGTGATGCGCCGTCGGCTCGAGGCGCTCGGAGCGCCCATTCCCCGGTTCGCGGAGGTCACCGCGCCCTCTGACGTAGACGCCTTCGCGGCGCGGGTAGGCGGGCCGATCGTCGTCAAGACCGTTCGCGGTGGATACGACGGGCGCGGCGTCACGCTGGCCAAGGACCTCGCCGAGGCGCGCGCGGTGGCCGAGCGCTACCTCGCCGACGGCACCGCGGTCCTGGTCGAGGAACGGGTCGACATGCGGCGCGAGCTGTCGGCGTTGGTCGCGCGGTCGCCGTTCGGGCAGGGTGCGGCGTGGCCCGTCGTGCAGACGGTGCAGCGGGACGGCATCTGCGTGGAGGTCATCGCACCAGCGCCCGATCTCGACGCCGAACTCGGCTCCGCAGCGGAGCAGCTGGGCCTGCGCATTGCCGGCGAGCTGGGAGTCGTGGGCGTGCTCGCGGTGGAGTTGTTCGAGACGGTCGAGGGCACGCTGCTGGTCAACGAGCTGGCGATGCGCCCGCACAACTCCGGGCACTGGACCATGAACGGCGCCGTCACCAGCCAGTTCGAGCAGCATTTGCGGGCGGTCCTGGACTATCCGCTGGGGGCCACCGGGCCTATCGCACCGGTCACGGTGATGGCCAACGTGCTCGGCGCACCACAGGCGCCCCCGATGAGCATGGACGAGCGGCTGCATCACCTCTTCGCGCGGGCACCCGAGGCGAACGTGCATCTCTACGGCAAGTCCGAACGCCCAGGGCGCAAGATCGGCCACGTCAACGTGCTCGGTGCGGCCTCGGGCTCACTGGACGACGCCGACTACGTCGCCGAGGTCCGGGAACGTGCCGTTCGCGCGGCGCACTGGTTGTCTCGTGGCGAATGGACGGACGGATGGAATGAACATGCCGAATAGCGCCCGGGTCGGCGTCATAATGGGCAGCGACAGCGACTGGTCGGTGATGGAGGACGCGGCGGCGGCCCTCGCGGAATTCGACGTGCCCTTCGAAGTCGGCGTGGTGTCCGCGCACCGCACGCCCGGCCGCATGCTCGACTACGCGCGAAGCGCCGCGGACCGGGGCATCGAGGTCGTCATCGCCGGGGCGGGCGGTGCAGCCCATCTCCCGGGCATGGTCGCTTCGGCCACCCCGCTGCCGGTGATCGGCGTTCCCGTGCCGCTCGCGCAACTCGACGGTCTCGATGCCCTGTTGTCGATCGTGCAGATGCCCGCCGGGGTGCCGGTCGCGACGGTGTCGATCGGTGGCGCCCGCAACGCCGGTCTGCTCGCGGTGCGCATCCTCGGCGCATCGGACCTGGGCCTGCGGCGCCGGATGGAGGCCTTCCAGGCGAGTCTGGAAGACATGGTGCTGGAAAAGGATGCGGCGCTGCGGGAGCGACTGTTGGGTCCGTGACTCAGCGGAGTAAAGTTACCGGCGAGTGGCGAGGAGTAGCGCATGTCCGTAGGTAACCCGTCGTTCGAGGTCTTTCAGCTGTCCGAAGAACACGTTGAGATGCGCAAGGTCCTACGTGATCTGTGCGACAAGGAGATCGCACCGTACGCGTCCGACGTCGACGAGAAGGCCCGCTACACCGATGAAGCGCTGTTAGCGCTCAATTCGTCGGGCTTCTCGGCGATCCACATTCCTGAGGAATACGGCGGTCAGGGCGGTGACTCCTTGGCGGCGTGCATCGTGATCGAAGAGGTCGCCCGGGTGTGCGCCTCGTCGTCGCTGATCCCGATCTGCAACAAGCTCGGCACCATGGGCATGCTGTTGAAGGGTTCGGAGGAACTCAAGAAGCAGGTGCTGCCCTCGATCGGGGCGGGGGAGGCCACCGCGTCCTACGCGCTGTCCGAACGCGAGGCGGGCAGTGACGCCGCGGCGATGCGTACCCGGGCCAAGCAGGACGGTGACGACTGGGTGCTCAACGGATCGAAGTGCTGGATCTCCAATGGCGGCAAGTCGACGTGGTACACGGTGATGGCGGTGACCGATCCCGAGAAGGGCGCCAACGGAATCTCGGCGTTCGTCGTGCACGCCGACGATCCCGGCTTCACCGTCGGTGCCAAGGAACGCAAGATGGGCATCAAGGGGTCTCCGACCACGGACCTGTACTTCGAGGACTGCCGGATTCCCGGTGATCGCATCATCGGCGAGCCGGGGACTGGTTTCAAGACGGCCTTGGCGACGCTTGATCACACGCGTCCGACGATCGGAGCGCAGGCCGTCGGCATCGCGCAGGGCGCGCTGGAGGCGTCGATCGCTTACACAAAGGAGCGCAAGCAGTTCCGCAAGTCGATCAGCGACTTCCAGGCCGTCCAGTTCATGCTCGCCGACATGGCGATGAAGATCGAGGCCGCCCGCCTGATGGTGTACTCGGCCGCCGCGCGCGCCGAACGCGGGGAGCAGAACCTCGGCTTCATCTCCGCGGCCGCCAAGTGCTTCGCCTCGGATGTGGCGATGCAGGTGACCACCGATGCGGTGCAATTGTTCGGCGGGTACGGCTACACCGTGGACTTCCCCGTCGAACGGTTCATGCGGGATGCCAAGATCACCCAGATCTACGAGGGCACCAACCAGATTCAGCGGGTCGTGATGTCCCGCGCATTGTTGAAGTAGGAGCGGGCAGCTAGTTCAGTTCCGCGGTAACCTTCTCGGCCTCGCGCCGTCGAGCCTGCACGTCCGGATCGGGATGTGCAACCTGGACCAGCGACCCGCCGGCCACCAACACCGCCAGCACGTGGTCGGTCATCTCGTCGGCGGTGTCCCAGGCCTTCGACGAGAGCACTCTGCTGGCGGCAGTCAGGCCCAGGGCAGTGGCTGAACTCGCTGCGGCGGAGAGGATTTCGGCGACCGACCGCCCATTCAACGCAGGCCCGGGGTTGAACTCCGGTGTGATCTGATCGCCGTGCGCGCGGACCGACGTGGCATAGTCGGTAATGCCGAACGGGAGGCCGGCAACCGGCCTGCCGAAGGCGTCGAGCGACAACGCGACCACTTCACCCGCGGGCGCCACGGCCGCGTCGGCGTCGTCCAGGCGATCCACCGTGCAGCAGGCGATGTCGCAGCCGTCCTGTCCCAGAACGACTTCCGCGCCGACGTACCACACGCCGAGTATCACGCCCAGGGTCTGCCAGTGTGCGGGCAGCAGGACGGCGACGCGGCTGCCGGGCCCCGCGCCGAGTTCGTCGCGCAGCAGGTTGCCGGTCTTGGCCGCCCAGTTGGCGAGCGTCACCGTCGACAGTTCGATGCGTTCGCCGGTCGCGTCGTCGTAGAAGGTGATGCGCGGCGCCGAGGGGAGGGCGAGCAGCGGATCCATCACTGCCGAGCCGAGATTCGTCAGTTCACGCACTCCGGGCCGTCCGCGCCTGCGGTGATGATGGGCGGCGCGGGAAGCGGTGTGTCCGTGGACTCGACGGCCGCCGTGTCGATGGTGTCGCCCGCCGCGTCGGTCGTATCGCCCGCCGAGACCTCGGTACCCAGTCCCGACCCCGGACCGGTGTAGTCGCCCGCGATCACCACCTGGACCGAACCGGGTGCCACCGACGGGTCCTCGACGATGGGGAGGTTGCCCAACTCCTTCGAAACCGCCTGCGCACCAAGGTCATCGGCCTTCGCGACGCGGATCTGGCTACTCGCCACGCGACCGGTCTCGTTGTTGCCGACGGAGCCCGCGACGAACCCCTTGCCGGTGAGCACCTCGGACACCGAGGCGGCGAGCCCGTTGACGTCGGTGTCGTTCATGACGTCCGCGGTGGTCTTCGCCGGCGAGTAGGCGAGCTGCTCGGTCTTGCCCGCGTCCTGTTCCTGCAGAAGGCCCGAGACGAAGTCCTGTACCTGCGTGGGATCGACCCGCACGACGCTCTGCATGCCGTCGTCGCTCCACCCGTCCTCCTGCAGGACCGGAATGGTGGCGAAGGCGACGTTGCCGCCCGCCAGCTTCTGCATCTGCTGGACGAAGTCCATGATGTCCCAGCCTTCGGACAGCACGACGGAACGCTGCACGGCGTCCTGCAGCCGGTTTAGCGTGGCCGGGCTCGACAGCGTCTTGCCCGAGATGACCTGATGGGCCAGTGCGGCCATCACGGCCTGCTGGCGGGTGACCCGGTCGAGATCGCCCCTCGGCAGGTCGTGGCGCTGCCGGACGAAGCTCAATGCCTGGGGGCCGTCCAGCCTCTGCGGGCCCGCGGGAAAGTCCGCGCCGGACAGCGGCTCGTAGACGGCGTCCTTGAGGCAGACGTCGACGCCGCCCAGCGCATCGGTGATCAAGGCGAAGCCGAGCAACCCGATCTCCGCGTAGTGGTCGACGGTGACACCGGTCAGGTTGGCGACGGTCTTGATCAACGCCTCGCGGGCCGCCTCGGTGGCCTTCGGCTCGGCTACGGCGGGATCCTCGCCCTGCTGCTCGACGAGTTCCTTCATCTTCTCGAGTTTGACCTGGCCGAAGACGCCGTTGATCTTCGTCTTGTCGAGCCCGGGAGCCTCCACGAAGGAGTCGCGCGGAACGGAGATCGCGGTGGCGGACCGTCCATTGTTGGGGATCCGCACGAGGATGATGGTGTCGGTGTTGGTCGAGACGTCGTCGCCGGCGCGCAGCGCCGCGAGTTCGTCCGCCGAGAGCGGATTCCCGTGCGCGTCGGTCCTGCTGTCCATGCCGACGAGCAGGATGTCGATCGCGCCGTCTTCGCCGCCGCCTCCGAGTGCGGCGGCCGACACGTGATTGATCCCGTTCTCGAAGGAACGGATCTTGCCCCACGCGACACCGGTGCCGATGACGATCACCGCTGCTGCGACCACGGCAACGATGCGGGTGAGTCGGCCTGGCATCAGCCCAGGCTACTGGCGAGTCGCCCGAAGACCGGGTAACGCCGTGCGGCGTGCCAGACTCGGGGGCATGGCTGAGCGTTTGGTGATCACCGGTGCAGGGGGGCTCGTGGGGCGAAGGTTGGCGGCCGAGGCCCGACGCCGTGGTCACCAGGTGCTGGCACTGACCTCGGCGGATTGCGACGTCACCGACCCCACGTCGCCGGAACGTCACTTCGCGTCCGGTGACGTGGTGATCAACTGTGCCGCCTACACCAAGGTGGATCAGGCCGAGGCCGACGAGGCGGGCGCCCGTGCCGTCAACGCCGGTGGAGCCGAGAACGTGGCGCATGCCTGTGCCCGGGTGGGGGCGCAGCTCATCCACGTCTCGACCGACTACGTGTTCAGCGGAGACTTCGGCGGCGGGCAGCCGCGACCGTACGAGATCGACGACGAGGCCGGTCCGGTGAGCGTCTACGGCCGCACAAAGCTCGAGGGCGAGTTCGAGATGCTCTCCGCGATGCCCAACGCCCACGTCGTCCGCACCGCCTGGATCTTCTCGGGAGGCGACGGCGGTGACTTCGTCGCGACGATGCGGAGACTGGCCGCCGGCGACGGCTCGGTGGACGTCGTCGCGGACCAGGTCGGGTCACCGACCTACGTCGGCGACCTCGTCGGCGCGCTACTCCAGGTGGCGAGCGGATCGATCGAGGAATCCGTCCTGCACGCCGCGAACCAGGGCGAGACGAGCCGTTTCGAGCAGGCTCGTGCGGTGTTCGAGCTCGTCGGGGCCGATCCGGAGCGGGTCCGGCCGGTCGGCACGGACCACCATCCGCGCCCCGCTCCCCGGCCGCCGTACTCGGCGCTGGCCTCCCATCGATCCGAAGAGGCCGGCCTCGCGCCGCTGCGGCCCTGGCGGGACGCGCTCGCCGCGGCGCTCTCGGACGGCCCGCTACCCTCTACGCCGTGACCCCGGACCTGATGGTGGTGACGGTGACCTACTCGCCGGGTCCCCATCTCGACCGGTTCCTCGCCTCGTTGAATCACGCCACCGAGCGGTCGGTGACCGTCGTGATGGCCGACAACGGTTCCACCGACGGTGTCCCCGAGGAGGCGCTCGAGCGGTATCCGAACGCTCGGCTTCTGCACACCGGTGCCAACCTGGGTTACGGGTCCGCGGTCAATCGGGCGGTGCGCAAGTACCTGACGACGGCCGACGGGGACGGCCCGGCCAGTGATCCCGAGTTCTTCATCGTGGCCAATCCCGACGTCGTTTGGGGTCCCGGCAGCATCGACGTACTGCTCGAGGCGGCCGAACGATGGCCGAGCGCCGGGTCGCTCGGACCGCTCATCCGCAATCCCGACGGATCGATCTATCCGTCGGCCCGCCACCAGCCCAGCCTCGTTCGGGGTGGCATGCACGCCGTCGTCGGTCCGCTGTGGAAGTCGAATCCGTGGACGGCCGCGTACCGCCAGGAGCGACTCGAGCCCAGCGAACGTCCCGTCGGCTGGCTCTCGGGATCGTGTCTGCTGCTACGCAGGCAGGCGTTCGACGCGATCGCAGGCTTCGACCAGCGGTATTTCATGTACATGGAGGACGTTGACCTCGGAGATCGTCTCGTCGGGGCGGGTTGGCAGAACGTCTACGTGCCGTCGGCGGAAGTGCTGCACGACAAGGGCCACTCGACGGGCCGCGAACCGGCCCGCAACTTGGCTGCCCATCACACCAGCACCTACACTTTCCTGGCCGACCGACACCCTCGCTGGTGGCAGGCTCCACTGCGGTGGACCATCAGGTGGGCTCTCGCGGCCCGAGCGGGGTTGGTGGTGGGCAACTCTCGGCGGAGGATTGCGAAGAGCAGAAGGCAGGGCTGACGATGAGTGGTTCGGTCAATCCGGCAGAGGTCGACGCCATCGTGCTCGTCGGTGGGCAGGGCACTCGCCTGCGTCCGCTGACGTTGTCCGCGCCGAAGCCGATGCTGCCCACTGCGGGGCTCCCGTTTCTGACGCATCTGCTGTCGCGGATCGCGGCGGCGGGCATCAAGCACGTCGTGTTGGGGACGTCGTACAAGGCCGAGGTGTTCGAGGCCGAGTTCGGCGACGGGTCCAAGCTCGGGCTGCAGATCGACTACGTCGTCGAGGACGAGCCACGGGGCACCGGCGGTGGCATCGCGAACGTGGCGTCGAAGCTGCGGTACGACACCGCACTGGTGTTCAACGGTGACGTGCTCTCCGGCGCCGATCTCGGCGCCCTTCTGAAAAGCCATCACGACCGCGATGCGGACGTGACGCTACACCTGGTCCGGGTCGGCGATCCACGAGCATTCGGTTGTGTGCCAACCGATTCCGATGGAGGCGTGACGGCGTTCCTCGAGAAGACGCAGGATCCGCCGACGGATCAGATCAACGCAGGGTGCTACGTCTTCAAGCGCGCGGTCATCGATCGGATCCCCAAGGGGCGGGCGGTGTCGGTCGAGCGCGAGGTGTTCCCGGCGCTGCTCGCCGAGGGACTCAAGGTGTGCGGCTACGTCGACGCCACCTATTGGCGGGACATGGGCACGCCGGACGACTTCGTGCGCGGCTCGGCGGACCTCGTCCGGGGCATCGCGCCGTCACCCGCCCTCAACGGGCACCGGGGCGAGAACTTGATCCACGACGGTGCCGCCGTCGCGCCCAGCGCTCTGCTGATCGGCGGAACGGTCGTCGGCCGTGGTGCCGAGATCGGGCCCGGTGCTCGGCTCGACGGCGCGGTGATCTTCGACGGCGCACGCATCGAGGCCGGGTCGGTCATCGAACGTTCGATCATCGGGTTCGGCGCCCGCATCGGTCCGCGCGCCCTGATCCGCGACGGTGTCATCGGCGACGGTGCCAACATCGGGGCGCGGTGCGAGTTGCTCCGCGGTGCGCGGGTATGGCCCGGGGTGCACATTCCCGACGGCGGAATCCGTTACTCGACGGACGTCTGAGCGGCTCGCGCCAACTGCTTCAGCCCGAAGTCGGACCCCGGGGGCAGGTCGTCCAGGGGCCACCAGCGAAGGTCCAGCGATTCGTCGCTGATGGCGATCTGGGCGTGCTCCGGGGCGCGGGCGACGAACTGAAGGTCGAGGTGGTGGGTCGGCACTCCCAGTGAGCACGTGAGCGCGTGGACGTGCAACGCAGCGGGCATGGCGCCGATGGTCAACCCGCTGATACCGGATTCCTCCTCGGCCTCCCGCAAGGCCGCGGAGGCGATGTCGGCGTCGGATTCCTCGCAGTGACCGCCGAGCTGCACCCAGCGACCGAGTCGCGGGTGCAGCGTCAGCACCGTGCGGCTGCCGGTGTGATCGAGCACCAGTGCCGACGCCGTGACGTGACCGGGGGCGCATGCACGGTGGCACGCATCGGCGCGGCCGAGTACGAAGGCGAGCACCGCATGGCGCAGCGAATCCTGTGCCGGATCGCCTGGCTGCCAACGGCGGAGCGTGTCGACGACCGATTCGTGGAGGCTCACCGGACTATCAGCAGACCATCGGTCGGCGCCGGGTCGCGTGGCTCCGGTAGATCCTCGGGATGACCGATGGCGATGGCGCCCAACGGTTCCCAGTCCGCCGGGAGCTGCAGCTCCCGCCGCACCAGGTCGGCGGCGAAGATGGTCGAACCGATCCAGCAGCTCCCGACGCCGCGGACGGCCAACGCCACCAGCAGAGCCTGCACCGCGGCACCGGCCGCGACGGTGAACATGGTGGTCTCGGCAGCCGTCCTCGTCGCGTCGGGGTAGGTGTGCGCGCCGTCGGGCACCATGAAGGGGATCACCAGCTCCGGCGCGTCGTAGAGGATCTGGCCACGGCTGACGCGCCGCTCGACGGCATCCTCGGCACGGCCGTCACCTAGGAGGTCGGCACGCCACTTGTCCTTCATCTCGTCCAGCAGGCGCCGCCGCACCTCGTGGTCGCTAACCCACACGAAGCGCACCGGCCGCGTGTGATGCGGCGCCGGGGCGGTGAGTGCCTCGGCGACGGCGGCCTCGACGACTTCTGCGTCGACGGGTTGCCGGCTGAACCGGCGAAGCGAACGGCGCAGCAGCTGAGCCTGCAGCCGTCCGGTCTGGATGGCCTCTTGGGTGCCGAGCCAGAAGAGGTCCTCCTCGCCGGCCCTGACGAGGGTGCGACCATTCGAGCCGTCGTCGCGCAACGCCAGACCGCGCACGACCGCGACCGGGATTCCGGTCAGCTTCCCCTTCACCAGGTCTGCGGCCGCGGCGATCTCGTCGGCGACGGCAACCTCGGTGACCACCAATTCGTTGCCGTGGGCGTCGTGGGCCCCGCCGTAACCGTGCAGCACGGCGAGGCCTGCGGCGCCGATGGCGGTGTCGGTCTGACCGTTGCGCCAGGCCCGTCCCATGGTGTCGGTGACGACGATGCCGACGTCGACACCGAGCAGTGTCCGGAGTCGGCTGCGGAGGGTTGCGGCGCTGCCGTCGGGATCGACTGGGAGCAGAGCCAACTCGGCCGAATCGACGTTGGAGCCGTCGACTCCTGCCGCGGCCTGTATCAGGCCTATCGCGTTCTCGGTGATCAGGGTCCGGCCCTTGCGGGCCAGGACTCGAACGGCCTCGGCGTCGACGAGCCTGCGTCGCAGGGCATCCCGCTCCTCGGGGTCGGTCGGCGCCTTGACGATTCGACCCTCGCTCTTCGAGAGGACCTTGCTCGTCACCACGACGACATCGTCGTCGCGAAGCCACGGGGCGGCCGCGGCGATCGCCGCCGCCACGTCGTCGCCGGGCCGGAACTCGGGCAGTCCGGGCACGGGCAGGATCTCGACCGCGGCCGCCGCACCGTGATCGGACGTGTGGTCGGGGGACGTCACGCGCCCGCCCCGATTCCAGCGAGTTCGACTCCGTTGCGCACCATCTCGGCCGTGGCCTTCGGGTCGGTCATCAAGAGCGCGATGGCGCGAACCTCGATGCCGTCGACGGTGGCGGTGTCACCCCCGTCGACGAGCCAGCCGTCGAGCAGGCCGGTGCCCGAGCGCGCTCCGAAGTGGGCACCGACGGCCTGCGACGAGGTCTCGACCCCGATGACGGAGAGACATTCGTCGGCCATCCCGCGCAGCGCTCGTCCCGCGACGATGGGTGAGTACCCGATCACCGGCGCCGCCGTCGATCGAAGTGCCCCACGGATTCCCGGCACGGCGAGGATCGCGCCGATGCTGACGACCGGGTTGGACGGTGCCACGAAGACGACGTCGGCTTCGGCGATGGCCGCGAGCGCACCCGGTGTCGCGGTGGCCTTATCGGCACCGACGAATGCGAAGGCATGCGTGGGGATTTGGGCGCGGTAGCGTACCCACCACTCCTGAAAGTGGATGGCCCGCCGGGTGCCTTCGTCGGCGCCGGGTTGGGGATCGGTGACGACGACGTGGGTTTCGCTTCGGTCGTCGGTGACGGGCAGAAGCCGGGCCCCCGGTTGCCATCGCGCGCACAGTGCCTCGGTGACCTGAGTCAGCGGGTAGCCGGCCCTGAGCATCTGACTGCGCACCAGGTGGGTGGCCAGGTCGCGGTCGCCCAGACCGAACCAGTCGGGTTGCACGCCGTAGGCGGCGAGTTCTTCCTTGGCGTGCCAGGTTTCGTTCGCGTGGCCCCAGCCTCGGTTGGGATCTATACCTCCACCTAAGGTGTACATGCACGTATCGAGGTCCGGGCAAATGCGGACACCGTGCATCCAGGCATCGTCACCGACGTTGACGACTGCGGTGAGCTCGTGGTCTCCCGCCGGCCCCGTTGCAGTCCCCGCGAATTGGCCGAGGCCGAGGTACTGCTGGACGCCGAGGAGGAAGCGCGCGCCGCCGACGCCGCCCACCAGAACACTGACTTTCACATCGATCGACACTAGGCGCATCCGCGCGACCGTGGTCCACGGCGGGGGTTGAATTGGTCACTTTCGCGACACGCCAGGTAACCGACGCGCCGACATTAGGTCACGGGATGGTATGAAAACGCGTTCTAGCGCTTGACCCCCGCAGCTAACGCGTGTCTAATCACATCAGTGTCATTTCCCGGTTCGCTTCCGGTTCCAGTGTCGCAGACCGAGATTCGATCACTTGTTCGAATTGAAGTGTCCGCACGGTTCGCAGTGGGGTTGACAACAGGGAACGCTTAAACCAGGTAAGGAGGCGGAAGATGTCCTATGAGCACGTAGATTTCGATCGTGTCATCCGATTCGACAGTCGGATGCTCGGCTCAGTAGGCAACGAACCGCATACCAAAACCGGGCCGTCGCAGGGTGGGGTGATCGGCCGTCCCCAGTTGAGCGTGGTTCCCGACCACTCCAACCTCTACGACGAACCGGAGATCGACGACGAGCAGTGGCAGGAACGCGCACTGTGCGCGCAAACCGACCCCGAGGCGTTCTTCCCCGAGAAGGGTGGCTCGACCCGCGAGGCGAAGCGCATCTGCCTCGGGTGCGAGGTGAAGGACGCGTGCCTCGACTACGCCCTGGCCCACGACGAACGCTTCGGCATCTGGGGCGGCCTGTCGGAACGGGAACGGCGCCGCCTCAAGCGCGGCATCATCTGATCGACCTCTGACCCGGGCCGGTCAGTCGTCCTCGATCGTCGGGTCGATGACGGAGGGTTCGACGCCCAGGTACGTGGCCACTTGCGCCACCAGGACGTCGTGGAGCAAGTCCGACAGGTCGACGGTGTCCTTGGCCCGTCGCTCGATCGGCTTGCGGAACAGCATGATTCGCGCCCGAGTGGCATTTCCCCTGACGTCGACGCCCGCGGGTATCAACCTGGCGAGGGCGATCGGCCCGTCTGCGATCACCTCGGGTGGCCACTGGACGCTGTCCGGATCCTTCGGTGAGATCCGTGGGATCTCGTCGACCGCGACGTCCAGACCGGACACCCGGTCCTGCCACTGCCGCTCGATGGGCTCGTACGCCTCGAGCACGGCCATGTCGAAACGCTCCGCTCGGCTGCGCCAGCCCGGCACCGTGGGAGGCAGCAGCGGGCCGCGCATCTGCCGGCGTCCGCGGTGCGCTCGTCCAGGCTGCCGCTCGACCATTCGGCGATCGTAACGGTTGGAGATCGGCCGGTTGCGTGCTGCGCGTGTCGCCGACTCGAGACGTGCCCGCGCGATAGCCTCGTGTCCGTGAACGTTCCCCGTCGCTGCTGCAGGCCCGGGTGCCCGCACTACGCCGTGGCGACGCTGACCTTCGTCTATAAGGACTCGACTGCCGTCGTCGGCCCGCTCGCCACCGCTTCCGAGCCTCACTCCTGGGACCTGTGCGTAATCCATGCCGGACGGATCACTGCGCCGCGGGGATGGGAACTGGTCAGGCACGCGGGACCGCTGCCCTCGCATTCCGACGACGACGACCTCGTCGCACTCGCCGACGCGGTGCGCGAGGGTCGCGACGCTGCGGTGGGAGGACCACCCGCCGGGTTCTCCGATCCGGTCACCGGTGCGCACGGCGGCGCGCTGATGGCCCCGCCGGTGACTCGGTCGGAGCAGAACCTGCGCAGGCGCGGGCACTTGCGCGTGCTGCCGGATCCCATGGACTAGCGAGAGCCCTGACACGGCTCGGCCTACCCGTGGTTTCACCCGAGCCGGTGTCCAGCCGATAGGCTGGCCCCAAGAGTCCCCTTCGCGAGGAGATCTATGTCTCGGCCCGCTGCGGCTGTCAACCGCGTCATCAAGGCGTATGACGTCCGTGGACTGGTCGGCGAAGAACTCGACGAAGAATTCGTCGCCGACGTCGGTGGCGCGTTCGCCAGGCTGGTACGCGACGAGGGTCGGCCGGGTGCCGACCGCGTCGCGATCGGCCATGACATGCGGGCCAGTTCCCCGTCGTTGGCCGCGGCGTTCGCCGAAGGAGTCGTCGCGCAGGGTCTGAACGTCATCAGGATCGGCCTGGCGTCGACGGATCAGCTGTACTTCGCGTCCGGTCTGCTCGACTGCCCCGGGGCCATGTTCACCGCCAGTCACAATCCCGCGGCCTACAACGGCATCAAACTTTGCCGCGCCGGAGCAAGACCCGTCGGCAAGGACACCGGTCTGACCACCATCAGCGACGAGGTCGTCAACGGCGTGCCGGCCTTCGACGGCGCACCCGGGACCATCGAGGACCGTGACGTGCTCAGCGACTACGGAGCCTTCCTGCGGTCGCTCGTCGACATCGCCGGCCTCCGGCCGCTCCGGGTAGCGATCGATGCGGGGAACGGGATGGGCGGGCACACCACACCTGCGGTACTCGGTCCCCTGACGTCAATCACGCTGCTGCCGCTGTTCTTCGAGCTCGACGGTACGTTCCCGAACCACGAGGCCAATCCGCTCGATCCGGCGAACCTGGTCGATCTGCAGCGTCACGTGGTCGAGACCGGTGCCGACATCGGGCTGGCCTTCGACGGTGACGCGGACCGCTGCTTCGTCGTGGATGAACTCGGCCATCCGGTGTCGCCGTCAGCGGTGACGGCGTTGGTGGCCGGGCGCGAACTCGGTCGAGAGATCGGTGCCACGGTGATCTACAACCTGATTACCTCGCGGACGGTGCCGGAGTTGATCGCCGAACGCGGTGGTACGGCCATTCGCTCGAGAGTTGGGCATTCCTACATCAAGGCGTTGATGGCCGAATCGGGCGCGATCTTCGGCGGGGAGCACTCGGCGCACTATTACTTCCGTGACTTCTGGGGCGCCGACTCCGGGATGCTGGCCGCGCTGCACGTGCTTGCGGCACTGGGGGAGCAGGACCGACCGCTGTCTCAGTTGATGGCCGACTACCAGCGGTACGAAGGGTCGGGGGAGATCAACTTCACCGTGGCCGACGCGCCGGCGTGCGTCGACGCGGTCCTGAAGTCCTTCAGCAGCCGCATCCAGTCGATCGACCACCTCGACGGCGTCACCGTCGATCTCGGTGACGGCAGCTGGTTCAACCTACGCACGTCCAACACCGAGCCGTTGCTGCGGCTCAACGTCGAAGCCAGGAGCGCGGAGGGCGTTTCCGCGATCGTCGATGACGTCGCGGCCCAGATCGCAGCGCTCAGCGAGACTGTCACGTGAGTGCCGCGCATGCGACCATCGACCTCGACGACGTCGAGGGTCTGCTCGCGGCCGACCGGGAGGGATTGCTGAGAGCCGCGTCGATGGCGGGTGCGCAGATGCGGGCGGTGGCCGCCGCTCTGGAGGAGGGCGTCCTTGAGCCCCTTCGCGGGGATCAGCCGCCGCGCACCGTGATCTGGGTGGCAAGTAGAGGGGCTGCCGAGGCTGCCGGCGCCATGCTGGCGGCTGCCCTCGGCGGGTCGAGCGCGGCGCCGATCGTCGTCGCATCGGAGGCGCCTCCCTGGATCGGGGCTCTCGACGTCATGGTCGTGGCGGGTGACGATCCCGCCGACCAGGTGCTGGTGTCGGCCGCGGCGAGTGGAATTCGGCGTGGCGCAAGGGTGGTCGTGGTCGCTCCCGACGAGGGACCGCTTCGAGAGGTCGCGGCGGGGAGGGCCGTGGTACTCCCACCGCGACTGCTCGTGTCCGACGAGTTCGCCCTCGTGCGCTACCTCGCCGCCGGACTGGCCGCCCTGCACGTCGTCCTCCCCGGGTTGAGCGTCGACCTTGCCGGACTTGCCGACGCGCTCGACGCCGAGGCGTTGCGCAACAGCGCAGGCCGCGAGTCGTTCACCAACCCCGCCAAGTCACTCGCCGAGCGCATGTCGGGCCGCGACATCGTCCTGGCCGGTGGCAATGCCGCCACCGTGGCACTCGCGAGGCACGTCGGCTCGATCCTGCTCCGGGTAGCGCAACAGCCCGTGGCTGCCGTGGGACTGGCCGACGTGCTAGTTGCGCTGCGTCGCGGATTGACAAGCAGTGCAACCGGTTCCGAGTCCTCCATCTTCCACGACGAGGAGATCGACGGCCCGCTGCCCGCGCGAGTGCGGACCGTCGTGTTCGCCACCGACGAGGAGCGGCCGGGGATGATCGCGACACTCAATGGATATGACGACGTCGACGTGGTCAGCGCCGACGACGTACCCGACGCCGTGACGCCACGGTCGAGCGGGCGCCCCGAACAGCAATTGGCGATGTTGGCGGTGCGCCTCGAAATGACGGCAGCGTACCTGAGACTGGTTCGAGGTTAGGCGAGTGGACGTATTACGCGGCGCGCTGCGGACCTACGCGTGGGGATCGCATACTGCGATCGCCGAATTCGCGGGAAGGCCCAGTCCCACACCGCATCCCGAGGCCGAACTCTGGCTGGGCGCGCATCCGGGCGACCCCGCGTGGCTGGAGTGCGACGGCGGGGAGCGGTCGTTGCTCGACACCATCATCGCAGATCCCGAGGGCCAGCTGGGGGCGGTCGCACGCGAGCGGTTCGGTGACGCGCTTCCCTTCCTGGCCAAGGTGCTCGCCGCGGAGGAACCCCTGTCGCTACAGGCGCACCCCAGTGCGGCTCAGGCGGCGGAGGGATTCGCGCGAGAGGATCGCCTCGGCATCCCCATCTCGGCACCCACCAGGAACTACCGCGACCGAAGCCACAAACCGGAGTTGATCGTCGCGCTGACCCCCTTCGAGGCGCTCGCGGGCTTCCGGCCCGTCGCCCGCAGCGTCGAACTCCTGCAGGCGCTGGAGGTGGCGGAACTGGACCCGTTCGTCAACCTGCTGTCCGGCCCGGCGGACGCCGACGGGCTGCGTGCGCTGTTCACCACGTGGATCACGGCGCCGCAGGCCAATCTCGACGCTCTGGTGCCCGCGGTGCTCGACGGCGCCGTCAGCTACCTGCGTTCGGGTGCAACGGAATTCGCGAACGAGACCAAGACGACGCTGCAGCTGGGTGAACTGTATCCCGGTGACGCGGGAGTGCTGGCCTCCATGCTGCTCAACCGGATCACCCTGCAGCCGGGGGAGGGAATCTACCTGCCCGCCGGAAACCTGCACAGCTACCTGCACGGGATGGGCTTCGAGGTAATGGCCAACTCCGACAACGTGTTGCGCGGAGGTCTGACTCCGAAGCACGTCGACGTTCCCGAGCTTCTCCGGGTGCTCGACTTCACGCCCACCGACGAACTGGCGCTCAAACCGAGGACTGCCAGTGACGGAATCGAGCTCGTCTACTACACGCCTGCACCCGAGTTCGCCGTGTCCGTGCTGCGACTCGACGGTCGCGAACTCGGGCACGAGACCGATGTGCCCGCTCGGCATGACGGTCCGCAGGTGTTGTTGTGCACCGAGGGCTCGGTTCAGGTGCACGCCAAGTCGAGCACGCTGACCCTCGACCGGGGAGCGGCGGCGTGGGTGGCAGCCGATGACGGGCCCATCCGCCTCGTCGCCGAGCAGCCGGCCGCGTTGTTCCGTGCCACGGTCGGCATCTGAGGGGGGCTCGACCATGTCGGCGTCCGGGAGCAGGCGCGCCATCATTGCCGCCCTGCTGGCGAACGCGGGCATTGCGGCCGCCAAGTTCGTCGGCTTCTCGATCACCGGCAGTTCGTCGATGCTGGCGGAGGGCGTGCATTCCGTCGCCGACACGTCGAATCAGGGTCTGCTGCTGTGGGGCCAGCGGGAAGCGAGCAAGGACGCCGATGCGCTGCATCAGTTCGGGTACGGACGCAGCCGCTACTTCTACTCGTTCGTGGTGGCGCTGGTGTTGTTCTCCCTCGGCGCGGCATTCGCGCTGTACGAGGGCTACGAAAAGGTCGTCCACCCGCACGAGCTGACGTCACCGCTGGTGGCGCTCGTCATCCTGGTGGCGGCAATCTGCTTGGAGTCCTACAGCTTTCGGACCGCGATGAAGGAGTCCCGGCCGCTGAAGGGCTCTGGCGGGTGGTGGCGATTCATCCGCAGCTCACGCAACCCCGAACTGCCCGTGGTGCTGCTCGAAGACACCGGTGCGTTGATCGGACTGGCGTTTGCGCTCGTCGGCGTCGGGTTGACGATGGTCACGGGCAACCCGGTCTGGGACGGCGTCGGCACCCTCTGCATCGGTGCGCTGCTCGCGGTGATCGCCGTGATTCTGATGATCGAGATGCACAGCGCGCTCATCGGTGAGGGTGCGACGCCACGGGAAGACGATGCCATCCGCGCCGCGCTGGAGCAGACCCCGCACATCGACCGCGTGATTCACCTCCGCACGCAGTACATGGGCCCCGACGACATGCTGGTCGGCGCCAAGATCGCGTTGGCAGCGGGGACCGACCTCGCCACCGTGGCGGTCACCATCGATGCTGCCGAGGTGGCGGTTCGTGCCGCGGTGCCCGCGGCGACGGTCATCTACTTGGAACCGGATCTCGATCGCGCGTCGACGACCTAGTCCGTCTCTTGGCCCGGCCGAACTTCTCGGCCAACAGGAGACCCATGTTGTGTCGGACGGTCCGGCCGAGAGTCCTGGCGTCCGGGACCATGTAGAGGCTGTCCAGCAGACTGAACCGACGCAGGAACCATTCGGCCAGATCGGCTTCCGTCTCCGCGGCCCCGAGGAACTGATCGAAGAGGTTGCCCACGCGGAGGTACCACCACGGCACGTCCTCGGCCTTCGCGTTGTGCAATGCCAGGTCGCCGATGGCGTTCATCGTCCAGACCGGCCAGGTCGTCTTCTTGGTCGCGAGCGACAGCCGACCCGCGATGTCCGGATCGCCGGATCGCAGCACCGTGCGCAGGTTGCCCGCCTGGATCGACGTCATCGTCATGCCCTGGCCGTAGGTCGGATTGAAGCTCACGACGGCGTCCCCGAACGGGATTATGGCGGCGGGGAAGCGCTCCATCTGGTCGTAGCGGCGCCACCGGCTCATCGGGTAGTTGTGGAACGCCATCTCGCCGAGCGGCTCGCCGGCGCGCACCGCCGCGCTGAGGTGGGGCGGCAGCAGCACGTCCGCCAGGTCGCAGATCTCGGCGAAGTCCTTCGGCGGTTCGGCCTTGCCGGTGCCGAACGTGGTCAGACTCCAGTTGCCGTCCTCGTAGAGGAGCATGCCGAGGCCGACGGGGTGTTCGCGGGACGCCCCGGCGACCACGACCTTCTCCTTGACGAGGCCGTCCGGGATGCGGACCTGGTGCGTCGCGTACTTGATGCCGACGTCGACGGTGTCTTCCGGCGGGCGGCCGTAACCCCATTGCTCGAGCCACACCGGGAGGCGGGTGCCGCGCCCGGTCGCATCGACTACGAGGTCGGCCGGAACCGCACTCGACTCGTCACCGGCCTCTAGCAGCACGCCCGTCACGCGCTCTTGCGCCGAGTCGAACCGTGGCTCGGCCACGCTGGTGCGCACCAACTCGACGTTCGGGATCGCCAGCGCCCGCTTGCGGATCTGCCACTCCAGGTGCGGCCTGCTCGGGACGTAGGCGGTGAACTCCCTGCGCAACGTCGTCTTGGTCCCGAGCACGTGTCCCGCGGCGGCGAAGTGAATGCAGTCCGGCCGATTGGCGAGCTTCGGGACGCCGTCGGCCACCATGCCGTCGAGCAGTCCGGGGAAGAGGCCATCGAATTCGTTGGCACCACGCGCCATCAGCAGGTGTACGTGCTTGCCCTGCGGCACGGCGGTCCGGTTGCCGGGTTCGCCGGGTAGGTCGTCGCGTTCGTAGACCGTGACCTTGTCGTAGTGATCGGAGAGCACCCGTGCGGCGCACATGCCCGCGATACTCGCGCCGATGACGACTGCGTGTTTGCCCATGACCGGGACCGTACTAGGTAGGGTGCCCGTCACACGAACCACGAAGGGCGGCGAGATATGACGGATCGATGGCGCATCAAGTCGGTCGAGCAGTCGATCGCCGACACCGACGAGCCCGATACCCGGCTCCGCAAGACCTGACCTGGCGGGCATGTTCACCATCACCGCGTCCGTCGAAGCGGAAAGCTGACCCGCGGCCCGCGCGGCCCCTCGCCGATTTCTGCATGACGGCTGGCTTCCGGCCGAATCACGACCCTGACGTAGACCTCGGTGAGCCATTGCGCCAAACGTTGCTTTACAAAACAACACCCTGTGTCTAGACAACGGACAAATGTCGCTCTATAGTCAACTCCGAGCAGTGATGGCACTCACATGGAGGTGAATTGACCGTGACGACGCAGATGGACCCCACGACCCCGGTCGAACAGTGGCGGGACAAGAAACGGTACCTGTGGCTGATGGGCTTGATCGTGCCCACCGCGGTGCTGGTGATGCTCCCCATCGTGTGGGCACTCAACGAACTCGGCTGGCGCGGTGCCGCGCAGGTGCCGTTCTGGATCGGCCCCATCCTGGTCTACCTCGTCCTGCCGCTATTGGATCGACGGTTCGGCCCGGACGGGGAGAACCCGCCCGACGAGGTCGTGGAGCGGTTGGAGAACGACAAGTACTACCGCTACTGCACCTACGGCTTCATCCCGTTCCAGTACGTCACCGTCATCCTCGGCGCGTACCTGTTCACCGCCTCCGACCTGGGTTGGCTCGGTTTCGACGGGTCGCTGGGATGGCCCGCGAAGATCGGCCTGGCGCTGTCGGTGGGAATGATGGGTGGCGTCGGGATCAATACCGCGCACGAGCTGGGGCACAAGAAGGACACCCTCGAACGGTGGCTGAGCAAGATCACCCTGGCGCAGACGTGCTACGGCCACTTCTTCATCGAGCACAACCGCGGTCATCACGTCCGGGTCGCCACTCCGGAGGATCCGGCGTCGGCACGCTTCGGTGAGACGTTCTGGGAGTTCCTGCCGCGCAGCGTGTGGGGCAGCCTGAAGTCGTCGTGGGAGCTCGAAGCCCAGCGGCTCCGCCGCGTGAACAAGAGCCCGTGGCATCCCTCCAACGACGTGCTGAACGCGTGGGCGATGTCGGTGGTGCTGTACGGCTCGCTCATCGCGATCTTCGGCCTCGCGTTGATTCCGTACGTGGTCATCTCGGCGGTGTTCGGCTTCACGTTGCTCGAGACCGTCAACTATCTCGAGCATTACGGCCTGCTCCGGCAGAAGACCGCCAGCGGACGCTACGAGCGCTGCGCGCCCGAACACAGCTGGAACTCCGATCATCTGGTGACCAACCTGTTCCTATACCACCTGCAGCGGCACAGCGATCACCATGCCAACCCGACGCGCCGCTACCAGACGCTGCGCAGCATGCAGGGCGCGCCGAACCTGCCCAGCGGCTACGCGTCGATGATCGGGCTGACGTACTTCCCGCCCCTGTGGCGCAAGGTCATGGACCACCGCGTGCTCTCGCACTACGGCGGCGACCTCAGTCGGGTCAACATTCATCCGCGGATGCGCGACAAGGTGCTGGCGAAGTACGGGACTGAGGATGTCGTGGCATGACGGCCTATTGCTGTCCCGGCTGTGACTACGTCTACGACGAAGCGAACGGCGCTCCGCGCGAGGGCTTTCCGGGCGGGACGCCGTGGGACCAGGTGCCCGACGACTGGTGCTGCCCGGACTGCGCAGTCCGCGAGAAGGTTGATTTCGAAGAGATCGGAGTTTCCCCGTGAATGACTTCAAGTTGTTCGTCTGCGTGCAATGCGGATTCGAGTACGACGAGGAGAAGGGCTGGCCCGAGGACGGGATCGCCCCGGGCACGCGCTGGGACGACATCCCCGAGGGCTGGAGCTGCCCGGACTGCGGCGCGGCCAAGTCGGACTTCGAGATGGTGGAGGTTGCCCGTCCGTGACGGCGGTCTGGGCTAGCGGAGTGTCGGGGAACGATACTGTCGCGCGTATGGACAGTCCGACCGATCGGCGTACGGCACCTCGCGTGCCGTACGCCGAGGCGTCGCGAGTGCTCTTGCGCGGCTCGATCCTCGACGGCATGCGGGACATGCTGCTGACCCGTGACTGGTCGTCCATCACGCTGTCCGACGTCGCCAAGGCGGCCGGCATCAGCCGGCAGACCATCTACAACGAGTTCGGGTCACGCCAGGGTCTGGCCGAGGGGTACGCCCTGCGGTTGGCCGACCGGCTGGTGGATGCGGTCGACGGTGCGATCGCCGGCAACGTCGGCAACGTCTATTCGGCGTTCCTCGAGGGGTTCCGGGCGTTCTTCGCAGAGTCGGCGTCCGACCCGCTCGTCATCTCCCTGCTCACCGGCGCGGCCAAGCCCGAGCTCCTTCAGATCATCACCACCGACAGCGCGCCGATCATCACGCGCTGTTCGCAGCGACTCACGTCGACGTTGATAGACAGCTGGGTCCGCGTGAGTGAGGAAGACGCAGGAGTGCTGGCCAGAGCCATCGTCAGGCTGGCGATGAGCTACGTTTCCATGCCGCCCGAAGCCGATCACGACGTTGCCCGAGACCTGGCCCGTTTGATGACACCCTTCGCCGAGCGATACGGTGTAATGGACATCTCCTAGCCGGCAGAGCGCCCTAGCGCCTGTCCCGCGAGCCCGCAGGCTTCGGATGTCGCCGGCGCACCTGCGTGCGCACATAGGCAATGACGACCCAAGAAGACCAACGAAGTAAGGGCTCTACATGACTGCACCAACACTCACCGCCGATGTCCGCAACGGCATCGACTTCAAGGTGGCCGACCTGGAATTGGCCGAGTTCGGCCGCAAGGAGATCCGCCTCGCCGAGCACGAGATGCCCGGTCTGATGACGCTGCGCCGCGAATACGCCGACGTGCTGCCGCTCAAGGGCGCACGGGTGTCCGGCTCGCTGCACATGACTGTGCAGACCGCCGTCCTGATCGAAACGCTCGTTTCTCTGGGCGCCGAGGTGCGCTGGGCGTCATGCAACATCTTCTCCACCCAGGACCACGCGGCCGCGGCGACCGTCGTCGGCCCGCACGGCACCCCCGTGGAGCCCAAGGGCATTCCGGTCTTCGCCTGGAAGGGCGAGACGCTGGAGGAGTACTGGTGGTGCGCCGAGGAGATGCTGACCTGGCCGGGGGAACCCGCCAACATGATCCTCGACGACGGTGGTGACGCGACCATGCTCGTACTGCGCGGCGCGCAGTACGAGAAGGCCGGCGTCGTGCCCCCCATGGAGGACGACGACTCCGACGAATGGAAGGTCTTCCTGGCGCTGGTCCGGAAGCGCTTCGAGACCGACAAGACCAAGTGGACGAAGATCGCCGCGTCGATCCAGGGCGTCACCGAGGAGACCACCACCGGTGTGCTGCGGCTGTACCAGTTCGCCGCCGCGGGTGAGCTGTCGTTCCCGGCCATCAACGTCAACGACTCGGTCACCAAGAGCAAGTTCGACAACAAGTACGGCACCCGCCACTCGCTGATCGACGGCATCAACCGCGGCACCGACGTCCTCATCGGCGGCAAGGCTGCGTTGGTGTGCGGTTACGGCGACGTCGGCAAGGGCTCCGCCGAGGCGCTCAAGGCTCAGGGTGCGCGCGTCGCGGTCACCGAGATCGACCCGATCAACGCCCTGCAGGCGCTCATGGACGGGTTCGAGGTCAAGACCGTCGAAGAGGCCATCGGCTGGGCGGACATCGTCATCACCGCCACCGGCAACCGGGGCATCATCACCCTTGACCACATGCGGTCGATGAAGCACCAGGCGATCCTCGGCAACATCGGCCACTTCGACGACGAGATCGAGATGGCTCGCCTCGAGCGTGACGAGGACATCCGTCGGATCAACATCAAGCCGCAGGTCGACGAGTTCATCTTCCCCGATGGCCACTCGATCATCGTGCTGTCCGAGGGTCGCCTGCTGAACCTCGGCAACGCGACCGGTCACCCGTCGTTCGTGATGAGCAACAGCTTCTCCAACCAGGTGATCGCGCAGATCGAACTGTGGACCAAGAACGACGAGTACGACAACGAGGTCTACCGACTGGCCAAGCATCTCGACGAGAAGGTCGCCAAGATCCACGTCGAGGCGCTCGGTGGCTCGCTCACCAAGCTGACCAAGGAGCAGGCGGAGTACATCGGCGTCGACGTCGACGGCCCGTACAAGCCCGAGCACTACCGCTACTGATCGACTGAGACATGCGAAAGTCCCTGGCGCACCTGGTGTGCCAGGGACTTTTCGTCGTGCTGATCGGCGCGATGGTGGCGGGCTGCCAGAGGGGTGACGAGCAGTCGGTCAGCGGTCCGCCACCGCCGACGGACGTGCGGCACGACCTGGATCCGTTGACGAAGAGGTTCCCCGTGATCGGCACCCCCGTGTCGGCGAGTTGGGTGACGTGGAACAGTGCGACCGGTGGACCCGCGGCGCCGACGACGTACTGGATCGACGCGGTGGTGACGTTGACACCCGAGACGACGGCGGCGCTGATGGCGACCCATCATCCGACCGACGGCGGCAAGCGCCCCACCGTTCAGTCGCTGCTTGCCGCGGAGGTTCCCGCATGCCCCTTCGTCGTGTCCGCGTCGTTGGACGAAGCGCTTAGTTCGTCCCGCTGGCGAAGCTCGACGTACCTCGACCGGAACGCCCACCAGCTGGTGATCTCCACGCTGGATGACTGACCTGGTGCAGAACTGGCAAATCCATTGCCGTGAAACCGGATTCGGGAGTCTCGTCAACGTTACGAATACGGCCCTGAGTGACACGCCGTTCTGTTACGGTTCGGCCTCGTGTGTCGGGTCTGGGGGGGGTCTGGTTTCGCTGGTGCTGATCGGATGCATCGGCATTACCCCACCCGCGAGCGCCGACCGCAATCACGATCCGTACTTCAATGAGGACTCCTACATCGAGTTCTACACGCCGCCCGATCCGTTGCCCGCGGGGCAGCCGGGTGACCTGATCCGCAGCGAGCCTTCGCGATTGGTGCTCGAATCCTCGGGCCAACTGGGCGCCATCATGGCGACCGGAACGCGAATCATGTACCGCAGCAACGATGCTCGCGGCAGCCCCATGGCGGTGACGGGTACCTACTTCGAGCCGTTTGACGACTGGCCGGGTCGGGGTCCGCGGCCCTTGATCGTGTACGGGCCCGGCACCCAGGGCCAAGGCGACCAGTGCGCGCCGTCGCGGCAGTTCAACCAGGGCATCCACTTCTCACCGTATCTCGACGTCGCGTTCAACTACGAGGAGTTGTTCGTCGCGACGATGGTGGCCCGTGGATTCGCGATCGTCATGACCGACTACCAGGGTCTGGGAACTCCCGGCGTCCACACCCACGTGAATCGGGTAGCCGCGGGCGATGTGATGCTCGATGCGGCGCGGGCCTCGATGCGGCTCCCCGACACACGTCGCTGGATCCTGATGGGCCCCTCGTCTTCTGGGGATATTCGCAAGGTGGGGGAGCGGCGGCCTCCGCCGCCGAACTGGCGGCGTCGTATGCGCCCGAGCTGCTCGTCGTCGGCTCTTACGCCGGTGCCCCGCCCGCCAACCTCGAGGAGCTCTTCCCCTACGCGGACGGTAGTGCGCTGGTGGGGGTGGTCGGGTATGCCCTGAACTCCGTGATCGCGACTTACCCGGAGTTCGAGGGGGCGATCCGGGCGACTCTCACACCGCGCGGTGAGGATCTGCTCCAAAAGGTTGCCGGTCAGTGCATCGCGGACCCTCGCCAAGTTCATGTTTCGGCATCTGCAGCCCTACTTCAACGAGGACGTCAACCAGCTCGTCGGTGAGGAACCGTTCCGGACGCTGTCCGACATGCATCAACAGCAACCGGTTCGATCCGCTGGTGCCGTGGACGGGTGCCAACCAGCTGGGCCGTGACTGGTGTGCCCAGGGAGCCGACGTCGAGTTCCGCACCAATGAGGAGCCGCCCTTCCTCAACAAGCTGGTCATGAACCACGAGTTGCCGATGCTGGTGGACGGTGAGGCGGCGATGCAGTGGATCGCCGATCGATTCAACGGCGTGCCGACCACGCCGAATTGCGGGCAGTTCTAGCGCGCTACGCTCGCCCCGTGCTCATCGCGATCGAGGGTGTCGACGGCGCAGGCAAGCGCACGCTGACCGACGGGCTGAGATCCTCGTTCGAGGCGGCGGGCAAGACCGTCGCCCGTCTCGCCTTCCCGCGCTACCACCAGTCCGTGCACGCCGACATCGCTGCCGAGGCGCTCCACGGTGAGCATGGAGACCTGTCGTCGTCGGTGTACGCGATGGCCGCGCTCTTCGCGCTCGACCGGTGCGATGCCAAGGGTGAGATCGAGCGGTTGCGCACGGCGCACGACGTCGTCATCCTCGACCGCTACGTGGCGTCCAACGCCGCCTACAGCGCGGCGCGGCTGCATCAGGGGATCGACGGCGACGTGGTCGCCTGGGTGCGGGAGTTGGAGTTCGACCGGTTCGGGATGCCTGCGCCCGATTGTCAGGTGCTGCTCGCGGTACCGACCGAGTTGGCGGCCGAACGTGCCCGGCGGCGCGAGGAGTCGGAGGCCGACCGCGCCCGCGACGCGTACGAACGCGACGACGGTCTGCAGCGCCGGACGGGTGTCGCCTACGCCGCGTTGGCCGCGGCGAATTGGTGCGGACGGTGGGCGGTCGCCGGGCCCGACGTGGTCTCGCACGACCTCGCGCAGGCGCTGACGGGCTGATCCGCAGGCAAAACGCCCGGTGTGGTATCCCGGGTTTATCGCGATCTGGTGACACGATGGACACCATGAGGCAAAGGATTCTGGTCGTCGATGACGATCCGTCGCTCGCCGAGATGCTCACGATCGTCCTGAGGGGCGAGGGCTTCGACACCGCGGTCATCGGTGACGGCAGCCAGGCGTTGACGGCGGTCCGCGAACTGCGACCCGATCTGGTGTTGCTCGACCTCATGTTGCCCGGGATGAACGGCATCGACGTGTGCCGCGTGCTGCGCGCCGACTCGGGTGTCCCGATCGTCATGCTGACGGCCAAGACCGACACCGTCGACGTGGTGCTCGGCCTGGAGTCCGGCGCCGACGACTACGTGATGAAGCCCTTCAAGCAGAAGGAGCTCGTCGCCCGCGTCCGGGCGCGGCTGCGGCGCAATGACGACGGTCCCGCCGAGATGCTGTCGATCGCCGACGTCGAGATCGACGTGCCCGCCCACAAGGTCACCCGGCAAGGTGAGCAGATTTCGCTGACACCGTTGGAGTTCGATCTGCTGGTGGCGCTGGCACGCAAACCGCGGCAGGTGTTTACTCGGGATGTGCTGCTTGAACAGGTGTGGGGTTACCGACACCCCGCTGACACCCGTCTGGTGAACGTGCACGTCCAGCGGTTGCGCGCCAAGGTCGAGACTGATCCGGAGAACCCGCAGGTGGTGCTCACCGTTCGAGGAGTGGGGTACAAGGCCGGACCTCCGTGATCTGGGGTTCGAGGCGGCGCATCCGGAGCCGTTCGGCCCCGATGCTGCGGGGCCTCGGCACTCTGGGCCGGGCGCTCGGTTTCGCGTGGCGTCGCTCGCTGCAACTGCGTGTCGTCACCCTCGTCCTTGGTTTGTCGTTGGCGGTCATTCTCGTTCTCGGCTTCGTGCTGACGAGCCAGATCACCGACCGCATCCTGGAGGTGAAGCTCCGCGCGGCCACCGAGGAGATCGAGCGGGCCCGCACCACGGTCAGCGGCATCGTCGGTGGCGAGGAGACGCGGTCACTGGACAGCAGCCTGCAACTGGCGCGCAATACGCTCGTCGACCGCAAGGTCGACACCGGCGCGGGGCTCGCGGGTGCTTTCGACGCGGTGCTCGTCGTGCCGGGCGACGGACCACGGGCGGCCACTGCTGCGGGTCCCGTGCAAGAGGTGCCCGACGCGTTGCGGGAGTTCGTCAAGGCCGGGCAGGTCAGTTATCAGTACGCGACGGTGCACACCGACGGTTTCTCGGGCCCGGCGTTGATCGTCGGCAGTCCGACGTCGTCACCGGTGACCAATCTCGAGCTCTACCTGATCTTTCCGTTGAACAATGAAGAGAACACCATTGCGCTGGTGCGCGGCACGATGGCCACCGCTGGCGTCGTCCTCCTCGGGTTGCTAGCCGCGATCGCGCTCCTGGTGGGACGTCAGATCGTGCTGCCGGTGCGGTCCGCCTCGCGCATTGCCGAGAGATTCGCCGAAGGGCATCTCACCGAGCGCATGCCGGTCCGAGGCGAGGACGACATGGCTCGCCTTGCGGTGTCGTTCAACGACATGGCAGAGAGCCTCTCGCGACAGATCACCCAGCTCGAGGAATTCGGAAACCTGCAGCGCCGCTTCACCTCTGACGTCAGTCACGAGCTGCGCACCCCCCTGACGACCGTGCGCATGGCCGCCGATCTGATCTACGACCACAGTGACGACCTCGAGCCGGCATTGCGACGGGCGACCGAGTTGATGGTCAACGAACTGGACCGGTTCGAGACACTGCTCAACGACCTGCTCGAGATCTCCCGCCACGATGCGGGCGTCGCGGAACTGTCGGTCGAGTCCGAGGACCTGCGGCTGACTGTCGAGAGCGCACTGGAGGACGTCGGTCACCTGGCCAAGGACGCCTCCGTCGACCTGATCGTGGACATGCCTGCGGAGGCCGTCATCGCGGAGGTCGACCCGCGGCGGGTGGAACGCATCCTGCGCAACCTCATCGCCAACGCCGTCGACCATGCCGAGCGCAAGCCGGTGCGGATCCGGATGGCTGCCGACGAGGACACCGTCGCTGTCACGGTGCGCGACTACGGCGTCGGACTCCGCCCCGGCGAGGAGAAGCTGGTGTTCAGTCGGTTCTGGCGCTCCGACCCGTCGCGCGTACGTGGGTCCGGCGGGACCGGGCTGGGACTGGCCATCTCCATCGAGGACGCGCGGCTGCACCAGGGCAGGCTCGAGGCGTGGGGAGAGCCGGGCAAGGGCGCATGCTTCCGGTTGACGCTGCCGTTGGTGCGCGGCCACAAGGTGACGGCGAGCCCGTTGCCGCTCAAGCCCATTGGACCCGACAACCCGCCGCGCCGCCCAGTTCGCGAGCGCGAACCAGCCGGGGACCGCACGTGACACGCACGCTGGCGGTGGCTTCGCTGCTGCTGGCCTTCGTGCTGGCCCTCGCCGGGTGTGCAGGTGTGCCGAGTTCGTCGGCGCCGCAGGCTCTCGGCACCATGGACCGCCCCGCCCCGCCGAGCCTGCCGACCCCGACACCCGACATGGACCCCGACGTCCTGTTGCGCGAGTTCCTCAAGGCCACCGCCGATCCGGCGAACCGGCATCTCGCCGCCAGGCAGTTTCTCACCGAGTCGGCGTCGAACGAGTGGGACGACGCCGGCAGCGCGCTGCTGATCGACCTCGTGGTGTTCGTGGAAACGCGCGGCCCCGAACGAGTTTCGGTGACCATGAAGGCCGACATCCTGGGTTCGCTGTCGGACATGGGGGTGTTCGAGACCGGAGAGGGCGCGTTGCCGGACCCCGGTCCGATCGAACTCGTGAAGACGCCGGGTGGTTGGCGCATCGACAAGTTGCCCAACGGCGTCTTCCTCGACTGGCAGCAATTCCAGTCGACCTACAAGCGCAACACGCTGTACTTCGTCGACCCGACCGGCAAGACGGTCGTTCCGGACCCACGCTACGTAGCCGTGTCCGAGCCGGATCAGTTGGCCACCGAGCTGGTGAGCAAGCTGGTGGCCGGGCCGCGGCCGGAGATGGCCAACACCGTGCGCAACCTGCTCGGCCCGCCGCTGCGGTTGCGCGGGCCGGTCACGCGCGCCGACGGTGGCAAGACGGGCGTCGGCCGCGGGTACGGCGGCGCGCAGATCGACCTGGAGACCCTGTCAACCACCGACCCGCATTCCCGGCAACTGCTTGCCGCGCAGATCATTTGGACCCTGAATCGGGCGGGCATCAACGGGCCGTACGTGATCAACTCCGACGGCGCAGCGCTCGACGACCGGTTCGCCGAGGGCTGGAACACCTCCGACGTCGCTGCGACCGACCCCGGCGCCGATCCCGGTGCGGCCGCCGGTCTGCATGCGCTGATCGGTGGCTCGCTCGTGTCACTCGACGGTCAGCGGGCACCGCGGGTGCCCGGTTCCTTCGGTGACATGCCGGACCAGACGGCGGCGACCTTGTCCCGCAGCGGGCAAGAGGCGGCATCGGTGGTGACGCTGCGCCCCGGGGCGCCGGACATGGCGTCGTCGCTGTGGATCGGTCAGGTGGGCGGGAACGCGTCCCAGGCCATCGACGGGCGTACGCTGTCGCGGCCCAGCTGGTCGCTCGACGATGCGATCTGGGTGGCGGTGGACGGCAACAACATTGTTCGCGTGATCCAGGAGGCGGCTTCTGGACAACCCGCCCGGATTCCCGTGGACGCCACCGCGGTGCTCACCAAGTTCCCAGGCCCCGTGTCCGAACTGCAGTTGTCGCGCGACGGCACGCGAGCGGCGATGGTCATCAACGGTCAGGTCATCATGGCTGGTGTCGAGCAGACGCAGGGCGGGCTCTACGCACTCACCTATCCCCGTCGACTGGGCTTCGGCCTCGGAGACACTGCCGTGTCGCTGTCGTGGCGCACCGGTGACGACATCGTCGTCAGCCGTACCGATCGGCAGCATCCGGTGTCCTACGTCAACCTCGACGGCGTGAACTCCGACGGTCCGAGCCAGAACCTGCTTGCCCCGGTGTCGACGGTCGCGGCGAATCCGTCGACCTTGTACGTCGCGGATCAGCGCGGGGTGCTGCAGCTTTCGGGGTCAGCCGCCGAGAACGACCTGATGTGGGCCGAGGTGCGGCCGCTCATGGTGGCAGGTGCCCTTCCGGTCCTTCCCGGCTGAGCTAATTCGCCGAGGAGTTGGCGACGTGCGCGGCCTGCTGCGCCCTCTGGTGAGCGACGAAGCGAATCGACATGCGCTGCAACAGAGCTGGTGCCAGGCGGGAGAACAGCCACGCGGTGCGCGCCTGCCGGGGCCACACCAGCAGACCCTTGTTGCGCTCGATGGCTCGCCGCGTGTCCTTCGCCAACGCGTCTGCAGACGCGAACGTGGAGCTGCAAACATCAGGTCCAGTCGACCCGCCCGGGACACCACCTCGTCGACGCACGCCGCAACGGCCGCGGCGTCGGTCACGTCGAGCCGCGCCGACCGCGCGCCGACGGCGGCTGCGGTACGGGCGTTCGCGTCGCCGTCGACGTCGGTGCACACCACCTCTGCTCCCGCGGCGACCAACGCCCGGCACAGCGCAGCGCCGATGCCCGAGCCCGCGCCCGTGACGATGGCCTGCTTGCCGGTGAAGGTCCCGACCCCGTTCTCACTCACACGAGCCTCCCTGGCGTGACAACTGATGGGCCAACAGTAAGCCAATCGGCATCATCGCACCGGTTTTGTCGGACTATCCGGCAAGACTGCAGACGTGCTGCTCGACCTCGTCCTCCCACTGGCGTGCGGCGGCTGTGGGGCACCGGGCACCCGCTGGTGTCCCGCGTGCTCACGCACGCTGGCGGTGCTGACCGACGAGCCGCTCGTGATCACGCCCCGCGTCGACCCGGGCGTGCCCGTCTTCTCACTTGGCCGCTACGCCGGGCCCAGGCGCGCGGCGATCATCGCGATGAAGGAGCACGGCCGCACCGATCTGATCGGGCCGTTGGCCGCCGCTCTCGGCGCCGGGGTGTCCCGATTGGTGGCCTGGGGCATCGTCGATGATCCGCTGACGCTGGTGCCCGCACCCACCAGGTGGTCGGCGGCGCGCAGGCGTGGCGGCGATCCCGTCACCGCCATGGCGAGAACCGCGGCCGTCCCCGGCGCCACCGTCGTCGCCGCCCTGCGCATGCGGGCCTTCACGCGTGATTCGGTGGGATTGTCGCCAGCCCAACGACAGCGCAACGTCGCGGGCCGGGTGAGGCTCCGCGGGGTGGTGCGCGGGGAGGTGCTGCTCATCGACGACGTCGTGACGACCGGAAGCACCGGCGGTGAGTCGGTCCGCGTCCTGCACACTGCCGGCGTCAGTGTTGCTGCGATCCTCGCCGTCGCCCACGCCTGACCGGGCGGTCTACGCGAGCGCCGATTACGCGGAGATCAAACCGGAGTGAAGAAGTCAAAACAGGTCTGCCGAATATGTGGCACATGCGGGTGAACACGGACTACCGTCGGGGCCAACCACCCGTGAACGACTCGCGGCAGCGTCGAGAAACACCGGCGCCACATCGCCTGAAAAGCGGTAGGAGGTGAGCACTCGACACCTTGCGCCGCGGGCCGACGACATTCGGGTCCCTCCGGCGCGTTTCCCGTCACCAGCCGGGCACGCTACGTGCGTGCTTGAACGGTCCAAGCCCAAGAGGAACGAGTTGCCAAGTATGTCAATACAATCCATGGACACCAACCAACCGGCGATGGTGGACGACGAGGGCGAGCCGCAAGAAGACCCCCGCGCCGAGATCGTCGTCAAGGGCCGCAACGTCGAAATCCCCGACCACTTCCGCACCTATGTCTCCGAAAAGCTATCGCGCCTCGAGCGCTTCGACCGCACCATTTACCTGTTCGACGTCGAACTCGACCACGAACGCAATCGCCGTCAGCGCAAGAACTGCCAACACGTGGAGATCACGGCCCGCGGCCGCGGCCCCGTCGCGCGCGGTGAGGCCTGCGCGGACAGCTTCTACGCCGCGCTGGAATCCGCGGTCTGCAAACTCGAGAATCGCCTTCGGCGCAGCAAGGACCGCCGCAAGATCCACTACGGCGACAAGACTCCCGTCTCCCTTGCCGAAGCCACCGCGATCACCCAGCTGCTCGAACCCGAACCGGCACCCGTCGAAGACGAGAACCCGGCCCCCGAGGATCACGAACCGGGTCGGATCGTGCGGACCAAGGAACACACGGCCACCCCGATGACCGTGGACGACGCGCTCTACGAGATGGAACTGGTCGGCCACGACTTCTTCCTGTTCCACGACCAGGAGAGCGACAAGCCGACCGTCGTCTACCGGCGCCACGCCTACGACTACGGCCTGATCCGGCTCGCCTAGACGGGGTGGTCTGACCGACCTGGACTGCGCATTCGGCCGGCCGGCTCGGCGAGTCACCTACGATGGACCTCGTTTGAAGCATTACGAGTTCCATCGAGCCCACAGGGGAAATTAGCGTGCTGTCGAAGTTGCTCCGTGTCGGTGAAGGCCGGATGGTCAAGCGCCTCAAGAAGGTCGCTGAGTATGTCAACTCCCTATCCGACGACGTGCAGAAGCTGTCCGACGAGGAATTGCGCGCCAAGACCGACGAGTTCAAGAAGCGCGTCGCCGGCGGGGAAACGCTCGACGACCTCATGCCCGAGGCCTTCGCGGTTGCCCGCGAGGCTGCGTGGCGGGTTCTGAACCAGCGCCCGTTCGACGTCCAGGTCATGGGCGGTGCCGCGCTGCACTTCGGCAACGTCGCCGAGATGAAGACCGGTGAGGGCAAGACCCTGACGTGTGTTCTGCCCGCCTACCTCAACGCATTGTCGGGCAATGGCGTCCACGTGGTCACGGTCAACGACTACCTGGCCAAGCGCGACAGCGAATGGATGGGGCGCGTACACCGCTTCCTCGGCCTCGACGTCGGCGTCATCCTCGGGCAGATGACGCCCGACGAGCGCAGGGTGGCCTACGCCGCGGACATCACCTACGGCACCAACAACGAGTTCGGCTTCGACTACCTGCGCGACAACATGGCGCACACGGTGGAGGACATGGTGCAGCGCGGCCACAACTACGGGGTCGTCGACGAGGTCGACTCGATTCTCATCGACGAGGCCCGTACCCCGTTGATCATCTCCGGACCGGCTGACGGCGCGTCGAACTGGTACGTCGAGTTCGCGCGCCTGGCGCCTCTGATGGAGAAGGACGTCCACTACGAGGTCGACATCCGCAAGCGCACCGTCGGCGTGCACGAGATCGGCGTCGAGTTCGTCGAGGATCAGCTCGGCATCGAGAACCTGTACGAGGCCGCCAACTCGCCTCTGGTCAGCTACCTGAACAACTGCCTGAAGGCCAAGGAGCTGTTCTCGCGCGACAAGGACTACATCGTCCGCGACGGCGAAGTGATCATCGTCGACGAGTTCACCGGCCGCGTGCTGGTCGGCCGCCGCTACAACGAGGGCATGCACCAGGCCATCGAGGCCAAGGAGCACGTCGAGATCAAGGCCGAGAACCAGACGCTGGCGACGATCACGCTGCAGAACTACTTCCGGCTCTACGACAAGCTCGCGGGCATGACCGGTACCGCCCAGACCGAGGCGGCCGAACTGCACGAGATCTACAGCCTCGGCGTGGTGTCGATCCCCACCAACCGGGACATGGTCCGCACCGACCAGTCCGATCTCATCTACAAGACCGAGGAAGCCAAGTACATTGCCGTCGTCGACGACGTCGGCGAGCGCTTCGAGAAGGGCCAGCCGGTCCTCATCGGCACCACCAGCGTCGAGCGCTCCGAGTACCTGTCCAAGCAGTTCACCAAGCGCCGGATCCCGCACAACGTGCTGAACGCGAAGTTCCACGAGCAGGAGGCGAACATCATCGCCGAGGCGGGCAGGCGCAACGCCATCACCGTCGCCACCAACATGGCAGGCCGCGGTACCGACATCGTGCTCGGCGGCAACGTCGACTTCCTCGCCGACAAACGACTGCGCGACCGCGGCCTCGACCCCGTCGAGACGCCCGAGGACTACGAAGCCGCGTGGGATGACGTGCTGGCCCGGGTCAAGGCCGAGGCCGAAGCCGAAGCCACGGAGGTGTGCGAGGTCGGCGGCCTCTACGTGCTGGGCACCGAGCGTCACGAATCGCGCCGCATCGACAACCAGCTGCGCGGGCGTTCCGGTCGTCAGGGCGACCCCGGTGAATCGCGCTTCTACCTGTCGCTCGGCGACGAGCTGATGCGGCGCTTCAACGGCGCCACGCTGGAGTCGTTGCTCACCCGTCTCAATCTCCCCGAGGACGTCCCCATCGAGGCCAAGATGGTCACCAGGGCGATCAAGAGCGCGCAGACGCAGGTGGAACAGCAGAACTTCGAGGTCCGCAAGAACGTCTTGAAGTACGACGAGGTGATGAACCAGCAGCGCAAGGTGGTCTATGCCGAACGCCGGCTCATCCTCGAGGGCGAGAGCGTTCAGGAGCAGGCCAGGCAGATGGTCGAGGACGTCGTCACCGCCTACGTGGACGGCGCCACGGCGGAGGGTTACTCCGAGGACTGGGATCTCGGTGCACTATGGGACGCGCTCAAGCTGCTCTACCCGGTCGGCATCGACCACCACGACCTCATCGACTCCGGCGCCGTGGGGGAACCGGGCGAGCTCACGCGTGAAGAGCTGCGCGACGCCCTCCTCGAGGACGCCCGGGCGGCCTACGCGGCGCGCGAGGCGGAGCTGACCGCGATCGGGGGCGAGGGCGCCATGCGTCAGCTCGAGCGCAGCGTGCTGCTCACCACGATCGACCGCAAGTGGCGTGAACACCTCTACGAGATGGACTATCTCAAGGAGGGCATCGGCCTACGTGCCATGGCGCAGCGCGACCCGCTCGTCGAGTACCAGCGCGAGGGTTACGACATGTTCACGGGCATGCTCGACGGGCTGAAGGAGGAGTCGGTCGGCCTCCTGTTCAACGCCCAGGTGCAGGCGACGCCCACACCCGCGTCACAGGTGGGCGCCACCGCGGCGCCGCCGAACCTGGCACAGTTCGCCGCTGACGCGGCCACCGCCGCCGCGAAGGCGCGCCAGGTGGACGCCGCCAGGGACGCCGACGTCGCCGACGAGGGCACCGTGGTCACCGAGGAGCGGCCCCGTCAGGCGCCTGCGGCATTGCGGGTCAAGGGAATCGACGACGAGGAGTCGCGCCCGATGACCTACTCTGGCCCGTCCGAGGACGGTTCGGCGGAGGTGCAGCGTGGCGGTGGTGGCAGGCATGCGGCACCGAACGGCGGGTCTCGGCGCGAGCGGCGGGAAGCCGCTCGTCGGCAGAACCGGGGCGGCCCCAAGGCGCGTCGCGGCTAGTTAGCCGATCTGAAGAGCGGTCACCACCCAGCGCCCGTTGACGAGCTCGACGCGGCCCGCGATGGCGCGGACGCGTCGGCCGCGTGTGTACGTGGCGAACACCTCGGCGGCCGTTGCCTCGCCGTCGTGCACCTCGGCAGACCGCAAGCGCACGCGTCGCAGGACGGCGGCGCCCCCGCCCGATCCCGTTCTGGTCGATGTCGCCACGGCGTCGAACAGCGCCGGTGCAAGAAGGGTCCGCAGCTGCGCCACTGGTCGACGTCGGTCGGTCACCTCCAGGACGCGGCGCAGGGCTCTATCGGCGAAGACGGCTGCAGCCCGCGGTGGTATCAGCTCGCCGGTGTGCGGCTGGACGGCCGCAGCGGCGGGGACTGACCGCAACGGCCTGGGAGTGCGACGGTGCAGCGCGGTGGGTGACGGCGGCGGACAGGGACTCGCCGGAAGCGCACCAAGAGGTGGCGGTTCGTAGTCGACGACCGGCGAGGTGAACGAGGTGCGTCGGGTCGGGATGCGTGATGCGGTCACGGCTGCTCTCCAGCGGTCGAGGCGAATGGACGACATCTGCTGGAGAGTCGCAGACGCATTCATGATCCCACGGCCCGAGGACGCTCTCGTGCACCCGTTACGTGGCATTCCAGTTCCGCCGGTTACCGTGACGGGGTTCAGACGTTGAGCGAGGGAGGGGTTGCGGGGTCATGGTGACGAGATTGTCGGCACCCGACGCCTCCTATTACCACCTTGAGAACACGTCGACGCCGATGTACGTGGGGTCGTTGTCGATCCTGCGCAAGCCGCGCAACGGGCTGAGCTACGAAACGCTGCTCGAGACCGTCGAGCGAAGGTTGCCTCAGATCCCGAGGTACCGGCAGAAGGTCCGCGAGGTGGTCCTCGGGCTGGCCCGGCCGGTGTGGATCGACGACCGCGAATTCGACATCACGTATCACATCCGCCGCTCGGCACTCCCATCACCGGGCAGCGACGCGCAACTGCACGACCTGGTCGCGCGACTCGGGTCGCGGCCGCTCGACAAGTCCCGCCCGTTGTGGGAGATGTACCTCGTCGAGGGCCTGGCCAATAACCGCATTGCGATCTACACCAAGTCGCACCAGGCACTCGTCAACGGCATGAGTGCCCTGGAGATCGGGCACGTCATCGCCGACCGCACCCAGAAGTCCCCGCAGTTCGGAGAGGACATCTGGATTCCGGCGCGCGAGCCGAGCGATGCCCGATTGGTTCTCGGCGCCGTCGGCGAGTTCATCGCGCGTCCCGGCAGCCAGCTTGCATCGGCCCGGTCCGCCGTCATCGAGACAGTCACCAACACGGGCCATCTGGTCGAGGCGGGCCGCCGGTTCGCCGACGTCGCCAGGACGTTGGCCCGTGGCACCGCCCCGAGCAGTCCGCTCAACACCACCGTGTCCCGCAACCGGCGCTTCACCGTCGCGGGTCATCAACTGGAGGACTACCGCAGGCTGCGGGCGCGCTACGACTGCGACGTCAATGACGTCATCCTCGCGGTCATCGCCGGAGCGTTGCGCAACTGGCTGCTGTCGCGCGGCGAACCGGTCACCGCGACGTCGACGATCCGGGCGATGGTCCCCATGTCGGTGTACCCGCAAGCCGAGTTCGACGTGACGGGTCCGGGCCAGGCGATCAGCGAGGTGTGGCCCTTCCTGATCGATCTCCCCACGGGGGAGGGCAACGCCGTGGTGCGGCTGTCACAGATCGCCCACGCCACGGAATCGCATTCGACTGCCGCCAGCCTGGTCGACGCACGGACCATCGTCACGCTCTCCGGTTTTGCGCCACCGACGTTGCACGCCATGGGAACTCGGGTCGCCACCAGCTTCTCGGCACGACAGTTCAACCTTCTGATCACCAACGTGCCCGGCGCGCAGAAGCAGATGTACGTGGCCGGTACCAAGCTGTTGGAGACGTACTCCGTGCCGCCGTTGCTCAACAAGCAGGTGCTCGCGATTGGCGTGACGTCCTACAACGGGATGCTGTACTTCGGCATCAACGCCGACCGTGACGCGATGAGTGACGTCGACATGTTGCCCTCCCTGCTGCGCGAGTCGCTCGACGAATTGCTGGAGGCAGCGCAGTAAGTCGCATCGCACTACGATTCGGCGATGAGCAAGAGCAAGAGCAAGCCCCCGAAGGCCTCGGCAAAGAAGCCCAAGAGGGCGAAGATCGCCAACGACGTCTACGAAGCCGAACTGTTTCGGCTCCAAACGGAATTCGTCAAGCTCCAAGAGTGGGCGCGCCACACCGGGGCTCGCATCGCCGTCGTCTTCGAAGGTCGAGACGCCGCAGGCAAGGGCGGCACCATCAAGCGCATCACCGAGTATCTGAGCCCACGGGTCGCGAGGATCGCCGCCTTGCCCGCACCGACTGATAGGGAGCGCGGCCAGTGGTACTACCAGCGCTACGTGGCGCACCTGCCCGCGAAGGGGGAGATCGTGCTCTTCGACCGCTCCTGGTACAACAGGGCCGGCGTCGAGCAGGTGATGGGATTCTGTACGCCGCAGGAACATACGTTGTTCCTGCGCCAGACTCCGGTCTTCGAGCAGATGCTCCTCGAGGACGGAATCCTCCTTCGCAAGTACTGGTTCTCGGTGTCCGACGACGAGCAGCTGCGTCGGTTCAAGTCTCGGCGGAACGATCCGGTCCGTCAGTGGAAGCTGAGCCCGATGGACATGGAGTCGGTGTACCGCTGGGAGGACTATTCGCGGGCGAAGGATCAGATGATGGTCCACACCGACATTCCGCAGAGTCCGTGGTACGTGGTGGAGTCCGACGTCAAGAAACACGCCAGGCTGAACATGATGCACCACCTGCTGTCCACGATCGACTACCACGACGTCGAGCTTCCGAGAGTGGAGCTACCCGATCGGCACATCCCGAGCAGCACCTACGAGCGGCCGCCGCGTGCGCTGTCTACCTACGTCGACGATTACGTCGCGACGTTGACGGGGGACCGGGAGTAGGCCCGCTACTCTCGCCTGGTGCGTGTCTACATCCCCGCGACCCTGGCCATGCTGCAACGGCTCGTCGCCGATCAGTCGATGCACGCACTGAGCGGGACGGCGTTCGCCGTCACTCCGACTCTGCGCGAGTCCTACGCCGAAGGCGACGACGATGAACTCGCCGAGGTCGCGCTGCGCGAGGCGGCCATGGCATCACTGCGGCTGTTGTCGGCGGAGGGACCGAGCACCGAACTGCCGCTGCGGCGCGCGGTGCTCGTAGCCGACGTCGAGGGCGCAACCATCCGTCCCGATCTCGACGACGCCGTCGTGCGGCTGGCGGGCCCGATCGGCATGGGCGACGTGATCGCCGCCTATCTGGACAACGCGGCGGCCGAGCCCGCCGTCGAGGCCGCGATCGAGGTCGTGGATCTCGCTGACTTCGGCGACGAGGACGCCGAGCTCACCGTCGGCGATGCGCAGGATCACGACCTTGCCTGGTATGCCACCCAGGAGCTGCCGTTCCTGCTGGACCTGCTCTGAGGCCTCGAACGGTTCCGTAAGTTACGGTACCGTAGCTTGTTGTCCGCGAGACGTTTCGCGGCACCGGGGCAAGGTGAGCAGGAGCCGTCATGGCCAAGCACGAGATCAAGGTTGCGGCCAACGTGGCTGACACCATCCGCCCGACACTCGCAGGCGCCAAGCAACACCCGGCCTGGCAGGCTCTGCGCTCGGTGGCCCAGCGGATCACCACGCCGCTATTGCCGGACGACTACCTCAAGCTCGCCAACCCGCTGTGGTCCGCGCGTGAGCTGCGCGGGCGGGTGATGGAGGTGCGGCGCGAGACCGTCGACTCCGCGACGCTGGTGATAAAGCCGGGTTGGGGGTTTCACTTCGACTATGAACCCGGTCAGTACGTCGGTATCGGGGTGCTGGTGGACGGTCGCTGGCGGTGGAGGTCGTACTCGTTGACGTCGAGTCCCGTGACGCGCGCCAGATTGATCACCATCACCGTGAAGGCGATGCCCGAGGGCTTCTTGTCCAGCCACCTGGTGGGCGGCGTGACGCCGGGGACGATCGTGCGACTCGCCGCACCGCAGGGCAACTTCGTCATGGCCGACCCCGCGCCCGCGTCGGTGTTGTTCCTCACCGCGGGATCGGGCATCACACCGGTGATGTCCATGCTGCGCACACTCGCGCGCCGCGATCAGATCGGTGACGTCGTCCACGTGCACTCGGCGCCGACGGCGTCCGACGTCATGTTCGCCGACGAGTTGGCGCGGCTTCACGACGCGCACGAGGGTTACCGGCTGACCGTCCGTGCGACGCGGACCGAGGGTCGCCTCGACCTGACGACGCTGGCCGACACCGTGCCTGACTGGCGTGAGCGTCAGACGTGGGCCTGCGGTCCCGGGGGCATGCTCGACGACGCGCACCGCCTGTGGGGGTCGGCGGGGATGGCCGACCGTCTGCACCTGGAGAGGTTCGCCGCGTCACGCGGCGCGACGCGTGGCACCGGCGGCGCCGTGACGTTCGAACGAAGCGGCAAGACCGTCGAGGCCGACGCTGCGACGTCGCTGATGGACGCGGGCGAGCAGGTGGGCATCCAGATGCCCTTCGGCTGCCGGATGGGCATCTGCCAGTCATGTGTAGTCGGGCTGATTGACGGGCATGTAAGGGACCTACGGACGGGTGCCGAACACGAACCGGGAAGCCGGGTGCAGACCTGCATTTCCGCAGCTTCCGGCGATTGCGTGCTCGACGTCTAAGCTTTACTGGCTGGTAACCTACGGAAGCGTAGGTTACGGTAGCGTAGTTATCGAAGGAGGCTGAACGATGGCAATCACAGACGTACCGGCATTCGTGCACTTGACCGAAGCGGACATCGAGAATCTGGCGAATGAACTGGACACGATCCGCCTGGACATCGAAGACTCCCGCGGAGCACGTGACTCCAGGTACATCCGCCGTACCATCGCCGCGCAGCGCGCCCTCGAGGTCGCAGGCCGCGTGATGCTGGCCGCCGGCTCCCGACGGTCGGCTTGGTGGGCGGGCACTGCGACACTCGGTGTGGCCAAGATCATCGAGAACATGGAGATCGGCCACAACGTCATGCACGGCCAGTGGGACTGGATGAACGATCCCGAGATTCACTCCTCGACGTGGGAGTGGGACATGAGCGGGGCGTCCAAGCACTGGCGGTTCACCCACAACTTCATGCACCACAAGTACACCAACATCCTCGGTATGGACGACGACGTCGGCTACGGCGTCATCCGCGTCACGCGCGACGCCAAGTGGAAGCCGTTCAACCTATACGGCAACTTGCTGTTCAACACCCTTCTGGCCATCGGCTTCGAGTGGGGTGTCGGTCTTCAACATCTCGAGCTCGGCAAGATCTTCATGGGCCGCGACGACCGCAAGGAGACGCTCGAGCGCGTGCGTGAATTCGGCGTCAAGGCCGGCCGTCAGCTGGTCAAGGACTACGTGGCCTACCCGGCGATGACGTCACTGTCGCCCGGTGCCACCTACAAGTCCACGCTCACGGCCAATGCGGTGGCCAACGTCATCCGCAACGTCTGGGCGAACGCCGTGATCTTCTGCGGTCACTTCCCCGATGGGGCGGAGAAGTTCACCAAGACCGACATGGTGGGTGAGACCAAGGGTCAGTGGTACCTGCGGCAGATGTTGGGCAGCGCCAACTTCGAGGGCGGTCCCGCGCTTCGGTTCATGAGCGGCAACCTGAGCAACCAGATCGAGCACCATCTGTATCCGGATCTGCCGAGCAACCGGTTGCAAGAGATCAGCATCCGCGTCCGTCAGATCTGCGAGAAGTACGACCTGCCCTACACGACGGGCAACTTCGCAGTCCAGTACGGCAAGACGTGGCGCACCATCGCCAAGCTGTCGCTGCCGGACAAGTACCTGCGGGACACCGCCGACGACGCTCCGGAGACCCGTAGCGAGCGGATGTTCGAGGAGCTCGAATCCGACTTCGCCGCAACGGATCCCACCACTGGGCACCGTCGCGGTCTGAACACCGCGATCGCCACCGTGCGGTCGTGGCGACGTCAGCAGCGCGCTGCCAAGAAGGCCGGCCGCGAACTCGCTGCCTAGCTGCCAGAACTGCGGGGGGATCAGCGATCCCCCCGCAGTTTTGCCATGACGCCTAGTCGGGGATGTAGTCGAACGTGTCCGGGTTCGGGCCCGTCCGGCCGTCCTCACCCTTGTGGAGCGCCGTCAACGCGTCGACGTCGTGACCGCTCAGCTCGAAGTCGAACAACGCGAAGTTCTCCTCGATGCGCTCTGGCGTAACCGACTTCGGGAACACGATGTCGCCGCGCTGGACATGCCAGCGCAGAACCACCTGAGCCGGCGACTTGCCTGCCGCCTCGGCGATCTGGGTCACGACCGGATCGTCGAGCACCTTCCCCTGCGCGATGGGTGACCACGCCTCGACGGCGATCCCGTGCTCTCTGCAGTACTGACGAACCTCGTCGTTGACGAAGTAGGGATGCACCTCGATCTGGTTGACGGCGGGCACGGTGTCGGTCTCGTTCGCCAGCCGCTCGAGGTGGGCGACCTGAAAGTTCGACACCCCGATGCTGCGGGCGCGCCCGTCGCGTCGGAATTCCTCGAGGGTCTGCCACGTCGAGATGTAGTCACCGCCGTAGAGGGTGGGCAGTGGCCAGTGGATGAGGAAGAGGTCGACGTAGTCGAAGCCGAGCTTGCTCAGCGTCTCGTCGAAGGCCTTTCGCGCGGCATCGGACTCGTGAAACCCGTTGTTGAGCTTGCTGGTCACGAAGACGTCCGCGCGGTCCACGCCGGAATCCCGGACGCCTTGGCCGACGCCGGCCTCGTTCTGATACATCTCTGCGGTGTCGATGTGCCGATAGCCGATGTCCAGTGCGGTCTTGACCGCACCCGCGGTCTCGTCGGGATCGATCTGAAAGACGCCGAAGCCGAGTTGCGGAATGTGCGCGCCGGTGCTGAGTTCGATAGTTGGTACGTTCGTCATGAATGGGCCTCCTTTTGCGTTTTGCCCTTGGCAGCGTGCCCATTTCGACGCGAATGCAAACCGCGCTCACGTTCGGTCGCCGCGCGGTATCAGTCCGTGGTCATCGCGGTCAGCAGACGGCGCGCCGCGGCCACCCGGTCGGCGGCATGGCCGGTCAAGGTGTCCAGGGCGCATTCGGGATCTGCGGGGGGACCCATGTGACCGCAGCCGCGCGGACATTCCTCGATCGATTCGGCGAGATCGGAGAACGCCATCATGACGTCGGCGGGGGCGATGTGAGCCAGTCCGAACGACCGGATTCCCGGGGTGTCGATCACCCACCCCGAACCATGGAGCGGCAGGGCGACCGACTGTGTCGAGGTGTGCTTGCCCTTGCCGACGCCGGACACCACGCCGACGGCCCGATCAGCCTGAGGGACAAGGCGATTGACCATCGTGGACTTGCCGACCCCGGAGTGCCCGACCAGCACCGTCAGCTTGCCGACGAGAAGCTCGTCGACCACCTCGAGATCGTCGTCGCGGCCAGCGGTCACCACCGTCAGGTCCAGGCCGGCGAACTGCTCGGCGAACGCATCGGGGGGCGCCAGGTCCGTCTTCGTCAGGCACAGGATCGGCACGAGCCCACCGGCGTAGGCGGCGATCAGCGAGCGTTCCACGAAACCGGTGCGCGGCGGTGGATCCGCCAGCGCGACCACGATCAACAGCTGGTCGGCATTGGCGACCAAGACGCGTTCGGTCGGATCGGTGTCATCGGCGGTGCGCCGCAACACGGTTCGTCGTTCGCCGCGCCTCACTATGCGGGCCAGCGTGTCCGGCTGCCCGGAGAGGTCCCCGACGATGTCGACTTCGTCGCCGACCACGATCGGGGTGCGACCGAGTTCCCTGGCGCGCATCGCGGTGACGATCCGCTGCGGATCGCCGCCGAGCGCACAACCCCACCGCCCCCGGTCCACGGTCACGATCATTCCGGCTCGCGCATCGGCGTGCCGGGGGCGGGTCTTGGTGCGCGGCCGCGAACCCCGGCCCGGGCGCACCCGGACGTCGGACTCGTCGTACTCGTGCTCTCTCAAGGGTTCTCGGGCGCCTGCCCGATCAACATGTCCGCCCACATCCGTGGAAAGTCGGGCAGCGTCTTCGCGGTGGTGCCGATGTCCTCGACCTCGACGTGGGGCACCCGCAGTCCGATGATCGCGCCCGCCGTCGCCATGCGATGGTCGGCGTAGGACTTCCACACGCCGCCGTGCAGGGGTCCGGCCGTGATCGTCAGCCCGTCGGGCGTCTCCTCGCAGCGTCCGCCCAGGCCGTTGATCTCCGCGGTCAGCGCGGCCAGCCGGTCGGTTTCGTGCCCGCGTAGGTGGGCGATGCCGGTGAGGTGTGAGACGGAGCCGGGTGCGGCCAGCGCTGCGAGCGCCGCAACCGACGGTGCCAGTTCGCCGACGTCGTGCAGATCGGCGTCGAAGCCGTCGTACCCGTCCGGGCCCGTCACCTCGAGGTACGAATCACGTTGACGGACAGCCGATCCCGTCTGGGCGAGCAGGTCGAGGATGGTTTCCGACGGCTGCACGCTGACCCGTGGCCACCGCGCGATGCGCACGGTACCCGCGCTCACGACGGCGGCGGACAGGAAGGGGACCGCGTTGGACAGGTCGGGCTCGATCGCCCAGTGTCGCGCGGCGACCGGCCCCGGCCGGACTTCCCAGCGGTTCGGCGTCGCGTCGTCCACCGGCACGCCTGCGTCGCGCAACATCGACACCGTCATCGCCACGTGCGGCGCCGAGGGCACGGACTCGCCGGTGTGCACCACGGTCAGCCCGTCGTCGAACGTCGCACCCGACAACAGCAGCCCGGACACGAACTGCGAGGACGACGACGCGTCGATGCGCACGGTGCCACCCTTCACGGAACCCTCGCCGTGCACCAGGAATGGCATCGAGTCGCCGTCCAGGCGGACGCCGAGGCCGCGCAACGCGTCGAGCAGGGGCGCGATCGGACGGGACCGGGCCTGCTCGTCGCCGTCGAACGTGACCACTTCGCCGCCGAGCGCTGCGACCGGGGGGACGAACCGCAGCACGGTGCCCGCCAGGCCGCAGTCGACGTGCGCGTCGGCGGCGGGCGAGATGGCCCCGCTGACCGACAGTTCGGTGCTCGCGCCGTCGAGTGCCACGCCGAGCGTGCGGAGGGCGCCGATCATCAGGTCGGTGTCGCGACTGCGCAGCGCACCGCCGACCGTCGAGGTGCCCTGCGGGGTGGCCAACGCGGCGAGCACGAGCGCACGGTTGGTCTGGGACTTGGAACCGGGAACGTCGACTTCTGCGTGCACGGGCGTCGTCGTCGACGGTGCCTGCCACGTTGTCACGGTGTCCATCCTGCCTTGTCGGCACGTTCTGCCACCATGGGATATATGTGTGGGCGATTCGCGGTGACGACCGATCCGGCGCTGCTCGCCGAGAAGATCAAGGCGATCGACGAAGCAACCCCGGTCGAGAAGGACCCTCCGCAGCCGAACTACAACGTGGCGCCGACGACGACCATCAGTTCTGTGGTCAAGAGGCACGCCGAGCCCGACGACGAGTCGACCCGCCGGGTCCGGCTGATGAGGTGGGGACTGATCCCGCCGTGGGTCAAGACCGGGGCGGACGGTGGCCCGGACACCAAGGGGCCGCTGCTGATAAACGCCCGCGCCGAGACGGTCACCACGTCGGGCGCGTTCCGTGCCTCTGCCAAGGGCAAGCGGTGTCTGATACCGATGGACGGCTGGTACGAGTGGCGGCCAGGCGGGGAGAGCACAGCGGGGAAGAAGGCCCCCAAGACGCCGTTCTACATGTACGGCGCCGATGGCGAGCTGCTGTTCATGGGCGGGCTGTGGTCGACGTGGCGGCCCAAGGACGCACCCAGGGACGCGCCGCCGCTGCTCAGCTGCACCATCATCACCACCGACTCCGCAGGTCCACTGGCCGACATTCACGACCGCATGCCGCTGACCATCAGCGAGCGCGACTGGGACCGCTGGTTGGATCCGGACGCGCCGATCGACGAGGGTCTGCTGCGAGGCCACGGCGACCTCGACCGCATCGCAGTCCGCGAGGTGTCCCGACTGGTCAACAGCGTCCGCAACAACGGACCCGAGCTGATCGAACCCGTCGATGCGGAGCCCGAGCAGGCGACGCTTCTCTAGCGGCGGGTGGCGCTGACCACCACGTACGGAGTGTCGAAGCTGACCCCTGCGCCGTCGGTGTGCGGTGTGAGCGCGTCGCGGAAGGCGGCTTCGAGGCGTTCGCGCCGAGTCCCGTCGACGCGGCGGAAGACGTCGACGTGCATCGGTGATTCGTGCGCCAGAAAGTGCAGCGCGCCGTCCAGCGACGGAAACTGCCACGTGAACGTGCCGTCGTGGACGTCGAGGTCAGTGAAGCCATCGGCCAGGCGGCGCGCCACGGTGGTCGGGTCACCCCACTGGTCGGGGGTGAACCCAATCTTCGGCGGGGTGCCGAGCACCGCTACGATCGGGTCGAAGAAGGGATTGCTGCCAGCTCCGGACCCAAGAGGAGAAGGCAAGCACCCCATGTGGTTTCAGCAACCGGCTTATCTCGGCGACCTGCAGGTCTGGGTCGACGAAGATGATGCCCATGTTCGACACCACGGCATCGAACGTGCCTGCGGACAGTCCGGTGTGTGCGGCGTCGGCGGTCACCCAGTTCACCGTGTGGCCCGCGGCCTCGGCCTTCCGTTCGCCGATTGCGATCAGCTCGGGAGTCAGGTCGACGCCGGTGACCCGTGCGCCACGCACGGCCGCCGCCAGTGCGGCACTGCCGGTACCGCAGGCCAGGTCGACGAGGGTGGCCCCTCGAAGTGGATGGCGGCGGTCGGCCGCGCCGACGGTCTGCTCGGCGATGCCGGCGATGCGTTCGGCCACGGATTCGTAGCGACCACCCGCCCACGGGGAGGCGCCCACGAAGTCTCCTAGGGCCCCGTGTAACCCGGCGGGTTCGGGGTCTCGACCCACAGGTCGACCCCGAGCTCCGAACCGGGCACGCAGTCGTAGACCGAGAGGTCGGTGACGCCGGAATCGAACAGGACGTCTTCGCACAGCACCGTATTACCGGTGTATTCGCGTGCCGGCTTGTTGAAGATCACGTAGGCGGCGTCGGAGTAGACCTCGGGCTTGCGGGCACGGGCCATGGCCTCGTCGCCGCCGAGCAGGTTCCGCACGGCGGCGGTGGCCACCATCGTCCGTGGCCACAACGTGTTCGACGCGATCCCGTCGGCGCGCAGCTCCTCGGCCATGCCGAGCCCGCACAGCGTCATCCCGTACTTGGCCATCATGTACGCCGTCGGCTTGAGCCACTTCGACTCGAGCAGGATAGGCGGTGACAGCGTGAGGATGTGCGGGTTCTCCCGGCCCTTCATGTGCGGGATGCAGGCCTGCGACACGGCATAGGTACCGCGGACGTTGATGCCGTTCATGAGGTCGAACCGCTTGAGCGGCACCTCGGTGATGGACCCGAGGTTGATTGCTGAGGCGTTGTTCACGCAGACGTCGATGCCGCCGAACTGCGCAACCGCCTGCGCCACGGCGGATTCGACGGATTCACCGTCGCGGACGTCACCGAGGATCGGCAGGGCCTGGCCGCCGGCCTCCTCGATCTCCTTGGCCGCGGTGTAGATGGTGCCCTCGAGCTTGGGGTGCGGTTCGGCGGTCTTGGCGACCAACGCGACGTTGGCGCCGTCGGCGGCGACCCGCTTGGCGATCGCCAAGCCGATACCGCGGCTGGCGCCGGAGATGAACATCGTTTTACCGGAGAGCGACATGACCTCACCCTAGGACTGTCACACCGCCAGGATGTCGGCGGTCACCGCATTGGTGAGACGGACCAGATCCGCGGGCGCCAGCGCCACCTGCAGGCCGCGTTTCCCCGCGCTGCACAACACGCGGTCCCACGTCAGAACCGAGTCGTCGATCACCGTCGGCAGCGGCTTGCGCTGACCCAACGGCGAGATGCCTCCGATGACGTAGCCGGTCGACCTCTGGGCGGCGGCACGGTCGGCCATCTCGGCCCGGGGCACGCCCAGCGCGGAGGCGGCCGACTTGAGCGACAGTTTGGAGGGGACCGGAAGCACCGCGACGGCGAGTCCGCCGGGGAGGGCGACGACGAGTGTCTTGAAGACCTGTTCGGCGGACACCTCGGCGCTGGCCGCCAGCTCGGCAACCGCCTCCTCGCCGAAGGACTCGTTGCGCGGATCGTGGTGGTAACTCAGCACCTCGTGCGGTACGCCTGCCGTCACCAGCGCGGCGATCGCCGGGGTCGCTGCACGGGCCATCGGCTCACGATAGTGGCGATTGCCCTGGGAACAACCGTGCATGTCCGCGCTGTTGTTCTGCTGCGATGGGCGCCGAAGGGCGACCGTGTCGGTGTCAGCCATTAGGATCGAAGGAAGGAGACACCTCGGTGCCAACGCTCTGCCTGGAACGCCCGGTCGATTTGCCGGTTGTGTCTGACGGTGCCGCGAGAGAAGGGACGGTGTCGCTTCAGATGACCGATCTCGACGGAGCGACGCCCGCCGCGGCCGAAGAACCCGCAGTCGAAACCGATGCGGAGCTCACGGCGCGGTTCGAGCGCGACGCGATACCGCTGCTGGACCAGTTGTACGGCGGCGCTCTGCGCATGACCCGCAATCCAGCGGATGCCGAGGATCTTCTCCAGGAGACGATGGTCAAGGCCTACGCCGGTTTCCGGTCGTTCCGTGCGGGCACCAACCTCAAGGCGTGGCTGTATCGCATCCTGACCAACACCTTCATCAACAGCTACCGCAAGAAGCAGCGCCAACCAGCCGAGTATCCGACGGACGAGATCACCGACTGGCAGTTGGCCGCCAACGCGCAGCATTCGTCGACGGGGCTGCGGTCCGCCGAGGTCGAGGCGATGGAGGCCCTGCCCGACACCGAGATCAAGGCCGCCTTGCAGGCCCTGCCCGAAGATTTTCGGATGGCGGTGTACTACGCCGACGTCGAAGGCTTCCCGTACAAGGAGATCGCGGAGATCATGAACACTCCGATCGGGACGGTGATGTCCCGACTGCATCGCGGACGCAAGCAACTCCGTGAACTACTGGCCGACGTCGCGCGAGACCGCGGCTTCATTCGAGCTCAGAAACTCGACGAGCCCGAGGAGGTGTCCTCGTGAGCGACGAATTCTCGCGCGCCGAAGAGCACACGTTCCGTCCGCCGGTCGGCCCGGTCGACCCCGACCATCCAGAGTGCGCGTCGGTGATCGCCGAGGTGTGGACCCTGCTCGATGGCGAGTGCACCACGGAAACGCGTGACAAGCTGCGCCATCACCTTGAGGAATGCCCGACATGCCTGCGGCAGTACGGGGTCGAGGAGCGGGTGAAGCGCCTCATCGCCACCAAGTGCAGTGGCGACAAGGCACCGGATTCACTGCGGGCGCGGCTGCGCGTCGAGATCAGCCGCACCACCATCATCCGCGGTTAGCGAACTGCTTTCGAGCCGCAGTTGGGTCGCTTGCCGTGGTTGGCCTTCGTGTGCTTGCGGTCACGCTTCTTACGGCCACGCTTGGCCATGATGGTCCTCCATTGAGTCAATTGCTTGCTCGTCAGTGTCTCACGCTCGCGCCACTGCATTCCAATCCCGGCCGTGTGGTTCGATAGACCGGCAGACACCGCGTTGTGCCGTCGTGACGGGCGGCTCCAGGGGACGAGTGGGGTGAAGATGGCCGAGGATGTTCGCGCTGAGATCGTGGCCAGTGTGCTCGAGGTCGTGGTGAGCGAGGGCGATCACATCGGCGAGGGGGAGACCCTCGTACTCCTGGAGTCCATGAAGATGGAGATTCCGGTGCTTGCCGAAGTTGCCGGGACGGTGACCACGGTCAACGTTGCCGTCGGCGACGTGATTCAGGCCGGCGACCTCATCGCCGTGATCAGCTAGGACTCGGGCCGCTCGAGGCAACTCCCATGTCGACCCTCGGTGACCTGCTCGCCGAGCACACCATGTTGCCCGGCACGGCCGTCGACCACCTGCACGCCGTGGTGGGAGAATGGCAGCTCCTGGCCGATCTGTCCTTCGCCGACTACCTGATGTGGGTGCACCACGACGACGGCTCATTGGTGTGCGTCGCGCAGGTCCGTCCGAACACTGCACCTACCGTGCTGCTGGCCGACGCGGTGGGGACGGTCAACACCGCAGGCGACATGCCGGTGGTCGTCGAGGCCTTTCAGTCCGGTCACATCGGCCGCGGAAGCGATGCGGCACAGGCGAATTCGCAGGAGGGCCGATGGCTCAACGTCGAAGCCGTCCCCGTCAGGCACGGCAATCACGTCGTCGCGGTCCTGACACATCAGACCGCGTTGGCCGACCGGCGCAAGGCCAGTCCGTTGGAGCGTGCGTACCTGGACTGTGCCGCCGACCTGTTGCACATGCTGTCCGAGGGCACCTTCCCCAACGTGGGTGACCTCGCGATGTCGCGGTCGAGCCCCCGAGTGGGCGACGGCTTCATCCGGCTCGACGTGGGCGGCCACGTGAGCTTCGCCAGTCCCAACGCGATCTCGGCCTACCACCGGATGGGCCTGAACGCCGAGCTCGAGGGCCACAACTTGGTCACCGTCACCCGGCCGCTGATCTCGGACCCCTTCGAGGCGCAGGAACTGGCCAATCACGTGCGTGATTCGCTCTCGGGGGGATCGAGCATGCGAATGGAGGTCGACGCCGGGGGGGCGGCGGTGCTGCTCCGCACGCTGCCGATGGTGGTCAACGGCGAGCCGGCGGGCGCCGCCTTGCTGATCCGCGACGTGACCGAGGTCAAGCGACGTGACCGCGCGCTCTTGTCCAAGGACGCGACCATCCGCGAGATCCACCACCGAGTGAAGAACAATCTTCAGACCGTCGCCGCGCTGCTTCGGCTGCAGGCCAGACGTACGAACAACGCCGAGGGGCGGGACGCGCTGATCGAGTCGGTGCGGCGGGTGTCGTCGATCGCGCTGGTGCACGATGCGCTGTCGATGTCGGTCGACGAGGAGGTCAACCTCGACGAGGTCGTCGACCGGATCGTCCCGATCATGAACGACGTCGCGTCAGTGGGCAGACCCGTCCGGATCCACCGGGTCGGCGAACTGGGAGTGCTCGACGCGGACCGGGCCACCGCGCTGGTCATGGTCATCACCGAACTGGTGCAGAACGCGATCGAGCACGCCTACGACTCCGTTTCGGAGAACGGGAGCGTCACGATCCGGGCCGAGCGTTCCGCCCGCTGGCTCGACGTCGTCGTGCACGACGACGGCCGCGGCCTGCCCGAGGGGTTCAGCCTGGAGAAGTCGGACAGCTTGGGCTTGCAGATCGTGCGGACGTTGGTGGCCGCCGAGTTGGACGGTTCGTTGGGTATGCATGCCGTGCCCACCGGCGGTACCGACGTCGTGCTGCGGGTGCCGATCGGTCGGCGTGGGCGTTCGGCGCAGTAACACGTTGGTAAACGGCGGGAAACAGCCACCAACCGCAAAAAAATTCACGGCCCCGGCGAATGCCGAGGCCGTGAATCGTGCGATGTGTTGGGCTAGACGCCCGTGCGAGCCCTCGTCCGCGCGTTGCGGCGCTTGAGTGCGCGACGCTCGTCCTCGCTCATTCCGCCCCAGACGCCCGCATCCTGACCGGAGTCCAAAGCCCAGCTCAGGCACTCCGTAGTGACCGGGCAGCGGTTGCAGACGATCTTTGCATCAGCGATTTGGGCGAGTGCCGGGCCGCTGTTCCCCACGGGGAAGAACAGTTCCGGATCCTCGTCACGACAGACCGCCTTGTGCCGCCAATCCATAGTTACAACTCCTCTTCGTGTGCGCAGCAAGGCGCACGAGCTTTTCTTCGGCTGTTAACGCGTGCACGTCAAATGTTTCTGCACTGTTGCAATCGATGCTTCCACAGGCTGAACAGATGTCAATAGAGGCGCGTTAACACGTGGGCAATGTCACTGCGGGACCGCGTTACCGATCCCCTCATCCGTTTGTACTACACTCAAGCCACTTACGCCCGAAATACCTGCACTTCACAGGGAAGTGGCAGCTCAAGGCGTTTTTCTTGGCGGTGCCACCACGCCGATGGCATCCCGGACGGCCGTGAACGTCATCCTTTCGCGCTGGCCGACGTAATCTCCGTCGATCTGACAGCTCACGGGCGTGTCGGCGGTCACCCTCACCCACGGCACGTCGTCGTCGCGGACCAGATGCTTGGCGTCGAGGCGCGGTTTCTTGGACAACATCTGGCGCACCAGTCCCAGATTCGCCCACACGTTCATGCTCGTCGTGGCGAACACCCCCAACCCCGTCTCGAAGGTGGTCGACGGGTTGGTCCAGACCGGCCGTGCGTTGGCGTAGGTCCACGGACTGGAGTTCGACACCAACGCGAAGTGCACGCCGACAACGGGATCGCGGCCGGGGAGCTCCAGGGTCAACGTCGGTTCCTTGCAGGCGCTGGCCAGCACGGCGCGGGTCGCCACCCGCATGTAGCGGGCGGCGGTGACCTTGCGCCCCTTCTCCCGCTGAGCCTCGACGGAGGCCACGACGTCACCGTCGACGCCCATCCCTGCGGTGAAGACGCCCCACCGGTCGCCGCAGTCCATCAGGCCGATGCGGCGCCACTTGCCGCCACGGCGGTATGCGCCCAGGAGGTCGACGAGTTGGTTGGTCGCGTCGATGGGATCGGGGCTGATGCCCAGGGCGCGGGCGAAGACGTTGGCCGATCCGCCCGGCACCACCGCGATCGCCGGTCCGCGCTTCGGCGGGGCCTGCCCACAGTCGCCGAGAATGCCGTTGACCACTTCGTTCACCGTGCCGTCGCCGCCGTGCACGATGACCACGTCGACACCGTCGCGCGTCGCGTCCCTGGCGATCTCGATCGCGTGGCCGCGGTGGTCGGTGTGCGCGACGGTCAACTTGACGCGGCTCTCCAACGCATGCGCAAGCAGGTCACGTCCCGCGGGAGTGGTCGACGTGGCGTTGGGGTTCACGATGAGGACGGCACGCACGGGGCTCAACCCTATCCGCACGCTCGCCGGTCGCACCCTTCCCGCATACCCCGCCGAGGCGCTCTACGCTCAACTGTGTGATCGTGCCCTCGCCGTCCACCGTCCGTCAGGCGGCCGCCGTGGTGACGCTGGAGGGCGTCGTACTGGTGGTCGTGGCCATGGTTCTCGTCGTAAGGGCGCTCGGAGGCGCTCACGAGAAGGCGATCAGCGGGTACGGCACCGCTGGCTGGTTCGTCGTCATGGGCAGCGTCCTCATCGCCGCCGGGTGGGCCTTGTGGACGGGCAGACGCTGGGGCCGCGGTATCGCGGTGTTCGCGCAACTCTTGCTGCTCCCCGTGGCGTGGTACATCGCCGTGGGCTCTGCGCAGTGGTCCTACGGCGTGCCCGTTGCGGTCGTCGCCGCCGTCGCGCTGGTCCTGCTGTTCAGCCCGTCGGCGGTGGAGTGGCTCGGTCAGGATTCGGCGAGCGCGGACAACTCGTCGCCGGACACCCGGTAGGTGATCCACTCCGTCTGCGGGTGGCCGCCGACGGAGTCGTACAGGGCGATCGCGTTGGAGTTCCAGTCGAGCACGGCCCACGTCAGCCGGGTGTAGCCCTTCGTGACGCATTCGCGGGCCAGCGTCGACAGCAGTGCCCGGGCCAGGCCGTGGCGGCGGAACGCGGGCCTGACGAACAGATCCTCCAGGTAGATGCCCGCCACGCCGTCCCAGGTGGAGAAGTTGTAGAACCACAGCACCATCGCCGCGGGCTCACCGTCGACCTCGGCTAGGCACGCCTGGACGCTGGCGGGCTCGCCGAACAGCGCTTGGTGCAACTGGGCTCCGGTCACCGTGCACTCTTCCAGCGCGTGCTCGAAGTCGGCCAGTTCGCGCACCATGGCGACCAGCTCGGTCTCGTCGCCGGGGCGGGCCCGGCGGATGTTCACGGTCACGTGCTCACTCCCATCGCGGTCAGGATGGTTCGGAACTTCGTATTCGTCTCGGCCACTTCATCATCGGGATCGGACTCGGCGACGATGCCGCCGCCGGACCTGGCCTCGGCGGTGCGACGGTCGGCAGAGAGTTCGGCGCACCGGATGGAGACCACCCACGTGCCGTCACCGTTGCCGTCGCACCACCCGACGGCTCCGGCGTAGAAGCCGCGATCGCCTTCGAGGCTCTCGATGAGGTCGACGGCATCCGCGGTGGGCACTCCGCCGACGGCCGCGGTGGGGTGCAGCGCGACCGCGAGATCCAAGGCGGTGGTGGATGAGTCGCGTAGACGACCGGTGATCGGCGTGCTCAGGTGCCACACGGCAGACGTGCTGCTGAGCTCCGGTGTCGACGCGATGTCCAGGTCGACGCACAGCGGTTGCAACGCCGCACGCATCTGGTCGACCACCAGTTGATGCTCACGCAGGTTCTTCGCCGAGTCTGCCAGCGCAGCACCGCTGGCCCGGTCCGCCGCGGGGTCGGCCGAGCGTGGCGCCGACCCCGCGAACGGCCTGCAGGTCAGCACGTCGCCGCGGCGTGCCACCAGCAACTCGGGGCTGGCACCGACAAGCGCGGTGCCCGCATGTTCGCCACCCGCCGCGCTGAGATCCACGAAATACGTTGTAACCGAGTGGTCCTCGGCCAACCGGCCCACGATGGCCACCACGTCGAGTGCGTCGTCCGCGACGAGTCGCAGCGCCCGCGCGAGCACCACCTTGTGCAGCGCGGAGTCGGGGTCGCGCAGCCGCTCGAGCGCCGCGGCGATGCGGGCCCGGTGTTCGGCGGGCGCGGGCACGGTCTCGGTGATGCGTACGGCGGGCATGGTCCGTGGCGTCCAGTCGGGCAGCGTGTCGGTGAAGCGAACGCGACCGGGCCGCATCAGTGCCGTCGGGCGGGTGACGTCGAAGGGCAAGGCGCCCAGAATGATCGGCGCCTCACCGGAGGCGAGGGCCGCCTGCGCGTCGCTCAATCGCGGGTACGCGGTGCCCACTCCCTCGGCGACGACGACACCGTCCCGCCCGGCAAGGAGGAAGGACGGCTCGACGGTCACCGGGGCAGGCACGGATTGACGTGTCCGGAGAGGCCGAGTGCAGTGATCTGACGGACGCCGTGTTCGTAACCGCAGACCGCGAGCGACGCCGCAGCCATGGAGAACCGAATGCCCTCGTACAGCGGCTGTTCGATCCAGCGGGTGAGCATCGAGCGCGAGAAGTGGCCATGGCCGACGAACACCACGTCCCGCGACTGCATGTGCCCCAGCGCCATCGCGATGGCCCCGTCGGCGCGCTGGGAGACCTGCGCGACCGTCTCGCCACCCGGGCACCCGTGCGTCCAGACCAGCCAATCGGGCACCGCCTTGCGGATGTCGTCGGTGGTGGTCCCTTCATAGTCCCCGTAGTCCCATTCGGCCAGGAGGCCGGACACCTCGTCGACCTTCAGGCAGGCCAGTTCGGCGGTGACCAGCGCGCGGTGTCTCGGGCTGCTGATCACGAACGGGTCGCGCAGTTGCAGGTTCGCCATTGCCGCGGCCGCCAGCCGGGCCTGTTCGCGGCCCTCGTCGGTGAGGTCGAGTTCGGTGCGGCCTGTGTGTTGACCCGTCTTCGACCACTCGGTCTCACCGTGTCGGAGCAGTATGAGGCGGTGCCGTTCGGAACCCACCCCGGCGATTCTGCCTCGTGACGGACGCGATTCTCCGCGCGCATGCCAGGATGAACACGTGACACGAGTACTGGCGGTCGCCAATCAAAAGGGTGGAGTCGCCAAGACGACGACGGTGGCGTCGTTGGGTGCGGCGATGGCGGAGAAGGGGCAGCGGGTGCTGCTCGTCGACCTGGACCCGCAGGGCTGTTTGACGTTCTCGCTCGGCCAGGATGCCGACAAACTGGCGGTGTCCATCCACGAGGTGCTTCTCGGCGACGTGGAGCCCGATACGGCACTGGTGGCGACGGTCGAGGGCATGACGCTGCTGCCCGCCAACATCGACCTGGCCGGCGCCGAGGCGATGTTGTTGATGCGGGCGGGCCGCGAGTACGCCCTGAAGCGGGCCCTGGCCAAGGTGGGGGACCAGTTCGACGTCGTCATCGTCGACTGCCCACCGTCGCTGGGTGTTCTCACCCTGAACGGGCTGACCGCGGCGAATGACGTGATCGTGCCCTTGCAGTGCGAGACGCTGGCGCACCGTGGCGTCGGCCAGTTCCTGCGGACGGTCGACGACGTCCAGCAGATCACCAACGCGGACCTGCGCATGCTCGGGGCCCTCCCCACCCTCTACGACTCACGGACGACGCACAGCCGCGACGTGCTTCTCGACGTCGCCGATCGTTACGGTCTGGTGGTGCTGGGGCCGCCGATCCCGCGTACGGTCCGGTTCGCCGAGGCCAGCGCGTCGGGTTCTTCGGTGCTCGCGGGTCGAAAGAACAAAGGCGCCAACGCCTATCGTGAGCTCGCCGATGCGCTGATGAAGTATTGGAAGTCGGGCAAGGCCCTGCCGACGTACACCCCCGACGTGTAGTCAGGAACCCAGCGCCACCAGGGTGCCGCCGCGTTGCTCCAACAGCGTCGAACCTGCGACGGCGGGCACCACCGCAGTCTGGGTCGGCGCGCGCTTGACGTCGATGTGGGATTCGCCCGCCCCGGTCTCGGGGTCGAACACGTCATAGCCGGACGTGACGGGCACGAGCAGCTTGCCTGCCATCAGGGTCGCCGGGCCGACGGGCGCCTGGCCGTTGAGCGGGGAGACGGTGTACTTGTACCGCAAGCCGTTGGCCTCGAAGACCATCACGCTGTCACCGGTCCACCACGTGACCAGGTCTCCCGCGCGCGACGCCGTGGCCTGCGCCGGCACCGGTTTCGGCAGGGCAGTGCTGGCGATGGTGGCACCCGTTTCGTCGATGACGTCGACGACGGGTTTCGGCGTCGGGAGGTAGATGGCGGTGGTGGTGTCGGAGACGGCGATCACCCGTGCGGCGGCGTCGGCGGGTACCCCCGGCAACTGGACGATCTTGGTGGTGGGCTCGTCCTCCTCGTCGGAGGGCACCAACAGGGCGAGACGCATGTCCGCCTGGCCTGGGCATCTCTGGAGCACGGATACCGCCGCCGAGTTCGCCGCCGCGGACACCATCCCGCAAAGTGGCTGGGAGGGAACCTCGGGCTTGATTCTGGCGTCCAGTGCGCCGTAGCTGATCATGCGGACCATGTCGGAGCGCCACAGCTCCAGCCGGCTGTCTCCGGCCGAGAGGACCGTGGAACCGTCCGAGGACAGCGTCACCTCGGCGTCGGCGTAGGCGGTGCGGGAGTAGTGGCGGCGGCCGGTCCGCCCGTCGATCGTCGTCACCTGGCCGCAGCCCCGGTCGTCGGGATACACCGCGACGGCGTCGTTGTAGACATAGGTGACGCCGCAGAGGTCCACGTCGCGTGCATAGCTCCAGAGGACGCCTCCGGTGACCGGGTCTCGACCGTCGACCTGTCGCCCGTCGCCAGTCACGACGGCTCCGCCGGCGACGACGGGTCGACTGGTCTTCGCGCTCGTCGCGCTCCACAGCTCGCGCAGCGTCGACGGCACGTCGCGTGCCGCCTTCAGCGCGGAGACCGGTTCGGCGGCAGGTCTGCTGATGGTCGCTCTCGCGTCACTGCTCCACCAGATCAGTCCCGCGGCGACGGCGATGACCACGACGATCGCCGCGGCCGCCAACAGGTCACCCCTGGTACGGCGTTCCGGTTTGACCATCGGGCAGCGGGTACCGCGTTCAGCCGGCCGTCGGGGCGGCGGAGTTCGAGTTGGGACGACGGCGCCTGCGGCGCCGCCTGGCCGGGCTGTCGGAGTCACCCGAGGGCGCGCCCTCGGCGTCGGTGGGCGCCTTGGCCTCGGTGCTCTCCACGTGTCCGGTGCCCGACGTGCTGCCGCCGCGCGTCCGCTGCCGGGTGCGGTCCCGGTTGCGGGCAGGCCCATCACCGTCGCGCTTCTGACCGTCGCGCGGCTCGCGCTTCGGCCGGTCCCTGGACTCGCTCGAGCGCGTGGCCTTTCCGATGGATCCGGTGGCGTCGGTGGGGATGCTGAGTTCGGCGTGCAGGTGCGGTGAATTCGAGTACGTCTCGACGGGATCGGGATTGCTGAGTCCGAGCGCCTTGTCGATCATCGTCCAGCGCGGGAGTTCGTCCCAGTCGACGAGGGTGACCGCGATACCGGTCTTGCCTGCCCGGCCGGTGCGGCCGATGCGGTGCACGTAGGCCTGCTCGTCCTCGGGAATCTGGTAGTTGATGACGTGCGTGATGTCGTCGATGTCGATGCCGCGTGCGGCGACGTCGGTAGCGACCAGCACGTCGACCTCACCTGTACGGAATGCCTTGAGCGCCTTCTCGCGGGCGGCCTGGCCCAGGTCGCCGTGCACGGCACCGACCTTGAAACCGCGCTCGGCGAGCTCGTCGGCGACCTTCTGTGCGGTGCGCTTGGTGCGGGTGAAGATCATGGTCGCGCCGCGGGCGTCGGCCTGCAGGATGCGCGCGACCATCTCGACCTTGTCCAAGGCATGGGCGCGGTAGGCGAATTGCTCGGTGCTGTCGTGGGTGGCCGCGGAGTGCGGCGCTTCGGCGCGGATGTGCGTCGGCTGGTTCATGAACGTGCGGGCCAGCGTGATGATCGGATCGGGCATGGTCGCCGAGAACAGCATCGCCTGCCGGTCGGTCGGGATCTGCTTGAGGATCCGCTCGATGTCGGGCAGGAAGCCCAGGTCGAGCATCTCGTCGGCCTCGTCGAGCACCAGGACGGACAATCCGCCGAGCTGCAGGTGACCCTGTTGTGCGAGGTCGAGAAGGCGGCCGGGAGTGCCCACGACGACGTCGACGCCCTCCTGCAGCGCCTCGATTTGCGGCTCGTACGGACGTCCGCCGTAGATGGAGGTCACCACCAGCTTGCGATCGCCAGGCCCTTGAGCGTCCACCCTCAAGTAACGAGCGGCCGATGCGAGGTCGTCGTACACCTGGAGGCACAGCTCGCGGGTCGGCACGACGATCAGCGCGCGGGGAATTCCGGTGAGCGGTCGAGAATCGTCGGTGACGATGCGCTGCAGTAGCGGCACCCCGAAGGCGAAGGTCTTGCCCATGCCGGTGCGGGCCTGCCCGATGAGGTCGTCGCCGGTCAGGGCAAGCGGCAGGGTCAGCTCCTGAATCGCGAAGGTGTGTTCGATCCCGTCCTCGGCCAGTGCGCGCACGATTTCCTCGCGGACGCCGAGTTCGGCGAACGTCGTGGTCAGAGGTGCTGCCTCGGGTGCTTCGACGACGACGTCGATGTCCGGGGTTACCGCATTGGGCTCGGGGCTGGTGGGGTTGGTGGTGATTTCAGTCATGCGTTGCCGACGTAACCTTTCGTTTGTCAATCTCGCGGCGTCCACACGCGCACACGAGTTCGACGAAAGAGCGTCGGGAGCCTCGGCTTCGGGGAAGCGGGCCGACCGATCGACACACTGTGTACGCACATTTCTTGGTCGTGGCGGGTAAAAGACGTGCCACTTCCGGCTTTCATCATAGCTGGCCGGGTTTGCAGGGCGGTCGCCGCGCCGGTCGGCGTGCTCGAGTCCGTCTAGAGTTGGCCCATGACCCCGACGAAGCCCGCGGCCTCGACCGAGCAGACGGTGAACCCTGCGTCGGTCGAGCATCCGGGCGTCAACCAGCTCTTCGCCGTGCTGGCCTACGGCGAGGTGGCGGCGTTCTACCGGCTCACCGACGAGGCGCGGATGGCGCCCAACCTGGCCGGTCGGATCAACATGGCCAGCATGGCCGCGGCCGAGATGAACCATTACGAGCTGCTGCGGGTCGCGCTGGCCAAGCGGGGTGTCGACATCGTTCCTGCGATGGCGAAATACGCGTCCGCGCTGGAGAACTACCACCGCCTGACCATGCCGAGCACCTGGCTGGAGGCGTTGGTCAAGACCTACATCGGCGACGCGTTGGCCGCCGATTTCTATCTCGAGATCGCCGATGCGCTCCCCGATGACGCGGCCGACGTCGTGCGCGCGGTGCTCGCGGAGACGGGTCACTCGCAGTTCGTGGTGGCAGAGGTCAAGGCCGCGATCGCCGCGAGCGACAAGCAGCGCCATCGTCTCGCGCTGTGGTCGCGGCGGCTGTTGGGCGAGGCCATCACCCAGGCTCAGTACGTGCTCGCCGAGCACGACGAACTGGTTGATCTCGTGGTGTCCAGCGGCGACGGACTGGGTCGACTGACCGAGTTCTTCGACCGTCTGCAGAACACGCACAACGCCAGGGTCCGCGAACTCGGACTCGCCTAGAGTCGTCGTTCACGGGTCCGGGCCCCTACTTGGTGCAGGTGGCGATCATCGAGTTGGTGCTCTGGGCCACGATCGTCGCGCCGGTCGCATCGGTCACCGCGCAGTTCAGCTGACCGGTCAGGCTGGTGGCGATGACCGACTTCAACTCCACGCCGGGATCCAGCGTGACGGTCCGCGACCATGGCAGCGCGACGTTGAACTCGGTCTGCAATGCGCCCTGCGCGTCGGTGTAGACGACGGTGACCAGGTCGAGGAGCTGCCGCGTGCCGCTCACCTGATAGGTGATGGTCCGCGGCGACGGTGGCGCCACCTCGGTCGGAGCCGGGACGGCACTGGCGGTCGGGCTCGGCGCAATCGTGGTGACCGTCTCCGGTGACAGCGGGGCCACCGGCGCCGGGGGAGGTGCCGAGGACCTCATCGTGGGCGGGGTGGTGGTCGAAGCGTCCTGTGCCGTCGTCGTGGGGGTGGTTGCGGCGATCGTCTTGGACACCGAGCCGCTGTCTCCGCCGCCGAGGATGACGACGGTGCAGATGACGGCGATCAGCAGGATCGCGCCCGCGACGCCCGCGACCCAGATCCACCTGCGGTCGATGGGGTCTTCGTACTCGTAGACGTCGTCGTACTCGTCGACGTCGCCGTACGCGTCGTAGTCGTGGACGTCCGCGTCGTTTCGGTACGTGGGCTCGGCGCGGCGACGGTATGTCGCACCGCCATCGACGACGTCGGTCTCGACGTCGGTGTAACCGCCGGTCCGTCGCGCCCCGTGGCCATTCGCCGATCCCGCGTTGCGCGCCGTGGTCGACGTCCTCGAATACGTTGAGTACCTGTCCATACCGCTATCCCGTGAGTCGTTGACGATGTCGATCAAGCGATGCTAACGAGGCTGAAGTGACGCACGAGGTTGACGCGCTGACAGTAGGGTCACGGTCCGGACTCGGTTGGCTTCTGACTCCTCGGGCCCACTGCCGCTTCGCTGTCCGCGAAGTGGCGCGACCGCCGGCGCGCGCGGTCGGCGACGTCCACTAGCCTTTCAGGAGAACGATCATCGAAGGAAGGGGTTCAGCGTGGAGGTCAAGATCGGCGTCACCGACAGTCCGCGCGAGCTGGTGCTCCACAGCGCACAGACCCCCAGCGACGTAGAGGAGTTGGTGACCGCGGCGCTGGCCCAGGACTCGGGCGTGCTCGCACTGACCGACGAGAAGGGGCGTCGCTACCTGGTGCAGAACACCAGGATCGCCTACGTCGAGATCGGCGCGGCCGACTCGCGGCGGGTCGGCTTCGGCATCGGAGCCACGGCCGCCGCGGTCGCCGACAAGCTCAGCTAGAAGCGGGTCAGCGGCACGTGTGACAGTCCGCCCCAGGCGAACTGCACCGTGCCGTCGACCGCGGCGTCCTTGGAGATCGGCCGGTCGGAGTTCAGCCAGTAGCGGGCACAGTCGACGCTCGTCGAGACCAGCCCGACCGCGATCATCCTGGCCCGATGCGCTTCCAGCCCGGAATCACTGCTGATCAGCTCGAACACGGCGTCGGTGCAGGCCTCGGTGGCCACCTTGACCTGGGCCGAGACCTGAGGCTCGGTGACGTAGTCGTTCTCGAAGATCAGTCGGTAGCCCTGGCCGTCGTGCTCGATGAAGTCGAAGAACGCCTGCACCGCAGCGCGAAGCCGTTGACGGTTGTCGGTGGTGGTGCGCAGGGCCTGGCGGACACCGGACACCAGGTTGTCGACGTGCCGCTGCAGGACCGCCAGGTACAGCTCGAGCTTCGACGAGAAGTGTTGGTAGAGAACCGGTTTGCTGACACCCGCCCGGTCGGCGATCTCGTCCATGCCTGCGGCGTGATAGCCGCGATCGACGAAGACCTCGCTGGCGGCGACGAGCAACTGCCCGCGGCGCTCGTCGCGGGGCAGCCGGTTGCCGCGCCTGGCGGCGCCGGCGGAAGCCCCCGTCGAACCCTCGCTATTCGCCGGTTGCCCGCCCTGCCTCTGGGCGGTGTTGGCGATGTCGCTCATCAGTCCTCAATCTGGCTGTGCTGCTGTCCATGGGGCGCTGGCCGGTCCGTTGTGAGCCGGTCGATCCGGCCGTTCATCGAATCGACACTACTACCGCCGACCAAGGCAATGCGTCATCTGCCGGCGTCCGTGGGTGGCGCGCCAAAGCAGGTCGTGGCTCGTGCTGTGCCATCCTGGTTAGGTGACCTACGACCCGGGGCGTCGCGGGGGCGGTCGTCAACCCGTGCTGCGCAACGAGTGGAGGGAACCCTTGCGCGCGCAGCGCGACCCCCTGGCCGACGACGGCGGGCGGCCGCGATCCAATCGAGACGTGCACCAGCAGTGGCGGAAGCAGTCATGGCTGGGGCGGTTCGTGTCGACCTATGGCTGGCGCGCCTACGCCCTCCCCGTCCTCGCGGTGATCACGGTTCTCGTCGTGTACCAGACGCTGACGGGCACCATCGCCTCCGAGCCGGCCACCGCCGAGGGGCCCGTCCAGGGTCCGCCCACGATCGGGGTGGCAAGCACGGCAATCATCGGCGCCCCGCCCAAGGGCATGACCGAGTTCGACGCCAACCTGCCGACGGGCATCCTGCCCGACGGCGGGCCGTTCACCGAGTCCGGCGCCAAGACCTGGCACATCGTGCCCGGCACGTCACCCAAGGTCGGCGAGGGCACGACGAAGTCGTTCACCTACACGGTCGAGGTGGAGGACGGCGTCGACACCACGTCGATCGGTGGTGACGAGGCATTCGCGCGGATGGTCAGCGAAACGTTGACCAATCCGAAGAGTTGGACGCACAACCCTCAGATCGCGTTCACTCGCATCGACGACGTCTCCCAGGTGCAGCCGGACTTCCGCGTCTCGCTGACGTCGCCCATGACGGTGCGCGAGGGCTGCGGTTACGACATTCCGATCGAGGCCTCCTGCTACAACCCGGCCTACGCGACCGACCAAGCCCGCGTGTTAGTCAACGAGGCCCGCTGGGTGCGCGGCGCCGTTCCCTTCCAGGGCGACATCGGCTCCTACCGTCAGTACCTGGTCAACCACGAGGTCGGGCACGCCATCGGGTACCAGAAGCACGAGCCGTGTGCCGAGAACGGAGGGCTGGCGCCGGTGATGATGCAGCAGACCTTCTCGACCAGCAACGACGACGATGCGCGGTTCGACCCCGAGTCGGTCCAGGCCGACGGCAAGACCTGCCGATTCAATCCGTGGCCCTACCCGATCGCCTGAACTCACTGCTTCTCCCGCGAGCGTGCGTGTTTGCGCCCGACACGCCGACGTGGATTGCTACTTCGCGCACCTTCGCGCCGTAGTGCCCGACCCGCCGGGAAGGTAACCGCCGGGATTGCCGTTGAATGGGTGGACCTGGTGTGATCGTCACGAGGTCTCACGTCGAATCGAGGAGCCACCCGGTGTCAACACCGCTACCGCCGCTGGTTGAGCCCGCGGCAGAGCTCACGCGTGAAGAAGTTTCGCGCTACAGCCGCCATCTGATCATCCCCGACCTCGGCGTCGACGGTCAGAAACGCCTCAAGAACGCGCGCGTGCTGGTCATTGGTGCGGGCGGACTGGGCTCGCCCGCACTGCTGTACCTGGCCGCTGCGGGCGTGGGGACCATCGGCATCGTCGACTTCGACGTCGTCGACGAGTCCAACCTGCAACGGCAGATCATCCACGGGCAGTCCGACATCGGGCGGTCGAAGGCCCAGAGCGCCAAGGACTCGATCAAGGAGGTCAACCCCCTCGTCGAGGTGCGGTTGCACGAGGTGCGTCTCGAGCCCGATAACGCCATCGATCTGTTCAGGCAGTACGACCTGATCCTGGACGGCACCGACAACTTTGCGACCCGCTATCTGGTCAACGACGCCGCGGTGCTGGCTGGCAAACCCTACGTGTGGGGTTCGATCTACCGCTTCGAGGGCCAGGTGTCGGTGTTCTGGGAGGACGCCCCCGACGGGCGCGGACTGAACTACCGCGACCTGTATCCCGAACCGCCACCGCCCGGAATGGTCCCGTCGTGCGCCGAGGGTGGCGTGCTCGGCATCCTGTGCGCGTCGATCGCGTCGGTGATGGGCACCGAGGCCATAAAGCTGCTGACGGGTATCGGTGAGCCGCTGCTAGGCAGGCTGATGGTGTACGACGCGCTCGACATGACGTACCGCACCATCAGGATTCGCAAGGATCCCGAGACGCCGAAGATCACCGAGCTGATCGACTACGAGGCGTTTTGCGGCGTGGTGTCGGACGAGGCGGCCGAGGTGGCCGCCGATTCCACCGTCACCCCCCGCGAGTTGCGGGAGATGCTCGACTCCGGCCGCAAGGTCGCGCTGATCGACGTCCGCGAGCCCGTCGAATGGGACATCAACCACATCGACGGGGCCGAACTGATCCCGAAGTCCGCGATCGAGTCCGGCGACGGGCTGACGAAGCTGCCGCACGACCGCACGCCCGTTCTGTACTGCAAGACCGGCATCCGCTCCGCCGAGGCGCTGGCCGCGGTGAAGAAGGCTGGGTTCGCCGACGCACTGCACCTGCAGGGCGGCATCGTGGCGTGGGCGCGGCAACTCGAACCCGACATGGTCATGTACTGACCGCTCGTGAGCCGGGCCACGCCTTAGGCTGAGCCCGTGAGTGCCGACATGCCGCCTGATCACCTGCTGGCGGCGTTCGGTCTGACGGGTGTGCGGCCCGTTCCCCTCGGCTCCAGCTGGGAGGGCGGCTGGCGCTGCGGCGAGGTCGTGATGTCGATGGTCGCCGACCACGCGCGTGCCGCATGGTCGGCGAAGGTCCGGGAGACGCTGTTCGTCGACGGGGTTCGGCTCGCGCGACCGGTCCGCTCGACCGATGGTCGCTACGTCGTCGCCGGCTGGCGCGCCGACACCTTCGTCACGGGCACGCCGGAACCGCGCCACGACGAGGTCGTCTCGGCAGCCGTGCGCCTGCACGAAGCCACCGCCAAGCTGGAACGCCCACGATTCCTGACGCAGCCGCCCGGATCGCCGTGGTCCGACGTCGACGTGTTCATCGCCGCGGACCGCGCCGCGTGGGAGGAACGGCCGCTGCATTCATTGCCGCCGGGTGCCATGGTGGCGCCGGGTGGCGCGGACGGGCAGCGGTCGGTCGAGCTGATCGCCCAGCTGGCCGCGCTGCGGCGCCCGACTCGCAGCCCCAGCCAACTGGTGCACGGTGACCTGTACGGCACGGTGCTCTTCGCGGGCACCGCCGCCCCTGGGATCACCGACATCACGCCCTACTGGCGGCCGGCATCGTGGGCCGCGGGAGTCGTGGTCGTCGACGCCCTGGCGTGGGGTGAGGCCGACGACGGTCTGGTCGAGCGCTGGGCGCCACTGCCGGAGTGGCCGCAGATGTTGTTGCGGGCGTTGATGTTCCGCCTGGCTGTGCACGCGCTGCATCCGCGTTCGACGGCGGCGGCGTTCCCGGGACTCGCCCGCACCGCCGCGCTGGTGCGTTTGATTCTCTAGAACGCGCCCCTTCGCGAGTTCTTCATCAGGGTCGTGGATCGAGCGATGTCACGACCATCCTGCAGAACTCGACGTCAAAATTCGTGGCGGACCTCGCGTAGGGCCACCCGGCCGTCCTTGGCGAGCACGCCCTCGGCCCGCAGCAGTTCTAACTGCCTGGTAGTGAGGTGCGGTGCAGGTTTCCCCGATGCGCTGATGACGCGGTGCCACGGCAGATCCGAGGAATCCGTGCGCATGATCCAGCCGACGATGCGGGGGCTTGAAAGCTCGGCAGCGGTGGCGATGTCGCCGTAGGTAGAGACCTTGCCCGTCGGTATCGAGGCGACCAGCGCGCGTACGGTCTCCACCTGTTCGTCGGTGATCGCGGCCACGCTTCAGCCCACCCGCTCGCGGATCAGGGCTGCGGTCTCGGCCGGTCTGGCCTGCGCCACCATGTGGTCGCAGTCGAAGTCCACCAACGTGAAGTCGGAGCCCAACTCGGCGCTCAACGCCCTGACGAGTTCCTCGGAGACGTACGGCGGATCGGTTCTCGTGGCCCGCACGACCGTCGTCGGCGTTCCCTTGCGGGGCAACGTGATCGGCCGCGCCAGCTCGCTCCAGTACGACATCATCGCCGGAATGCCGATCCGCCAGCCGACCCGCCCGTTCGGCAAGGCGACGAGGTGCTCGTCGAGCTCGCGCTCCAGTTCGGCCGCGTCGACCTCACCCCACGAGCCCGACGTCTTGTCGGCGCGCGCCTCGGCGCGGTCGGCGAAGTCCGGCGAACTCAGCATCGCGTCGGCGATCTCCAGCATCCACGCACCGTCGAGGCCCACCGCGGGGTCGAGAAGGACCAGGCCTGCGACGAGGTCCGGTCGGGACGCCGCGACGCTCAGCGCGACGGCACCTCCGAAGGAGTGCCCGACGACCCACGCGGGCGCGGCCGCCTCCTTCGCGAGAAGGTCGGCAAGAGCCTCCACGTTGGCGTCGATGGTCCACGGGGCGGCCCACGACGACCGGCCGTGCCCGAGCAGGTCGGGTGCCAGGATGGCGTACTCCGGGAGGTGCTGCGACGCAAGGGTCTCCCAGCGCTGGCCGTGCCCCGTGAGGCCGTGGATCAACAGGATCTGCGACGGCTTCTGCGGGCCGAAGCGTCGTACGGTCAAGGCGTCGTTCACGTCGTCGATGCTGCCAGTACCGGACGAAGGGTTCTTGTCGTACCCCCGTGGTGACATGTCCTCATGCCCGCACCACGCACCGCACTGTCGCCCACCGTGCTGACCGAAACCGGTCTGCGTGGCACCGTGCGCGTGGTCGGCGGGCCTGGCACGGGGAAGAGCACGCTGCTCGTCGACACCGCGGCTGAGCGGATCGCCGCCGGGACCGATCCGGAATCCGTTCTGCTGCTGACCGGTTCGGCGAAGCTCACCGCTCGCGCTCGCGCCTCGGTGACGGCGGCGCTGCTGGGCGACCACGGGCCGTCGGCGGTGCGTGAACCGATGGTGCGCACCATCCATTCCTACGCGTTCGCGGTGCTGAGGCTGGCGGCCCAGCGCAACGGTGATCCTCCGCCACGGTTGATCACCAGCGCCGAGCAGGACGGCATCATCCGTGAGCTGCTGGCGGGCGATCGCGAAGACGGCGCGAACGCCTCTGTGAGGTGGCCTCGGCATCTGTTGCCTGCCCTCGGCACCGTCGGGTTCGCCAACGAGCTGCGTGATCTGTTGGCGCGCTGCACCGAGCGTGGGGTGGAACCCGCTGCCCTGCAACGCATCGGCCGACGGTCGGGTCGTGGAGAGTGGGTGGCGGCAGGCCAGTTCGCACAGGTTTACGAGCAGGTGATGTTGCTCCGGTCCGCCGTCGGCATGGCGGCGCCGCAGGCCACGGTCCCCGCCCTCGGGGCAGCGGAGCTCGTCGGCGCAGCGCTCGAGGCCTTCGCCGCCGACCCCGACCTGCTGGCTGCCGAGCGAGGCAGGATTCGCCTTCTCCTGGTCGACGACGCGCAGAACCTCGACCCCCAGGCCGCGCTGTTGGTCCGGGTGCTGGCGGCCGGAGCCGAACTGGCGCTGATCGCAGGCGATCCGAACCAATCGGTGTTCGGCTATCGCGGCGCCGATCCCGCGCTGCTCAGCGCCGGCGACCACCCGGCGATCGTCCTCACCGAATCGCTTCGCTGTGCCTCCGCCGTCGCGCGCGCCGTCACGGGTGTCGCGAGTCGGCTGCCGGGGGTCGACGACGCCAGGCATCTGACCGCAGCCGATGGTCGAGCGGGGTCGCTGGCGGTGCGGATCGCCGCGTCCGAGCGCGCCGAATCCTCGGTGATCGCCGACGCCTTGCGGCGCGCCCATCTGGTGGACGGCGTGCCGTGGTCCGAGATGGCGGTCATCGTGCGGTCGGTGCCCCGCGCCGGAGCGGCGCTGACGCGGGCTCTGACCGCGGCGGGGGTACCCGTCGACCAGCGGGCGTCGACGGGTCCACTCGCGGAGCAACCGACGGTGGCGGCACTGCTCACCGCGCTCGACGTGGTCGCCGAGGGCATCGACGGAGACCGGGCTCTCTCGCTGTTGACCGGTCCGATCGGCCGCGTCGACCCGGTGTCGTTGCGCCAGTTGCGCCGTACCCTGCGCCGTGGCGACGGCGGCAGCCCGCCACGCGAATTCGGCGACCTGCTCGTCGACGCACTCGATCCCGACCGCCCCGTCGACGGTGACGTGCCGGACCAGTTGGCCAGGGCGCTGAAACGCGTGCGCAAGGTGCTGGCTGCCGCCCGCCGCAGTGAGGCCGACGGACTGGATCCCCGGTTCACGCTGTGGCATGGGTGGCATCACACCGGTTTGCAGCGGCGCTGGCTGGCCGCGGCCGAGCGTGCCGGGACGGTCGGTGCCCAGGCGGGCCGCGACCTCGATGGCGTGACGGCCCTCTTCGACGTGGCGGAACAGTACGTCACCCACACCACGGGGGCGTCGGTGTCCGGGTTCGTCGATCACGTGCGGGCAATGGTGCTCCCCCCGGCGGGCAGCGAATCGGCTCGTCCCGGTGAGGCGGTCGCGCTGCTCTCGGCGCATGCCGCCCTCGGTCGCGAGTGGGACTTCGTCGTCATCGCGGGACTTCAGGAAGGGTTGTGGCCCAACGTCGTCCCGCGCGGGGGAGTGCTCGCCACTCAGCAGCTCGTCGACGTGCTCGACGGCATCGCCGACGGGACCTCCACCAGGGCGCCGTTGCTCGCCGAGGAGCGCAGGCTGTTGATCGCCGCGCTCGGCCGGGCGCGCACCCACGTGCTGGTGACCGCCGTCGACGGCGACGAAGGCGACGACGCCATGCTGCCCTCCCCGTTCTGCGACGAGCTCGTGGCACTGGCGACCGAGCGCCCCGACGAGAACGCCGAGCCGGTCCGCGCGCCGCGGGTCCTGTCGCCGTCCGCGGTGGTCGGCAGGCTGCGCGCGGTGGTGTGTGCGCCCGAAGGCGCGGTCGAGGATGCGGCGCGCGTTTGTGCCGCAGGGCAATTGGCCCGGTTGGCCGAGGCGGGGGTGCCGGGGTCTGCGCCGGCGCAGTGGTACTCCACCACCGCGTCGTCGACCGAGCAACCGCTGTGGTCGGACGACGGGCACGTCGTGACGCTGTCCCCGTCGACGTTGCAGACGCTGGCCGACTGCCCGCTGCGATGGCTGCTCGAACGCCACGGGGGCAGTGATGGGCGCGACGTGCGCTCCGCGCTCGGCACGCTCGTGCACGCACTGGTGTCCGATGCGCAGAAGTCCGAGGGGCAGATGCTGGCGGAGCTCGAATCAGTCTGGGCGGGGCTTCCTTTCGACGCGTCGTGGCATGCGGCCAACGAACTGGATCGCCATCGGATGATGCTGACGGCGTTCCTCGAGTGGCGCGCCCAGACACGCCGCGAATTCACCGAGGTCGGCACCGAGGTTGACGTCGACGGAGTCGTCGCGCCCAGCGGTGCCGATCAGCCGGGCGTCCGGGTCCGCGGACGGGTCGACAGGTTGGAGCGCGACGCGGAGGGCAGGCTCGTCGTCGTCGACGTCAAGACCGGCAAGAGTCCGGTCAGCAAGGACGACGCGCAGCGGCACGCGCAGCTCGCCATGTACCAGCTGGCGATCGCCGAAGGCGTTCTGCCGCAGGGCGACGAGGCCGGTGGCGGTCGCCTGGTCTACCTCGGCAAGATCGGCGCGGCCGGCGCCACCGAGCGCGACCAGAACCCGATGACGTCCGACGGTCGCGACGAGTGGCTCGACCGCGTCCGGCAGGCCGCCGGTGCCACCAAGGGCCCGGAGTTCGTGGCCCGCGTCAATGACGGCTGCACTCACTGCCCGGTGCGGGCGATGTGTCCCGCCCAGGCCGCGTTGGGAGGACGTTCGTGACCGACCGCTACAGTCCGGTTGAGCTGGCCGATGCGCTCGGTCTCTTCGCGCCGACCGAGGAGCAGGCCGCGGTGATCGCGGCGCCACCCGGTCCGCTGGTGGTGGTCGCCGGTGCGGGGGCGGGCAAGACCGAGACGATGGCCGCCCGCGTCGTCTGGCTCGTCGCCAACGGGTATGCCCGCCCCGGCGAGGTGCTCGGCCTGACGTTCACCCGCAAGGCGGCGGGGCAACTGCTACGCCGGGTGCGCACCAGGTTGGCCCGACTCTCGGGGGCGGGCCTGGTTCCCGGCGACCGGGCCGACGTCGACGAGCACCCGTCGATCGGGACCTATCACGCGTTCGCGGGCACGTTGTTGCGCGAGCATGGACTTCTGCTTCCGGTGGAGCCGTCGACCCGGTTGATCGGTGAAACCGAACTGTGGCAGTTGGCCTTTCGCGTGGTGTGCGGCTACCCCGAGGAGATGCGCACCGAGAAGTCCCCGGCCACCGTCACCGCGATGGTGCTGCGTCTGGCGGGCCAGCTGGCCGAACACCTCGTCGACACCGACCAGTTGCACAACACCCACGTCGAACTGGAGCGGTTGGTGCACGCCCTGCCCGCCGGTCCTCGGCAACGCGACACCGGGCCCAGCCAGGCACTGCTGAAGCTGCTGGCCACCCAGACCGAGCGCACCGAGCTCGTGCCGCTGATCGACGCGCTGCACGAGCGGATGCGCGCCGAGAACGTCATGGACTTCGGCATGCAGATGGCGGCGGCGGCCCGGCTCGCCGCGACGTTCCCTCAGGTCGGCGAGCAACTGCGCCAGCGCTATCGGGTGGTACTGCTCGACGAGTACCAGGACACCGGCCACGCGCAGCGGGTGGCGCTCTCGTCGCTGTTCGGGGGCGGCGTCGACGACGACCTGGCGCTGACCGCCGTGGGTGATCCGATTCAATCGATCTACGGCTGGCGCGGCGCCTCGGCCACCAACCTGCCCCGGTTCACCACCGACTTCTGCCTGTCGGACGGCATGCCCGCGCCGACGCTGGAACTGCGTACCAGCTGGCGCAATCCGCCGCGCGCCCTGCGTCTCGCCAACGCGATCTCGACGGAGGCGCGGCGGCGCTCGGTGGCGGTCCGCGAACTGCTGCCGCGCCCTGGAGCGCAGCCCGGCACCATCCGTTGCGCCCTCCTGCACGACGTGAGCGTCGAAAGAAATTGGGTCGCAGACCAGTTGGCGCGGATCTACCACGGAGCCGTCGAGTCGGGAGCCGATGTTCCCACGGCGGCCGTGCTGGTGCGCCGCAACGCGGACGCTGCGCCGATCGCCTGCGCGCTGACCGCCCGCGGAGTGCCCGTCGAGGTGGTCGGACTGTCGGGTCTGTTGTCGGTGCCCGAGGTGGCCGACGTCGTGGCGATGCTTCGGCTGACGGCCGACCCGACCGCGGGCTCGGCCGCGATGCGCATCCTCACCGGCCCGCGCTGGCGGTTGGGTGCCGCCGACGTGACGGCACTGTGGCGACGGGCGGTGGAACTCGACACCGCCTCGAAGGCCACCACCGACAGGTCGTCGACCGCCCACATCGTCGCGTCCGCCGGGCCCGACGCCGACAGCGCGTGTCTGGCCGACGCGATCTGCGACCCGGGCCGTCCGGATCGATACTCGCCCACAGGGTACGGCCGGATCGTCGCGCTCTGCCGTGAGCTGACGGCGCTGCGAGCCCAATTGCACCACCCTCTGCCCGACCTGGTGGGTGAGATTCGGTGGATGCTGGGCGTCGATGCCGAAGTTCGTTCTGCACAGTCAGTTTCAGCTGGATGGTGTGGCACCGAACACCTCGATGCGTTCTCCGACGTCGTCGCCGAGTTCGCGGCGAGGCCGTCGGCATCGGTCGCCGGACTGCTCGCGTTCCTCGACGCCGCGATGGAGGTGGAGAACGGGCTGGCACCCGCGGAGCTCACGGTGGCGAAGGACCGCGTGCAGATCCTGACCGTCCACGCCGCCAAGGGCCTGGAATGGCAGGTCGTCGCCGTGCCGCATCTGAGCGGCCGGGTGTTCCCGTCGACGGGGTCCGCACGGACCTGGCTCACCGACGCCGGGGACCTGCCGCCGCTGCTGCGGGGTGACCGCGCCTCGGTGTCCGAACATGGCGTACCCGTGCTCGACACCTCCGACGTCAACGATCGAAAGGCCCTGTCCGACACGATCGCCGCTCATCGAAAGACACTCGACCAGCGCCGCGCCGACGAGGAGCGCCGCCTCCTGTATGTCGCTCTCACCCGCGCCGAGGACACCCTGGTGCTGTCGGGCCATCACTGGGGTGCCACCGAGTCCAAGCCACGCGGGCCGTCGGACTTTCTGATCGAGATCAAGGACGTGATCGACCGGGCTGCGACCGCTGGGGATCCGTGCGGTGTCGTCGATCATTGGGCCCCCGCCCCCGCCGATGGCGACGTCAACCCGTTGCGGGACGACGTGATCGAACGATCGTGGCCGGCCGACCCGGCCGGTGTCGGCCGCGCGCACGTCGAACGCGGGGCCGAACTGGTCGCGAAGGCCATGGCGGCGGGCCTCCCCTCCAAGGCGACGGGTGACGGCGACGTCGAGGGGTGGGAGGCGGACGTCGACGCCCTGCTGGCCGAGCGTGAGCTGGCGCTCGCGCGGCCGGCACCCGTTCTGCCGCCGCAACTCTCGGTGAGTGCGTTGGTGGACATCGGTCGCGATCCGGAGGGCGCGCTGCGCAGGCTGCAGCGACGTCTGCCGGTACGCCCCGACCCGCAGGCGCTGCTCGGCACGGCCTTTCACGACTGGGTGCAGCGGTTCTTCCACGCCGAGCGGTTGTTCGACCTCGAAGACCTGCCGGGAGCGGTCGACGGCGAGCTCGGACTGGCCGAGGCTGAGCGACTCGCCGAACTGCAGGCGGCGTTCGCGGTGTCGTCGTGGGCTTCGAGGAGCCCCGTCGACGTCGAGGTGCCGTTCGACATGATGATCGGCGGCACGGTCGTCCGCGGCAGGATCGACGCGGTGTTCGCCGACGACGACGGCGGGGTCACCGTGGTGGACTGGAAGACTGGTGATCCGCCGGCTACCGCAGAGGCGTTGCAACAGAACGCCGTTCAGCTCGCGGTCTACCGGCTGGCCTGGGCAGCGACGGCGAACGTGTCGCCAGACTCGGTGCGCGCGGCATTCCACTACGTGCGCAGCGGCCGGACCGTGGAACCCGACGGTCTGCCCGGCGCCGTCGAGCTGGCCCGGCTGCTCGACGCCGCTTAGCGAGGTGTGTTGCGGTACACCTTGAGCGCCTGGGTGATCATCGGGATCTGCAGCGGCAGCCGGGCGATCGTGCCGATGCGCGCTGGCCAGCCCTTGTTCCACAGCACCCGAACCGAGTTGATGTTCGCCGGAAAGACCCCGACGTAGAGCGCGACGGCCGCGAGCGCGCCGACGCGGCGGGTGCGTGGAGCCAGCAGCATCGCGCCCGTCGCAGCCTCGGCGACGCCGGAGGCCAGCGTGTAGAACCGTGCGCTGCCGGGCAGCTCAGCCGGGACGATCGTGTCGAACGGCTTGGGAGCGACGAAGTGGAGCACGCCCATGCCGACGAGCATGGCCCCCATCCGCTGCGCCGTGGCCCGGCTGGAAGCCTTGTCGGATGCTGGCGTGAGGGGGGTCATGGTTACATTGTGCTGTGCGGCGAGTTGGGCGGATGATGGGCCTTCGTGGCCAAGGGTAGATTGCATCGCCGGATGGAGGCGCTCGATCAGACGCTGACGACCCAGCCCGACCACGCGTTGGTCGGGACGCTACGGATCCCGGAGACGCCGGTCAGCCCGGCGCGCAAGATCGGGATGCGCGTGCTCTACGCGCTGACGGCGTTGTTCGCCGCCGTTCTGATCGTCTACCTGGACCGCGACGGCTATCGCGACATCGACAGCGCGCCGAACCCGGACGACCCCCTGTCGTTCCTCGACTGTCTGTACTACGCGACCGTCTCGTTGTCGACGACGGGCTACGGCGACATCACCCCGGTCACCCCAACGGCGCGGTTGATCAACGTGCTGGTAATCACGCCGCTGCGGGTCGCCTTCCTGATCGTGTTGATCGGTACGACGGTGGAAACCCTGACGGAGGCCTCGCGTCAGACCCTCAAGATTCAGCAATGGAGGAGAAGAGTGCGCGACCACATCGTCGTCATCGGCTACGGCACCAAGGGCAAGACGGCCGTCTCGGCCATGATCGGTGACGGCGCCAAGAGCGGCGAGATCGTCATCGTCGATACCGACAGAGCCGCGCTGGACCGCGCGGACAAGGCGGGGCTGGTGACGGTGTACGGGGACGCGAACCGGGCCGACGTGCTGCGGCTCGCAGGCGCGCAGCACGCCAAGGCGATCGTCGTCGCCACCAACAGCGATCCGACCGCCGTGCTCGTGACGCTGACTGCACGAGAGCTCGCGCCCAAGGCGAAGATCATCGCGTCGATCCGGGAATCCGAGAACCAGCATCTGCTCCTGCAGTCGGGTGCGGATTCGGTCGTGGTGTCCTCGGAGACCGCGGGTCGGCTGCTCGGGATGGCGGCCAACACACCGACGGTCGTGGAACTCATCGAGGATCTCCTCACACCGGACGCCGGGTTCGCCATCGCCGAGCGCGACGTGACCGCCAAGGAGGTGGGAGGTTCCGCGCGCCACCTGCCCGACATCGTGCTCGGGGTGGTGCGCGAGGGGAATCTCGTGCGGGTGGACGCACCGGAGGCCGACGCCATGGAGCTCGGCGACCGACTGCTGTACATCCGCAACGCGGACGCCGAGCGTTGACCGGCGGGCAGGAGCGAAGCGACTCGGGGGATGTCACCGGCGGGCAGGAGCGAAGCGACTCGGGGGATGTCACCACCACTCCCAGCGCGTTCAACTTGCGCAACGTCCCCCTGCTGTCGCGCGTGGGTGCCGACCGCGCCGATGAACTGCGCACCGACGTCGACGCCGCGGTGGCCGGGTGGAGCGATGCCCTGCTGCTGAAGGTCGATCGGCGCAACCAGGTACTCATCTCCGGCGGTCAGGTGGTCCTCGGCAAGGCGCTGAAGCACTCCGCGAAGCCGGACGAACACGCGGTGTTCCTTGGCCGGATGCAGGACGGCAGGCACGTGTGGGCGGTCCGCGGTGCGCTGGATGGCCCCGAGGATCCGCACGCCGAATCGGAGGTTCTCGACCTGCGACGCGCGGGTGCGATCTTCGACGATGTCAGCGCTCAACTCGTCGCGACCGCCACCGCGCTGCTGAATTGGCACGACCTGGCGCGTTTCAGCTCAGTCGACGGCTCGCCCACCAAGATCCACAAGTCGGGATGGTCCCGGATCAATCCGGTCAACGGACACGAGGAGTTCCCCCGCCTCGACCCCGCGGTCATCTGCCTGATCCACGATCGCCACGACCGTGCGGTGCTCGCGCGTCAAACGGTGTGGCCCGAACGGCTCTTCTCGCTCATCGCAGGATTCGTCGAGGCCGGTGAATCGTTCGAATCCTGTGTCGTGCGCGAGGTCGCCGAGGAGATCGGGCTCAGTGTCCGCGACGTGACGTACCTCGGGAGTCAGCCGTGGCCGTTCCCGCGCTCGCTGATGGTCGGCTTCCACGCGATCGGTGATCCGGAGCAGGAGTTCTTCTTCAGCGACGGCGAGATCGCCGAGGCGGCGTGGTTCACCCGCGTCGAAGTGCGCACCGCGTTGGCCGACGGGGATTGGAGCAGTGACTCGCCGTCGCGGCTGCTGCTGCCGGGGTCGATCTCGATCGCCAGGGAGATCATCGAGTCCTGGGCGTTCGCCGACTGAGTCAGGCGGCGAACTTGGCCTGGACGGCCTTCAGGCTCGGGTTGGTCAGCGTCGAGCCGTCGGCGAACTTCACGGTCGGGACGACGTGGTTGCCGCCGTTGACGGAGCCGACGAACTCAGCGGCACCGGGGTCGGCCTCGATGTCGATCTCGGTGTAGCCGATGCCTGCGGACTTCAGCGCGGTCTTGAGCCGTGCGCAGTAGCCGCACCACGACGTGGAGTACATGGTCAGATGGGCATTGTTACCTGTCATAGCGGTGTCAACGTATCGGATCCGGCGGATATTGCGCCAACCCGGGAGCGGTAGCCAACCGGGGCGTCGATCAACCTTTGTCCCCGCGCCCTGCCAAGATGGACGCCATGCCGTCCCAGGCTCCCGCGGCCGCCTCCCCACTGCTCAGTCGACTCCTCGGCGACCTCGACGACGAGCAGCGCGAAGCGGTCCAGGCGCCGCGCGGGCCGGTGTGCGTGCTGGCGGGCGCGGGGACCGGAAAGACGCGCACCATCACCCGGCGGATCGCCTATCTGGTGGCTGCCGGTCACGTCGCGCCCGGTCAGGTGTTGGCGGTGACGTTCACGTCGCGGGCCGCGGGGGAGATGCGCGGCAGGTTGCGGTCACTCGACGAGCTGGGCGCCGACGGCGTCGGCACCGGGGCCGTGCAGGCGATGACGTTCCACGCCGCGGCCCGACGGCAGCTGCAGTACTTCTGGCCGCGGGTGGTCGGTGATACCGGGTGGGAGCTCCTCGACAGCAAGTTCGGCGTCGTCGCGCAGGCCGCGAACCGGGCCTCGATCCAGGCCAGCACCGACGACGTGCGCGATCTCGCCGGTGAGATCGAGTGGGCGAAGTCGTCGCTGATCAGTCCGGAGGGTTATGCGGCGGCGGTCGCCGAGGCCGGTCGCGACATTCCGCTGGACGCCGCCAAGATCGCGACCGTCTACGCCGGCTACGAGGCCATGAAGGCCCGTCGCGACGGCACCACCCTGCTGGACTTCGACGACCTGTTGCTGCACACCGCCGCCGCCATCGAGGATGACGCCGCGGTGGCGAGCGAGTTCCGCGACCGGTACCGCTGTTTCGTCGTCGACGAGTATCAGGACGTGACCCCGCTGCAGCAGCGGGTGCTCAACGCCTGGCTCGGCGACCGTGACGATCTGACCGTGGTCGGTGACGCGAACCAGACCATCTATTCGTTCACCGGCGCCACCCCCGGTCATCTGCTGGACTTCTCACGCCGATTCCCGGAGGCGTCGGTGGTGCGGCTGGAACGCGACTACCGATCCACTCCGCAGGTGGTGTCCCTGGCCAATCGCGTGATCGCGATGGCGCGTGGCCGCATGGCGGGCAGCAAGCTGCACCTGATCGGTCAGCGCGACGCCGGTCCCGCGCCGACGTTCAACGAGCATCCCGACGAGGTCGCCGAGGCCACCGCCGTCGCCAAGTCCATCAAGAAGCTGATCCAGGCCGGCACGGCGGCATCGGAGATCGCGGTGCTGTACCGCATCAACGCCCAGTCGGAGGTGTACGAGGAGGCGCTCACGGCCGCGGGTGTGGCGTTTCAGGTCCGTGGCGGTGAGGGCTTCTTCAGCCGCCAGGAGGTCCGGCAGGCGTTGGCCGCGCTGCAGCGGGCGTCGACGCGCATCGACGCGGTGGGGGCGGATCTCCCGGCCGTGATCCGTGAGCTGCTGGAACCACTGGGGCTCACGGCCGAGGAGCCGCAGGGCGTCCGGGCGCGCGAGCGGTGGGAGGCGTTGGTCGCACTCGTCGAGCTCGTCGAGGAGGAGGTGGCGGTGCGGCCCTCGCTCGACATGCGCGCGCTTCTGACCGAACTCAAACAGCGCGCCGACGCGCGGCACCCACCGGTGGTGCAGGGCGTCACCCTGGCGTCGCTGCACGCGGCCAAGGGTCTGGAGTGGGACGCGGTGTTCCTCGTCGGACTCGCCGACGGCACGCTGCCCATCTCCCACGCGCTGGCCCGCGGGGCGGACAGCGAACAGGTGGAGGAGGAGCGTCGTCTCCTGTACGTCGGAATCACAAGGGCGCGTATCCATTTGGCGCTGAGTTGGGCGTTGGCGCGCACTCCCGGCGGTCGGCAGAGCCGCCGCCCATCGCGCTTCCTCAACGGCGTCGCCCCGCAGGCCAGCGCCGATGACGGGCCGAGCAAGCCCCGGCGCCAGCGCGGCGCCACGCAGCGCTGCCGCATCTGCAACAGCACGCTGTCCAGTCCGGCCGCCATCATGTTGCGTCGCTGCGAGACTTGCCCATCGGATCTGGACGAGGAGCTGTTGGCCCAGCTCAAGGAGTGGCGGCTCGAGACCTCCAAGGAGATGAAGGTGCCCGCCTACGTGGTGTTCACCGACAACACCTTGATGGCCATCGCCGAGACGCTGCCCACCGACGAGGCCGCCCTGGTCGCCATCCCCGGGATCGGCGCACGCAAGCTCGAGCAGTTCGGGCCCGACGTCCTCGCGTTGGTCAAGGCGCGGCGCTGAACCGGCACTGAAACCGCCAAGCTTCACAAATATCGTGCCAAAGATGCAGGTCAGTAAATTGCTTGTCCGATTGTGGTGTTAGCCTCTAACCTCGTAACCGTCTAATCCGGTCGAGCAGAAGGGAGGGGTCCAACATGATTTCCAATCAGTTTTCCGGCGTAGCCGTCGCTGGCGGTGCTGCTGTCACGTCGTGGACCCTCCACGTCGCTGGTCCCGTCGCCTCGGCGGCGCATCCGACGGCTGCCACGCGCGACGCCATTCCGGCGACCAAGCGACGCACCGCCGCCGCGACCGTCGCGTCCGTGAATCGGGGCTTCATCTAGAAGCCCACGAAAGCCACATGGCCACGGACCCGACACAGGCGGATCCGTGGCCAGATCTCTTTCGGGACAACCGAATTTCCTGGTCGCAGATCCATCAAGACAGATGGCCGATCGACTTAGACCAGGAAGAAAGGTGATCCGGACATGTCTCCGCAGACATGCCGCGAGAGGACGTTTCCGGCGGTGCCGTGTCACGTCGGTGACCCAGACCTGTGGTTCGCCGAGAACCCACTCGAGCTCGAACGGGCGAAGACGCTGTGTGCGGATTGCCCGATCAGGCGGCAGTGCCTCGCCGAGGCGCTGGAACGCCAAGAGCCGTGGGGGGTTTGGGGTGGCGAAATAATCGACCGCGGAACCGTCGTCGCCCGCAAGCGCCCAAGGGGCCGTCCTCGGAAGAACCCCGTTGAAAACCCGGCAGCGGCATAGCCGGCGCGAGGTCGCCTAGCCCCACGTATTGCTGGGGCTAGGCGGCCTCATCGGCGAATCCTGGAATGAGCTCCAGCGCAAGCGCTTTCGTCGGGATGTGCGCGTCGAGCTGACACGAGATCGCCACGACCGAGGCTATGACCCGCATCGGGATGGCCAGCTTGACCGGCAGGTCCATCGCGCGGGCCGTCCTGATCGCCTCGGCCGAGATGTCCATGTTGGCGGCGGCCATCTTCTGCAGCCACTTGCGGGTGTAATGGAACTCGTCGGCCTGAACGGGTTCGACGTACTGGCGCAGCATCTCGTCGACTTCGCGCATCGACACCTGCTCACCCTTCTGACCCTTTTGGATGAAGCCCCCCTTCTCCATGGTGGGCAGCAGGTTGTCGTAGTCCTTCGCCAGCGCATGGCGCAGCATCAGCCCGAGTTCGATCGGTAGGCCGCCAGGTATCGGCGCCACGGCGCCGAAGTCGAGCACCCCCAGCTTGTCCCCGGGGAGCAGCATGAAGTTTCCGGGATGGGCGTCACCGTGCATCATCTCGATGCGCTTGGGGGCGTCGTAGGTCAGCTCGAAGAGTCGCGTTCCCACGATGTCGCGTTGTTCCGGCGTGCCGTTGCGGATGATCTGCGCCATGGGGATGCCGTCCATCCACTCCGCGACCACGACCTTCGGTGCGCTCGCGACGATCGCGGGGACTACGAAGTGCGGATCGTCACGGTATCCGTTGGCGAAGGCGCGCTGGTTCGCCGCCTCCAGTCGATAGTCGAGCTCCATCTCGGTGCGTTCGATCAGCTCGTCGACCACGCCTTGCACGTCGGCGCCGGGGGAGAACTGCCGGAACACCGACACCATCCGCTTCATGGTCTTCAGGTCTGCCCGCAGCGCCTCGTCGGCACCCGGGTACTGGATCTTGACGGCGACCTCGCGGCCGTCGGACCACACCGCCTTGTGCACCTGGCCGATGCTCGCCGAGGCGATCGGGGCGTCATCGAAGGACGCGAATCTGTCCCGCCACTTGGTGCCCAGCTGCGCGTCGAGCACGCGGTGCACCTTGGCCGCGGGCAGCGGCGGGGCGTCCTTCTGCAGCTTGGTCAGTGCCTCGCGGTAGGGCTCGCCGAACTGTTCGGGAACGGCGGCCTCCATCACCGACAGCGCCTGACCGACCTTCATCGCGCCGCCCTTGAGTTCGCCGAGGACGGTGAAGAGCTGGTTTGCCGCCTTCTCCATCAACTCGGCGTTGACCTCGTCCTTGGACTGTCCGGTCAGCCGCTTGCCGAAGCCCAGCGCCGCGCGGCCTGCGATGCCGACCGGCAAGCTGGCGAGCTTAGCGTTACGGGCCGCTCGTCCACGCTTGATGTCTGCCACTCCACCATCATCCACGACGAACCCGCACAGGCGACCGTCCAGGGTGTGAGTGCGCACACGCGGGGTCTGTCGCAGAGCTCAGCACTCGCACCGGGGGTGGCGCGACCACCGCCGGCTCGTGGTCGAACCGGTGCGGACGTCGAACTCCAGCGTGGTGTCGAGGGTGGGCGGCGGGTGGCCGGCACGGCGCGGGTCATCGGACTCGTGGACGGCCTGGATGACGCGGTCGACCTGGTTCAGCGCCAGGGCGGCGGTGCCGAGCATGGTGGCGCGGTCGGCGCTGCCGACGGCGTCTCGCAACTGGGCGGCGACGGCGGGCCATGCCGCGTCACGGTCACTGCGATACAGGTCGGCACAGCCGAGGCAGCTGGTCACGCCGGGGATCACCAGTGGCCCGACCAGTCCCGTGCCGTCACGCACACGCACCGGCAGGTGCGGTATCCGCGCCTGGTGAAGGTCCCGCAGTAGGTGAGGATCGGCGACGAGGAAGTCCGACAGCACGACGAGATCCGCCGTTCCCGGAGTGACGCCCGCGTGGTTGAGCCTGCTCTGCCTGACCCGCGTGCCCGAACACCGCAGGGCGCTCGCAAGCAGGTCCGACAACGGGCCGCGGCCGTGAATGCGGATGGATGCCGACCGGGTGTGCGTAGGCGTGGCAGTCGCGAGACCACCCTCGACCAGCGAGGTCACCAGATCGTCCATCGCGGCGGGGTCGACGATGCCGCGGTTCACGGCCAGCGCCCGCAGTTCGGAGGCCGCCACACCGGACTGCATGGCACGCAGTAGATCGGCGAGGGCGGCGGCCGACAACCCGTCGGGCGGCTCGACGAGCATCGCGCGCCGCGGGTCCCACCCCACCTGGACGACACCGTCGGGCCTGACCAGCACCGGCATCGCCGGGTTCAGCGTGTGGCTGGGCATGCGACGACTCTCCCACGGGATGTCGCCGCGGCGTCTCAGTTATCCACAGGCCCCGGAGCTGGGGATGAACTACTTCGGGTCGTCCCCGAAGCCCTTCTCGAGGTCGGCGATCGCCTGGTCGATGCCGCTATTGTCGCCGCCCATCATGCGGTCGATGAAGCCGGCGGGCTCGTCGAGGTCGTCAGAACCGGGGAGCAGGTCGGGGTGCTGCCATACGCCGTCCCGGGCGTCCGCGCCGACCGCTTCGGTCAGCCGCTCCCACAAGACAGCGGCCTCGCGCAGCTTGCGGGGCCGCAGTTCCAGGCCGACGAGTGTGGCGAACGTCTGCTCCGCGGGCCCGCCGGTGGCGCGTCGGCGGCGAAGCGTCTCACTGAGTGCCGACGTCCCGGGAATGCGGTCGCCGAGGGCGTTGCTCACTACGGTCTGCACCCAACCCTCGATGAGGGCCAGCAGCGTCTCGAGCCGCTCGAGCGCCGCGATCTGTTCGGGCGTCGACTTGGGCTCGAAGATGCCCTGGTTGAGCAATTGCTCCATGGCCGACGGGTCGGCGAGCGAAGCGGGATTGAAGCCTGCAGCGAAGTCCTCGATGCCGGTCATGTCGACCTTCATGCCGCGGGCGAAGGCCTCGACGGCGTTGAGAAGCTGCGTCGACAGCCACGGCACATGGCTGAACAGGCGATGGTGGGCGGCTTCCCGGGCCGCCAGGAACATCATGATCTCGCTGCGCGGCTGCTCCAGGCCCTCCGCCAGGGACTCGATGGCGTCCGGCATGAGCGCAGCCACCCCCTTGGGTCCAAGCGGTAGCCCAATGTCGGTGGAGGTCAACACTTCTCGCGACAACGTGCCGAGAGCCTGGCCGAGCTGAGAGCCGAACGCCATCCCGCCCATCTGGGTCATCATCGCCATCAGCGGGCCCGCCATGGCCTTGGCTTCGTCGGGCAGGGCCGACGCCCAGACCGTCGACATCTGCTCGGCCACCGGGTCGCACAACCGCTTCCAGGTGGCAAGGGTGTTGTCGACCCATTCGCTGGGTGTCCACGCCACGGAGGTCGTGGTGCCCGCGGGCAGGGGAGTGACACCGTCGAGCCACGTGTCGGCCAGTCGCACCGCGTCGCCGACCGCCGCGCTGGTCTGCTCGGGCACCGGTTTGACGAACCCGATCGACCTGGACGCCAGCTGGCGCGCCAGGTCGTAGTTGACGGGTCCGGCCTGCGTTCCGTCCGCCATCGAGGTGCCGGCGCCACTGAACATCTCGCCGAGCTTGGAGAAGATCTGACCGAGGTTGTTCATGTCGAAGTCGCCGCCGCCGAATCCGAGCGGATCCGGTTGCGACCCCTTGTTCGGGTCCTTCTTGCGGTCGTCTCGTTCGGGGTCGTCTCCTGGGGAGAAGCCGAAGGGCAGGTCAGACATGGCTTCCACGGTACTCACCCGACGTCGTTGGCGCGGGTTCGTGGGTCACGCCGAGAATGAACTGACACGCGCCCCCTAATGTGGGCTGCGTGATGGGTGGAGCGAACAGGCGTGTCTTGACGCTGGTGGTGGCACTGGTGCCGATCCTCGCCTTCGGTCTGCTGCTGTCCGTGGCGACGGTGCCGTTCGTCGGTCTCGGTCCCGGTCCGACGTTCAACACGCTTGGCGACGTCGACGGAAAACAGGTCGTCGACATCCAGGGCACGGAGGTGCAACCCACGTCGGGCAACCTCAACATGACGACGGTCAGTCAAAGCGACGGCCTGACGCTGGGCCAGGCGCTGCGGCTGTGGATGTCGGGCAACGAACAGCTCGTCCCCCGCGACCTGGTGTACCCACCGGACAAGTCGAGGGACGACATCGACAAGGAGAACGCGGGCGACTTCAAGCAGTCCGAGGACAGCGCGGAGTACGCGGCGTTGGGATACCTGAAGTACCCCGAGGCCGTCACGGTCCAGAACGTCACGGACCCGGGGCCGTCGGCAGGCAAGCTCGAGGGCGGCGACGCGATTGACCTGGTCAACGACAAGCCGGTGGCCAACCTCGACGAGTTCACGGGCATCCTCAAGGCCACCAAGCCCGGTGACCAACTGGTGATCGACTACCGCCGCAAGGATGGTTCGCTCGGCACGACCAAGATCACCCTGGGCAAGAACCCCGACCGCGACTACGGGTTCCTCGGGGTCGGGGTGCTCGACGCGCCGTGGGCGCCGTTCACGATCGACTTCAACCTCGCCAACATCGGCGGACCGTCTGCGGGCTTGATGTTCAGCCTCGCGGTCGTGGACAAGCTCACGACGGGCGACATCAACGGCGGGAAGTTCGTGGCGGGTACCGGGACGATCACCGGCGATGGCAAGGTCGGCCCCATCGGCGGCATCACTCACAAGATATACGCCGCGGAGGAAGCCGGAGCGACGGTGTTCATGGTCCCTGCCGAGAACTGCGACGAGGCCGTGTCCGCCCACGACGATGCTCTGCAGTTGATCAGGGTCGAGAACCTCACCGGCGCCGTCGACGCGCTGAAGACCTATTCCGCCGGTGGTGAACCTCCCCATTGCTGAGAAGTCCCTTCGCGGCGGATGCGTAGAGTTATGGCACGTCGAATCGCGGCGTGGCACCGAGACTGGAGTTGACGAGTGGGGATGCGGCCCGCGGCACGAATGCCGAAGCTGACTCGACGTAGCCGGATTTTGATCGGGATGGCATTGGCGGTCGTCGTGCTGCTGATGATCGGCCCTCGACTGATCGACACCTACGTCGACTGGCTGTGGTTTGGCGAGCTCGGATACCGGTCGGTGTTCACCACGACGCTGGTCACCCGACTGGTCGTGTTCCTGGTGGCGGCGCTGCTGATCGGCGGCGTGGTGTTCGCCGGTCTGGCGCTGGCCTACCGAAACCGTCCGGTGTTCGTCCCGACCGCGGGGCCCAACGATCCCGTCGCGCGCTACCGCACCGCGGTGATGGCCCGGCTGCGGCTGTTCGGCATCGGCGTTCCGTTGTTCATCGGCCTGCTCGCAGGCATCGTCGGGCAGACCTACTGGACCCAGGTGCAGCTGTTCTTGCACGGCGGCGAATTCGGCGTCGCGGACCCGCAGTTCGGCATGGACCTTGGCTTCTACGCGTTCGAACTGCCGTTCTATCGGTTGGTGCTGAGCTTCCTCTTCGTCGCGACGTTCCTCGCGCTGGTGGCAAACCTGCTGGGCCACTACCTGTTCGGGGGCATCCGGTTGTCCGGTCGGACCGGTGCGGTGAGCCGCTCGGCCCGCATTCAACTCGTGACGCTGGTCGGCACGTTCGTGTTGCTCAAGGCGTTCGCGTACTGGCTGGACCGGTACGAACTCCTCAGCCACACGCGCGGCGGCAAGCCGTTCACCGGAGCCGGCTACACCGACATCAACGCGGTGCTGCCCGCCAAGCTCATCCTGCTGGCGATCGCCCTGATCTGTGCGGTCGCGGTGTTCTCCGCCGTCTTCCTCCGCGACTTGCGGATACCCGCGATCGGCGTGGTGCTGCTGCTGCTGAGCTCGATGATCGTGGGTGCGGGTTGGCCGTTGATCGTCGAGCAGTTCAGCGTCAAGCCCAATGCCGCGCAGAAGGAGAGCGAGTACATCTCCCGCAGCATCACCGCGACCAGACAGGCCTACGGGCTCACCGATCAATCGGTCACCTACCGCGACTACAGCGGTGATGCGCAGACCACCGCGCAACAGGTGGCCTCCGACCGGGCGACGACGTCGAACATCCGTCTTCTCGATCCCACGATCGTCAGCCCCGCGTTCACCCAGTTCCAGCAGGGCAAGAACTTCTACTCCTTCCCCGACCAGCTGGCCATCGACCGTTACAACGGGGCCGACGGCAATCTGCGTGACTTCGTGGTGGCGGCAAGGGAACTCAACCCGGACCGGCTGATCGAGAACCAGCGGGACTGGATCAACCGCCACACCGTCTATACGCACGGCAACGGTTTCATCGCCTCGCCGGCCAATACGGTGCGCGGCGTCGCAAACGACCCGAACCAGAACGGTGGCTACCCCGAGTTCCTGGCCAGTGTCGTCGGCGCCAACGGCAGTGTCGTACAGCCGGGTCCGGCACCGCTGAATCAGCCGCGGATCTATTACGGCCCGATTATCGCCAACACGGCCGAGGACTACGCGATCGTCGGCAAGAACGGCGCCGACCGCGAGTACGACTACGAGACCAACACCGACACGAAGAACTACACGTACGGCGGCACCGGCGGCGTCCCGGTCGGGAACTGGGCGGCGCGCAGCGTGTTCGCGGCGAAGTACGGCGAACGGAACTTCCTGTTCTCCAACGTGATCGGCGAGAACAGCAGGATCTTGTTCAACCGAGACCCGGCGCAACGCGTGGAGGCCGTCGCGCCGTGGCTCACCACGGACACCAGCGTGTACCCCGCGATCGTGAACAAGCGGATGGTATGGATCGTCGACGGCTACACGACACTCGACAACTACCCGTACTCCGAACTGACCTCGCTGTCGTCGGCGACCGCCGACTCGACCGAGGTGGCTCTCAACCGGTTGGCGCTCGACAAGCAGGTGTCCTACATCCGCAACTCGGTGAAGGCCACCGTCGACGCCTACGACGGCACGGTCACGCTTTACGCGCAGGATGAGGCCGACCCGGTGCTCAAGGCGTGGATGTCGGTGTTCCCCGGCACGGTCATGCCGAAGAGCGACATCAGCCCGGAGCTGCAGGAGCACCTGCGCTACCCCGAGGACCTGTTCAAGGTGCAGCGCGCCTTGCTGGCCAAGTACCACGTCGACGATCCGGTGACGTTCTTCTCGACGTCGGACTTCTGGGACGTGCCGCTGGACCCGAACCCGACCGCCAGTAGCTTCCAACCGCCGTACTACATCGTGGCGAAGGACATCGCGTCCAACGACAATTCGGCTTCGTTCCAGCTGACCACCGCGATGAACAGGTTCCGGCGCGACTTCCTGGCCGCCTACATCAGCGCGAGTTCGGATCCGGCCACGTACGGCAAGATCACCGTGTTGACCATTCCCGGACAGGTCAACGGGCCCAAGCTCGCCTTCAACGCGATCAGTACCGACACCGCGGTCAGCCAGGACCTCGGCGTCATCGGACGCGACAACCAGAACCGCATCCGCTGGGGCAATTTGTTGACACTGCCGGTGGCCCAAGGCGGCCTGCTGTACGTGGCGCCGGTGTACGCATCTCCGGGGGCCAGCGACGCGGCGTCGTCCTACCCTCGCCTCATCCGGGTGGCGATGCTCTACAACGACAAGGTCGGCTACGGCCCCACCGTCAGTGATGCGCTGGACGAGTTGTTCGGCGCCGGTGCGGGTGCGACTGCGACGGGCCCGGCACCCACGGATCTGCCAAACGGTCAGCAAGCGCCGGCGGCGAATCCGACGCCGGGCCAACCCCAGGCCACGCCGCCGCCGAACTCGCAGGGCCGCGCCCCCGAGGTGCCCGTCCCCGTGGGGGCGGTTCCCGGTGGAACGACGACTCAGCTGACCTCTGCGAAAGCCGCTGCGCTACAACAGGTTCAGACCGCGCTGGATGCCATGCAGCAGGCGCAGCAGGGCGGCAACTTCGCCGAGTACGGACAGGCGCTGCAGAATCTGGACGACGCGATGAACAAGTATCGGGAGACGAAGTAGACCAATCAGCCCGTCGAGTCCCTCGCACCGGAGGGGCGTCGGCGGTGGACGGCCGATCGCCCCGATTACGTCAATACGTCGATCCGCATTGAGCCGCCGCTGCCGGGCATTCCCGTGTCGCTGGCGAGCGGATGACGGTCCCGGTGCTGCGACGTCGCACCGTCGCAGATCGATGCCGTGAGGGTGGCGCCGTACACCGCGATCGGTGCGGCACACGCCGATCCGGTGGACCCGATGCCGCTATGAGAATCACGCGCTGCTGCGAGAGATGACCGCCGAGACGGTCGACGCAGCGCGTTCTGCCGACGCAACGCGGCCTACGCGCTGTCTGTCATCGGGGTGCTGGCTTCACCGACTGGTGATGCCGCGGCGGAGCAGGCTGCGCAGTTGTTCGGCGCGGTCGCGCCGTGCTCGACGGGAGGGCGATGCCGAATTTCGCGGCAAAGACCGGCCCGGCAGGCCTGGGCGCTGGTACACAAGGCGCTACGATCCGGCCGCAGCGATGCGCTGAGCACGCGATTTGGGATCCACCAACGCCTTCGGTAACCTTTCGTTTACCCGTCGCGGGGTGGAGCAGCTCGGTAGCTCGCTGGGCTCATAACCCAGAGGTCGCAGGTTCGAATCCTGTCCCCGCTACTAATATAGTGGCCCTGACCAGGCCAAACGGCCGCCAGCATCAGCTGGCGGCCGTTTTCATTTGTGAACGTTGTGAACGAGCTGCGGCTGCGTCTGTCGTTCATAAGCCGTCAAAGACAGCGATGGACCCTGTGCTCGCTGGGTCATCTGCCCCAGTCGTCCTGGCCAGCGACGCTTACCGGACCCGTGTTCTGGGGTCGGGAAAGCCCATTTTGGTGTAGCCGGGTGCGCG
>NZ_DASQEU010000097.1:0-14421 GCF_035633495.1 Mycobacterium sp. | reverse complement strand
CTTCTTCACTACAGTGGCCTGTTCCCGATCCGCGTCGAGAGCGTTGCCGGTGCCAGCCCGAGGCCGACCGCGTTTGCCGAACCTCTTGCGGGGCAGTGCTTTCGCACGGGCCCGGTTCCACGTTCCGCGGCGTACCTCATCGAGCGCGGCGGTGGCCCAGGCCACCACATGAAACGGATCCGCACACCGTATCGCCTCGGGGCAGCGTTCGGTGACGACTTTCGCGATCCATGCGGCGGCATCGGCGGTGACATGGGTGATCGCCGCGCACCGCGCCTCGCCGAGTGCATCGAAGAACAGCCGCAGAGTGGCTGCGTTACGGCCCTGCGCCGCCCACACCAGCCGGCCCGAATCGTGATCAACGACCACCGTCAAATACTTGTGGCCCTTCTTGTAAGAGATCTCGTCGATCCCGATTCGGCGTAACCCCTCGAAACGATCGAAGGTCTCACAGGTTTCCGCCCATACCCGATCGAGGATGGAACCAACCGTGCGCCAGGCGATCTGCGTCAACTCACACACCGCCCCTTTCGAACACCGCGTCGCCAGCCAAGCCACGGTCTCATCGAAGGACTTGGTGTGCCCGGCCCCGTGCCGCGCCCAGGGCACGGCCGCGACGACGACCCCATGCTCACGGCACGACACCCGCGGCGTCCGCGCCTCGATGAACACCGAGGTCAACCCGGCATCCAGCGCCCTCCACCGCCGGCGCCCCGGCCCGTTGTCATAGCCTGGGCACCGACGCTGACACATCCCGCACCGTGACCGGGCTTGGGACCTCGGCCGCACCGAGACCACCACACACCCCTGGTCTTCGTCGAACTCGACCGCTTCCACGACCGTCTTTTCGACACCGAGAACCCCGGCCCATATCCTGTTGTTGCGCACGCCGTTATCCGTATCCGTAGCGACCTGACCGTAGACAAGCCAGAACGCTACGGGGACAACGGCGTGCGCCCCCTATTCGGCCCCTAAATCACCCACAGATACGTCAGAAGAGCCCAAAGCCCCACTATATGAACGACTCATGCGAGGTTCTCGAACCAAGTCGCGAACCGCAATATCCAGGCTTGTGCCGTCGAACTTCCGCCACAATCGTCGTCGATGCAGCTTGCCGAAGGCGCGTTGTCTAAGGCGTCGGCGGTAGCTGCGCTCGATCCAGGTCGCGATGGCCAGTCGTAGTTCGGCTCGAGTGGACCATCGGTGTCGATCGAGCACGTTGCATTGCAGAAGTGCGAAGAGCCATTCAATGGTGGCATCGTCTCCGCACACGGCGACGCGGCCCGTTGACCCATGTAATCCGTTGTGCGGTAGTGCCCCAACGAACTTACGTGATCCGGAGGGGGTCGGGATTCGTGTAGAACGCGGGATCGGACTGAACCATCATGAGCGGTTTTTGTCGGCGAGCCAGCTTCGGTGTTTGATCAGCGCCCTGCGCGCCTGCTTGGCGAGCACCTGGTCAGGCAGGTGCCGCCCCAGTGTCTCGAGCACTCTTGCTGTCTCGGTTGCCGGGTGACGCCAGAAGAAGTCGAGCATGCCGTCGGGGTCGTGGCCATCGAGAAACTGCTGGCATAAGACGTCCGGATGGTCGATCAGCTGGGACAGTATGTCCACCATGACGCCCGGGGTAATGAACCCGCCGACGGTATCGCCGTCGGCCAGCCCGTGATCGAGCAACCAGACTGCCGCATGCCCGGCCGTTGCGGTGTCGAGTAGTTGTCGCATGTGCGGTTCGGCCACGTCTGTATCGAACATTCCGAGCAGGTGGAGTCCGACCAACCTGGACCGCGCATCCGTTGAGTTGATGATCGAAGCCGCGACGATTCCAGCCCGCGCTGACCCCGGCAAAGCAGGCTGCCACGCGGCGAGAAATATCGAATGCTGTTTCCTCGGAGCAGAACTCATCACGCTCGCCAGAGTGTCCACATCTACCGCGGTCAGGTCGGGCGCATGACCAACGACGTCGGCCTCCGGCGGCTTCGTCATGTTGAAGTTGGTGTGCTCGGTGATCGCTGCGCACATAGCACTTTCGAGCGTGTTCGCGAGGCGCGCAAGTAATCTGCCATGGTCAGGACCACCTCGTAGGCGTCCCATGTGGCTGAGGAACAAGCTGAACTCCACCATCGCCTCGCACACCTCACCGGCCACATCTGCGGGAAGTTCAAGTTGGCGGGGGCACCAATCGAGCAAGAAGGTGTAGACGTCTTCTTCGTCGAGCGTCTCCAAAGGCGTGTTGGCTCGCCACCGCACAAACGCTTCCGCGTGCTTCACCAACTCCCTCGCGTCCGCGGCGTCTTCATCGAGCCAGTCTGTGAAGTCTGCGAGTAACTCGTTCGACATGGCTTCAGTGTGGCGCGTCGCACCGACAAGCCAGGTGAGTTGTCATGCGCCGACGGTGTGGAGGTGGGCAGAGGCTATCCACACCCCGAGACGATCGGTGCCCGACGACCTGGCGAAACCGACTCACGCTGTACGCGCGCTCCATTCGGACGTTCGTTCGGGCGTCGCCTCGGTAAGCGCCTCGCGCGTATCGTCCGCGCCGAAATCTATGCCGTACAAAAGCGTTCCGGGCTACTGTCGCCACCATTCGGAAATCGGACCGGCATCAATGGGATCGAATCCAAGTTGTTTGTTCGACGATGCCGTGGACCAGCTCACGGCCCGGGCCGTCCTCGCCGGCGATCGGGAGTGCGATGCGGTTCGGAGTGCCGAGCCTAGAGGGAAACTTTCCCGGACGGTCACTGACTCCTGTCCTCACGGATGGAAGTTCCACTGGCCGCAATCCTGGGCCAACACGTCATTGACATCGACTTCAATCCCACCGACCACCGGCCCGGGATTCGACGCGGTGGCCACGATGCGCTGGTGGAGAACCGCGGCGGGGTAGATCTGACCACCAGACCAGGACCGTGTCTGCCAGGCCCACACGTGGCCGGGCGAACGCGACCTGCCGATGACGCCATCGGCCGCAGCCCACTTGCACGCTTTGATGCCCCCGTAGATCCCGGTGCGCTGCACGCCGATAACCGAATTGATTCCGCGAAACCACTGCAGCACGACGTTGTTCCACGTCTCGCGGTCGATGTCGTCATCGACGCTGAAGAAGATCGGTGCGCTCTGGCCGCCACCCGCGGCGGTATGGAGCTGCCAGCCGGTGCGACCGTCGGCGACGCCACCGGCGTACCCGCGGGTGAAATCCGACGGCGCTGTCCCGCCCGGCTTGCCAAATTGGTAGTTGCTGACGATCACCAAACCGGTGGCGGTCAGCGACTGGGCGTAGGGCAGGGTGATCGGCTTGGCGCCAAAGGACGAGCCAGGCCGCGATGTCGAGACGTAGTTGATCACCCCGGCGTGGCCGGCGGCCCGGATGTCCTGTGCTGGGATCTGGCGCATGGCGTAGTCAATCAGCGTGGGAGCGGCCGCCGCCGCCGACGGTGCGCCGGCACCCGCTGCCACACTGATCCCGGCCAGCGCCGACGCTGCGGTGGCGTAGCGCAGTGCAGCGCGCCGGGTCATTGGCACCGGCCGATGTTAACAAAGTGGCGACTGTGGCTACTGTGACATCGAGGGTTCGATGCCGGTTCGATGCCGCACCGTTACTGCACCTACCCAGCCGGCGTCACGTCCCCGCCGGAACCCTTGACCGACGCCTTCGCGCGCTTCTCGGCCCGCACGGCCTTGGTGCCGCGCACGAACCCGGCCGCAGAGACCGACACGGAAAGCAGGGCGTCCTCACCGTTGACGAACGGGTGAAATCCGACGCCGGCGCCACCACGGCCCTTCACCGCGATGTCGGCGACTTCGGTTACCTTCCAACTCTTTTCAGACTTCGACAGGATGGCCTCGCCGTTACTGCAGGTGAGTGGCAGCGCGGCGATGACCTCATCGCCGGGATCTGTCAGCTTCACTCCGGCCACCCCGTTGCCGGCGGCGCCCTGCGGATTCACCGCGGCGGGGTCGATGCGAAGGACCTTCCCGCGCCGAGTCACCAGTGCCAGATGCGAACCAGGCGCCAGCACTCCCGAGCGCAGCAGCCCGGTGATGTCGGGCGCGACGGGGATGTCGCGGATTTTGTACGGCAGACCACTGCCGGCGGTGAACTTGATGCGCCCGTCGGTCCACACTGCCCAGCCCAGACCTGAGGTGAGCAGGTCGCCGTGGCTGTCGGAGAACACCCCGCGATCATCGAGTCGCCAGGCGGCGTTGACTTTTCGCTCGCGTGTCCCGTCCTCCTCAGCACTGGACGTCACCGGGGTCGCCGAGGCGTCCAGCACCGTGCGGCGATCGAACTCGGGTCCGTCGAACAGTTTTGCCGTCTCTTTCAGCTCGTTGTTGATTACCTTGCGTCGTGCATCAGGACTCGACACCAGCTCGGTCAACGCCGCGAACTCGGCGTCCAGCTTGTCCGCCTCGGCCTGCAGCTCGATCACGTCGAGTCGGGTCAGTCGACGAAGCTGAAGTCCCAGGACGTAATCGGCCTGCTCGGCGTCGATCGAGAAACGGTCTTGCAGGCCCTGGCGGGCCTCGTCGACGGTGTCTGATCCACGAATCACCGCCACCGCGGCATCGATGTCCAGGTGGATCGTCAGCAAGCCGGCGACCAGATGGCGTCGCGCGGTGACTCTCTCCAACCGATACTCGCTGCGACGCAACACCACCGAATCGCGCAGGGACAGGAACGCGGCGATCAGCTCACGCACCGACCACCAGCGCGGCACCCGGTCCTCATCGAGGGCGACCAGGCTGGCGGCGAACGTCGACTCCAGCGGTGTCAGCGCGAGCAGTTGCTCACGGATGGTCTCGGCACTGTGGCCGCGTTTGGCGGTGACGACGATGCGGAGCCCGTTGCGCCGGTCGGTCAGATCGGACATATCGGCTACGCCGGACATTTCGCCGGACTCGACCAGGGCCCGGATCCTCTCCTGCACAGTCGAACTGGCCACGCCAGGAGGCAGTTCGGTGACGATGACGTTCTTCCCGTCGACCGTCATCGAGCCGCGCACCGTGAACGCTCCCCGGCCGGTGGTCATGTATTCACGTAACCCGGCCGTGCCGACCACCGTGGATCCGCATCCCCAGTCCGGGCCGGGAATCAGCTCGGTCAGCTTGTCGTCCGACAGGTTCGGCTTGGCCAGCAGCGCTCGGCAGGCGGCCATGATCTCGCGCGGATTGTGCGCAGGCACTTTGGTGGCCCAACCCTCGGCGATGCCGACGGCCCCATTGCAGAGCAGCACCGGCCAACGGGCTGGCAGCACCGTCGGTTCGGTCCATTCGCCGTCGAAGGTGGTCACCATCGGCACGGCGTGATCGTCGAGTTCGGCGGTCAGCGCTGCACCGGGCGCCGACAGGCGCATCTCGGTGTAGCGGTCAGCCGCGGGGATGTCACCCTGAATGCGGGGGAACGCGCCCTGCCCGTCAATGACTTTCACGCGCTGGAACTCGGCCGCCATCAGTGCCGCGGCCCCGTACATCGACGCGCCGCCGTGCGGATGCAGGTTGCCGGTGACGGCCGAGCAGACCTTCGAGGACTTCTGCGGTTTGTTGCCGGGCAACAGTCGGGAATCGTGCATCTGGTAGAGCAGACGTCGCTGGCCGGGCTTGAGTCCGTCGAATGCGGAGGGGATGGCACGGTCGCTGACGCTGTAGAGCGCGAACGTCAGCTGGTAGTGGTTCCAGTAGTCATCGGCGCTCTGGTCGAGCACCAAGTCGGGGTTCTGCTCGATGATGGCAGTCATGTCGTGCTCCTAGTCGAGGTCGAGAGCCAAGGTGTCGACACGGGATGCGACATCGGCCATCCACGTGCGCCTACCCTCGGGCGGCCCGCCGAACAGCGTGTGGTGCAGATTCTTTTCACCGTCGTCGAGATGCACCCGAATGACCGTGCGCCGCTGCGGATCCAGCACGGTGTTCCAGAAGTCGTCGGCATCCATCTCGCCAAGGCCCTTGTTGCGCTGCACTTCCACCTTGCGCTTGGAGGTGGCGCGCAGCTGGGCGACGGCGGCGTCGCGCTCGGACTCGTCCTGGCAGTAGATCCGCTCGCTGCCGTCTTTGACGACGAACAGCGGCGGTAGCGTGACGTAGACCATCCCGGCTTCGACGAGCGGGCGGTAGAACTCCAGGAACATCGAGATCAGGCTGGAGTTGATGTTGCCGCCGTCGGGGTCGGCGTCGGAGGCGAACAGGATCCGGTCGTAGCGGCATTGCTCCGGGTCGCAGTGGTCGCGTAGCCCGCAGCCTAGGATGCGTTCGATCGAGTCGAACTCGTCTTTGATCCGCGCCTTGCTCACGGTGAATCCGTAGACGTTGGGCGGCTTGCCTTTCAGTGGGAAGGCCGCCTGGAACGTGGCGTCGCGGGCTGCTTTGATCGTGCCCAGCGCCGAATCGCCCTCACACAGAAACAACTCGGCACCCGATCCGCGTCCGGTCTCCCTGCTGGGCAGCAGCTTCGGTGGCAGCGACAGATTCGTCCCAAGGCCCTTGGCCTTGGACGCCGCACGGGATCGGGCCTTCGCTCCTTCGGCACTGCGCCGTGCCCGCGCAGACTCCAGGGCCAGTTTCGTCCACAGTGACACAGCGTCGCCGTTGGCGGGGTTGGCCGCCCAGATGGTGACGCTACGCGCCACGTCCGGGGCCATCGCCATGTTCAGCGACCGGGATGACACCGCGGTCTTGGCTTGTGAGTCCCAGGCCACGTCGGGTGCGCGGGTGTCGACCGCCAGCGCTGTGACGGCATCGAAGTCTTGTGCTTCCGGGCCTTCTTCGCCTTTGGCCAGGCCCAGGTCGCGGATCCGTGAAGCGCGGTCGGCCAGCGCTTCGGAGAGCCCCTTCACCGCGGCCGTCAGATGAGATCCGCCGCCGGGGGTGCGCACGGTATTGCAGAACGCGGCCACCGTCGCCGGTTCGGCCGGGCCAGCGGTCAACGACCAGCGAAACGGGGTGGGGCCGCGGCCGGTGGTGTACTCGCCTCGACCCTCCACGACGGCGCGGACGCCCGGTAGGGGTGTGCCGGCGGCGGTGCACATGAGGTCCAGGAGCGTGTCGGTGCCCCAGGGGCCGCTGAACGGCTCGATCAACGCTGGCGGAATCTCCTCGCCGGGCCAGCCTTCGTCGACGACGACCAGGTGCACACCTCGCGACATCCGCGATGCAGCGTGTGCCCGCAGCAGAACTTCGCCGATATTGACGCTGGAATCTGGCACCACCGCCGGATCGAACAGGATTCGCACCGTGGTGCCGTGCGCGTCCGGCTTGCGATTGCCAACACCACGCAGGTTCTGCGCGTCAGCGCGGGTGAATGGGGCGGCCGGGTCGAAGTCCTTGCCGTCGAACACGCCTGGATAGCCGCTGCCGAAACTCTGGAGGTAGGTCTTTCCGGCTCGGCGCACCGTAACGTCGGTCCGCGAGGAGATGAATACCGCTGCCGCGGCGCCGATTCCGTTCAGGCCGGCACCCGTGCTGGCAGCGTCGGCGTGTACGGAGAACTTACCGCCCGCCCGCGCGGTTCCCAGCGTCTTGACGATGCCGTTCTTCCCGTTCACCGGGTCAGAGTCGACGGGCAAGCCCCGGCCGTCGTCGGCGACGCTGACCGATCCATCGGTGTGCAAGGTGATCGTCACGGTTGACCCGCCGTGGCTGGGATCGGCGACCTCTTCGACCGCGTTGTCCACCAGCTCGCGCAGCGCGGTGTTGAGCACGTCCAGGCCGAGGTTCACCGCAGGCCGCAGGCGTGTGTGTTGGACATCGTCGAGCTCGGTGATGTCGGCGGCGGTGTAACTCACTGCTGGTCTTCTCCATCAATGCCGGTTGGGGTGCCGGAGGAATGGTAGACGGTCGATCCGACAGGCGAGGACCTCAGTGGCAGGTCCGGATGAACGGCGTCAGCTGAAAATCGATGCCCTTACCTGCCGGGTGAAGTCATCGGCGAGCACCCAGGCCCCGTCGAGTTGGCTGCGCTGAAGCTTCAACTATGCCAGCTCTGAGGTGAACTGTGTTGTGCGCGTTCAGGTGTCGCTGCCCGCGGTGGGCTGGCCCGCCAAGGGACGGCTGGAAACGCCTTTCAAAGGGCCGGCAGCGTGTGTTCGACAAGCGGTCCGGCCCACATGGGCGCGCCTCAGTGCGGCAGCTGAGCCAGCCAGTCCGACTCCCCGTCGACAGATCGATCATCGATCACCACCAGCGGTACCCAGGCTTCGGAAAGGTTTGCAGGACAGTGAGATTGTGTGCGGCGATGGCGTGCGGGTCGTAACCGATCGGTAGGCCCACCTTAATGAGATCTTGGGCCTGCTGAGGAGCGCCGACGCGATCGGCCGCATCAGCCAATTGATCGTTGCTCAGATCCGTGGACCCTTTCTCTTTGGGTTGTAGGTCGGCCGAGTAGATCTGCTCGACGAATCGCCACGTGATGTCACTGGCTTGCGATTGACCAGCTACCACGTAGGTCGCGTAGATCGCTCGGCTGGCATATGTGCCGCTGGCGGAGTACTTGTCCAGGAAGTCGACGTACCGAAGGTTCACGCGGAGCGTGCCGGCCGCGATTCGCTTGCCGATCTCGTCGCCCTGCGCACGAATCATCCTGCCGCTGTATGGACACAGCGGATCCACGTAAAGGGCAATCTGCCCGGGCGCATTGGGGTCGCCGATCGAGATTGCATCGCCAGCCGGTGCTGCCACGGCCCCGTGCGCCAGGCTGGCGGGGCCCCACATCAGGAGCGCCGCGAACACGCCGAGGCCTGCCCCGCCAACACGCATCAATCGGTTCACCATCGTCGAGATCATGGCTCCATCATGTCCTGCCCTTGGGGGCGGAAGTCGGCGCAGCCATCAACCATCGCTCAGCTGCCGAGTCCATGCGTCATCGCCATCTCGTCCGAGTCCACGTACCCGTTGCTGATGACAATCAGCTAATAGTCGGGCCGGAAGGTTGGGCCACCGGCGCACGAGTTCGACTTCGACCAAATGGCTTACCTCACGGGCTTTGTCGTTCCACACCGCGACCTGGTCCTCGACCATGAGTGCGTCGAATCGACCCGTCGCGACGACCGCCTCAATCCTCGTCCACCTCGAGCTGGTGCCATCTGTGCGGTACGGCATGCACCCGTCGGCCCATCGCCCGCCAAGCCCGGCCGCGATCGTGTTCCGAAATATCGCTTCGCATGCAGCGCCCGCCTTACGGGATGCGGCGCTTCATTTCACGGTTCACCAGGGTTTATGCAACGAAGATTGACCGACTTCCGCGACACGCCGAAGATTGGTCAAAGTAGCCCGGCGATTCCGGTCAATCTTCGCTGCATCTCGACAGCTGCTACTGTACGTTCTCAAATTCGACCCCATCTTCTCAAAGTCGAATTCATAATCGACTATTTGCCAATGGTATTCGGTCCGCGTTGTCACTTTGAGGAGGCGGGGCAAGGCGTGTCGTGCGCGGTCCTTGGCCACGGTCGTATTACTGCAGCCGTGAGCGCGAACCCGAATCGTGAGGATCGCGGCGCGATGACGCGCCGGATTCGCCTCACCGCCCGCCAGCTCCATGGCCAGTTCCTTGTGCCGGCGCGATCGGTCCACGGGGCCGGTGACTCACGACTCAGGTCGTCATCCGACATCTGTGACTCGAGGAAGTTCGTCTGCAGAAGCACGTGAGCCGGCGATCGGTTCGGATCGACCCGATGTGCGAGGTAGGAGCGTGTCTGTTGTGAGATTCTGTGTGGGTGCCAGTTGATCTGGCGGCTGCCCCTTCGGGGGTCGTAACGTTTTTGTTCACCGATGTCGAGGGTTCGACGCGTCGGTGGGAAGCGGACGCCGATGCGATGCGGACGGCGCTAGCCGCGCACGACGAGGTTCTGCGCGGGGCGATCCAAACGCACGGCGGCTTCCTGTTCAAGCACACCGGTGACGGGGTGTGCGCCGCGTTCTCGTCGCCGAAGTCCGCGGTGGATGCAGCGGTGGCCGCGCAGCGGGCGCTCGCGTTGCCGGTGCGGATGGGGCTGGCGACCGGGGAAGCCGAGCCGCGCGACGGTGACTACTTCGGCGCGGTGCTCAACCGTGCTGCGCGGGTGATGGCCGCCGGTCACGGTGATCAGATCCTGCTCGCCGATTCAACAGCGGTACTGCTCAGCGGAGTAGACCTGGTCGATCTGGGACCGCGGCGCTTGCGGGATGTTCCGATGCCTGTCGGGTTGTTTCAGGTACGAGCGCCGGGGCTGCGGGCTGATTTCCCACCCTTGAAGACACTCGATTCGAGCCCTGGGAACCTACGGCCGCCCGTCACCAGCTTTATCGGTCGCGAGTCGGAGGTCGCCGAGATCGAAGCTGCTGTGCGAGCGCATCAGCTGGTGACGTTGACCGGCGTGGGTGGGGTCGGCAAGACCCGCCTCGCATTGGCCGTCGCGGCGGCCCTGGCTGATGAGTTCCCAGAGGGCGTCTGGGTTTTCGAGCTGGCCGCTGTCACTGATCCGGCTGCGGTGCCTAGCGCGGTGGCTGCGGTACTGGGCTTCACCCAACAAACGGGTAAGAGCGTGGCTGACAGCGTGGCCGCCGCACTGGAGGGCCGAGTCCGGTTGTTGGTCATCGACAACTGCGAACACGTGCGCGACGCCGCCGCTGATTTGATTGAGGCGATTCTCGCGCACTCCGCCACTGTGAAGGTCTTGGCCACCAGCCGGGAAGGTTTGGGGGTCGCCGACGAGCAATTGTGGCCGGTGCCCTCGCTGGACGTTGACGAGGGGACCGACTCGGCAGCGGTGAGCCTGTTCGTCGACCGCGCCCACGGCGTGGCGCCGCACTTCTCGGTGGCCGAGGCCGACGAAGGGGCCGCGGTGCTGGAGATCTGTCGCCGACTCGACGGTATCCCGTTGGCAATCGAGTTGGCGGCCTCGCGGATGGCGTCCATGACGGCCAGCGAGGTGCGTGATCGTCTCGATCAGCGGTTCCGGTTGCTGGTCGGGTCGCGGCGCGGGCTGGAACGCCACCAGACGCTGCGCCACGCGGTGGCGTGGTCCTACGACCACCTCGAGGACGCCGAGAAGGCGCTGCTGGAACGGTGTGCGGTGTTCACCGGCGGCTTCGACCTCGAAAGCGTTTGCGCGATAGCGGGATTCGATGGTCCCGATGACTACGCCACCCTGGATCTGCTCGATGCCGTGGTGCGCAAGTCGCTGCTGGTGGCCGATCGGTCATCGGGACGGACCCGATTTACGATGCTCGAGACGATCCGCCAGTTCGCCGAGGAGCAACTCGTCGCACACGGTGCGGCGACCGAGGCCAGGGCCGCGCATGCCCGCCACTTCGCCGGCCGCGAAGCCGCCGTCCTGGCCCTGTGGGACAGTCCCCGGCAGAGGGAGGTGTACGCGTGGTTCACCGTCGAGCTGGCCAATCTGCGGACGGCGTTTCGGTGGGCGGCCGACCACGGCGACCGGGCCGGCGACCTCGATGTCGCCGCCACCATCGCCACCTACGCGGCGTTTCTCTGCAGTCTGGTCGAACAAGTATGAGCCGATAGCCTGGGCCGAAGAACTCATCGAGCCCGCTCGGGCCGTCGACCATCACCGGTTGGCGTTCCTGTACGTGGTGGCGGCACAGCACTGGAGGGTGGGCCGGATCGAGGCCGCTGTCCGCTACGCCGACGCCGCCCAGCTGGTAATCGGCAGTGGCCGCCACGACGTGCCGTTCGGCTTCGCGGGCCTGCTTGGTGCTGCGTACGTCGACATCGGCCAGCCTGAACGATGGGCCGAGTCGTGTCGCGCCCAGCTCGCAACCGGCCGCGACACTCACACGCTCACCAGGGCATGCCTCGTGATTTCACTGGCGCTCGCCGGTTCGGATAAGGAGGCGAGGGCAGCCGCGAACGGGCTGATCGAGGCCGCCGAGGCCATCCGCAACCCGCATGTACTCTCGGCGGCGCTTCTCGCTTGCGGGATCGCTCTCCGCGCCGCCGATCCCGCTGCAGCGCTTGACGTCCTGCGCCGGGGCCTCGTGATTTCTCACGACAGCGGCAACCGCTAGGACGAGTCACTTCTGGCAAGCATCGTGTCCCAACTCGAGGCCGAGTGCGGAGATCCGCTGGCCGCGCTCGACTACGTCACCGTGTCGATCCGCAACCTCCACGACGCGGGCAGCACCACCTTGATCCGTAGCCCGCTGGCGGTCCTCGTCGCCCTTTTCGACCGGTTCGGACGCGCTGAGCCGGCGGCCACCATCGCCGGCTTCGCCATCAGCCCCCTCACGAGGGCGGCCTTCCCCGAGATCACCACCGCGATCGCCCACCTACGCGAAGTCCTCGGCAACCAGACGTACGAATCGCTCGCCCGCAAGGGCGAGACGATGACCGCGGCGTCCATGGCGACGTACGCATACGACCAAATCGACCAGGCCCGTGCAGAACTGAACGCCGTCTCGAAATAGGCCACACGTGAGTGTCTCGAAACCGTGTACCGGATCTCGGGCATCACCTGACATGACTCCAACCTTCCCAAGAAGTGTGATGTGTCCCGGGTTGCATGGGGTCGGTTGGCTTGACTTTTTGGTCACGCCGTCGCTCGAAGGAGCCGTGTCCGAGCGTCTGACCGACCGGTGTCCCACTCCGTCGATACTGTGCTCGGTCAGGAACAATCCACAGCTACCGGAGAAGGGTCTTCATCCGATGTATCTGCAGAGTCGAACCCGGCGGTGGCTACAGGTTACGGAACGCCGAAACATTGCTCGGCCAGGGTGTATAGATGATCCAGTAATTCGCAGCGCACGCGCATGTGCCGGGCGCCAGGCAAATCAGCGGACGCGACAAGCGTGTCACGGCAATGCTGCCATTAGACCAACTGATGCTCACGCGCGAGAGCCAGCCTCTCGCACCGAATAGCTGGCTGGCCTGCTGTCCATACTGTGCCCACCCGACCACATGTGGACGATTCTGAAGGGGCACTTGACCTTCGATGGCAGCTGGAACCCGATGCCACTCGACTGGGGGCCGAAGCGAGATACCAAACCGTGGACCTACTTCGGCAACGACGACGTCGCGCGGGATCTGCGGGAGCTCAATGCGACTGGCCTTGAGGTGACGCCCGATGTTGCGCAAAGGCTGAAGCCGGTACGACAACTGTCCGAGGCGTTGAAGGCAATTCCGCGGACTGACCCAGAGGGAATTGTGATGGCTGCGGTGCGCCATCGAACACTGCAACACATGGACAACGCAAGGACGCAAGCAGTGGACGGAGTTCATCGCGTCCTATCTTCTCGACGAATTCACGAGGGTCTCTTTCCTCAAGCGCGCCCTTGAGCACAACGGGCAGGCGATGCAGGTAGGGGGGAATCAAACGCAGGAAACGGACGGCTCCGGGTGACGTCGGGGAGGGGGCGTCGGGAGCGCGTAAAAATGGGGCCTCATAGGACTGACGACCACCCCAGCATCGCGTGGCCTGCAAAGATCAGGTCGTGAGGCACGACATCATCTGCGCCGGGGGCGGCGGGGCAGCCACGGCCGTGCTGCACGCCCTGGCGCACCTGGACCTCAGCGGAGGCCTGGCTCGCGACCTCTCCGTGCTCGTGGTGGACCCTGTGCCGCTGGCCGACACTGCCGCACGGCACCGCACGTGGAGCTTCTGGGCCGAGGGGACTCCCAGCGTCGCCCCGGCCGTCACCGCGTCCTGGCGTCACGTCCGGGTCCGTGGGCCCCGCTCCGATCTGCTCCTGGACCTCGACCCGCTGCGGTATCACCTGATCCGCTCGACCGATCTCGCCGAGCTCACCGAGGACCGGGCAGCGCGGGCTCCGCACCTGCACGTGACCCGGGTCCACGCGGCGGTCACGTCGGTCTCGCAGCGGGGCACGACGACGTCGGTCACCTGGGACGGCGGCGGGGCCGAGGGTGGCCTCGTGCTGGACTCCCGCCCGAGTGCACCTGCACGAGCCCCGTCGGTCTGGTGGTGGCAGCACTTCCGCGGTTGGCTCTTGCCGCCCGGTGCCGTCGGGGAGACCACCGCGAGCTTCATGGACTTCCGGACCCCGCAGCCACAGGCGGGGCTCTCGTTCGGGTACCTGCTCCCGCTGCCCGACGGGCGGGCGTTGGCCGAGTACACCGAGTTCTCACCCGACCGGCTCGACGACGCGGGCTACGACGCGGCCCTGCGCTCCTACCTGGACCTGCTGGGCGTCGCCGGGAACGTCACCCCCGAGCACGTGGAGACCGGCGCGATCCCCATGACGGATGCGCAGTTCACCCGGCGCCCGTCCTCACGTGTGCTGCGGATCGGCACCGCGGGAGGAGCGACGCGCGGCTCGACCGGGTACACCTTCGCGGCGATGCTTCGCGACGGGCACGCGGTGGCCCTATGGGCAGCGGCGGGCGGCCCGGCCCGGGACACGCCGGTCGACGTCGCGCCGCCTTATCCGGCCCGGCATCGCTGGTTCGACTCGGTGCAGCTGCAGGCCATGGCC
>NZ_DASQEU010000096.1:0-20589 GCF_035633495.1 Mycobacterium sp. | reverse complement strand
CCGAAAATAAAATAGAGTTACGGCGGCAACAGCGGCAGGGAAACGCCCGGACCCATCCCGAACCCGGAAGCTAAGCCTACCAGCGCCAATGATACTAACCATCCGGTTGGAAAAGTAGGACACCGCCGAACACCCTTTAAGTCCTGAGGCCCCCAATTTCGATTGGGGGCCTCAGGCATTTTCATATGTATTTCTCGAATTGTCAGTCGAACAATGTCGCGACTGGAGACGTACGATTCTTCTCCATTGCCAGGAGTTGCCGCTTCCGATCTAGTCCACCGCCGTATCCCGTCAGGCTGCCGTTGGCTCCGATCACGCGATGGCACGGAACGATGATCCCGATCGGATTGTGGCCATTCGCCAGGCCGACCGCCCTTGACGCGCCGGGCACACCGATCTGGCGTGCAATTTCGCCATAAGAGCGGGTCTCGCCGTAAGGAATGGTAGTTAAGGCAGCCCATACGCGAAGCTGGAATTCCGTACCGACCAGGTCGAGATCGAGGTCGAAGTCGACGAGATCGCCCGAGAAGTACACCGACAGCTGTGCGGCGGCATCTCCGAACATCGCGTCGTCGGCTTCCCAACCCTCGCGGCTGGGTTCATACGTCTGCTCGACCATCCGCAGGTGCCGAAGCCGGCCGTTCGTGCCGGCCAGGGTAAGTGGCCCAACCGGACTGTCGACGGTTCGGTAATGCACGGTGTTCATCACTTCTCCTTAGCGGCCGTCTTTGGCGGCCAGTTGTTGACGTCGTGCTCGAGCGCCGTCCAAAGGTGTTGGGTTGCATAGGCCCGCCACGGTCGCCAACGGCCGCTGTGTTCGGTCAGCGCCCGCGGATCTGCGGGCAGGCCGAGGGCCTTCGCTGCGGCCAGCACGCCGAGATCGGTCACGGGGAACGCATCGGGGTCGCCCAACCCGCGCATCGCAATCACTTCCGCCGTCCACGGCCCGACGCCGGGCAGCGCGAGCAGTTGCTCGCGGGCGCGGTTCCAATCGCAGCCCGGATCGAGAACGACGTCCCCTTCGGCGAGGGCGCGGACGAGTGCCACGAAGGTCCGCTGCCGGGACTTGGGGAAGGCGAGGTGCGCCGCGTCGATCGCGGCGAGCTGCTCAACGCTCGGGAACACATGTGTGAGAGGGCCTTTGGCGTCGTCGATGGGCGATCCGTAGATCCTCGCAAGACGTCCTGCATGCGTTCGCGTCGCCTTCACCGAGATCTGTTGTCCGATGATGACGCGCAGTGCCAGTTCTGATTCGTCGACCGTGCGCGGGATGCGCTGGCCTGGCGCCTTGGCGATCAACGCGGTCAACTGTGGATCCCGGCCGAGGGCGTCGACAATCGCCTCGGGGTCGGCGTCGAGATCGAGCAATCGGCGGCATCTGGCGATGGCAGTCGACAGATCGCGGAAGTCGTCCAAGGTGAGCTCACAGTGAACGTGGTCTGGTCGCGGGGTCAGGCTGACGACGCCGTTGCCAGACGCGAGCCTCAACGTGCGGCGGTAGGCGCCGTCGCGAAACTCCTCGACTCCGGGGACGCCGCTCGCCGCGAGGTGCCCGAACAAGCCTTCGTACGCGAACGGCATCCGGACCGGCAAGCGCAGAACCAACACGCCCGACCCCGTCGACTTCCCTGGGCCGAAACGTGTTCGCGCGCGCTGCCGCAGCGCCGTCGGCGTCAGTGCGGTCACGGACATCAGGGTCTCGTTGAATTGGCGAATGCTGGAGAACCCCGATGCGAAGGCGACGTCGCCGAACGGCAGGTCCGTCGTCTCGATCAGCACCCGAGCGGTCTGCGTGCGCTGCGCCCGCGCCAGTGCGAGTGGATTCGCGCCGACTTCGGCTTGCAATAGCCGTTCGAGTTGGCGGGTGGTGTAGCCGGTGCGCGTCGCGAGCCCGGTGACGCCTTCACGGTCGACGGTGCCGTCGGCGATCAACCGCATGGCGCGTGCCACGACGTCGCCGCGGACGTTCCATTCCGGCGACCCGGGAGAGGCGTCGGGCCTGCAGCGCTTGCAGGCGCGAAACCCCTCTCGCTGGGCGGCTGCCGCAGTCGGATGGAAGCGGACGTTGCGCGCAAACGGCGGCCGTACGGGGCAACTGGGCCTGCAATAGATCCCGGTGGTCAGTACCGCCGTCACGAACCAGCCGTCGAAGCGGGAGTCCTTTGACTGGACGGCCCGGTAACAGCGGTCGAAATCCTCGTGCATGCTTCGACGATTACACGTCGGGGCCGAGATGACTAGCGGAAAAACGACATGAAGGTCGTACCTGGCGAGTCGGCGCCCCGCCCTCCGATGACATGACCGGGCGAGGAATGGGTAAGGAATTGCCCATGGCCCTCATCCCCGTGCCCCACCGCCGAGATCGACGACGCCGACGTGGCATGCGCCTTGAGTCGTGCCGTGCGGGTCATCAACCCCGTGGTCGACGTGCTGTGAGGGGCCGATCCGTTCGGTTTGAAGGGACGCAGCCACCACCTCGGCGCCGCGGACGGCTCGGTCGACAAGGCGCTCGACGCGCTGGCATGGGTACTCAACACCGCGGACGTTCCGGGCACCCAGGCGTGGGAGGACATGAGTCTGGACGATCGGGTCAACTGGTGGGTACCACGGGTCGGCGCCTTGGACACCGTCGTGGTCGCCTTTCCCGGTTTCCTCAGCGTGGTGGCAGCCCGTCTGCCCATTCAGGACGTCCTCGGGTTCACCAATCAAGCGATCGTGCTGTGCGCCGTGGCGCGTGAATGCGGCGTCGACGACTACGGACAACAGGTTCGACTTCTCGCCGCGGTGATGTGCGGCCGTGATCTCGGTGCCGAGGTCGACGGGGGTGACACGGAGCCATCCCCGCCTCCACACTCGACTCAGACGGACGGGATGCCACCCGCCTTCGTGAAGGCGCTGTGGCATCTGGCGGGGCTGATGCGCGCGGTCGGCGGCGAGATCGTCAAGCGGCCACGGCCGCGGCGCATCTTCCGTTGTCCGGGGATGTTGCCCGCGGTGGGTGCCGTCGCCGACTACTTCGGTGAGTACGGCGCGTTGGTACGCGCGGCCAAGGCGGGACGCACGTGGATCGAGCATCGACCGATCACCGCCGCTTGACACCACAACGGTGCTATAACCAGATTGGGGGTGTTACCCACATCACGGAGTAGAGCGTCAGTGTCGATGCCGCACGAGCAGTCCCGTCAAGCGCCGATCAAGGGCCATGCCCGGTACGTCGGCCGGGTGGGCGCCCTGGCCGTCGCATTGGGCATCGGCGCGGCCATCGCCAACAGCCCGGGTATCGCCTCCGCCGACGAGGGCGAGTCGGGCTCGTCGTCCAGTTCATCTGCTTCCTCGGCATCCGGCGCCACCAACGACCCCTCGTCGACGAAGACATCGGCGGAGACGCACAACTCCGCCACCGTCGACCATAAGCAATCCGACGGCACGACCTCGGATGGGAACGATGCGACCAACGAGGTCGCTTCGACACGCGAGCCGACTACGGCGAACGCCGCCCGCGTCGCGCCCAAGAAGGCCAAGCGGTCGACCACCACGCCTGAGGCTGCCGGCGCCGCCGCTCCGACGTTGGACAGCGAGACGAGTGCGCAAGAGGTCAGGCGCGTGCCCGAGAGGGCCGCATCCGTTGACACGGCCCCGCCCGCGACCCCTCCGGCCGCGGTCCGCACCGCCGAGGCGACCAGCGACACCCCGGTGTCACCGCCGCGCGCTCCGATGCTGTGGGCCGCGCTGGGCTGGGTGCGCCGGGAGATCGGGCACGGCGCAACCCCCGCCCCCGCCGCGAGTACCGCGGCGGCGGCGTCGACGACGACGTCCCTGATGCAGCCGACCGCGTCCATCACCGCCACCAGTCCGCTGGGCACCCAGCAGCAGCTCGACGCCGAGCGGGTGGCCGCCCGAACCGCCGACACGTTGCCCGTCGCGCTGATGAAGCTGGTGCTGCAGTTCGGGTTCCGTTGGGCCGCCCAGCAGCAGTTCGCGCAGGTCGGTGGTCCCGATCAGGGGAACCTCGATCAGCTCGCGGCCGCCGTCGACGAATACGCCATGGGGGCGGCATTCCAACAACAGATCCTCAACTCCAACGATCCCACCGTCGTGATGCAGGTGGCGCCACCACACACCTGGTACGGGCTGGCGGTGCCCGGCTCGCGGATCCTGTACGACAACCCCGACACGATCTACCGGTTCATGGGTGTCAACGCCGCATCCTCCTACGTCATCCGAGGGCAGTTCACCGGCGACCGGCCCGCCGACACCACCTTCAGCGTCCTCACTGGACTGTCCGGCAACACCGCCTCGGTCCTGAGCGGTCACGACCTCGAGGTCGACTCGGACGGCAACTTCACCATCACGGTCAGCCGCGACGCCGCTGCGCCGGGACAGACCAATCATATTCAGCTGACGAATGATTCGACCCTCATCGCCACGCGGAACACGTTGTCCGATTGGGGCACCGAGGTTCCGATTACGTTGTCGATCGTGCGCGTCGGCGGCCCGCCGAACAGCCTCTTCAGCCAGCTGGGCGGTTTCGCGATTCCGGGCCTCGGCCCGTTGGTCGTCGGCAGTCCATTGCTCACCGCGCTGGTGTCGTTGATCCCGCCGCTGGCCGATCCGCCCCCGCTGCTGCGGGGCGCCGTCGCCGCCGTCATCATGGCGCTGGGCATCCAGCGCGAGGCCACCTACATGGCGGTGGCCACCACTGATCCCGAGACCGGACAGCAGATCCCGCCCAACGTACTGAAGGACCCGGCGCGCAACGCGGAATTCCTTGCGACCCAGCTGCAGAGCGCGGGCTACTTCCAATTGGCCGACGACGAAGCGTTGGTCGTCACGATCGATCCGGGCAACGCCGGCTACTTCGTACTGCCGGTGACCAACGACTGGACCATCTCCAGGGACTACTGGAATCAGCAGACCAGCCTGAACAACTCGCAGGCGATCGCCAATTCCGACGGCACCTACACGCTGGTGATCTCGAAGACGGACCCAGGTGTGGCGAACTGGGTGTCCACGGGCGGCCTCAACCAGGGGACCATCTCGATGCGGTTCCAGGATCTCGACCCCGGTTCGACGGATCGTCCTACGGTGAGCTCGCAGCTCGTGTCGCTCGACCAGCTGGCCACCGCCGTGCCCCCGGGCACGGTGTACTACACCGAGGCTCAGCGCGGAGCCCAGCTTGCCACCCGCAAGGCGGGCTTCGACAACAGGTTCGCGCCGTACCCCCAGCCGTAACCGAGAACCTACAATTCGAGCGTGGCCCAACTGGTACAGCGTTACCTGGACCGAATCCTCGACGAACACCGACCGGTGACCGACGGTGCGCTCGCCAGTTACATCCCCGAGCTCGCGCGCGTCGATCCGAACGGGTTCGCGCTGTCGCTGTCGTCGGCCGACGGCTACGTCTACGAATGCGGCGACGCACGAGTCGAATTCACCATTCAGTCGATCTCCAAGCCGTTCACGTACGCGTTGGCGCTCGACCGGATCGGGCAGGAAGCCGTGGACGCCAAGATCGGAGTAGAGCCCTCCGGTGAGGCGTTCAACGAGATCAGCGTCGACGAGACCACCAAGAAGCCGAAGAACCCGATGATCAATGCCGGCGCCATCGCGGCGGTGTCGCTGATCCCGGCGCGTTCTCCCGACGAACGATTCGCCATGATCGCCGAGTTCTACTCGGCGTGTGCCGGTCGTCGGCTCGAGTTCGACCACGACGTCTACGCGTCGGAGAAGGCCACGGGCAGTCGCAATCGCGCGATCGCCTACATGCTTCAGAGTTTCGGGGTGCTCGACGACGATCCCGACGACGTCCTCGACGTGTACTTCCGGCAGTGTTCGTTGAACGTCACGTCGACCGACCTGGCCCGGATGGCGGCCACGCTCGCCCGCGGCGGCGTGAATCCGCTGACGGGACGGCGGGTGACCAACGCCTCGGTCGTCAGGCGCACGCTCTCGGTGATGGTGACGTGCGGCATGTACGACGCGGCGGGTGACTGGGTCAGCGCCGTGGGCATGCCCGCCAAGAGTGGGGTGGGCGGTGGCATCGTCGCGATCCTTCCCGGCCAACTCGGCATCGGCGTGTACTCGCCGTTGCTCGACGCCAAGGGCAACAGCGTGCGCGGAGTTCGCCTGTGTCGCAGTCTGTCCGAGCAGCTCGGTCTGCACTTCCTGACGGTGGCCCGTGACTCGCGAGCCACGCTGCGGGCGGTGTACGAGCCGCGCGACGGCATCCGCGTCTATGAGACGCACGGCGATCTGCTGTTCAGCGGGGCCGAGCAGGTGGTCCGCACCGTCGACCGCGAGCGCGAGAACTTCGCGGCCGTCATCCTCGACGTGTCGCGGGTGGACGACATCGACGACGCCGCCCGAGAACTGCTGTCCGGCACCAGCACTGCGTTGCGCGCGGAGGGCAAGGTCGGGTATCTCGTCGATCCGCGGGGGATCGTCATCCGAAACGAGCTGGAGTACGAGGCGGTCCGCTACGCCACGGTCGACGACGCGGTGCTGGCAGCAGAGAACGCCCTGCGAGGCGAGCGGGCGTGAGTCACCCGTGCGTGAGCGGACACGCGACGTCGACGTAGATCGTCGTGGTCGTCGTCGGGTCCGGGGTGGGACCGCCGGGGTTGTGAATCGACGTCACGGTGCACGTGGTGAGCAGCGAGGTGTCGCCGGCCGGAGCCCCATTGACGTTGACGAGGTAACCCTGTTCCTGCAGCTGGTCGATGACGGCTGCCGCCGATTCACCGTCGATGTCCGGATCCGCCACGCCGGGCGAAGCGAGCCCGACTGCGGTGACCCCGCCCGCGGCGACCAACAGGGATGCGAGGAGTCGCGGTACGAGCGACATGTGGCCTGTCCTCTCGGCGATGGTGGGAACATCTGTGTCCCACCTGGGAGAATGCTCCGAGAGTAACCGCTGGGAGGCGCCGTTCCCGGCTTCTACACGGGCACGGCGAGCCGCGTCGGCTCGTCGTGGCCGCGCAGCGTCACTGTTTCACCCAGCGTCCAACGCGCGCTTTCGCCTTCGCCTGCGTGCGCCACGGTGGAAGACGAGGCGACGAGGTGCCCGTCGACCTTCTTCGCCAGCTCGCACAACCGGGCTGCCTCGTTGACCGGCTCGCCGATGACCGTGTACTCGAACCGGTCCTTGGCACCGACGTTTCCCGCCACCACCTGACCCGCCGCGACCCCGATTCCGGCCTGACACTCCGGCACCTCGCCGCGCAGTCGCTCTGCCATGCCACGCGCGGCGGCCAGCGCCTCGTCCTCGGCGTTGTGGAGTGAGACCGGTGCACCGAACACGGCCAGCACGGCGTCGCCCTCGAACTTGTTGACCAGCCCGTGATGCCGGTCCACCTCGTCGACGACGACGGCGAAGAACCGGTTCAGCAACTCGACGACCTCGACTGCGGGTCGGCTCGTCACCAGCTGCGTCGACCCGATGATGTCTACGAAGATGACGGCGGCCGGGCGCTCTTCGCCGCCGAGCCTCGGGCGTTCCTTCTCGGCGAGCGCCGCCACCTCGCGCCCCACGTGTTGGCCGAAGAGATCGCGGACCCGTTCACGCTCACGCAACCCGGCGACCATCGAGTTGAAACCACGCTGCAGCTGACCCAGCTCGGTGCCGTCGAAGACCACCACATTGGTATCGAGATCGCCCTGCTCCACCCGGTTGAGCGCGGCGCGGACCACCCGGACCGGAGTGGCGGTCAGCCAGGCCAGGATCCACATCAGGATGGCGCCGAAGACCAACGCGAACAGTGCGAGAACCACGATCGCCCAGGCGAACTGGGTGGGGGTGAGATTCTCCAGTGTCAACGCGAACACCGCGGCCAGCAGGATGCCGAGCACGGGCACGCCCGACCCGAGCACCCACACCAGCATGGTGCGGCCCATCACGCCGGGCGCGAATCGGCGCGGGGGAGGGCCCACCTCCAGCGCCTGGGCGGCCACCGGGCGCAGCGCGAACTCGGTGAACAGGTAGCAGCTCGCTGAGACGACGATTCCGGGGAAGCTGATGCCCAGCAGCCACTTCGGGACGAAATGACTGTCCGCGAGTCCGTACATCGTGGTGAGCACGACCGTGCCGGTGCCCCACAGGATCAGGAGCACGCGCGTCAGCCGCCATGGCGCGAAGAACGTGTTGTGCTGGTCTGCCTGCGTTGGCGTGCGTTCCTCGATCGCCCAGCGGACGTTGATCATCACGCGGCGGGTGGCCCAGAAGATGCCGACGATCAGCGCACCGAAGATGTAGACGGGCGCGGTGATGAAGGTGATCCACCGGACGTCCGGTGCGAAGACGTTCGGGCTCGGGAAGGCGACGGTGACGACGAGCGTCGCGACGCCGATCCCGATCAGGTTCGCGAACACGACGAACGTCGTGAGGATGACCTGGATGCGAATGCGGCGGCGGACCTGGCTCTCCGAGACACGACCGAGAATCCACGAGCCGTATTCGGGAGTGGCCGTCACCCGTCCGCTCTGATCGGTCACCGTCTCCAGGACCCGGCCCAGACGCTGGGCCGCGCTCTTCTTCTCGGTCATCGTGGCGTCAGCCTAGCTACCTCGGTCCCGGCATCTATTGTGGTTCGGTGCGCCTCGTCATAGCCCAGTGCACCGTCGACTACGTCGGCCGCCTGACCGCCCACCTTCCCTCCGCGCGACGGCTGCTGTTGTTCAAGTCGGACGGGTCGGTCAGCGTGCACGCCGACGATCGCGCCTACAAGCCGTTGAACTGGATGAGCCCGCCGTGCTGGATCGTCGAGGAAGCCGGTGGCCCCAGTCCGGTCTGGGTGGTGGCGAACAAGGCGGGCGAACAGCTTCGCATCACCGTGGAGGACGTGGAGCACGACTCCACCCACGAACTGGGCGTGGATCCGGGTCTGGTCAAGGACGGTGTGGAAGCCCATCTGCAGGCGCTGCTCGCGGAGCACGTCGAGCTGTTGGGCGTCGGCTACACGTTGGTCCGGCGTGAGTACATGACGGCCATCGGTCCGGTCGACCTGATGTGCCGAGACGAACTGGGGCGTTCGGTGGCCGTCGAGATCAAGCGCCGCGGCGAGATCGACGGCGTCGAACAGCTGACCCGCTACCTCGATCTGCTCAACCGTGACACCGTGCTGGCCCCGGTGAGTGGCGTCTTCGCCGCCCAGCAGATCAAGCCGCAGGCGCGCACCTTGGCAATCGACCGTGGGATACGTTGTGTGACTTTGGATTATGATCAGATGCGCGGCTTGGACAGCAACGAGTTCCGGCTGTTCTGACGCCCTACAATGGCCCCATGGCCAGGCGCCGCAACCCACCCCGCAGGCAGCGGTCGTTGCCGCCACTGCCAGAGTCGCGTCGCATCGAGGTCGGGCCCGACGGATACGACTACGACGTCAAGGCGGTCGCCGCATCGAGAGCGCTCAAGACCTACCGGTGCCCCGGTTGTGATCACGAGATCAAGCCGAGTGCCGCGCACGTGGTGGTGTGGCCTGCCGATGCCGGGGAGGCCGCGGTCGCCGACCGGCGACACTGGCATACGCCGTGTTGGAGCAATCGGGCGACCCGTGGGCCGACGAGGACGTGGTCCTAGTTGGTGCTCGTCAGTATTCTTCGCCAGCGGGCTCGACCAGCTCCACCAACACGCCACCCGAGTCCTTGGGGTGGATGAAGTTGATCCGCGAGTGCGCGGTGCCGCGACGAGGCGTGTCGTAGATGAGCCGCACGCCGTCTTCGCGCAACCGCTCGGACAACGCGTCGAGATCGCTCACCCGATAGGCGAACTGCTGCAGCCCCGGGCCGCGCTTGTCGATGAACTTGGCGATGGTCGACGTTTCATCCAGCGGCGACATCAGCTGAATCTGGGTGCTGCCCTTGGGGGCGCCACGGACCGACAGCATCGCCTCGCGGATGCCCTGATCGTCGTTGACCTCTTCGTGCAGGACGATCATCCCGAGGTAGTCGTGGTACCACTTGATCGCGACGTCGAGATCGGGCACGGCGATGCCGACGTGGTCGACGGCTGTTACCAGTGCGCTGGCGAGGGCCGGACGTGCACCAACATGCTCGGTGGTCATTTAGTCACGGTAACCTTTACCGGAATGTTTACGTAAGTGTGATAGGCCACATTCCTTGAACAAGGCCCTTGGAGGTAGAAGATGACGACGTCGGTAATCGTTGCGGGAGCCCGTACTCCGGTGGGCAAACTGATGGGTTCGCTGAAGGACTTCTCGGGTAGTGATCTGGGCGCGGTCGCCATCGCCGGAGCCCTGGAGAAGGCCGGTGTAGCGGCCTCAGCCGTGGAGTACGTGATCATGGGCCAGGTGCTCACTGCCGGCGCCGGACAGATGCCCGCTCGTCAGGCGGCGGTGGCCGCTGGCATCGGCTGGGACGTGCCCTCGCTGACCATAAACAAGATGTGCCTGTCCGGCATCGACGCGATCGCGCTGGCAGACCAGTTGATCCGCGCGGGTGAGTTCGACGTCGTCGTCGCCGGCGGTCAGGAGTCGATGACCAGGGCGCCGCATCTGCTGATGGACAGCCGTTCGGGATACAAGTACGGCGACGTGAAGGTCCTGGACCACTTGGCCTACGACGGTCTGTACGACGTGTTCACCGACCAGCCGATGGGCGCCTTGACCGAGCAGCGCAACGACGTCGACCAGTTCACCCGTGCTCAGCAGGACGAGTTCGCCGCCTCCTCGCACCAACGCGCCGCCGCGGCGTGGAAGGACGGCGTGTACGCCGACGAGGTCGTGCCGGTGAAGATCCCGCAGCGCAAGGGCGATCCCATCGAGTTCACCGAGGATGAGGGCATCCGCGCCAACACCACCGCGGAGTCGCTGGCCGGGCTGAAGCCCGCCTTCCGCAAGGACGGCACCATCACCGCCGGATCGGCATCGCAGATCTCGGACGGCGCGTGTGCCGTCGTGGTGATGAACAAGGCCAAGGCCGAGGAGTTGGGACTGAGCTGGCTGTGCGAGATCGGTGCGCACGGCGTCGTCGCCGGGCCCGATTCGACGCTGCAGAGCCAGCCGGCGAACGCGATCAAGAAGGCGATCGCCAAGGAGGGCATCTCGGTCGAGCAACTCGACGTCATCGAGATCAACGAGGCGTTCTCGGCCGTGGCCCTCGCCTCGACCCGGGAACTGGGCATCGACGGAGACAAGGTGAACGTCGACGGTGGCGCCATTGCGATCGGTCACCCGATCGGGATGTCGGGCGCGCGGATCACTCTGCACGCCGCCCTCGAACTGGCGCGGCGCGGTTCGGGGTACGCGGTCGCCGCCCTGTGTGGCGCGGGTGGCCAGGGTGACGCTTTGATCCTGCGGCGTTCCTGAACGTTTGCTTCCTGATCAACGACGCTACGTAGTAGCTGGTGCCGCGTTCGGGCACAATGGGGTCATGACAAGCACCTTCGATCGTCACAAGGCTGCGGGTTGGTTTCGGATCGTCGCCTTCGCCGAGGCCTTCACCTGGGTGGGCCTGCTGGCCGGGATGTACTTCAAGTACGTGGGAACTCCGCGCACCGAGATCGGCGTGAAGATCTTCGGGATGGCCCACGGGTTGGTCTTCGTGGCCTTCGTCGTGGCGGCATTGCTCGTGGGAATCGGGTTCAAATGGTCGGTGTCGACGTGGTTGCTGGCGTTGCTGGCGAGCATCGTGCCGCTCGGCAGTGTGATCTTCCTCATGTGGGCTGAGCGGACGGGACGCGTGAGCTTCGGCCGCGCCGCCGTGGCCACTCCGCCCGTCGCTGAAACGACGTGACAAACTTGTCGGTGTGACACGTCCACGACCTTCCGTTGGCCCCGCGCTAGCCGGTGCGGTTGACCTCTCGTCGCTCAAGCAGCCACCACCGTCCCGGGAGGGTGCCGCGGGCCCTGCCTCCGTCGGTCTCGACATCACCGAGGCGAACCTCGAAGCCGAGGTGCTCGCCCGGTCCAATGAGGTGCCCGTCGTCGTGCTGTTGTGGACGCCACGCAGCGAGGCCAGCGCACAGCTGGGCGACGTGCTGGCCGCCCTCGCGAATGCCGACGGCGGCAAGTGGGCACTCACCACTGTCAACGTCGATACCGCGCCACGGGTGGCCCAGGTGTTCGGCGTCCAAGCCGTGCCCACGGTGGTCGCCGTGACAGGCGGCCAACCCGTCTCGAGCTTCGAGGGCGTCCAACCGCCGGAGCAGCTGCGACGCTGGATCGACTCGCTGCTCAGCGCTACGGCAGGCAAGCTCGGCGACGGAGAACCCCAGGACGCCGAGGAAGTCGACCCCGCGCTCGAGCGGGCGCGCTCCCTCTGGGACAACGCGGAGTTCGACGACGCACTCGCTGCGTATCAGGCCATTCTGCATGAGCAGCCCAATCACGCCGAGGCCAAGGACGCACTCCGTCAGATCGCGTTCCTCAAGCGCGCGACCGTTCAGCCCGCGGACGCGGTCGCCGTCGCCGTCGCCGCGCCGGGTGACATCGAAGCCGCCTTCGCCGCCGCCGACGTCGAGGTGACACAGGACCTCGTGGTCGAGGCCTTCAACCGCTTGATCGGTTTGGTGCGGAGCACTGCGGGCGACGACCGGACGACGGTGCGCACTCGGCTGGTCGAGCTCTTCGAGCTGTTCCCGCAGGACGACCCGCGAGTCATCGCCGGCAGACGCAACCTCGCCAACGCGCTGTACTAGCTTCCCGCGCCACCCCCACCACCTGCGATTTGGGCGCGCTAACTGTCGCTCAGCGAACGTTTGCGCGCCCAAATCGCGGGGTGGTGGCGGGGGGCGGGGGGCTAAGCCGGTTCGAACCACACCGCGGCCAGCGGCGGCAGCACCATGACGGCCGACGCGGGGCGACCGTGCGATGGCTCTTCGGTGGCCTCGACGGCGCCGAAGTTTCCGATGCCCGAACCGTTGTAGACGTCGGAATCGGTGTTGAGCACTTCGCGCCAAGTCCCCGCGTGCGGCAGGCCGAGTCGGTAGTGGGAATGCTCGGCGCCGGAGAAGTTGAACACACAGGCCAACACGGACCCGTCGTCGCCGTACCGCAGGAAGCTCAGCACGTTGCTCGCCGAGTCATTCGCGTCGATCCACGAATAGCCCTCCGGACTCGTGTCCCTCGACCAGAGCGCCCGGCGGGTCTTGTAGACCTCGTTGACGTCGCGGACCATGCGCTTGATGCCGCCCGAGAATCCGTTCTCGTCCAACTGGAACCAGTCGACGCCGCGCTCCTCGGACCATTCTGCGCGCTGGCCGAATTCCTGACCCATGAAGAGCAGTTGCTTGCCCGGGTGCGCCCACTGATAGGCGAGCAGACCGCGTAGGCCTGCCGCCTTCATGTGATCGTCCCCCGGCATGCGGCCCCACAGCGTGCCCTTGCCGTGTACCACCTCGTCGTGACTGATGGGCAGCACGAAGTTCTCGCTGAATGCGTAGATCATCGAGAACGTGATCTCGTGATGGTGGTAACTGCGGTGAATCGGATCACGCTGGATGAAGGCCAGCGTGTCATTCATCCAACCCATGTTCCACTTCATCGAGAAGCCAAGGCCGCCAAGGTTGGTCGGCCGAGTCACGCCGGGCCACGACGTCGACTCCTCCGCCACCGTCACGATCCCGGGAGCAATCTTGTGAACGGTCGCGTTCATCTCCTGGAGGAACTGCACCGCCTCGAGGTTCTCCCGGCCGCCGTAGACGTTGGGACTCCAGCCGCCCTCGGGGCGGGAGTAGTCGAGATAGAGCATCGACGCGACGGCGTCCACCCGCAGCCCGTCGATGTGGAACTCGTGGAGCCAGTAGAGCGCGTTCGCGACCAGGAAGTTGCGCACCTCGGCCCGCCCGAAGTCGAATACGTATGTGCCCCAGTCGAGTTGCTCGCCACGCCGAGGATCGGAGTGCTCGTACAGTGGGGTGCCGTCGAACCGGCCCAGTGCCCACGCGTCTTTCGGGAAGTGTGCGGGCACCCAATCGACAATCACGCCGATACCGGCTTGGTGCAGCGTGTCGACGAGATAGCGGAAGTCATCGGGGCTACCCAGCCGCGAGGTCGGCGCGTAGTACGACGTGACCTGGTAACCCCACGAGCCGCCGAAGGGATGTTCGGCGACCGGCAGCATCTCGACGTGGGTGAAGCCCTGCTCGACGACGTACTGCGTCAATTCCTCGGCGAGTTGGCGGTAGGACAGGCCCGGCCGCCACGACATCAGATGCACCTCGTAGGTGCTCATCGGCTCGAACACCGGGTTCTTCAGCGCACGTTGCGACATCCAGTCGTCGTCGCTCCACGTGTAGTCGCTCGTGTTGACGCGAGACGCCCGCTGCGGCGGCACCTCGGTAGCGAAGGCCATGGGATCGGCGCGCTCGGTGACGACGTCATCGGCACCGTGGACGCGGAACTTGTAGAGGCCATCGGTCGGGAAGCCGGGCCAGAAGACCTCCCACACGCCCGTCGAACCGAGCGTGCGAAGTGGAGCCTCGTTGCCGGCCCAGTGGTTGAACTCGCCAATCAGGCTGACACCCTTGGCATTCGGCGCCCAGACGGCGAAGGACACGCCATCGACGACGCCATCGGGGGTGTTGAAGCTGCGCGGATGGGCGCCGAGTATCTCCCACAGCCGTTCGTGCCTGCCCTCGGCGAACAGGTGCAGGTCGATCTCGCCGAGGGTCGGTAGGAATCGGTACGGGTCGGCAACGGTGTGAACGTGGGGAGTGCCGTCCTCGCCGGGGTAGCTGACCTCGAGTCGGTAGTCGGCGAGGGCGGTGTACGGAACCGCCACCGCGAACAGACCCGATTCGACGTGGGTGAACGTGAAGCGTTCGGTACCGACGATCGCGACCACTTCCCGAGCGTTCGGACGGAGCGTACGGATGACGGTGTGGTCACCGTACTCGTGCGCTCCCAGCACCGAGTGAGGGTCGTGGTGGTGGCCGCCCAGCAGGCGGCCGAGGTCTGCGTCGTCGGGGCGCAGGTGGGCAGTGGCGATTTCATTGGTGCGGGTCATGTGATTTTTTCCCTCCGCAGCAGCTCGAGCCGCTTGTCGGTCGGTATTTGCGGCATGTTCAGGACGTGGGCGACGGACCGGGCGGGGTCGATGCGGACGAAATTGGCGCGACCCCATTGATATTCGTCGCCGGTGATTTCGTCGCGCACCCAGAATCGGTCGTAGTCGGCCATTCCCAGTGCGCCCATGTCGAGCCAGAGGGTGGACTCCTCCGGACCGAAGGCGTTCAACGTCAACACCACCAGCACGCAGTCGCCACTGATGGGGTCGAACTTGCTGTAGGCCAGCAGCGCGTCGTTGTCGATGGTGTGGAACTTGATGGTGCGCAGTTGGCTCAGCGCGGGGTGCAGCTTGCGAATCTCGTTGAGCCGCGTCAGGAACGGCTCGAGAGAATTACCCGACGCCAGTGCGGCCTCGAAGTCGCGTGGCCGCAACTGGTACTTCTCGGAGTCCAGGTACTCCTCGCTGCCCTCGCGGACGGCCTGGTGCTCGAACAGTTCGTAACCGGAGTAGACACCCCAGGTCGGGCTCATCGTCGCGGCCATCACCGCGCGAATCGCGAACATGCCGGGGCCACCGTGCTGAAGGCTCTCGTGCAGGATGTCCGGTGTGTTGACCCACAGGCTCTGTCGTGCGTAGTCGGCGTGTTCGGCGATCTGCTCGCCGAACTCGGTCAACTCCCACTTGGCCGTGCGCCAGGTGAAGTACGTATACGACTGGGTGTAACCGAGTTTGGCCAACCCGAACAGCCGCGCCGGGCGAGTGAAGGCCTCGGCCAGAAAGAGCACGTCGGGGTCGACGTTCTTCGCCTCCCCGATGAGCCAGGCCCAGAAGTTCGGCGGTTTGGTGTGCGGGTTGTCCACCCGAAACACCTTGACGCCGTGCGACATCCAGAATTTGACGACACGGAGCACCTCGGCATAGATGCCCGCCGGATCGTTGTCGAAGTTGACCGGATAGATGTCCTGATACTTCTTCGGCGGGTTTTCGGCGCATGCGATGGTGCCATCGGGGAGAATCGTGAACCACTCGGGGTGGTCCCTGGCCCACGGATGGTCCGGCGCGCACTGCAGCGCCAAGTCGAGCGCGACCTCGAGGCCTTGTCCGCGCGCTTCGTTGACGAAGTCGTCGAAGTCGTCGATCGTGCCGAGTTTCGGGTGCACTGCGTCGTGCCCACCCTTGTCACTACCGATCGCCCACGGCGAGCCCACGTCCTTCGGTGCCGCGGTCACGCTGTTGTTGCGACCCTTGCGGTGCACCTTCCCGATCGGGTGGATCGGCGGGAGGTACACGATGTCGAAGCCCATCCTCGCAATGCGCGGCAACGCCTTGCCAGCCGTCGCGAACGTGCCGTGCACGGGCTTCCCGTCGCCGTCCCAACCACCCGTCGACCGGGGGAACATCTCGTACCACGCGCTGAAACGGGCCAGTGGCCGGTCAACCCACACGCCGTACTGCTCTCCACGGGTGATCAGTTCACGCAGCGGATACTCGTGCAACAGCGCCGCCACCTCGGGCGCGAGAGCGGCACCTGCGCGGGTGAACGGGTCGCCCGGCGTGCGCAGGTTCTCCGCCGCTTCCATCAACGGGTAGCGGTCCTGACGCGGTACACCGGTCGAGGCGCGCTCGAGCAGGTGCGCACCGATGAGTAGGTCGTTGTTCAGTTCGGACTCGCCCTGCCCGGCGTTCAGCTTGGCCGTGACGTTCTTGCGCCACGTGGCGATCGGATCGCCCCAGCCGTCCACCCGAAATGTCCACAGGCCGACGGCGTCGGGGACGAACTGGCCGTGGAAGAAGTCCGGTTCTCTGCCGGGCTCCATGGGAAGTCGCTGTGGCTTGACCCGCTGCGAACCGCCGACGACCTCCCCGATCGGCACGGCTTCGACGTGAGTCGTCGCCAGACCCGCGGGTACCGCGGCGAGTTGGGGGTAGGCAGTTCCGTGATACCGCACCACCAGCGTCGCCGACACCGCGTCGTGGCCCTCTCGCCACACCGCCGCCTTGATCGGGATCACTTCGCCGACCACGGCCTTGGCCGGATACCTGCCGTTGGAAACCACCGGCGCGACGTCATCGATCTCGATTCGACCGGCCACCACTGCTCCTTACGCCCCGGCTCGACCGTGGGCTTTCGTGTGCTTGATTACCTTGTCGCGCCCTATACCCACCGTAGTGTCCGGCTCAACCCCATGGGCTGGATGTCGTCATGATCAAGTTCCTGCGCGGTCACGTCCAGTCGGTAGGGTGAAGTCGCGTGAAGGCACTCCGGAGGTTCACCGTTCGCGCCCAGCTACCCGAGCGTCTCGCGGCGTTGGAGCGGCTCTCGGTCAACCTGCGATGGTCGTGGGACACGCCCACGCGAGATCTGTTCGCCACAATCGATTCCGACTTGTGGGACCGGTTGGGACAAGACCCGTTGGCACTACTCGGCGGGGTCAGCCCAAGGCGGCTCGACGAGCTTGCTGGCGACGAGGCGTTCCTGGGTCGACTCGACCACCTGGCGGCCGAGTTGGACACCTATCTGACCCGGCCCATGTGGTTTCAGGAACAGGAGGCGGCGGGAATCTCGCTGCCGACGGGCATCGCGTACTTCTCCATGGAGTTCGGCGTTGCGGGGGTGCTGCCGAACTACTCGGGCGGCCTTGGAATCCTGGCGGGCGACCATTTGAAGTCAGCATCTGATCTGGGGCTTCCGCTGATCGCGGTGGGGCTGTACTACCGATCGGGCTACTTCCGGCAGTCGCTGACCGCGGAGGGTTGGCAACACGAGGACTACCCGTCACTGGATCCACAGGGTCTCCCACTGCGACTGCTGACCGATGCGAGGGGAGATCCCGTGCTGGTCGGTCTGGCGATGCCGAACTCCAGCGAGCTCAAGGCCAGGGTGTGGATAGCGCAGGTCGGTCGAATTCCGTTGCTGCTCTTGGATTCCGACATCCCCGAAACCGAACACGAGCTGCGCTCGGTGACCGACCGGCTGTATGGCGGTGACCAGGAGCACCGCATCAAGCAGGAGCTGCTGGCGGGCATCGGCGGGGTGCGGGCGATCCGTGCGTTCACGGCCGTCGAAGGGTTGCCGGAACCGCAGGTCTTCCACATGAACGAGGGCCATGCCGGTTTCCTCGGCGTCGAGCGGATACGTGAACTGGTCACCCACGGCGGACTCGACTTCGACACGGCGTTGACCGTGGTGCGCTCGAGCACGGTGTTCACGACCCATACGCCGGTCCCCGCGGGCATCGACCGGTTCCCCGTCGAGATGGTCGAACGGTACTTCGGCAGTCCGCCGGGCAGCCTGTCCGGCGCGTCGTCTGAGCTTCTGCCAGGCGTTCCGTTGGACAGGATCATCGGCTTCGGCACCGAGGACGACCCGTCGAAGTTCAACATGGCCCACATGGGTCTGCGGCTGGCCCAGCGCGCCAACGGTGTGTCCTTGTTGCACGGTCAGGTGAGCCGGGGCATGTTCAACGATCTGTGGCAGGGGTTCGATCAGGACGAGGTGCCCATCGGCTCCATCACGAACGGCGTACACGCCCCCACCTGGGCGGCGCCGCAGTGGCTGGAACTCGGCCGCGAACTCGTCGGCGAGGAGGGGTTTCGCTCACCCAGCGAGCCTGCGGTCTGGGAGCGGCTGCAGCAGGTCGACCCGGGGCATCTGTGGTGGATCCGGTCCCAGCTCCGCGAGTTGCTCATCGACGACGTTCGGCGCCGGCTGCGGCGCTCCTGGCTAGAGCGCGGAGCGTCGGACGCCGAACTTGGTTGGATTGCAGACGCTTTCGACCCCAACGCGCTCACCGTCGGATTCGCCAGGCGGGTGCCGACCTACAAGCGGCTCACGTTGATGCTGCGGGACCCGGACCGGTTGGAGAAGCTGTTGCTCGACGACCAGCGGCCGGTGCAGTTGATCGTGGCGGGCAAGTCGCATCCCGCCGATGACGGTGGCAAGGCACTGATCCAGCAGATCGTTCGGTTCGCCGACCGGCCCGAGGTGCGGCACCGCATCGCGTTCCTGCCCGACTACGACATGTCGATGGCCCGGTTCCTGTACTGGGGTTGCGACGTATGGCTCAACAATCCGCTGCGGCCGTTGGAGGCGTGCGGCACGTCGGGCATGAAGAGCGCGCTGAACGGCGGTCTCAACCTGTCGATCCGCGACGGGTGGTGGGACGAGTGGTACGACGGTGAGAACGGCTGGGAGATCCCGACGGCCGACGGCCTTGCCGACGAGGCCCGGCGCGACGATTTGGAGGCCTCCGCCCTGTACGACCTGCTCGAGAAGTCGGTGACGGCAAGGTTCTACGAGCGCGACGAACACGGGATCCCCCGTCGATGGATGGAGATGGTGCGGCACACGCTGCAGGTGCTCGGGCCGAAGGTGCTGGCGTCGCGCATGGTCCGCGACTACACCGAGAAGTACTACGCACCGGCGGCGCGGTCGCTGCACCGCACCATCGAGGCGGTCGACGGCGTGCCCTTCGGCGCGGCGCGCGAACTCGCGGCGTACTGCGAGCGGGCGCGAAGTTCCTGGCCCAGGGTGCGGATCACCGACGTCGACAGCTACGGGCTGCCCGACACTCCGCAGCTCGGCTCGGAACTGACGTTGACCGCGACGGTGCATCTCGACGACTTGCGTCCCGACGAGGTGGTGGTGCAGGCCGCCGTGGGCAGGGTCGACGCAAGCGACGCGCTGCTGGATCCCATCACGGTGCCGATGGCCCACACCGGCTCCGCCGACGGCAACGAGATCTTCTCGACTACGACCCCACTGCAAGTGGCGGGCCGGGTCGGCTACACCGTCCGGGTGCTGCCCCACCATCAGCTGCTCGCCGCCGACAACGAGCTGGGTCTCGTCACGCTCGCGTGAGTCGCATCTTCGAAGTCGCCGTCGACGGCGGGCCGTATGCGCTCGCGGCGGGATCCGACGGCGCCATGTGGGTGACGCTGGTGCACCGCGGCGCGATCGCGCGGGTCACCCAGGACGGGGGACTCGAGGTCCATCCGGTGGCCGAGGACAGCAAGCCGTCGATCATCACTGCCGGACCCGACGGTGCGCTGTGGTTCACCCGCGCAGGGGACGACCAGATCGGACGAATCTCGACCGCCGGTGAGCTCACGGCGTTCGAGCTGCGCAACGGCAGCGCGCCGTTCGGCATCACGGCCGGGCCCGACGGTGCGTTGTGGTTCACGGCGACGGGCACCGGCGTCATCGGCCGGATCAGCGTCGACGGCGAGGTCAGCGAGGTGGCGGCCCCGGGCGGGATGCCGTCGATGATCGCCACCGGACCGGACAACGCGCTGTGGTTCACGTTGAATCAGGCCAATGCGATCGGCCGACTCGACCGCGGCGCGGTCACGCTACGCAAGGTGCCCACACCGGGCGCGGGCCCGGTCGGTATAGCGGGCACTCACGACGACGCGGTGTGGTTCACGGCGATTCTCGCCGACAAGGTCGGGCGCATTCCGATGAACGAAGCGATGCAGGAACTGGACCTGCCGGGCAAGCCGCACGCGGTGATCGCCGATCCGTCGGGCGGGGTGTGGGTCAGCCTCTGGGGTGCCGACCAGATCGCCAGGGTGAGCGCCGACGGCGACCTCGACACCATCGATCTGCCCGCGGGCAGTGAGCCG
>NZ_DASQEU010000095.1:0-80793 GCF_035633495.1 Mycobacterium sp. | reverse complement strand
GGATTGAGACGCATCGAAACCGCAGATCAGAAGGCATATTGCCTGGTAGAGGCACGGGTTCGATTCCCGGCAGCTCCACATCAGAAGAAGCAGGTCAGGGGGTATTTTCACCCTGGCCTGCTTCCTTTTTGGGCACATTTTTGGGGCACATCCTGAAACTAGGTCGTCCATCTTGTCGGCCACGTCGTCGAGATCATCGGGGAACAGGTGCCCGTAATGATCGAGCGCCATCGTCGCCGTTTTGTGCCCAAGCTGCGATTGCACCGTCTTGACGTTGGCGCCGGACGCGATCATCAGCGATGCTGCCTTGTGCCGTAATTCATGGGCGGTCACTCTCGGAAAACCCGGGTTGGCGTCCTGGCACCGTTTAACCGCCGCAGCAAGCCAGTGCGTCGTGGTCGGTGGCCGCAACGGCTGCCCGTCTGCGCGGCACCACAGAAGTTCATCGGGTGCCTTCCCGACCATTGCCGGGGCCAACAGTTTGAGCACCGAGCTCGACACGGCCACCGAGCGCATCTGGTGAGTCTTCGTGGTGCCGATGATTGTCTTCGCATTTACCTTCGATGCTGAGCGCTCCACACGGATGCGGCCACGACCGAGGTCAACGTCGCGGACACGAAGCGCGGCCATCTCACCCCACCGCAGCCCGGTTGTGGCCAGCAGGAGACGATGTCGGGGTGTTTGGCCTCCTGTGCCAGAGCTGACACCTGCACGGCGGTGAGGTAGTTGCGTGCCCTGATGATCTTGCGGGGCAGCTTGACCCCTCTGGCGGGATTGGTGGCCAGACGCCGGTCACAGACGGCATCGTCCAAGATGCCCGCCAGCACGGTATGAGCGTGGGCGACCGAGGATTCCGACAACGGCAACTGCGCTACCCACGTCTGAACGTCGGTGCGCCGGATGTCAGCGATGCGACGCCTGCCCCATTTCGGTTCGACATGGACCCGCCGGATCGCACGTCGCGGCGGACGGTGCTAAGCATGGTTAGTCGGCCAGATTTGCCGACAGCGCCGTCTACATCCGCTTGCCGAAGCTGACGCCGGGCGGATTACCGCACCCAATTACTCCCGCTCGGCTCATTGCGGCAATACCGTGTCGGCATGCTTGAGGTGTCTGAGGTCGGCAACGAGGTCGGCAATGCGCAGTACAAGGCGGCCATTCCGGATCTGCGGGTCGGGCTGATCAACGCGCAGTATGACCTGCGCGACGCCGACTTCCCGCTGATCATCTGGATCGCGGGCGATGACCGTCTGGCGGCCAACGCGTTGGTCAACCGGCTCAACGAGTGGATGGATTCTCGGTACGTCGATACCCGGGTCTTCGCCGATCCCACCGAGGAGGAGTTCCAACGGCCCCAACTATGGCGGCTGTGGCGGTCTTTGCCGCCCAAGGGTCGGGCCTCCTTCTTCGTCGGCGGGTTGATGCGCGCGGCCAACCAGCGCGCCGGGGGAGAGATCGGCGAGCCGGAGTTCTCCGGGTGGCTGCGCCATATCTCCCAGATGCAGGCCGCGTTGGTCGCCGACGGTGCCCTGATCCTGAAGTTCTTCCTGCACACGCCGGCGAAGGTGCAGAAGAAGAAACTCAAGAAAGCCGAGAAGCACCCCGAGTTGGGCTGGCAGGTGGACCAGCGCGACTGGGCGGCTCTGGACACGTTGGGGCCGGTCCTGCCGATCGCGGAGCGCATACTGCGGGAGACCAGCGGTCCGGGCGCGCCGTGGACCATCGTGGAAGCCACCGACGACCGCTACCGTGATCTGACAGTCGCCCGAACGATCCTGGCCGCGCTGACCGCCCGGCTGGCCGAGGTAAACAAACACACCTCACCGACGGTTGCCGAATCGGTGTTCGGGGACTTCGACGGAGAAGCGAACGTCCTGTCCGCCGTGGACCTGTCCCAGTCGCTGGACCGAGACGAATACCGCACGACGTTGGCCAAACAGCAGGCCCGTCTGCACCGGTTGTCGATCGAGGCCCGCAAGCGTGGGGTGAGCACGGTTCTGGCGTTCGAGGGTTGGGATGCTGCGGGCAAGGGTGGCGTCATCCGGCGCGTCACCGGTGCCCTGGAGGCCGGCGACTATCGGGTGATCCCGGTGGCTGCGCCCACCGAGGAGGAGCGCAAGTACCACTACCTGTGGCGCTTCTGGCGCGATCTGCCGCCGGCGGGCAGGTTCGTCATCTTCGACCGCACGTGGTACGGCCGGGTACTGGTGGAGCGGCTGGAGGGTTTCGCCACGCCGGCGGAGTGGCAGCGGGCCTTCGACGAGATCAACGACTTCGAGAGCCAGTTGGTCGAACGCGGCTACTACGTCGCGAAGTTCTGGTTGCACATCTCCCCGGACGAGCAGCTCGCTCGGTTCAAGGCGCGCGAGGACACTCCCTACAAGAAGCACAAGATCACCGACGAGGACTACCGCAACCGCGAAAAGTGGCATGACTATGTCAAGGCCGTGGACCAGAAGATCCTGCGCACGACTTCCGACGGCGCCCAGTGGCATGTCATCCCTGCCAACAATAAGCAGTTCGCCCGCATCGCGACGCTCAAGGCGATCAACAAGGGATTGGCGCGGACGTTGCGGTAGGCGTGAGCCCGTCGGCGTTAGCTTCACCGGCGATGAACGGGTCGGGGATTGGATCCGCGAGATGAGGACGCACAGTGGGACGCCGACCGCGACCAGGCGTCGGCGTGCGCGGGCAGCGGCCAGCCGACGGTGTAACCCGGCACCCGGTCGGCGAACTCGAGGACCAGCCGGTCAAAGCCGTCCTGGCCCGCCAGTCGCACCGCGGCCAGGTGCGCCACGTTTCCGGTCGGCGCCTGGCTGACGTCGGCCGTTCCGGCTCCCGGCAACCCCGGCGGGGTGGCCGGTTGCTGCACGGGTGCGGGGTGCGAAGTGCATGTCGCCAGAGCCGTCATGATCCATGCGGCACACAGCACCTTGATCGGGGGCAGCCACATGCTCTTGGACAGTAGCGGTTGCAGGTCTCAGGACTCTTTCACCTGCGAGTACCAGATCCGGTCTGCGACAGCGACGATGTCGTCGGAGATCGCCGAGATCCGCCGGTAGAACTCGCGTCGGGCGGTGACGACGCTGATATCGGTGACTTCGAGCAGGTCACCGGCGGCCTGGCGATAGATTCGCTCCAGATTGCGCTGCGACTTGACCGCGGCGTCGGCGGCCTCAGTCGCGGGCGGGGCGAGCTTGCTGCGCCGCTCGTCCAGGGACGTGAATGCGGTCTGGAGGTGCTGGGCGCCCTCGGCGAGCAGGACGGCCATGTCAGCGGTCGCCTGATCGGGCTTGAAGGCCATGGCTTCGGATTCGCGCACGGTGTTCTTGGCGCCGTTGATCACTTTGTCGAGATCGCGTGACAACTGGAACAGGTCCTCGGGCTGCATCGGCGTGGTGAAGGCCTCGCTGACGGCGTCGACGAGTTTGCACCGCACTTCGTCGCAGTCGTGCTCGGCGGCGCGGACGTCGGCGGCGCGGGCGGAGTCCCCGCCTGCCCACGCGGTGAAGGCCTCCATTCCGTGTACCGTGATCGTTGCCTGCTCCTGCAGCATTCCGATGACATCGGGGGTTTCGGGGAGAAACCAGCGACTGCCTTTGCGGCTCATAACGCTCTCCAAACGAGTAGTCCGGCGACCGCCATCAGCGCGGCCGCCGGAATCGTGGTCAGCCACGCGATGCCCATCTCGCGCACGATCTGCCAGCTCACGTGCTTCCACCGCCGCCGCCCGCCGCCGACACCGACGACCGAGGAGGCCACCACCTGGGTGGTGCTCACCGGAGCTCCGATGAGGGAGGCGCCGAGGATGACTGCCGTGGACGAGGCCTGACTGGCGATGGAGTCGATGGGTGTCAGGCTGAAGATGCGATGGCCGATCGTCTTGACGATGCGCCATCCGCCCAACGCTGTGCCCGCGGTCAGGGCCACGCCCGTAACGACTTTCGCCCACAGCGGCACCGACATCGTGGTGGTCTGCCCGGAGGCCAGCAGCAGGACCGCGATGACGCCCATCGACTTCTGGGCGTCGTTGCCGCCGTGGCTGAACGAAAGTCCCGCTGCCGCAACCCATCCGCTGCCGCGGACCGGACCGATCCACCGCGTCGTCCAGCGCCGCGACATCAGGCGCAGTAGGCGCAGGAGCAGGAACGCGACGGCGAAGCCGAGGGGCGGGGAGGTCAGCAGGGCGACCAGAACACCGATGACGCCCGTGGGGTGCCAGCCGTCGAAGCCGCCCCACTGGACGGAGCCGAGTCCGCCGGAGCCCGAGAGAATGCCGTCGGCGACGGCCGCGCCGACTAGACCCCCGACCAGAGCGTGCCCCGACGACGACGGCAGGCCCCGCCACCAGGTGATGGCGTTCCAGGCTGTCGCGCCAGCCAGGCCCGCCCCGACTACGGGAATCATCTGGGCCTGCGGCACGGTGACGATCTTGCCAATGGTGTCGGCCACGGCCGTGCCGAGCAGGACCGCACCGCCCATGTTGAACACCGCAGAGAGGGCGACGGCCTGGCCCGGGGTCGCTGCCCGCGTCGCCACCAGGGTGGCGATGGCGTTGGAGGCATCGTGGAAGCCGTTGGTCAGGGCGAAGGCCACCGCGAAGCCGATGGCGATGACCAGCCCGACGTGCAAGTGACTTCTCCCGTGAACGCTGACCGCGCGGTGAATCGGCCGTGTATGCCGGGTGAACATAGCAAAAACTGTGGGTGAACGGCGCGGGCCCGATCGCCCGATCGGTAGCGCAGTGACCGGTCTGCTGCGTTGCCGCACGTCGCGGCGTAGATCCCGGGGCTGGCTGGGCACATTTTGGGCACATTCGATAGCCAAGCCGGGCAATCCTGGTGAATCCCGGTCAATGTGAATCAGCAGCTCAGAGCCGATTTATCCCTCTGACCGGCACCGCGAAACGGGTTCGATTCCCGGCAGCTCCACCGGAAAGATGCAGGTCAGGGACGCAATCCCTGGCCTGTTTTCTTTTCCCATCAACATCTCATCAACATATCGCGGCTAAGCTCGCCGTCATGGCATCGCTGCGCCGTGGTACGCGCAACGATGGAAGTACCTACGTCCAGGTGCTCTACCGGCTCAACGGCAAGCAGACCTCCACCTCCTTCCAGGACCTCGCCGGGGCCACGAAGTTCCAGAAGCTTATGGACAAGTTCGGACCCGCCAAAGGCGCTGGAGACCCTCTGCACCGACCCGGAGTTCTCGGCCATCACGGTCCACGAGTGGATCGAGCACCACATCGATCACCTGACCGGGCTACGCAAGTCGACTCTCTACGACTACCGGTCGTATCTGAAGAACGACATCGATGAGCCCCGCGGCGACTTGCCGCTGGTGGCACTGTCGAGAGACGACATCGCGCGGTGGACGCAGGGCCTCTCGGAGAAGGGTGCCTCAGGCAAGACGATCGCCAACAAGCACGGGTTCCTGTCGTCGGCTCTCAATGCCGCCGTCCGGGCGGCCCGCATCCCGTCTAACCCGGCGGCAGGACAGCGCATGCCTACCACCGAGCGACCCGACATGATCTGCCTGACTCGGGAGGACTTCGCTCGTTTGCTGGACAACGTCACCGAGTACTGGCGACCGCTGGTCGCGTTCCTGGTGGCTTCCGGCTGCCGCCAGTACGAGGCCACCGCGCTGAAGCCCTCCGACATTGACCGAGTCAACAACACCGCGCGCATCTCCAGGGCCTGGAAGCGGACCTACGACCGGGGTGGATACGAGATCGGCCCACCGAAGACCAAGAAGTCGGTACGCACCATCAACGCCCCCAAGGAACAAGGCTGGGCGACCGGTCAAGGGCAATGGCTTCCATGACCGGATCTGGCAGCCAGCTGTCGACCGCACTTGGCCCTCGGCGACGAGGAAGGCAACCCGATAACCGACAAGTCGGTGCCGATCCTGCGTCCGCGCATTCACGACCTTCCGAAGCCGGGGGTGGGTCGAGGTAGTCCAGGCGGCTTTGGGCGCGACCCGCATGTCGGTCACCAGGTCGTAGTAGCTCGCCCGGCCTTTCCGCTCGCAAGACGACGTCCCTGACGTCTCGCACAGCACCCTGACCACAGGCACCGCCGCTACGGCACCCCTGGCACGCGGGTGCGCATGTAACAGACGTGGCGTCGGGCGGGCGGTTGTTAGCCAGGTAGCAGGCGCGTGCTCCTGCACGGCGTGTCTCCGCTGCGGCCTGCAAATCAGTTCGGGCGGGGGATCGGTCTGGCCGACGCCACCCGCAGGTCAACCGTGAAGTACTGAATATCGGGGTTCTCGTTCACGACGATCTCGCGCAGCTTGGCGAAGACCTTGTCCAGGGCGTCCAGCGCATTGCCCTCGACCGGTACCATCGATATTCCGACGTCGAACCAGTGGCCGCCATACCGGGTCAAGCCGTGGGCGAACCCGGGCAGATCAGTGTGGTCCTCGGGATTCCAGGAAATGACTTCCAACGTCTTGTCGCTCATCAGTTCCCTTTCAGCAGCGTTGGGTCGTAGACGCTGCGCTCAGGATTATCCACGGTATCCACGTTGGCGCGCTTAGGAGGGTGGCTGCGTGCCCAACCACTAGCGCTCCCTTCGTCCGCCCTTTGCCCTCAGGGCTGCAACCGGGTTATCGGAGCCCCCGGGTGCGTGGTCTTCTTGGACCGGGTTCGGTCGCGTGCTCCCGGAGCGGGACGATAACCTGATTGTTGCCGCCGCTGCCGAAAGCAAGATCTGCGTTCTACTGAGCATCCCCACCCTGATCGGGGTCGGCCTGTTTCAGCTCACTGGAGCCGCATGGCTCGACCCGGCAGCCGGATTCATCATCGCCGTCTTCGCCATCCACGAAGGCCGCGAAGCCTGGCCGGTGAACTCGTCGGCGACGATTAGCGCAGAACCATCTCAGCGCCGGGTCGCGCTCGCAGTGCAGTGCCGGGACTGCACCGGCGGCGATACGCTTCGGCCTGTGACGGACGTAGAGGCTCGCGCGGCTCACTGGGACGAGCGGTACCGCACCGTGGGCGCGGACCGTGTCAGCTGGTTCGAAGCAGAGCCCCACCAGTCGCTGGCGCTTCTGCAGATGGCGGATGCAGGGCCATCGTCATCGGTGATCGACATCGGAGGAGGAGCCTCGCTGCTTGCCAAGTGTCTCGTCGAGCAGGGCTACCACGATGTTTCGGTCCTCGATATCTCACAGGAGGCGCTCGACGCCGCCAAGAATCGCCTCCCTCGACCGGACGCAGTCACCTGGATCAAGGCTGATCTGCTCGAATGGGTCCCGGACCGGCGCTGGCAGGTCTGGCACGACAGGGCCGTCTTCCACTTCCTCACCGAACAACGCGACCGAGCCACCTACCGGTTACTGCTGCACCGGGCAATCGGGCCCGGCGGAGCAGCCATCATCGCGACCTTCGGCGAAGACGGACCGACGTCATGCTCGGGGCTGCCCGTCGCCCGCTACAGCCCGAAACAACTCATCGCCGAACTCGGCCCAGGCTTCACACCGATCGGTTCCGGTGGTGTCGACCATGTCACCCCAACCGGACTGACACAGAAGTTCACCTGGGTTGCGCTTCGTGCCGACCGACCATAGACGCCACCAGGTGAGATCGGTCCGCGGCTGGGTGCACAATCTACGAAGTGAGTTCTCTGCGGCGGATTGGCCGAGCGCTGTTCGCGTTTTGGCTGGTGATCGTTGCCGGGACTGCGGGCTATCTGATCCTCGGGTTCGGATTTGTCGATGCGCGATACCAGACGGTCACGACGATCACGACGGTGGGTTTCCGCGAGGTTCACCTGCTGTCCACGGTGGGCGAGTTCTTCACGATCGCGCTGATCCTCGTGGGTGTGGGAACCGCGCTCTACATGTTCGGGGTCGTTCTCGAAGCGCTCGTCGAGGGGCACCTACGCCAGCAGCTGAGGAGGTGGCGGATGGACCGGCAGATAGGCCAGATGACTGGTCATTTCATCATCTGCGGATGGGCCGCGTGGGTCGGGCCAGCGTGCAATATCTCGACGCGCTCGGGAAGCAGGTCGTCGTCGTCGACCGAGACCCCGCCCGCCTGCAGGGTCTCGACTATCCGACGGTGCTGGGCGACGTCACCGACGACCGCATCCTGGAGGCCGCTGGCATCGAGCATGCCCATGCGCTGATCTCGGCGCTGAACACCGATGCGGACAACGTTTACGTGACCTTGTCCAGTCGAGCGTTGCGACCCGATCTCGTCATCATCGCCCGTGCCCGCACGCAGGAGTCGAAGTCAAAATTGTTGCGGGCCGGTGCCAACCGGGCCGTCAATCCACAACTGATCGGCGGGCGGCGGCTGGCGCCGTTTGCATTGCAGCCTTGCGTGGCCGAGTTCCTCGCCGTCGTCATTGCACGACGAGACACTCGATTACCGAATCGAGGAAGTGAAGATCACTCCCGCCTCGCCTCTGGTCCGTCGGTGTTTGGCCTATACGGCGCTTGGGTTGACGAACGGGGCGATGGTGCTGGCCATAAGGACCGCGAGTGGCCAGTTCATCGCGAACCCGGCTCCGGACACGCCCCTGGATCCCGACACGATCCTGATCGCCCTCGGGACTTCGGCTCAACTCCGTTCCCTACGGAGCCATGTCGACCCGGTCCGATGACAGGCATCGACCATCGCGCCGTGTGGCGGGCTGCCTCAAGAAAGAGAGCACATACGCGACGGCATCGGAGCCGAGGGTCTCGGCAGGTCCTTGCCCATGTCGCGGTGTCTTGAATCTTCGTCGCTGAATGTCCTGGCAGGGAATCGTCAGCCCCGCATCGACACCGGTGAGGAATCACTGTCGACACGGAGATGTCTCCCACAACGTTGCTTGACAAATGGGCGGCCCTTGATTTGCAGGCACGCAGCGCACTGGCCACGACCCTTCGCCAGGTGTCCGAGACCTTCGCCGAGGTGCCGGACGGGAAGACAGGCTCACACGTGCTCGGTGTACTTGCGCAGTTGCTTGACCCGTGCGCCACAGGGGGTTGAGGGTTGTGGATGCACATTCGGCTGCACTCAGTACGAGGTTTGCTGAGTCCGACTATTGCAGAACCGGGTGAGCGAGCTAAGAAAAGAGCGAATACTCAGCACGCACATAAACAACACCCGCACGAAAGGCCGAACGGTTAGTCCACCAAACCGTGCCCCGCTTAGGCTGTGCGCAGCGCCAACTCCTGGGCGCAGCCCCCCCGGGGGCAGCGATCAACCCACGGGAGAAAACATGATAACCACTCATCAGGGCCGTGCCGACTGGCGAGGCCGGACCATCGCCGCCGTCCTGCTGGCCGCGTTTGCGAGCGTCGTCGGCATGGTGAGCGCACCCGCCCCGGCACATGCCGCCGACGCCTACATTGCACTGGCCATCGGATTCATCAACGAAAATCCCCCTGTCACGATGGTCGGAGGCTCGGCAATCAGCTCGACCCAAGATCAGGCCGGCATCGGGTCGCTGTCGAACTGCCAGAACAATGGCGGTAGCCACTGCGTTACTGAGGTCATTGCCAAGAACGAGTGCGCAGCGGCCGCCTCGAACGACTACGGCGAAATGACGGGGGCATCTGACCCATCGCTTTCCGTCGCCGAAACCAAGGCCAAAGGCATGCTGCAGAACCAGCAGGGCGCAAAGGTCATCGTGTCGGGTTGCTCGAGTGGGGCTACCCAGCCGCCACCGCCGAACCAGCCGCCACCGCCGCCCGCGCCGAAGCAGGGCCCGACGGTTTCGTTCCAGACGATCGTGGGTGGACTGTTGGCTCGCATCACCGACCGCAGTGGAGTGACGTCGCAGTGCACATACGCGACGGACAACTTAAACCGCAGCTTCGGGCTGCCGGCCAACTCCACGTACGACCTGAAGATCGTCCCAGCCGTTCCGCAGTTCCGGAACTGGACCGTCACCATCACATGTGACAACGGAACGAGCACAACGGCGACGACGTACTTCTGAGTCCGCGCGTTCGTGTTACCCGAACCGCCCGTACCGTGTTGCGACGGTCCGGGCGTGTTTCGGGCGATTCTGTTGACCGCGTCGAAACCTGAAAGCGCTGTGCAGTCGCTTAGCGGAGTCCTATGCCCGCGAAGGTCCTGACGCACCGGATACGGCGTCAGCGTCCGGCTACGGCGGCGATATGGGCCGCGACGGCGTCGGCGACGCGGAGTGTCGGGGGGTCTTGCGCTGGAAGATATTGGTCGAGGGCCGAGTCGTATGCGGCGCCGCCGATCGAACCGTGATCGGCGTCCAACTCCTCGAACTCGACCGGCCAGTCAGCTCGGCGGAGCGCGGTGGCGAACTGCGGACTGGCGGCCACGGGGAGGACGTCGTCGGCCACCAATCGGCCGGAGATCGGAGCTCGCGCGGTGAAGGCGCCTGCGAGGCAGACGGTATGGGCGAATGAGACGTCGAAGCTCGCCGAGTTCACGGTCAGCGCCGCCGCGGCGACGCCGCCCATCGACCAGCCAACGAGGACCACGCCATCGGGGTCGGTGGTGAATCGGCGAGCGAAGTCAACGGATTGCAGCAGTGCGGCACGTCCTCCGTCGGACGCATGCGAGTCCCAGTCGGGCACCACGACGGCGACGCGATGGCGGACGATCAGTTGGGCGAGCGTCCGCACGCTGGCACGTGCATCGGTCTGCATGCCGTGCCATAGCAGAACAGCGGGTTGCGACGGGTCTCCGAAGACGTCGACCAGTCGTCCGGGGGCGTACTCCCGTGTCGACATCGGATGGGACCCGCCGTGGACGTCCATGGTGAAGCGGTACCCCGTGTGGTGGCCGCGAACCTCGTCGTCGCGCTGGGGGTTGGCGACCGGCGATCGGGGTATTGAGAGCGGGATGGGTAGCGGTCGCATTCACGCCAGGAGACACACATGGTCGGTTGGTTGGATCGGCTCCAACGCCGGCACCGAACGGTCGGGTTCGCGATCGCCGTCGTCTACAAGTACGTCGACGACCAGGGCGGCTATCTCGCCGCACTGATCACCTACTACGCGTTCGTATCGCTTTTCCCTGCGCTCCTGCTGTTGACGACGGTACTCGGCGTCGTGCTGGTCGGTCATCCCGGACTGCAGCAACAGATACTGCAGTCCGCGTTCGCCCAGTTCCCCGTCATCGGCGACCAACTCGGGCAACCGCAAGGGTTGAGCGGCGGGACACTCGGCGTCGTCATCGGCATCGTCGGCGCGCTGTATGGAGGTCTGGGCGTGGGTCAGGCGGTGCAGAACGGCATGGACACGTTGTGGGCCGTGCCGCGCAATGACAGACCCGACCCGCTGCGGTCTCGCCTCCGCAGTCTGTTTCTGCTCCTACTGCTCGGCACGGGCCTGGTCGCGACCACCGTGCTCTCCGCCGTCGGGCGTGCATCCGAGTCGTTCGGCGCACTGGGCAAGGCGATGATCGTCGTGGCGGCGGTTGCCATCAACACGGCGGTATGTCTGGTCGCCTTCCGGGTCGCGACGGCGCGGGACGTCACCTACCGCCAGATTGCGCCAGGCGCGGTCAGCGCAGCGGTCTCCTGGCAGGTATTGCAATGGGTCGGTGCGGTCTACGTGGCGCACGTCGTCAAGAGTGCGAGCGCGACCAACAGCGTGTTCGCGCTCGTTCTCGGCCTGCTGGCCTTCTTGTACATGATCGCGACGACGTTGCTCCTCTGCGCGACGGCGAACGTGGTGGCGGTCGAGCACCTTTATCCGCGTGCCCTCCTGACCCAGTTCACCGACGACGTGGCACTGACCAGAGGTGATCGACGCACATATACGGCCCAGGCAAAGGCCCAACGTGCCAAGGGTTTTCAGCGGATCGACGTCAGCTTCGACGACCACAAAGACACCCCAGAGACCGAAGGCGACGCCTGAGGTCACTCGAGCTGCGAGTCGAATACGTTGCCGGCGGTGGAGTCGGTCTGCTCCGACGAGAACGAGACGGTCCGCAGCAGCGGGCCGATCACGGCATCGAAGACGAACGGGATCAGGCGGTAGGCGGCGATCGCCGGGCGGTTGATCAACCCGACGTGACGTTCGCTGGACCGTCGCCGGTTGGTGGCGCGGACGATCGCGGCCGCTACGACGCCCGGGGCGCCCGCGGTCGGTGGGACGAGCGGTGCGCGGCCGAGGTAGTTGCCTGCGGTGCCATACACCGGGGTGTCGACCGGTCCCGGGTAGATGCCGTGGATGCGAACATCCGGCAGGTGCCGATTCTCCTGGCGCAGCGCCCGAACCAGGCCGTTCAACGCGAACTTGCTTACGACGTAGGCAGATTGGTAGGGGACTGCCATCACACCGAGTAGAGACCCGACCAACACCAGGTGTCCGGTACCGCGGGCCTGGAAATGGGTGAGTGCCGAACGCGCGACGTTCGCCGCTCCGAAGAGGTTGGTACGCACGATGTTCTCGAAGACGTCGACCGGCAGGTCTTCGAATCGGCCGAAGGCCGTGATCGCCGCGCACTGCGCCGCGACGTCCACCCGCCCGAAACGCTCCACCGTGCGATCGAACAACAGCTGGACTCGATCGGCATCGGAGATGTCGGTGGGCTGAACGAGGACTTCGGCCGCACCCTCGGCGCGGCATTCGTCGGCCACCCGCTCGAGCGGCGCCCTGGACCGGGCAGCCAAGACGAGGTGAGCACCACGGCGGGAGTAGCACAGTGCGGTCTCCCTTCCAATCCCACTGGAAGCGCCGATCACCACCACCACTTGAGCATTGCAGTGGGCGTGGTCTTCTGCGGTCGTCATCGTGATGTGGCCCTTCGACGTTCGGCCACGGCGAGTACGCCCAGGGCCGTGGTGGCAGCGACCGGTGTCCAGCCGCCGCGGAGAGTTGCCAGCACAGCCGCACCGACGGCGGCCGGCGCCAGCAGCGCTACGGGATCGCGACGCCGTTCACGCAGTCGATCGAGGGCCATCGGGGTCCCCGACACGAGATTGGCCGCGATGACGGCCGCATCCGGCACTCCGGCGCGGCCCTTCCCCGCTGCACGCTTGACCGCCAGTGCGCTCCACAGCACCAACGTCGCGTCGTGCACCCGCCGTAGGGCAATTCGTCCGTCCATCCGATCTCCGTCCTCGAATCCCATTGCCGCACTTGTCCCGGCGGCGCCTTCGGCCAAGCCGTCCAGAAGTTCCAGCGCTCCCTCCGCAGAGGACCGCGTCGGTGACCAACCCAGGTCACGGCGCGCCTTCGACGTATCCATGAGGGGGCTGTTGGTGGCCACGTCGTACCAGCCGGGGACCAGCGCGACCAGCCGAAGACTGCTCAGTGCACTCACCGCCGTTCGCATCAAGGGGCGGTTCACCTCGACCGGGCGCGCCTTGACCAAGGCGGCCAGTGCCTCGCCGTCCAAGGCGTCGGCAGCGACGTTGTACGAGCCCCGTGCGCGACGCTGCATCAGCCGGATGACCGCGTCGCCGACGTCGTCGGCGTGAACGAACTGCAGAGCGAGTCCGGCCGGAAGGGGAAGAATCGGCAACCCCGACCGACGGAGCAGGTCGTATGCGAACCGCGGAATCAGCGGACCGATGTACAGCGACCGGATCAACCATGCCGTCTCCCGCTGAACCACCACCGTCGGGCGGAAGCGAGCCACCACCGTGTCCGGATGGTCCAGCTCGAATTGATCCAGCAGGCCCTCCACCACGACCTTGTGTCGACTGTAGATCGACGTGGGCTGGCCGGTCGCCGACCATGTCTCCGAGACGGGCGCCGTCGACCCGGGGGCGTAGATACCGAGGCTCGACGCGTAGACCAACTGCTGAACCCCGGCGTTGGACATCGCGGCCAGAACCGCCTGTGTGCCAACGACGTTCGCCCGGTACAGATAGTCCTCGTCGCGCACGGGCTGAACGGCCAGTGCGAGGTGGATCACGACGTCGGCGTCCCGCATCGCGGACTCCAACTGGGTCGTTGCGCTTGGCAGCGACAGATCGACGGCGTGCCACTGCACCCGCTCGTAGATCTTTCCCGTCGTGGGCGGTCGCCGACATACGCCGATCACCTCGGCGTCGGGTACGTGGCGGGCCAGGGCCCGCAACACGCCGGCCCCGACATTGCCCGAGGCGCCGGTGACCACGATCCGTCGGGGCTTGGCCGTCGGGCATGGATCGGAGCCGCCGTCGGTGTCGTCGTCGTTCACGCCGTGTGTGCCTTCCGGACGTTGATGGAAACCGTTACCTGCCACCGTACCGAGACGCCAAGCGGAGAACGAACCTCGGGACGGGCTTGAAGGCGCCCGGGTCGGGCACTCTCGCGGACATGACTGAAAGCGACTCGAACTCCGACGACGAGACACCCACCGAGGCCACGGACCCGCCTCCCCGCCCGCCCGACCACGCTCGCGAGGGTGGAATGGCCACCCGTGAGGTAGCACCCGACGTGGTGAAGAAGTCCAAGGAGTGAACGCATAGTGACGACTGCGGCAGTGAGCGCGATCGTTGCAGCCGGCCCGGTGGCGGCGACCCCTGCCGCCGGTCCGAGTGCCGTTGACGGGCGTGTTTCGGTTGTGCGATCACAAGGCTCGGACGTTCGTGCGTGCGGTGGGGGACGCGCAGGGCCTCGCCTTGATCAGCGCTGGGGGAAACACCGTGACTGCCCAGGTGAGTCTCGCGTACGCGCCCGTCGACACTCACTACACCATCAGGCTCATCCAGACGCCCGTACCGAGCGCGCTGGATTGCGGTCCGGGAGTTCCAGGGAGCGGCCGAGGGCTTCGGCGTCCATCAATCGGCGCACCTCTGGGTAGCCGGTGACCAGCCAGGCTTCGTCGCCGACCTGAGTGCGGACGCGGTGAATCGCACCGGCCGATTGCAGGGCGCACAGTTCGGGTGGGGGCTCGAGTGGGTGTCGCTGCAGAAGCGGAAGCTGGACTGACGCGGTCACGGATTCCTCCTGGTGATGACACATCGGGTTCGCTTGCGCTCAGGCTAGATCTCCCCGACTCTCCGAGTGGACAGTTCTGCGGATTTGTCTATCCGTGAAGGGGCGAGTTCCAATTGATAGTGCACTAACTATTAGGGTACGATGCAAGTATGGCGACACGCGCTCCCGAGATCGACCCGCTCGCCCTCGAGCACCAGGTGTGTTTCGCGCTGGCCGCCACCAACCGTGCCGTCCTTGCGGTGTACCGGCCGCTCCTGGAACCACTCGGCCTAACGCATCCTCAATATCTGGTGATGCTTGCGCTCTGGGATCACCAGAAATCGGAGTCCGGCGGAGCCGCGCTCACGGTCAAGCAGATCGCCGTTGCACTGCAACTGGATTCGGCCACGCTGTCGCCGATGCTCAAACGCCTCGAGGCGCTCGGCCTGATCACCCGCACCCGCAGCGCGGTCGATGAGCGTGCCACCGACGTCGAACTGACCGCCGACGGCGCCGCCTTGCGCACTCGCGCGTTGGGCATCCCGCCTGCCGTCGTCGCGCGAATGGGCGTCGACATGGCCGAACTCGAAGAGCTTCACCGCGTCCTGACGCGAATCAATGCCGCCGCGCTGGCGGCGGGCGCGCTCGACGCGTGAACAACCGAACCCTAGGAGTCACGATGGACAACGCCCGACCCTCACCGCTGCAGTACGTCGCCTATTCGTATGGTCGGCGGCTGCCCGACTCGATGCGCGACTGGGTTGCCGAGGATCTCGCCGGCGAGGGAGCGGTCCGCCGCCACGTGATCCGGATGGCCATCCCGCCACTGCTCGTGCTCGCCCCGTTTTGGCTACTGCCCGCATCGCTCTACGTGCACCTCGAGATGACGGCGCCGATCTACATCTGGGTCATCCTGATGTCGCTCGCGCTGAACAAGGTATGGCGCCGACATCGCTTGGTGCAGCACGACCTCGACCCGAATCTGGTCGACGTGATCAAGCGCCGCAAGGATGCACGTCTCCACGAGGATTACGTCCAGCGGTACGGTCCGCGTCCTGCCTCGGCCAGGTCGCAGGCCAACAGCAGTCCGTTCTAGGACTCGTGGCGCTCCACTGGTGGTCGATCCCGCTTGGCATCGTCGGCGGATTGATCGTCCTGTGGCTGGCGCTCGTCGTCGCGCTCTGGTTCGCGAAACCGGACGACGTAGGACTTCGTGACGTCGCTCGGCTGCTGCCCGATCTCTTGCGGCTGTTGAAGCGTCTCGCCACCGACCCCACTGCTCCCCGTGGAGTGCGGATTCGCGTGGCGCTGCTGCTCGTCTACCTCGCACTGCCGATCGACCTCATCCCCGACTTCATTCCGGTGATCGGTTACGCCGACGATGCGGTGATCGTCGCGATCGTCCTCCGATCGGTCGCACGCGTGGCGGGCTCCGGCAAGCTCGCCGAGCATTGGCCGGGGACGCCCGAGGGGCTCAGTGCGCTTCTGCGGCTGTGCAGGCTCAGCGAGCGGCCCCAGCGGATGACGTCCGACTCAGCCACTGCCGAGCAGCGAGAAGAACCGGTGTGACGGATCGTTCGCGTCCGGGCTGCCCCTCGGGGTGTCCCTGGTGATCGGGTGGCTGAATTCCACGGTGGACGGGTCGTTCACACGTGCCCAGTCGGTGACGATCGTGCGGGCGGCGAACTTCCACTAGCCATCGCGATTCTCGTACTTGTCGAGGTACCGCCCGCCGACGATGACGTCGACGTCCCGATCACCCGCGATCAGCGTGTGGGTCGCAATGGTGTAGATCTCGCCTTCGGCGGCGTACCCGCTGATGGCGAAGTTCGCCGTGGTGATGTTGTGCTGCATCGACCGGAGGTAGGGGCGCGCGGCGGCGAGCTGACCGATCAGTTCGTCGGCCGAGCCGGTCGAGAAACCGCCGTGGGCATCCTCGGCGCCGTGGTGATACAAGGTCTTCAACGATTCGAGATCGCCGCGGTCGACGGCGCGGCAGTAGGCATGGACGAGCTTGCGGAGTTGGTACTCGTCCAGCATTTCCTGCAGCAGCGGGTCCACCGGTGGCATCGTGTCAAGCCTGCTTGGCCGCTTGCTCCGCGGCGTGATCCTCGATCGCCTTGCCAATCGCGTGCGCGGCGCGATCCATGAACTCGGTCCCGCTGCCGAGGACCCAGTCGCGCGACGCGACCGGACCCGCGAGTTGACCGGTGAAGTGCGGCATCACGTACTGGGCGAAGAGTTCGTAACTGTGCAACTTCGCGGCCGGCGGCGCCCAGTCGTGATCGAACAGGAGGAAGGTGCCGAAGCCGCCGTCGCTTGCCTCGATCAGTTCCTCGATCTTGGCCACCGCGTCCTCGGGTGTGCCGATCACCGCGAAGCCGGACTGACGGTTGTTGGCGATGATCTCTGCCACCGTGTCACCCTGCACGGGGCCTGCGGGCAGTAGGTGCTTGAAGTAGCGCGAGAATTCGACGATGCCGTGCTCGACGTCGCGCTCGGCCTGCTCGCGGGTCTCGGCCAGGTGCATGGGACCGACGAGGCGCCACTTCGAGCGGTCGGCGACGTGGCCGTGCTCGAGCGCGACGTCCTCCCACGTCTTCCAATGCTGGGCGAGGAGATCCATGCCCTGCTTTGCGGTGGCTGCGATCGACAGCATGCCGATGCCGTGCCTGCCCGCGCCACGCGGCCCGGTGGGCGAAAAGGACGCCGCGACCGCGACGTCGAAACATGGTTCGCTGTAAGGCTTTAGCTGAAGGCGTGCATCTTGGAGGGTGAACCCGTCGGTGTGCATGGTGACGGTCTCTCCGCGGAGCAGGCGCATGATTGCGTCGAGGCTCTGCTCCATGCGGGGCCGCTGCTCGTCCGCGGGGATTCCAAGCATGTGCGCGTCCGACGTCAGCTGGCCGGGCCCGCAGCCGAGCATCACCCGGCCACGGGTCAGGTGGTCGAGCAGGACCATCCGATCGGCCAGCATCAACGGGTTGTGATACGGCAACGAGCTGACGCCGGTGCCGAGTCTGATGTGCTTGGTTCGTTCGGCGGCGACGCCGATGAAGACCTCGGGAGACGAGATGATCTCGAACCCGGCGGAGTGATGCTCACCGATCCACGCCTCGGAGAAGCCGAGGCGATCCATCGCTACGATCAACTCGAGGTCTCGCTCGATGGCGAGCGTCGGGTTCTGTCCGACGGGGTGGAACGGAGCCATGAAGTTTCCGAAGCGCATCCGCCCATTCTGGCCCGCGGCCCGTTGCTTGTGACGCTGTTTGGGGCGTTTCCGACGCCGGTGGTTCAGCGGCGAATCCATTGAGGCGTCTGAAATTCACCCGCCGTCCAGCTTCGCTGCAGATACTGACCGCGTGCTCAAACCCATCGTGAACGCCCTCGCCCGTCTGACGGCGTTGACGACCGTACTCAGTTGCGCCCTCCTGGGGCTGGGCGCAACCGCGTCGGCGCTTCCCGCCGGCAACCTCCGAGCCGAGCTGTCGTTCGGGGGATTTCCACGTACCTACTTGGTCCATGCCCCAAGCGGCGTACCGGCAGGGCTGGTGATCAACCTGCACGGGGCCGGTGCCACAGGCGGAGGGCAGGCGGCCCTCACCAACTACGACTCCGCTGCTGACGCGCTCGGTTTCGTCGTGGCGTATCCCGATGGCATCGATCAGAGCTGGGCCGACGGACGCGGGGCCTCGACACCCGACCGGCAGGGGGTCGATGACGTCGGCTTCCTTACGGCACTCATCAATCGGCTCGTCAGCGACTACGGCATTCCCCCCGGCCGGGTCTTCGCCACGGGAATGTCGGCGGGCGCCTTCATGGCCACTCGGTTGGCCTGCGACCGAGCCGACGTCGTCGCGGCCATCGCGCCGGTGGCGGGCACACTCGGGTCCGGTGTCCCGTGCGCCCCGTCGCGGCCGGTGTCGGTCCTGCAGTTCAGTGGCACCGCCGATCCGGTGGTCCCCTTCGGCGGCGGTGGCATGCAGGGCCGCGGTGGAGCCAGCGACATCGTGTCCGCACCGGCCATGGCATCGCGATGGCGCGACCTCGATCGGTGCGCCAGCGCGCCGCTCGAGGACGACCTGCCGAGCGCGGGTGACGGCACCTCGGTGCACCGCCTCTCCGCCGTCGGATGCGCCGATGGCGCCGCGGTCGTCCTGCTTCAGATCAACGGAGGCGGCCATACCTGGCCTACCGGAAACTTCGCCCTGCCGGACGCGGGACTTACCACCACCGCGACCAACGCTTCGTTGGCCAGCGCCCAGTTCTTCGCCGCGCACGGCAGGTGATGGGCGGTCCTCAGCACTCGACGAGGTTCACCGGAACGTGCATGGCCAGTCCGCCGGTCGAGGTCTCCTTGTACTTCGAGTTCATGTCGAGTCCAGTGGAGCGCATCGTCTCGATGACCTGATCGAGGCTGACGCGATGGATCCCGTCACCGCGCAGCGCCATTCGGGCCGCGTTGATCGCCTTTCCTGCGGAGATGGCATTGCGCTCGATGCACGGGATCTGCACCAGTCCCGCGATCGGGTCACACGTGAGTCCCAGGCTGTGTTCCATGGCGATCTCTGCGGCATTCTCGACCTGATGCGTTGTGCCACCCAGGATTTCGGCGAGCGCAGCCGCCGCCATCGCTGCTGCGGATCCGACTTCGCCCTGGCAACCGACCTCGGCTCCCGAGATGGACGCGCGTTGTTTGAACAGAGATCCGATGGCGCCCGCCGTGAGCAGGAACCGAACGACGACGTCGTCGGGGTCCTGCCGACCCGGCCGGGTGTAGTGCAGCGCGTAGTGAAGCACGGCGGGGATGATCCCGGCCGCGCCGTTGGTCGGGGCGGTGACGACACGCCCGCCGGAGGCGTTCTCCTCGTTGACCGCGAGCGCGACGAGGTTTACCCAGTCTTCGGCGAAGGCGACGTCATGGTCTGGGTCGTCCTTGGCCAGCCGCTCGTGCCAGTCGTGTGCGCGCCTGCGGACACCGAGGGCGCCGGGCAGGTGCCCGGTGCGTTCGATGCCCTTCCGTTGGCATTGCAACATCACGGCGTGGATGTGCAGAAGCCCTGAGCGGACGTCACTTTCGGACCGGGAGACGCATTCGTTGGCGAGCATGACCCGGCTGATCGGCAGGCCGTGCACGTCGGCGATCCGAAGCAGTTCTTCCGAGCTCGCGAACGCCAGCGGAGCGTCGACGGTGGCGGGCCCGCCACCGTCGTCGTCGTTCGCAGTGACGATGAACCCGCCGCCGACCGAGAAGTACGTCTGGGTGAACAGTTCGGTGCCGTGCTCGTCGATCGCGGTGAGCGTCATTGCATTGGCATGACGTTCGTGAATGGTCAAGGGGCGCAGTACCATTGCACCTTCGGTGAGCGGGACGGGCTGGCTGCCACCGAACAGGATCCGCCCCTGTTCCCGCACGGTCAGCAGACGTTGCTCCATCTCGTCGGCGTCAATGGTCTCGGGCGCAAACCCCTCCAGCCCAAGCAAAATCGCAGCCATCGTGCCGTGACCCGATCCGGTGGCGGCCAGTGACCCGAAGAGGTCCACCCGCACGTCGGCCGTCGAACTGAGTTTGGAGCGCCGCGTGACCTCGTCGGCGAAGCGCGCCGCAGCACGCATGGGTCCCACCGTGTGCGAGCTCGACGGCCCGATGCCGATGGAGAACAGGTCGAAGACGCTGATGGTCATGGGATCTCCCGCTGCGCGTCGAGAGCGTATTGAGTTGTTCTGCTACCTGACGTGCTGTGTAACTTACCTGCGATCTGATCGGCGTGTACAGCCTCTGCCTTACTGACGGTGCATCCGGCGCATGTAGGGGAGCTTGTCCATGAAGAAACTGGTAGCAGCGCTTTTGACGGCGGGTGCGACGATCGTGATGCCGCTGGCCATTGCGCCCGCTTCCCACGCCGAGGTCTGCGGTGACGTCGGTGGTCGCCACGTCGACGTCGGAGGATGTACGCACGTCGTCGGCGACGTGGCAGCGGGAGTCGCGCTGGCCAACGACGACGACTGGGCGGTGCAGGAAGCCACCGGTCAGCCGCCGTGCTACACCCCGTCCGGGGTGCCGTACTACACGCCCGGCTCGGACCCCTGCAACTGAGGCCGACCGCGGCTCAGACGTCGGCCTTCTTGGTGCGTGGTGCCAGCTGGACGACCTCAGGCACGACGGTCGGGTTCGCATGCGACAGAGTGACCAGCGATACCAGCGTGTTGGCGACATCGCGGAGCGCTGACATCTGAGCGGGAAGCTGGCCGTGTTCCACCCACGACTTGAACAGCTGCAATAGTAGATCGCGGTCGGCTCCGCGGAGGATCTCGGTGTCCTGGGTGGGCCCCATGCCGACCCGCACGATGGATAGCTCGGGGTGCTCGCTGCGTCACGAGCGCAGGATTTCGTCGAGGGCAGCGTAGGCGGCCACGCCCGCGCGCGGTCGGCCGACGTCGTTGCTGGAGGCGACCAACACCACGCCGTTCTCGGAGAGATGCGGCAAAGCGGCGCGAAGGACGTTGTTGGCGCCCAGCGTGTTGACGCTGAACGCGTGTACCCAGGTGGCGACGTCGGTGTCCTCGATGTGGGCGAATGGCACGACGGTGCTGGTGAACACGACGGCATCGAGCCCGCCGAGGGTGTCGGCCGCCGCGTCGACGACGCGCTTGATGGCGCTGGGGTCCTCCACGTCGAGTTCGAACGCCGAACCACCGATGTCGTCGGCCAACGTCGTCAACAGGTCCATTCGGCGGGCGGCGACGGCTACCTTGGCGCCGCGCTCGGCTGCGCTGATGGCCACCGCGTGACCCATTTCCGGACGACGCCCCGACGACGAGCAGACGCAACCCGTCGGCATCGGCATTTTGACGACCCACTGGAAACCACCTTCGGCAATTACGGAACTACGGTTCTCGTCACCTAGAGCGTCGACAAAGGATTGCCTAAGTTGGGCTGACCTCAGGCGGCCAGAGCGGCAAGCGTCGGGTTCACCGGCGGAATCGTCGTCGGCGTCGTCGGCTCGATGGCGATCGGTCCGCGAAGCAGCTGAATCGTCGGCGGATCGCCGATCACGACGCCACGCGCGGTGCCCTCAGGAGTGACGACGTCGATCGTCGTCCCGGGGGCGCGGCAGCCCGTCCCAGGGACGAGGCAGTCGCCTTCGTCGGTGTTGCCCGCGAACCATTCGTTGAACCACTGGGCGGACAGCTCGTCGACCGCCGGTGGGTTCTGCGGCTGGGGGAAGCCGGCGGCGACGTACAGTGCGAACTGGATGAGGGGGTTGCCGCCGCGCATCGAGTCCGAGTGCACACCGCCCTCGAGCACGACGCCGTTGAACCGGCCCGGCCGCGCCGCCGTCAGGTCGGCATTGACGGTGCTGATGAAGTTGTAGAGGTTCGGGGGTGCGCCGATCTCGCGCACCGGAATGTAGTGGCCGCCAGGGGAGTTCGCGTACGCGTTCAGCTTCTTCAGCGCGTCGGGCAGCGTGGTCCCGGTCGGCACTCCGTCGAGAAGGATGACGCCGACCAAGTCGTCCGCGGCGCCCTTGTCGACCAGGAAGCCCGCCGCTCCCGAGACCAGATTGGCTCCGAGCGAATGACCGATGAGTGCGAACTTCCGTGGCAACACTACTGGCCCCGAGCCGAAGTCGTATCTCGTCGCGTAGTCGGCGTCCACGGCGCTTGCGGTGAGCGCGGCTCGGTCACCGACGAACAGGTCGGCGATGGCCGCGGACGTTCCGGTGCCACCGAGCCAGATCGAGTCGCCCGCGAAGGGGTTGGACGTCAGGGTCGTCGTCACGACGACGCTGCCGGTCTCCTCGGCGAGATTTGCCGCGGTGTAGCTGTACATCGGGCCCAGGGCGAAGAAGCCGTGCTGCAGAAGGATCATGTTGGTCGGCGGTTCACCGGTCGCGGTCGCGGGGTAGAACCAGTTCGCCGCCACGCGCTGTCCGTTGCTCAGTTGCACCGTCGAACTGCGCACGGTGACGGTGCTGCCGGGTGGCAACACCGGCGGCCCGGTGACCAACGCTTCGACCGCCTGCACGGTGTTGATCACCAACGATCCGACGTTGATGACGACGGCGCTGATCACACCCTGTACGACGCCCAGCACCAAGAGCGGCTTCGGAGCGGCTGCCACGGCGGCCGTCGCCTGTTCGAGGCTGGCGGGGGCAATGGACCTCACGGAGAAACTCTGAGGCACTGCGGGTTTCGCGGCCGGCTCGGCAGCCGGAGGGCTCGTCGCGTTCGTCGTGACCAGGTCGGTCATAGCGGAGTCGTCGGCGGCAGGCGGCGCCTCTGATGCCGCAGCCGCGGCGACCGGTGGCCTCTCGTGCGGGGTATTCATCACCGACGTCTTGCGCTTCGTGGTGCGGTCGCCCTGGCCCTGGCCCTGGGATGCCGATCCGCTGGGCTCCGGCTTCTCGGAGTCGGTCGCGTCCGACGGTGACTCCGATTCGGTTGTCGTTTCGTCTTCGGCGTCCGTCGAGTCGTCATCGGACTTGGATGGCGTCTTGGGGTCCGCGGAGTCCGGCTTGGTGGCGTCGGACTTGTCGGTGTCGGGTTTCGGCTTGGGCTTGGGCTTGGGCGCATCCGAACCCGTCGACTCCGACGATGCGGAACCGCTCGGACCCGCTCCAGAACCGGAGTCCGCACTTGCCGCGCCGGCGCCGGCGAGCAAAGCCGCCGAAACCCCCGCGGTCACGAGACCCGCTCCTACCCACACTGACAGCTGTTCCACGCAAATTCCTGACGGTCGTGTCAATTACCGTGTCGCGGATCTCGAACGGCTACCGCCCTGGCTGGCGGGCCGTTGTTCGGCCAGCCGTGCGGGTCGAATGGGGGTTTCCAGACGGTCAAAGGACGTCGATGATGTCGTTCTTCAAGGCCTCGGCCTGCGTGCCGAACACCGCCTGCACGTTGTTTCCGACCTCGATGACACCGGCGGCCCCGAGCCTCTTCAGGCGGTCCTGATCCACCTTGGCCGTGTCGGCCACCTCCATCCGCAGGCGCGTGATGCAGGCGTCGACGTTGACGAGGTTCTCCCGGCCGCCGAAGGCCGCGATGAGTTGCTCGGCCTTGCTGTCGGTGGCGGTCGGCGCGGGTGCCGTGATGGTCTCGGTCGCGATGGCGGAGCTGCCGGCCGTCACGGCCGTGGCGGCGTCGGTCCCCTCACCCAGGTTGGCGCGTTCCTCCGCCTCGAACTCGCTCTCCGGCTCCCGGCCGGGAGTCCGCATGTTCCACTTCGTGATCGCGAACCGGAACATCAGGTAGTAGATGGCGAAGAACACGACGCCCATGCCGATGAGCAAGGGGATGTTCTTCGCCGCGGGCGCGGTGCCGTAGAGGAGCAGATCTATCAGGCCCGCGGAGAACGAGAACCCCAGATGTATGTCGAGCAGGTACGCAATGGCCAGCGAGAGCCCCGTGAGCACGGCGTGGATGACGTACAGCGGGAACGCCACGAACATGAACGCGAACTCGAGCGGCTCGGTCACGCCGGTCAGGAATGCGGTCAGGGCGGCCGCCGACAGGATGCCGACGGCGACCTTGCGCTGCTTCTTGTTCGCGACGTGGATCATGGCCAACGCGGCCGCGGGCAGACCGAACATCAGGATCGGGTAGAAGCCCGACGTGAGGATGCCCGCCGACGGGTCGCCCGCCGCGAAGCGGGTGAGTTCACCGGTGACGACCTTGCCGTCGGGCGCCTGGTAATCGCCGTAGATGAACCAGACGAACGAGTTCACGATGTGATGCAGGCCCAGCGGTATCAGCATGCGGTTGGCGAACCCGTAGATGAACGCGCCGATCGCTCCCGAGCTGCCGATGAACTTGCCGAGGCCGGTCAGGCCCGCGTCGAAGAGCGGATAGCAGTAACTCATGGCGAACGCGAGGAAGAGGCAGGCCAGTGACACCACGATCGGAACGAACCGCCGACCTCCGAAGAAGCCGAGATACGACGGCAATTGGATTGTGTAGTAGCGATCGAAGAGCCATGCGGTGAGCAGACCGACCACGATTCCTGCAAACACGCTGTAGTTGATCTGGGCCTGGTCGCCCGCCTTGTCGACCTCGCCCGCCAGCACGATCGGCGACATGGCCTTGAACACGGCCTGCACTACGAGGTAGCCGACGACGGCGGCCAGAGCGGTCGAACCGTCCGCCTTCTTGGCGAATCCGATGGCCACGCCGACCGCGAAGAGTAGGGGGAGGTTGGAGAAGATCGCGTCACCGGCCGCGCTCATCGCTTGGAAGAACGGCCCGATGACGGGCGCCTTGATTCTGCCCAGCAGATCGTCCTGGCCCAGTCGGAGCAGGATTCCCGCCGCCGGCAGCACCGCGATCGGCAACATGAGGCTCTTGCCCAGTCGCTGCAACTGCGCAAAACCGGGAATTCGTAGACCCGACTTCTTGTGCGTCCCTTTTGTTTCCGTCGTGCCGCTCATCTCCGGTCACCCTCCTCTGCCGCACACGTCGCCCGCCACCGAAGCTGTGCGGAAGCTTAGACGAGAACCCGTGAACACGAGACTGACTTGCGGCTGCGCTCGTATTGTTGAGCGCATCGCCCTCCACGAAGGAGCACGCCTGTGAGCACGACGCACGTCCTCGCCCCCGTCGCAGGGCGCGCGGTACCTCTTGGCGACGTCCCCGACCCCGTGTTCTCGCAGGGCATGGTGGGCTACGGCGCGGCCATCGAACCGCCGCACGGAGTGGTCGAGGCGGTCGCTCCGGTCAGCGGCAAGGTCTTGAAGTTGCTCCCGCACGCCTTCGTCGTCATGACGCAGGACAACGTCGGCGTGCTGGTCCACCTCGGTCTGGACACCGTCGCACTGAAGGGCGAGGGCTTCACGACTCACGTGAGCCAAGGCGACGACGTGACCGCGGGTCAACTCGTCATCACCTACGACGTCCCGGCGATCGTTGCCAAGGGCCTCAATCCCATTGTCCCCGTGGTGGTCATGGACGAACGCGAAGCCGGGAACGTCGTCGCCTCCGAAGCTGTCTTCGAGGGTGCGGAGATCGCCGCCGGCGCAGGCCTCTTCATCGCCAACAAGTAAATGGAAGTCGTCATCTGCCGAGACGCCCAGGAGATCGGCGGCATCGCGGCCGACGCGATCGGCGCCCTGCTCGCTCGCAAGCCAGAGGCGGTCCTGGGACTGGCCACGGGTTCGTCGCCCATGGCGATCTACGACGAACTGGCGACGCGCTGCGAGGCCGGGCTGGTCTCGTTCCAGCGAGCCCGCGGATTCACCCTCGACGAGTACGTCTGTCTACCCCCCGACCACCCCGAGCGGTACCGCACGGTCATCGACACGGTCTTCGTGTCCCGCGTGGACTTCGCTCCCGGCGCGGTGCAGGGCCCCGACGGCGGGGCTGCCGACGTCCCGGCCGCCTGCGCGGCGTACGAGGACGCCATCCGTGACGCCGGGGGCGTCGATCTGCAGATCCTCGGGATCGGGACCGACGGGCACATCGCGTTCAACGAGCCGGGGTCCTCGTTGGCCTCACGGACGCGGATCAAGACGCTGACCAGGCAGACGCGCATCGACAACGCCCGATTCTTCGACGACGACGTCGAATCGGTGCCGACGCATTGCCTGACGCAGGGGCTCGCGACCATCATGGAGGCCCGTCACGTGGTCCTGGTGGCCACCGGTCGTAGCAAGGCCGAAGCGGTGCATCACCTGGTGGAGGGGGCGGTCAGCGCCATGTGGCCGGCGACCATCCTGCAGCATCACCCGCATGTCACCGTGTTGCTCGACGACGCCGCGGCCCGTCGGCTGCAGCTCGTCGACTACTACCGCGAGACGTACAGCTCCAAGCCGGAATGGCAAGGGATCTGAGTGCTGATCACCGCCGACACCGTGCTGACGGGCCGAGAACTGTTGCGGCCGGGGTGGATAGAGGTATCTCACGGCACGGTGCAGGCCATCGGCGCGGGTGAGGCACCCCGGCCCGCCGACCTGGAACTCGGCGAGATGACTGCCGTGCCTGGCTTCGTCGACACCCATCTGCACGGCGGCGGGGGAGCCAACTTCTCCACCGGCGCCCATGCCGACACCGCCGCCGCCGTCGCGCTGCATCGCAGGCACGGCAGCACCGCACTCGTCGCCTCTCTCGTCACCGCCGGCCCGGACGAATTGCTCAGGCAGGTCGGCGAATTGGCCGATGACGTCCGTGCGGGTTCGATCGACGGCATTCACCTGGAAGGCCCGTGGCTCTCCACCACGCGCTGCGGTGCCCACCAGCCGTCGCTGATGCGTGACCCGGATCCAGCCGAGATCGCCCGCATTCTCGAGGCGGGTCGGGGCGCCATCCGGATGGTCACCATCGCGCCGGAACGCGACGGGGCGCCCGCGGCGATCCGGCAACTCGTCGAGGCCGGTGTCGTCGTCGCCGTCGGCCACACCGAGGCGACCTACGACCAGACGCGGGCGGCGATCGCAGCGGGCGCGACCGTGGGCACGCACCTCTTCAATGCGATGCGTCCCATCGATCGACGTGAGCCGGGACCCATCATCGCGCTGCTCGAAGACCCCCGGGTCACCGTCGAGCTGATCACCGACGGCGTCCACGTCGATCCCGCCATCTACCGACACGTGATGCGGAGTGTCGGACCCGACCGGGTGTCATTGGTGACCGATGCGATGGCGGCGACAGGAATGGCCGACGGCCGCTATCACCTCGGGCCGTTGGCGGTGGACGTCGTCCACGGGGTGGCGAAGGTGGCGGGGACCGACACCATCGCAGGAAGCACCGCGACGATGGATCGGGTGTTCAGGTTCGCCGTCGAGAACAGCGGGTTGTCTCGCGACGAGGCACTGCAACTGGCGGTACGGCAGTCCTCACTCAACCCGGCGAGGGCGTTGGGCCTGTCATTCGCCGGACTCGTCGAGGGGGCCACTGCTGACGTGGTGCTCCTGGACTCGAGCCTTGCCGTGGCAGGTGTGGTGCGCCGTGGGGCGTGGGTCGTGGAACCCGAGAAGGATTCGAGTCACGAGGATTCGATTCCGTAGCGATGATCGGTGTCACCGTCGAGAGAAGATGCCGCCGATGTTCCAGCTGACGCCGCCGCCGCACATGTATTCCATGCCGACCCCGAATGCACACGAAGAGTAGGGACCTACGACGGGTGGTGGCGAGGTGTTTATCGACGTGCTGCCGCCAGGCCTCGAACAGATGGTCGTATTGGCCGAGGTGTTCGTACACGTACGATCATCGGCTCCGGCCGACGGCGAGACTGCGACCGCCAACGCGGAGATCGCAAGACCTGCCAGCAACGGGGTAAAGCGCGGTTCAATCCCCATGATCGGACTCTTTCTCGGGAGGCCCTCCCGCGAGTGGATCAAGATTCTTCGTCGCCGCTGAATCCGCAGCGGTTTCTCATGTCGAGCAGCGGTTGACGGATGCCCTCGAGGTCGGCCTGTACCCGTGGATTGGCCGCCATGTAGTCGTCGACCTGAGCGCGGACGGTATCGCGCGGTGCCCTTTCGAGATTCGTGAGGAACGCGTTGACGTCTGGATGGCTGAACAGGTACACCGAAGTCGCCGCCGATACCCCCGTTGCGATCTGGGCGAGGTCACCGGCGGTGCAATTGGGCACGGGATCGGCGGACGCTGGCGGTGCGGCGGCGACTGCCGCAGCACTGGCGATTGCTACGCCGCCGAGAATCGCCCGCACCGCGTCGTATGCAGCCGGCATCGCGCGTCTTCTCCCTGATCGCATGGTCAGAGCCTATCTCGTCTTGATCTTGACCGTGCGAGTGTCGCTCTCTGCGATCGGCCGCTCGGCGAAACCCAAAGCGGGAGAAGCGCCCAGATGCGGATTCCCGCCGGCGCCGCGGGACGGTGTTCCTCTTCTCCACAAGCGGAGAGACGTCGACGTCGACACCGACTCACCGGTTGGTGACTACCCCAACGAGTTTCGCTTCAACGCCACCATCGAGAGGGTCGACGTCACGGTCCGTCCCGAGCCGGCCATGTCCACGGCCGATGTCAGCGAGGGCCAGCTTCGAGGCGCGCTCGGAACGCAGCAGTGGGCGTCGAATCAGGTTCAAGATCCGTCGCGCCGATCGCCTGCGGTTACGATCTGCGATTGGGGGTGAACGATATGAGCTCTACGCCCACGTTGAACGCGCGTGCGTCGGTGGGGTGGTTGCGGCGTTTCGCCCGCACGACCCCCGGCGTGGTCGGCCTGATCGCGGTCGTCGTCGCAGCCTGCTGCGTGATCGCCGGTGTCGTCGTCGGGGGTCAGCTCGACGGCCGGATCGCCGAACGCAACGCAGTTCTCGACCGTTCCGAGCCGTTCGCCTACTCGGCGCAGAAGCTCTACGCCGCACTGTCGGCCGCCGATGCGGCCGCCGCCACCGAGTACCTGTCCGGCGGGCTCGAGACGGCGGCGATGCGGTCGCGGTATCAACAAGCCCTGGCCGACGCGGCAGAGGCGCTGACCGATGCCACGTTGGGAGCCACCGACGGAGATACCCGCACCGCGTTGGCGCAGATATCGGCCGACCTCACTGCCTACACGGGGCAGGTCGAGGCCGCACGGGCCAACAACCGGCAGGGCTTCGCGGTCGGGGCTGCATACTTCCGCGAAGCGTCGTCCCTGATGCAGACCTCGATGCTTCCCGGCGCGGAGCGCATCTACACGGGAGGCCTGGCCGCGGTCGACGAGGATCAGCGCGCGGTGGGTGCCCTGCCGATCGTCGGGCTGGTGCTGCTCGCCATGGTGCTGGTGGTAATCGCGGCCGGTTCGCTGATCCTGATCGGCCGGACGAACCGGCAGTTCAACAGGGGTCTCGTCGGTGCGGCGGTCGTGGTGGTGCTGGTGATCGCGTGGATCGTGGTGGCCAACCGGTTCGCGGCAAGCAGCATCGAGCAGAGCCGAACCGACGGCACCGCGAAGTTCGAGAAGCTCGCGAACGCTCGTGTCATCGCCCAGAAGGCCAGGACGGATGAGACGCTGCAGCTGATCTCGCGCGGCGACGTCACGGCGGGGGAGAAGGCGTTCAACGACCACATCGGCCAGCTGTCCGCACTGCTCGACGAAGGCCCCGTTGCCGCCGCCGACGGGGTGCTCAATTGGACGGCGAGCCACCGCAAGCAGGTGGAGCTCTATCAGGGCGGCGACTATCCGGCCGCCGTCGTACAGGCAATCGGGGGCGATCCGGGCGGTTCGGCGGCGCAGTTCGCCGCCGTCGAATCCAGTCTCAGTGACGCGATCGAACAGACCCGCGCCACCTTGCGCGACGACGTGTCCGCGGCGGGAGCCCGGCTGGCGTGGAGTCCGACGGGCGCGCTGGTGTTGATGGTGATCGCCGCAGCGGCTGCCGTCGTCGGATTGTGGCCACGGCTCAAGGAGTTCCTGTGAAGGCGCGACTCGTGGTTGGGCTGGTCCTGCTCGCTCTCGTGGCGGCATGCGGGTCACCGGACTCGCCGCAGGCGGTCACGGTGTCACCGGTCAACGCCATGCCGGGTGGTGCGGAAGAAGTAACGGAGGCGCCCGCTGCGGGAAACGCGGACTGCGACAGGGAAGCGAGTCTGCGCCCGGGTCCGCTGCCGAGTCCGGGCGCCATGCCGCCCGGTTCGACGATGGCGGCCATCGTCGAGCGTGGACGACTCATCGTCGGCGTCGATCAGGCCACGAATCTGTTCGGCTCGCGGAACCCTGCCACGGGGGAGCTCGAGGGCTTCGACATCGACCTCGCCCGCGAGATCGCACGGCGCATCTTCGGCGATCCCAACCGGGTCGATCTTCGGGTGGTCACCGCGGCTCAACGGGAACCAGCGTTGCAGGAAGGTCAGGTGGACCTGGTGGTCCGCACCTACTCGATCACATGTGACCGCAAGGAGAAGGTCGCGTTCTCGACGCCCTACTACGTCGCGAAGCAGCGGATTCTCGCGGTGAAGGGTTCGGGAATCAGTTCTGCGGCAGATCTTTCCGGCAAGCGGGTGTGTGCGGTGAAGGGCACGACCTCGCTGTCGGCGTTGTACGCGCTCGATCCGAGGCCGACGCTCTATGGAGTGAGCCAGTGGACGGACTGTCTGGTCATGCTCCAGCAGGGTCAGGTCGACGCGATAAGCACCGACGACGTGGTGCTGTCCGGACTAGAGGCCCAGGACCAGAAGAACGTGGAGTTGGTGGGCGCCAGCATCGGTGACGAACCGTACGGCGTCGGCATCAAGCTGGAGAACGTCGACTTGGTGCGATTCGTCAACGGCGCCTTGGCGGAGATGCGCGAGGACGGGACGTGGGAGCGTCTGTACCAAGCCAACTTGCAGGAAGTCGCGCCCTCACCCGGCCCGCCGCCGGCGCGCTACCAGGATTGACGTCGATGTTGACCACAGAGGAAATCGACCGTGAACTGGAGTCGCGTACGAGGGAGATCGACGCCGCCTCGGCGACGCTGTTGGAGCTCGACAACCACCCGGGACTGCAGCACGTGCGTCGCTATCCGCCGACCGGCGTGACGCTGCAGAGGTGGAGTGCGGTGGAGAAGTCTCTCGACGAGTTGTGGCAGGACGTGGGGCGGATGACGTCGATCCTGGATTCGGCAAAGGCGGTGCGGGCGCGGCGGTCGAGGCTGGACGAGGACGACCGCGTCGAGTTGACGAGATGGCTGCGCGAACGTCCACTCGAGGTCTCCCGGGAGCGAATCCCTCTGGCGCAGAGGGAGATCACCGGGCCGGGTGAGGCCGTGGGTTATGTCGGTCTCGCCGACATGGCAGCGGGCATGCGCGATGCGTTCCCCGCAGTGGTCGAGTTCCTCGACGACGTCGACCGAGTGAACTCACTGATCGTGGACCGGCTCGCGCCGTTGCAGCAGAGACTCGACGACGCCGGCGCAGCCTTCCCCGCGGAGGTCGCCGAACTGCTGGCCGTGTCGGCAACGGACCCGCTATCCCTGACGACGCGCGACGTCGACGGGCGCATCCGCGTCATTGCCGACGAAGTCGAACGCCGGTCGGTCGAACTCGCCGAACTGGCGGCGCTGCGGGCGAATTGGTCCAGCGCCCTCGCGGAGACGGCGGCCCGACTCGATGCGTTGCGGCAAGGGTTCGACCGCATGGTGGAGGTCCGAGCCCGCGCCGTGCACGACGTGTTGTCCAGCCCGCTCCCCGTACACGAGGACGCCGAGCCGGACTTGCGAGCCCAGTTCGGTGCGATCACCACACCCGATCCACCTGCCCTTCGGTCGCTGCGACGGCGGATCGAGGCGGCGCTGCGTTGCGTTGCCGAGGACGAGGAGCTTGCGCAGGGGCTGCTCGACCGCCGCATCGAGCTGAAGGGGCGACTGACGGCATACCAGGCGAAGGCCGCCCGGCTCGATCTGGGTGAGGATCGAGACCTGTTGGCGTGCAGTCGGATCGCCTCCGGCCTGTTGCACCGGCAGCCATGCGACCTCCGCGCCGTCACCCGGGCGGTCGCGGACTACCAGCAATTGCTCGTCGAGAAGCAGGGGAGCGCGAAATGAGGTGCGCGGAACGGGGATGCGAGGGAACCGTCGTCGACGGCTACTGCGATGTCTGCGGCACGGCCCCACCACCGCCAGGCTCGGCGCCGTTGCCCGTATCCACCGCCGCAGCGAAGGTCACCGCGGCCAGTCGTCCGACCGCCCGATCGGCGGGAACGGCACGCACCGGTTCCTCGAGATCCTCCAGTGCACGCGGCCACCTCGGCGCCGGGGTCGTCACGATGCCGCGGGTTCCCAAGGGAGACCCGGCCGCGGCCATCCTGACCGATCCCAAGGTTCCGGAGGGCAGTCGGTTCTGCGGCAACACCGATTGCGGCAAGCCCGTCGGGCGCAGCGGCGACGGAAGCCCAGGGCGCGTCGAGGGCTTCTGCACACAGTGCGGGACGCGATACTCGTTCGTTCCCAAGCTGTCTCGCGGCGACATCGTCGGTGGCCAGTATGAGGTGCAGGGTGCCATCGCCCACGGTGGGCTCGGCTGGATCTACCTCGCCGTCGACCGCAACGTGCACAACCGCTGGGTGGTTCTCAAGGGCCTGATCAACTCCACCGACGCCGACGCCATGGCCGCCGCCGCCGCCGAGGTCCTCACGCTCTCGGAAGTGGAACACCCGAACATCGTCCGGATCTACAACTTCGTCGAGCACATGGATCCCGGCGCCGCCGCCCCGGTCGGCTACATCGTGATGGAGTACGTCGGCGGCACGTCGCTGAAGCAGATCCGCAAGGCCCGCAACGCCCCGCTTCCGCCCGACCAGGCCGTCGCCTACCTCGTCGAGATCGCACCCGCCGTCGCCTACCTCCACACGTTGGGTCTCGCCTACTGCGACTTCAAGCCGGACAACGTGATGCAAACCGATGAACAGCTCAAGCTGATCGACCTTGGAGCGGTCATCGCCATGGATGACGAGGAGAGCGCGATCTTCGGGACCGCCGGCTATCAGGCGCCGGAGATCGCGCAGACCGGGCCCACCGTCGCCAGCGACGTCTACACCGTCGGTCGCACCCTCGCCGTTCTCGTCATGGACGTGCCGCAGGAACACGGACGCTTCGTCGACCAGCTGCCGGGGCCCGCCACGGTGCCGGCGCTCGCGAAGCACGAATCGTTGTACCGCGCGATCCTTCGCGCCACCGATCCCGACCCGGCGCGTCGCTTCGCGTCGATGGAGGAGATGGCCGATCAACTGACCGGGGTGTTGCACGAGATCGCTTCTGCCGAAACCAATGTCGCGCAGCCGCGGATGTCGACCTATTTCAGCCCGCAACGCGAGGTCTACGGTGCGGGCCGGGACGTGCCGGTGAAGCCGTCACGCGTGATCGCCGCGCTGCCGGTCCCCGTGGTCGACCCGACGGACCCGGGTGCCGCCGTGCTCGCGACGACCAGCGGTACGCCGCCTGCGCAACTCGAGCAGGCGCTGAACCTGGCCCGCGGCGGAGCCGACCAGCTCATGGGCGCCGCGGTCGAGATCCCGTTGCGACTGGTCCGTGCATCACTCGAGCTTGGCGCCTCGAAGGACGCCCGCACGCGCCTCGCCGAGCTGGAGTCGGTGATACCCGGAGACTGGCGACTGCTGTGGTACAGCGGGCAGTGCGCGCTGATCGAGTGTGAATTCGACCGCGCCGCAGCCGATTTCGACACGGTTCTGGCTACGTTGCCAGGGGAGCTGGCTCCCAAGCTGGCTATCGCGGCGACGGCCGAGCTTCGTGACGCACGTGACGATGCGATGCGCTATTACGAGACGGTGTGGCGCACGGATCGCAGCTATGTCAGCGCCGCCTTCGGGCTGGCCAGGCAGCGGGAGCGAGCGGGAGACCGCACCGGTGCGATAGCGGCGTTGGACCAGATCCCGGCGGCGTCAGCGCACTTCACCGATGCCGGGGCCACCGGGATCGAGATCCTGCTCGAAGGACGAACATCCGACAACCTCGACGAGCAGACGTTGCTCGACGCCGACAAGCGGGCCGGCGCGCTCACCCTGGAGTCCGCCGCCAAGCGGGCGACCGTCCGGCTGCGGGTATTGGGGGCGGCGTTGGGCTGGCTACGGGCAGGCCACCAGACCAAGACCCCGCGCCTGCTCGGTGCCGACTTCGACGAGCCCGGTGTCCGCTCGGGGATGGAACGCTGCTACCGCGAACTGGCCCACGAGACGACGGGCACGTGGGAACGCATCGAGTTGGTGGAGAAGGCGAATGCGATCAGGCCGAGGACACGGGTATGACGGGTGAGCAGGCTGCGTGCCCGAAATGCGCTGCGGTGGTTGATCAATCGGACCGGTTCTGTGAGACTTGCGGCGGACCCCTCTTCGAAGTGCCGAAGCCAGCGGTGAGCCGCGTCGCGATACCGCGGACGGGGCAGATCGTCGAGGGGCCGTGCGTCGACTGCGGCAACGATGCCTTCTCCGACGGGTACTGCACCGGATGCGGCCATCGGCGCGCCGAGCCCGACCGCGACGAGGCCGTCCTCGGCGTGATGGCGCTCGTCACCGACCGCGGTCTGCACCATGCTCGCAACGAGGACGCCGCCGCGGCGGGAATGGTGACCGGCGTCCCGGGACGGCAATACGCCCTCGCCGTCACCGTGTGCGACGGGGTGTCCACCTCGGGTGAACCACAGATGGCTGCCGTCGCCGCGTCGAAGGCAGGATTGGAGGGAATGCTCACGGCACTCGCCATTTCCAGTACGACACGCGCGGCGGTGTTGGCCGGACTGGCAGAGGCGACGAAGGCAGCGGCTGAGGCTGGGACGGGAGTGGACCCGGCGAATGCGCCGTCCTGTACCTACACCGCTGCCGCCCTCGTGCCGAATCCCAAGGGGACGGTGGAGATCACGGTGGGCAGCGTCGGGGACAGCAGGGCCTACTGGCTGCCCCACCCGCCGGAACTCCAGCAACAGTTGACGGTCGACGACTCGGTGGCGCAGGAACTGATGACTGCCGGTGCCGCGGCGAACTCGGAGTTCGTGCTGCGCGGTGCGCATACCATCACCCGCTGGCTCGGCGCTGACTCCGAGGCGAAGCCGTGGTCGGATTCGAGCGTGCAGACGATCACGGCCGTCGGGCCGGGTTCGCTGTTGTTGTGTTCGGACGGACTGTGGAACTACCTGCCGGACGCCGCGGACATCGCGCGGTTCTGTTCAGGGGTCGAGCCGGCGGCGGCGGCGCGTGCGCTCACTGAACACGCCTTGCAGGCCGGCGGTGAGGACAACATCACCGTCGCAGTGATCCCGATTGGAGGACCTACATGAGTTCAACGGAGCAGCAGGGCATTTCGGTTGACGTCGACCACAATCCCTATCTTCCAGAAGGGTCCGGCACGGTCGATGCGATCGTCAGCATCACCGTCGGCAGCGACGTCGCGGTGGCGGCCACGCCGACGGAACGCGTCGAGGCGATCATCATCGACTGTTCGACGTCGATGCTGAAGCCGGCGGGCAAGTTCGATGCCGCCAAACGCGCCACGGCCGCTGCCATCGACGAGCTCAGCGACGGCACGTACTTCATCATCGTGGCCGGAACCGGGCAGGCCGCCGCCGTCTATCCCGCCGAGGGAGTGCCGACGCGGGCGAGCGCGTCGACCAAGGCCAAGGCGGCGCGGGCGGTCGACGGGCTGCGGCCCAATGGCGGAACGGCGATGGGTACCTGGCTTGCGTATGTCCGCGACATCGTCGGGCGATACCCGGGGGCGCTCACCCATGCGATCCTGCTCACCGACGGCAAGGACGAGCACGAAACGCCCGAACAGCTGCAGCAGGAAATCGCCCTCAGCGTGGGCCGATTCACCTGCGACTGCCGTGGCGTGGGCACCGCGTGGCGCGTCGACGAACTGCGCTCGATCTCGTCCGCATTGATGGGGACCGTGGACATCGTCGCCGATCCCGAAGACCTCGCAGCAGACTTCGCGGCGATGATGCGGACGTCGATGGGCAAGTCGATCCCGGATCTGATCCTGCGGCTGTGGACTCCGGCCGGCGCCACCGTCGAGTTCGTCAAACAGGTCGCACCGACCGTCGAGGATCTGACTCACCGTCGCGTGGAAGCGGGCACTCAGCTGGCGGAGTACCCGCTGGGCTCCTGGGGCGCCGAGGACCGCGACTACCACCTTCAGGTCGCGGTCGATCCAGCGGTGTCGGGCAAGGAGAAGTTGGCCGCCCGAGTCAGTGTCGTTGCCGGCGAGGAGATTCTGGGCCAGGGTCTCGTCAACGCGGTGTGGACCGCCGACACGGCGCTGTCGGCGAGGATCAACCGCCGGGTGGCGCACTACACGGGTCAGGCAGAACTGGCGGAAGCGGTCCAGGACGGGTTGGCCGCGCGCAGGGACGGGGACGTGGCGACCGCGACCGCGAAACTGCAGCGGGCCATGGAACTTGCCGTGGAATCGGGCAACGACGACAAGGTCGCGGAGCTCGGCAAGGTCATCGAGGTCGACGAGCGCTCGGGAACGGCTCGTCTCAAGCGTGAGGTGGCGGCTGCCGACGAGATGGCCCTCGACGCCCGCTCGACGAAGACCGCTCGGGTACGGAAGGAGAAGCAGGCCTGATGCCGATCTGCCCAGAGGGACACACCTCGACCGCCGAAGACTATTGCGACGTGTGCGGGGCCTCGATCGGAGCTTCCGCCGCGGGAGCCGCTGAGTCGCCCGTGACCGCAGCGAAGGCGTGCCCGGCGTGCGGGGCGTCGGTCAGCGGGCGCTTCTGTGAAACGTGTGGTCACGATTCCGCGCTGCCCGCGCCCGCCACGCCCGTGCAGACCCCTGTGGTGTGGACCGCGGTCGTGACGGCCGATCGGGCGTTCTACGAGCGCGTCATCGCTCGCGGTGGCCCCGACACCGTCGACTTCCCCCAGTTCTTCCCCGAACGCCACATCACCCTGCAGCGCGACGCCGCGTTGATCGGGAGGCACAACCGCGATCAGGGCGTGGCGCCCGAGATCGACCTCGGCCTTCAGCCCGCCGACCGCGGTGTGTCCACACAGCACGCGGTGCTGCGGGTCCGTGACACCGGGCCCACCATCACCGACCTCGGATCCACCAACGGAACCAGCCTCAACGACAGCGAGGACCTCCTGGCAAACGGCGAGGAGACGCCGCTCGCCGACGGTGACCGAATCCACGTCGGCGCATGGACGACGATCAAAATCGAAAGAGACCCCTAATTTACGCATCCGACTGTTCTGAGCAGTTTTTAGGCCCAGACTGTCGGTAGGTCCGTGAATTGGGGGCACTGTGACCGAGCCGAACGATCGGACGTCGCGCACGTCGAGACAATCGTTTCAACTTCACCAGGAGCTAAAGGACGCCCGGAACCAGTCCTTGGCCAGCCGCGAGATCCTCGCGGCTCTCGGTAGGGATGCGGCCAATCCCGGGGCCGTGCTCGACGCCGTCGTGGAGTTCGCCGCACGACTGTGCGGGGCGAAGGCCGCCCAGCTCTTTCTCGCCGACGGCGACGTGTTCCGCGTCTCGGGAGTCTCCGGCGACACCCCGGATGAGTACCGCGCATACCTGGTGGACCACCCGATCGCCAGGGACCGTTCGTCGATGGTCGGGCGGGCGGCCGAGGACAAGTGCACCAATCAGATCGCCGACGTGCTCAGCGACACCGAATACGGACGCACAGACCTCCAGACGCGGACCGGCTTCCGCACCCTTCTCTCCACGCCGATGCTCCTGGAGGACGAGGTCGTCGGTGTGCTGTCCATGTGGCGCACGGATGTCGCGCCCTTCAACGAACAGGAGCGCGAACGCCTCGAGGAGTTTGCCGCTCAGGGTGCACTCGCGTTGCGTCAGGCCAACCTGATGAGCGCACTCAAGGCCAGGCAAGCCGAACTGTCGAGCAAGGTCGAGCAGTTGGAGGCGCTGCGGGAGGTGGGTGAGGCCATCGGCTCGAGCCTCGACCTCGACGTGGTCTTGGACCAGATCGTCAGCAACGCGGTGCGGCTCACCAACCTCGGCTTCGGAGACATCACCCTGAGAACCGATGGCGGCTCGATTCTGGAGTACGACGATTCCAGCGAATCATTTTACGTACGTTCGGTTTTCGGTAGGAGTAGTGGGCTTCTCGAGGAGCTGCGGTCGATCACGATCGACCGGGGGTCGACGTTGGTGGGCCGCAGCGTCATGGCGCATCGGCCTCTCGAAGTTCCCGATCTGGCCCGCGCGGAGCGCGACCCCCACCTGGAGATTCTGTTCCGGGACGGGTGGCGGTCGGTTCTCGCGGTACCGATGTTGCGCGGCGCTTCGATGGTGGGCGTGTTGGTGATCGGGCGACGGGGCACGGGCAGTTTCCCTCCCGACGTCATCAAGTTGCTCGAGACCTTCGCCAGCCAGTCGGCCCTGGCCATCGTCAACGCCCGCCTGTTTCGAGAGCTGGAGATCGCCAGCCACCACAAGTCGGAATTCCTCGCGAGCATGTCGCACGAACTGCGGACCCCGTTGAACGCGGTCATCGGCTTCTCGAAGGTGCTGTTGGATAGGACGTTTGGTGAGATCAATGATCGCCAAGACGGTTATCTGCGCGACATCTGGAACTCCGGCAGGCACCTCCTCGAACTGCTCAACGAGATCTTGGACCTGTCGAAGGTCGAGAGGGGTCAGATGGACCTCGAGCCCAGCAGCTTCGGAGTCGCGAGCACGCTCGATTCCACGTTGACCATGGTCCGCGAGCGGGCGAACCAGCACGCCATCGCCGTCACCGTCGAGATCGCCGCCGACGTCGGCGTGGTCGCCGCCGACGAACTCCGCCTCAAGCAGGTGTTGCTCAACCTGACGTCCAATGCCGTCAAGTTCACCCCGGACGGTGGCAGCGTCGGCGTCCGGGTCTGGCGTGAGGCAGCCGACCTGATGGTCACCGTGACCGACACCGGCATCGGAGTGCCCCCCGAGGATCGGGAACGGATCTTCGAAACCTTTCAGCAGGGTGGGCGTCGTGGTGCTCAAGAGGAGGGCACCGGTCTAGGACTGACGCTGTCGCGACGCATCGTCGAGCTGTTCGGTGGCCGGATGTGGCTGGAGAGCGCGGTGGGTTCCGGAAGTACGTTCGGCTTCTCGGTCCCAGTTCGGTTCGAGGACGGCGGCGACGAGGTCGCGGCCCGAGGCCGCGAGTTTCCCGTCCTTGTCGTGGTGGACGACGACCGGGCGTCGCTGGACCTCATGTCGGCCTACCTGGACGGTTCACCCACCCAAGTGGTTCGGTGCCGGGACGGCGTCGAGGCACTCGACATGGTTCGCCGAGTGCTGCCTACCGCTGTCGTGCTCGACATCCGGTTGCCTCGCCTCGACGGGTGGCAGGTGCTGGCCGAGCTCAAGGCGGACCCGGCGACTGCCGCGATCCCCGTGATCATCACCTCCGTCGTCGACGATCGGTCCAAGGGTCTGACGCTCGGAGCGGAGTCGTACCTGCTCAAGCCGGTTCGTCGGGACGAGTTGGTCGATGCGCTTCGTCGGGTGGGGGCGGCGTGATGGACATCTTCGCAACCGTGTTGGCCGTGGACGACCAGCCGGCCAACCTGAGGCTCCTCGATGCGGTCCTGACACCGCGCGGCTATCGCGTCCTCACCGCGTCGTCGGGACCGGATGCGCTGGCATTGCTCGAGTCCGGCGACGTCGACCTGGTCCTGCTCGACGTGGTCATGCCGGACATGGACGGGTACGAAGTCTGCCGCCGGATCCGAGCGACGCCTGCGACGGAGTTCCTTCCGGTCGTGATGATCACGGCCAGCGGTAGCGAGCAACGCCTCGCCGCCCTCGAAGCGGGGGTCGACGACTTCATCCCGAAACCCTTCGACCAGAGCGAGTTACTGGCCCGCGTGGCGTCGCTGGCGCGGATCAAGCGTTATCACGACACGATCCTGAGACAGGCCGACGAGCTCGCGCAGTGGAACACGGAGCTCGAGAACCGGGTCGCGCAACAGGTGGACGAGCTGGAACGGGCCGGCCGTCTGCGCCGCTTCCTGTCGCCTCAACTGGCCGACCTGGTCGTCGGCGACGAGAACCTCCTGCAGAGCCATCGGCGTGAGATCGTGGTCGTCTTCTGCGATCTGCGGAACTTCACGCCCTTCGCGGAGGCGAGCGAGCCCGAAGAGGTGATGGGTGTGCTCGCCGAGTATCACCGCGCCATCGGAGGCCTGGTGCACGAGTACGGAGCCACCCTCGAGCGGTTCACCGGCGATGGGATCATGGCGTTCTTCAACGATCCGGTCCTGCAGGAAGACGCCGCCGAGCGGGCCGTTCGGATGTCGATCGGCATCCGGGACGCTGTGAAAGAGCTTGCCGGGCAATGGCTTCGAAAGGGCCACGACCTTGCCCTCGGCATCGGCATCGCGCAGGGCTTCGCGACGCTCGGCAGGATCGGCTTCGAGGACCGTTTCGACTACTCCGCGATCGGCAGCGTCACCAATCTGTCGGCCCGGCTGTGCGGAGATGCCGGTCCGTGGCAGGTGCTCGTCACCGATCGCGTGCTGGCCGCCACCGAGCACGTCGCGGTTTCGGAACGGGTCGGCGACCTCAAGCCCAAGGGATTCAGCCGCTCGGTGCGGGTCCACGACATCACGGCACTCAAGGAAGGTTAGGCGAGGACATGACAAAGAAGCTGTCGGAGCTCGACGAAGACGAGCGATACCGCGTCTTCGACAGTCTCCAACTGTCGATGCCCGCAGTGTGGGCATCGATGCAGCGTGGGTTCGACGACGAATCGGTGGTGGTGGTGCCGTCGGTCAGCATGGACGGGCCGAGCTCCAGGAGCGGCACCGTCATGCAGGCGCTCGAGGAGCGGGCGCTCTTCCTGCTGTTGCTGCTCCGCCAACCACGGCTGCGGATGATCTACGTGACCTCGCAGCCGGTGTCGGAAGCCACCATCGAGTACTACCTCGGTCTGCTCCCCGGCGTGATACCGAGCCATGCCAGGGCCCGCCTCACCCTGGTGCCCGTCGGCGACGCGTCCTCGGCGTCGCTCAGCTCGAAGTTGCTGGCGCGACCACGGCTGCTGCGCACGATACGGTCCCTGATTCCCAACCCGGCCAAGAGTCACCTGATCCCATACAACACGACACCGCTCGAACGCGATGTGGCGCTCAGCCTCGGCATCCCCATGTACGGTGCCGATCCCCGGCTCGAAGAACTCGGCACCAAGACCGGCTGCCGCAGGATGTTCGACGAGCTCGGCGTGCAATGCCCGGTCGGGGCGGAGGACCTCCACACGCTTGACGACATCGTGGCCAGCGTGAAGAGCATGCGCGTGAAACGGCCCACGCTCGATCAGGCGATCGTGAAACTCAACGACGGCGTCTCGGGATCCGGCAACGCGCTGGTCGATCTGCACGGGCTGCCGCCCTCCGGCTCGCCGGACGAGGCGGCCGCGATCAAGGAGCGACTACTCGGCATGCAGCTGGAGTCCGAGAAGCTCACTCTCGACGTCTATCTGGCCGCCTTCGAGGAGCACGGCGGCATCGTCGAGGAGCGCATCACCGGCGTCACGCTAACCAGTCCGAGCGTGCAGATGCGGGCACTGCCCGACGGCACCGTCGAACTGCTGTCCACCCACGACCAGCTGCTCGGCGGTGCGAGCGGTCAGAAGTACCTCGGGTGTGTGTTCCCGGCGGACCCCGGCTATGCCGCGATGATCGCCGAGCCGGCGATGGTGATCGGACGACACCTCGCGAAGCTCGGCGTCCTGGGGCGGTTCGCGGTGGACTTCGTCACCGTGCAGGACGAGAGCGGCGGATGGACGCCCTATGCCATCGAGCTGAACCTCCGAAAGGGCGGGACCACCCATCCGTTCCTCACCTTGCAGTTTCTCACCGACGGAAGCTACGACGGTGAGCGCGGGGTCTTCCTGACGCCAAGCGGCAGCAGGAAGTACCTTGTCGCGACCGATCACTTCGAGGATGACCGGCTCAAGGCACTGACCGTCGCGGATCTCTTCGACATCGTCGTCAACGAAGGTCTTCACTTCGACCAGGCCCGTCGTACCGGCGTGGTGTTTCACATGATCAACTGCCTCACCGAGTGTGGCCGCGTCGGTCTGACCGCCGTCGGCGACGACCCCGAGGATGCCCAGCGGATCTACGAGCAGGTGCAGTCCGTCCTGCTTCACGAGGCGGACGTCGCCCTCGAGGAAGGGTCCGTGATCGGTTGAGCCCACGCCCGCGGCGGCACCCGTGTGCATGATCAGTAACCTGGTGCAGATGTCGACCGGGTACCCGCACACCGTGGATCGCGCGGGATTCATTCCGCGGCTTCGATAGTGGAACTCAACGACCGGGTCTACCGGTTACTGCGGCCCCTGATCAAGGTTCTTTCCCTGCGGGGCATCGTCGTGGTCGCCGCGTTGGCGGTGATCATCCTGGTCATCGTCCTGGGCACCTGGGTGTGGGTCGGCGTCACCGATGACCAGTACAGTCAGCTCGACCGTCGGCTCGACTCGGTGAGCAGCCTCGGTGACGTGAGCAATCTGCTGAACAGCTCACCCGCTGCCGACGCACGCCAGCCGATGCCGGACGGCAACGTGGTCCGGACCGCACGGATCGGCGGTGTCACCGTCTCCGTGCCGAGCAACGTCGTCCTTCCCGAACTCGCCAACGGCTACGCCACCACCGAGATCGACGGTGTGCAGTACCGGGTGCGCACCTTCGCTGCTGGTCCCGGCTCGATCGCGCTTGGTGCGCCGCTGGCCGAGACGCAGCACCGGATCGACGAGCTTCACCTACGCGTGCTGCTGATCTGCAGCGGAGTCATCGCCGGCACCGTGCTGGTCGGCTGGGTGATCTCGCTGCTCATGATCGTTCCCTTCCGCCTGCTGGCCCAGCAGGCCCGCGCGATCAACGCCCAGTCCATGCCCGACGAGGTCCAGGTTCGCGGCGTGCGGGAGGCCGTCGAGATCGCCGAGGCCGTCGAAGGCATGCTCGCCCGCATCGGCACGGAGCAGCAGCGCACCAGGGCCGCGCTGGAATCCGCCCGCGACTTCGCCGCCGTCGCGTCCCACGAGCTGCGCACCCCGCTGACCGCCATGCGCACCAACCTCGAGGTGCTGTCCACGCTGGACCTGGCCCCCGAGCAGCGTGACGAAGTGATCGGCGACGTCGTGCGGACCCAGGGCAGGATCGAGGCGACGCTGACTGCGTTGGAGCGGCTCGCGCAAGGGGAGCTCACGACCGCCGACGACTTCGTCGCATTCGACGTAACCGAGTTACTCGACCGTGCCGCGCACGACGCCCTGCGCATCTATCCCGGCCTGCACGTCACCCTGTCGCCGTCGCCGTCGAAGCTGATCGTCGGGCTACCGGCGGGGCTGCGGTTGGTGATCGACAACGCCATCGCGAACGCCGTCAAACATGGTGGCGCCTCGGAGATACGGCTGAGCGTGGTGAGTTCGGTTGCCGGCGTGGAGATTGCGGTCGACGACAATGGCGCAGGCGTGCCGGAGGACGAGCGGGCCGCAGTGTTCGGGCGTTTCGCCCGCGGTACGACGGCGTCGCGGTCGGGCTCCGGGCTGGGTCTGGCACTGGTCGCTCAGCAGGCCGAACTGCACGGCGGCTCGGCGCAGCTCGACGTCAGTCCCTTGGGCGGCGCCCGACTGCTGCTCCGGCTACCCAGCCAGGAGCCGAAATGGGATGGCACGCTTACGTCTTCGCCGGGATGACCACCCCCGCGAGCGTGCGTGTCTGCGGGCGACACGCCGGACGAAATTCGCACTTTGCGCACGCTCGGCAATGACTTTGGTCGCGCCGGATCGTGAAGCGCGTCGTCCATCGCACTAGTGACTTCCGGCCCTTTTTCAGGCGATGCGTTGGTGCTGAAATCGAGTCGCAACGCCGACCGGAAAAGAGCCGTGGCACTGACGCCACTGTCGAGACGGTCTCGGAGTCCCTGCTAGCGGCTCCGGGGCCGTCGCCCGTCGACGCTACTGTCTCTCGAACCGGCCGGTTTTCTCGGCGAGTCCTATTCGGTACACCGTCGCATGAACCTGATTCGTGCCGCCATGCGCCGCATGCGCGGCGACTGAACCGGGCGCGAGCAGTGGCACGATGCGATCTACGAGGAGGTCCATACCCCGTTCAGCGGCCGTGCCACTGAGCATCTCCACCGCGCCCCAGGCGATCACCGACCGCCAGTTGGACAGGTCCGCTACGTCTTCGACCTCGAAACAGACTTCTGGGGTTCGTTGCAGCGCAGCCATCTTCATGCCCGCCATCGAATGGCCGTAGACGTGGTTGTCGGCGTACGCGTAACACACGGGCACCACGTACGGGCGGCCGTCGTGAACCAAGCCGAGACGTCCGATCGTACCCTTGGTCAGAACATCCTCGACTTCGGCCGGACTCAACACTCCGAGCATGACGGGCCACCTTCTCGGCTACCCCGTAACGGAGTCACCGGCTGGTGGGTCACCTCTTCGATGTCATCGGCCGTGGCACCCAGAAGTTGTTTCGAAAGATCAGCCAAAGCGCGGGCAACGGCCAGTTCATCCCCGATGCCCGGGACGTATTGGTCGGCAGGATTGAGGCGGGCCGAGCCGGTGCCGACCGTCTCCTTGCGCTCGCCGCGGAGATGAGCGAGGCCGATACCGACCGCGTCCTTGCGCCGGCCGCGTAGACGAGCGGTGGCACGCGTCGTTCCATCGTGTTCGTCGACCGATACCCATACCGTCCAGTTCTTGGCGACGTGACGTGCGTCTTTTGCAGTCATCGCTCCATCCTGTTCGGGTCCGCGCCACGAATCTGAATCGCGGGAACCGTCAGTGGTGCACCGCGCCCCGCTGGACGCGAGGTGCGGCGCCCGTTTACTGCTCTTCGCTGTCCGACTTGGTCAAGGCGCGGTCCGCGGTCTGCACGATGCTGCGGTTGAACTTGTACTGGGCGGTGACGAGCTGATCAGCCAATTCGATTGCGGCGTCGACGATCTTCTTGCGTAGCGGTTGCACGGACTCGGGAATGGCCTCATCGACTGTGTGGCGGAACTTGCGCAAAGCCTCGCTTGCTGCGTGCTGTCCAGCCCTGGCCGATTCGCGCACCTCGTCTGCGAGGTCCGCTACTCGGGTTGTTGCGATGTCCGTCTTCGTGGGGTCCGTCATTGGTCAAATGTCCCTTCTTCGTTGTGGTCGCCTTCGACGCTAGTCGCTACGGTATTCAGCCGATGAAGGGCAAAGGTCCCCTACTGGGGAGCCAATGGTCCACCGTCACAGACCGCTGGGAAACGTCTCGGGCGTCTGTCCCTCGGCCCGTGGGCTCGTCGGCTCCAACGGCGTCAGCGCCGTGGTGACGTCCAAGTGGATCATCGCGTCATACTGGTCTGCGGGTCGGACGTGGAAGTAGTGACTGTGACGTTCGGTCTCGGGTCGGTAGATGACACCGATGGCGCGATGCAGCCGCACGCAAGCCAGCGCTTCAGTGACGTCGGAGGGATGGTCCTGGTTCATCCGTATGAGAAACGGCGATGGCCCGGCCTCGTGAAAGAGTTCCTCCAGGCTTCCGGGCAGGCCCGGTCGGACGGTCTTGAGTTCTGAGGGTCCGCCCCATTCACTGGCCGCCGTGACGGTTCCCTCGTAGGTGCTGAACCCGATGAGGCGACACTGGTCGCCGTGACGCTCGCGCACCAGCTGGCCCAGGGTGAGTTGACCGTCGGCGCCCACTTCCGTGGCCCGCGCGTCACCGACGTGTGAATTGTGCGCCCACACCACGATTCGGGTACTGCCCGGTTTTCCCCGTTGCTCGTCCAAGTGAGCTAGCAGGGCGTCAAGGGTTTCGGCCATGTGCGAGTCGCGAAGGTTCCACGAATCCACCCGCCCGCGAAACATCGAGCGGTAGTAGGCCTCGGAGTCCCGCACCGCCGCGGCGTTCTGCGTGGCACAGAACAAGTCGTCCTCGGCCTGCCTGCCGTCCCGGCCGAGGTAGGCGAGGCGATCGCGTTGCAGTTCGATCAGCTGTGCCACCGCCTGGTTTTCGCACGAGTCGCCCGCCCCGAACGCGGCAGCGTAGCCGTAGGCCTGGCCGTCGTCGCCGGCTGCGTGATCGAAGCACGCGTAGCGGTGACGCGCCCGCGCCGCAGCGACGTGATCGACCGTGTCGAGGTAGTCGACCACGGCTTGCATGGATCGGTGCAGACTGTAGAGGTCGAGCCCGTAGAAGCCCGTCTGGATCAGGCCCTCCTTGCGGCCAAGCTCGTTGTGTCGGCGCAGCCAGTCGACGAAATCGCGGACCACGACATTGCGCCACATCCACGCCGGAAATCGTTGGAACCCGCTCAACGCTTCCTCTGCAGTGGCGTCGTCGTTTGCCCCACGGACGAAGCGGTTCACGCGGTACGCGTCGGGCCAGTCGGCCTCGGCGGCGACCGCGGTGAAACCTTCGTGCTCGATCAACCACCGCGTGATTTCGGCGCGCGCCCGGTAGAACTCGTGCGTTCCGTGCGAGCTCTCGCCGATGAGTACCACGCGGGAATCGCCGATCAGTTCAGCCAGCACCTCGGGAGCGGGGACGCCGTCGGGAGCGGGTAGGGCGCTGCGGCGCACCGCTTCTGCGGACCGATGCCGCTGGGGTGCAGGGGATACCGTCGATGCGGTCGGTGTGGTCAACAGCTCGCGCACCTGCTCGTCGGTAACCTGGGCGAAGTCCCAGTACGAGGCGCCGACGGCGGTGAACGGCGTGGGCATCGACGCGCAGATGACGTCGTCGACCATCTCGGCGAATTCGCGACACGTCGACTCGGGCGCGGCAGGCACGGCGATCACGACATGCGCTGGTTCCTGGTCGCGAATGGCGAGAACGGCGGCCAGCATGCTGGATCCGGTGGCGAGGCCGTCGTCGACGAGAATCGCCGTCTTGCCGCTCAATTGCAGTGGCGGTCGGTCTCCCCGGTAGGCGGCTTCGCGTCGAATCAACTCGCGGCCCTCGCGCTCGAACACCGCGCGAATTTGCGAGGAGTTGAGCCCAAGTCCACGAACGACGTCGTCGTTGAGCACGGTGCGCCCCCCACTCGCGATCGCGCCCATCGCAAACTCCTCGCGACCGGGCACCCCGAGCTTGCGCACGATGAAGCAGTCCAGGGGAGCACTCAATGCGCACGCAACCTCGAAGGCCACCGGAACGCCGCCTCGGGCCAGCCCCAACACGACCACGTCGTCGCGACCCTCGTAAGCGCTCAGGAGGTCACCGAGGATTCGCCCGGCTTCCTGGCGGCTGCGAAACACCGCAGCACCGGTGTCGCGGTTTGGGTGAGTGGTCATCGCTGCTCCTGGAGGCCGACCGGATGCGTCATGCCGAACGTCGGGCCGATGCGGCCTCGATGTCGCGGGCCGCCTCGGTGAAGAGCTGTCGGACCAGGTGGGATGGAGATCTCGAGGTTGGCCTGCGCGACCACGGGCCCGGGAAGTCGACTGTGGCTGAGATTGGTCAACCGAACCCGCGCATGGGCGGCGGGTTGATGGGTGAACGCTGCCAAGCCGCCGATCTTGCGCCGAGCGTAGTCGGCGGCACCGGGCAGCGATCCCTGAACGGTGACGTCGACGTCGATGGTCGACTTGGTTTCCAAGAGACGCACGATTCCTTCGTACGTGGGTTGGGCCCTACCCAGTAGTGCCTAAGGTCATCTCAAATCGTCTTGGGTCCGAGAGCCAGCACGGCGTGGGTCACACGGCGTGACGCTGAGAGCCCTTCGGCCCTAGGGCGGAAGGCGGTTCGCGATCTAGCGTGAGCTCGGCGATGAGATAGGACGCGTGCCCACCCACGTCCGGGAGGATGATCATGGCAATCGAGATCCGGCCACGACGCCGAGCCGACAGAGGCGCGGGTTAAGACCGTGATGACCGAGTTCGGGGCCGGTGCCGACGCGTCGTTGGGCTTGGTCGTGCTACCGGATGCTGCCGGGCCGACTGGCCGGGACGCCACCAAACTGGAGACCGACGAACTCGCCGGAATCGTTGCGGCCGTGTGTGTCAAGTTTCCGAATTCCTCTCGCACCGGCGTCGAGACGTTGGTAGCAGCAGCATTTCAGCACCTGAAGGCGCGCGCCACCGTGACGGCGCACCTGATCCCCCTGACCCTGAACCGCAGTCTCCGACTGATGCGTGAATCGACCAAGGAATCAAGCCGAGACATTGGTGCGGTGCCATGTTCAGCGCTGAGCCGGCGCACGGGCTGACCTCGTGGTTACCGAACCTCGCGAGTATGCGCGGGTACTCGAGATCATGGTTGAGCGGCGATGTGCAGGCGGGTCTCAGTGTTGCGGCCTATCTCGTTCCACAGGCACTCGCGTACGCGGCGTTGGCGGGGCTGAGTCCGGTGACCGGACTATGGACGGCGTTGCCACCGCTCTTGGTCCATGCACTCCTCGGGTCCTCCCGTCAGTTGTCGGTCGGACCCGAGTCGACGACGGCGTTGATGACGGCGGCCGTGTTGGGTCCCCTGGCCCTTGGGGACCCGACGCGGCATGCGCACTATGCGGCCACGTTGGCCGTCTTCGTTGGAGCCATCTGCCTGATCGCCGCGCTGCTCAAGCTCGGCTTCCTCTCCAATCTGCTGTCCAGATCCGTCCTCATCGGCTACCTCACGGGCATTGCGATCGTCATGATCGTCAGCCAGGTCGGCAGGAGTAACCGCCTCGGGTGACACCGTCTACGCGCAACTGCTGTCTCTTGCCGCCGGAGTGGACCAGTTACACTGGCCCACAATGGTATTCGGGGCATCCGTTCTCGTGCTGATCGTGGTGCTGGAGCGCTGGACGCCGCGGCTACCCGGGCCGCTCATCGGGGTGCTGTGTGCCGCGGCGGTGGTCGCCGTCTTCGCGTTGCGGCGCCACGGCATCGACGTCGTGGGCGCCGTACCCGTCGGATTGCCACCCTTCGACGTACCCGAATTGACGCGCCAATCCCTGCACGACCTGATCGCGCCGGCCTTTGGAATCGCGGTCGTGGCCTTCTCGGACAATGTACTGACGGCCCGCTCCTTTGCCGCACGTCAATCAGCGGACATCGATGCCAACGCGGAACTACGTGCGCTCGGAGTGTGCAACTTGGCCGTGGGCTTCACCCACGGCTTCCCGGTGAGCTCCAGCGGCAGTCGGACCGCGTTGGGTGACGCGTCGGGGTCGCGCACGCAGCTGTACTCGTTGGTCGCCTTCGTTGCGGTGGCGTGCGTGGTGGTGTTCGGTGGAGGCTTCATCGCATACATACCGTCAGCTGCCCTCGGTGCGCTGATCTTCTACGCCGCAACGAAGCTCGTCGACGTGGCTGAGTTTCGCAGGCTCGCTCGATTCCGGCGAAGCGAGTTCGTGCTGGCTCTGACCACCGCGGTTGCGGTGTCCGTGCTCGGCGTGCTGTACGGGGTGCTCGCCGCGGTCGCGTTGTCGATTCTCGATCTGCTGCGCCGGTTGGCCCGCGCGCACGACAGCGTCCAAGGGTTCGTGCCGGGACTCGCGGGCATGCACGACGTGGACGACTATCCGCAAGCGACCGTCATCCCGGGATTGCTCGCGTACCGCTACGACGCGCCGTTGTGCTTCGCCAACGCCGAGGACTTCCGGTTTCGCGCACTGGCCGCCGTCAACCGGTCGCTGCCGCCCGTCACCTGGTTCGTGCTCAGTGTGGAGGCCAATGTCGAGGTCGACATGACGGCCATCGATGCGCTGGCACGACTCTGCGAGGAACTCGCGAGCCGACGGATCGTCTTCGCCATGGCAAGGGTCAAGCAGGACTTGCTCGACGCACTCGAGGCAGCTGGCATGCTCGACAAGATCGGCCGCGATCGGTTGTTCATGACGTTGCCAACTGCCGTCGACGCCTACCAGCGGTCTCGGGTTCACGACGATCCTCCGGCCTCGTGAAGGCCTTTGGTCCCCGCCCCGCGGGCAAGCCTGCTCTGTCACCGAGGATCCCGACGGTGGATGCTGATCAACAGTTCGTTGAGGAAATGACCTGGGGGAGTGGCCCGTGAAGAATTCTCAGACCCACCGCTTCGAGGCCTTTGTCGTGTGCTCAGCGCTTGCGGACTCGCTGACCCTTCAACGACACCACCGTCAGCCCGCTGCCGCCGACCATCGCCCTGCGGTCGTCGTCGGCGTGGACGGACTGCCCGGTGCACTGAAGGCGGTGACCTGGGCGGCGATCGAGGCGGAACTGCGCTGCGTGCCACTGCGGTTGGTGTTTGCGGTCGACCCATCGGACGCCGCGGCGGCTGGAGCCAAACCACTGCACGCCGGACAGTACGATGTGGCACTGGTGCAAGCGACCACACGAGCTAGACAGGTGAGCAGCGCGATCGACGTCACCGCCGAGATCGCCTATGCGCCGACTTCGGTCGCGCTCGCACGCGAGTTCGCGGTGATGATCTGCCTCGGCTCGAACGGTCCGCGCGCGCCGCATCCAGGTCACCGTGTGGGAATCACCACGGAAGTCTTGCTGGAGGCTGACTGCCCGGTGACGATCGTACGAGGTGAACCGCTCGCCGACGGGTGGGTCGTCGCCCAGCTCGGCAGCGACCCAGCCGCTATTGACCTGTTGCGCGTGGCCGTCGAAGAGTCGGTTCTGCGTCGGATGCCATTGCGACTGTTGGTGAATTGGGCAGTTCGTGAAGGCGCGACGGACCCCACCGAGTTGGATGCGCGCCTGGCTCGTGAACTCGACATGTGGGTGACCAGACGACCCGGCCTCGACGTCGCGGTGGAACGAAACGTGGTGCTTGGGCAGTACTTGCATGATCGCATCGGCCAGATTGCGTTGTTCATCGCAGCCGACCGGCAGTCACACGACATCGGCACCGTGCTCGATCCTGCCGCCGAGTGCGCACTCAGCGTTCTCTCTTGTCCCGTGATGCTCCATGCCGGCGCGAAGCCTTGATGACCTTCGGCCCTTTCGTAAGAACGCGATTCGGTGCTGAGATCGGAATTCCACGATGCGCCGAGTCGCCAGCGCGCGTGACTCTAGGCGCCACCGACCCGACGGTCCCGGAGCTCTCCCCCTAGCGGCTCCGGGGCCGTCGCTCGCTTCACCCCCGCGGGCCGTTGGTACGGCGGACAAGTGACTTTGTGCCCCGTCGCGCGCGCGGCGAGCCGGATAACGTTGCGGCCATGTCCGATCTGCCTCAACCGGTCTCCATCCTGTCGGTGACCGAATGTTGGGATCTGTTGTCGAGTGTGATGCTGGGGCGACTCGTCACCAGCGTCGACGGTCATCCAGCGATCTTTCCGGTCAACTTCGCCGTCCAACACCGCACGATCTTGTTCCGCACTGCCGAGGGCACGAAGCTGGTCAGTGCCGCAATCAACCACGACGTGCTCTTCGAGGCCGATCAGCACGACCTCGTCGCGGGATGGAGCGTGATCGTCAAGGGAACCGCTCGCGTACTCCGGAGCGACGAAGAACTCGATGAGGCCGATCAGGCCGGGTTACTCTCGTGGACGGCTTCGACCAAGCAGCACTTCGTGCGAATTCTTCCGCTCAATGTCACCGGCCGCCGTTTTCAGTTCGGTCCCGCGCTCGACGACGTTCAAGCTGCCGGCTGAAGAGTGCAAACCGGGCCGCGGGCCGTCATCGCTGCGGGAAGCTTCTGAAGTGTGGTTGTTCAGCCGGATGATCGGCAGGGAAGTGCGAACCCATGACGGCGGGTCCATTGGCCGTCTCGCTGACATGACGGTCCGCCTTGGTGATGAGGCCGGCCCGCTCGCGATCCAACGCCTCCTGGTAGAGCGCCGTCGCGCAAAGGATCTGTTGGTGCCGTGGCCCGCGGTCCAGAGTGTCCGCCGTTTGGGCATCGAGTTATCGCTGGGCGTCGACGACATGGCCGCGTGTACCGTCACCTCCCTCACAGATTCCCTGCTCCAGGACGAGATCCTGCTCGGCCGCGACGTTCTCGACACTCAGATCGTCGATGTGGTGGGCCAACGGCTCGCCCGAGTCGCAGACGTGGTGCTGGCGCGGACACCAGATGGGCGCCTCAACCTCGTCGGCGTCGAGGTCGGTTTTGGCGGGGTGCTTCGGAGGCTCGGTCTGCGCAGGGAGGCGGCTCGCGCAGGCGAAGACGCCGTGGCGTGGAGCGACGTGCACCTGACCTCGGAACGTGGCCATGCCGTGCAACTCGCTTCACCGCGGTCCGCCGTGCACCACTTGGACGTTCGCGGGCTGGCCTCGCTGATCGCCCGGCTCGACCTGGAATCCGCGACCGAGGTTCTCGTCGCCAAGGCGCCCAGCCTGGCCGCGGATGCGGTGCGAATCGTCGATCCCGCGATGGCCGAGCGGCTGCTGAGGGCAATGCAGGAAGACGATGCCGCTGAGATCGTGGCCGCCATGCCCGTCGAGCACGCAGCCAGTTGGCGAGCCCGCCTGGGGCGTGCTCCCGCGCTCATCGGGCGACGGCTCGAACGCACCCGGGTGTGGCCCCGTCGACGGCAGTTTCCGGATCGACGGGCTTCGTGACGCTGCTGCGTCGAAGGCGCGTGGCCCTGGGGGCGCTGCTCGCGGTGGTCGGGCCGGGACTGCTCGCTGGACTCTCCGACGACGACCCGGCGGGCATCACGACCTACTCGGTGCTCGGTTCGAATCATGGTTACCAGTTGCTGTGGGTCCTGCTGCTGTCCACCGTCGCCCTCGTACTGTTCCACGGGCTTGCTGCTCGAATGGGTGTCGTCACTGGACAGGGGCTCATCGGTCTGGTGCGTCAACGGTACGGCGTGCGGTTGGGTGGCGGTGCGTTGATCGCGTTGGTCGTCGCCAACGTCGGGACCACCTGCGCTGAGTTCGCAGGCATCGCTGCGGGTTTCGAGCTCTTTGGGATCAGCCGTTACATCAGCGTCCCCGCGTCCGCCGTGACCGTCTCCCTTCTCGTGCTCCGCGGCAGCTTCCGTCGCGTCGAGCACTTCCTACTGCTGCTGTCGACGGTCTTCGTGGCCTACATCGCGTCCGGTGTTCTGGCTCGGCCCGACTGGGGTGCTGCGGGCCGCGGACTTCTGATTCCGACCATGCCCATGAATGGCGAAGCCATCGCGATCATCACCGCAACGGTCGGCACCACGCTCGCACCGTGGGGACTGTCGTTCATCCAGTCCTACGCGGTGGACAAGAAGCTTCGGACCGAAGATCTCGCGCTCGTTGGGATCGACGTGATCACCGGTGCCGTGCTCACCGGCGTAATCGGATTCTTCGTGGTGGTGGCCTGTGCCGCCACCCTTCATCGCAACGGCCGCTCGATCCACGATGCCGCCGACGCCGCCGTCGCTCTCCAACCCCTCGCTGGCACCGCAGCTTCGCAGCTATTCGCCACCGGTCTCATCGGGGCAGCGTTCCTGGCTGCGTCGATACTGCCTCTGTCAACGGCCTATTCGGTGTGCGAGTATGCGGGCATCGAGGCGGCCATCGACGACACCTTCCGCGACGCCAGGACGTTCTATCTCACGTTCGGCATCGTCACGTTCCTCGGCGCAGTGACCGTGCTCATCCCCAACGTCCCCCTGGTGACGATACTCGTGGCCACTCAGATACTCAACGCCGTCCTCTTGGTGCCGTTGCTGTTTGCGATGATCGGCATCGGACGGGATCGTGATCTCATGGGCCGCTTCACCATTCGACGTGCAGGAACCATAGCCTACGGACTGACGATCGCCTTGGTGGTGCTGTGCGTGCTCGCTCTGGGGCTGGTATCGCTTCCTTGAAGTGTGTCCGCGCCCACCAGCGCCGCGAGGGTCGAGGCCAAGAGCGTCGGTCTGACTGCCCGGCGCAGTCGCTGCGCGCGAGGTGGGCGCGCAGAAATCTGGTCGGCGTCATGTCGCATGTCAGCATCGTCGCTTCGGGCAAGCCGGCGAGTAGGGCCAGTAGTCGTCGCTCCTCGTGGCTGACGGCCCTGCCTGCGCGGGCGACCGCCGCGCACGCTGTGAGTAGGCCGTTGCCGTTGCCCTACGAACCCCATCGGCACGAGCCATCCTGGCGAGTCGCTTCGCCCGCGGCGAGATCACCGAGACGGAATATCGCGAACGGCGTGCCGTTCTGGGGGATGCTGCCCAGCGGTGACGGATGCCAGGGCGTCGTGTTCAGTTCCCCGTCAGTGGCGCGCGCCAACTGACTGACGTGCCGAGGCCCGCAGTCGTCGAGATTTCACAGCGGCCACCCGCCTGTTCGGCGCGGCGCTCGATGTTGAACAAGCCGCTGTGGCGCTGGTTGTCCGCGGGGATGCCGTGTCCGTCGTCGGTGACCTGGATGACCAGTTCATCGGCGACGGCAACATCGACGGTGATGCGTCCCGCGCCCGAATGTCGCACGGCATTGCTGATGAGTTCGGTCAGGACGGCCTCGGCGTGCTCGGCCAAGGTGCCGCTGACGGCAGTGAGTGGCCCGGACAGATGGAGACGCGTCTCGATGCCGAGGTCCTCGGTTAGATCCGAGAGCAGGTGCTGGATTCGCTGTCGAAAACCCTCGCCGTGCAACGGTGATTGCAGGCCGAATATGGTCGTGCGAATGTCCTCGATCGTGGCCTGCAGGTCGTCGAGGGTGCGGTTCAGTCGTTCGACGACCACGGGGGAGTGCGCGCGGGCGATGGTGCCCTGCAAGTGCATACCAGTGGCGAACAGTCGCTGTATGACGTGGTCGTGCAGATCGTGAGCGATGCGCTCGCGGTCGGCGAGGATGCTCAGCTCACGCACTCTCTCGCCCGCAGCCGCCAACGTCAAGGCCACTGCGGCATGGTGGGCGAAGTCGCCGATCAGCTCGAGGTAGCTACTGTCGAACGGCGGCTGATCCTTATTGCGGGCAACGGCGATCACACCGACGACGCTGTCCTTGTACCGCAGCGGCATCACGATCGCGGGCCGCTCACCCACGTCGGTGAAGGACTGGATCGGATGCCGAAACCGGTCGGTGATCACCACACGACCCGATGTGAATACGTCGCCCGTGGTCGACCCGTCAACCGGGACCCGACGCCCGATGACGTCGTCGGCGTGCAGGCCCACCGCGGTTGACACGACGAGAGTGGTCACGTCGTCCTGCGACGCTTCGGCATCGGCCGCCACCAGGACGATCGCCTGCTCGGCCTCGGCGAGTTCGCAGGCCCGCTTGGCGATCAACCACATGGGCTTGACCGCTGGATTTGCCCCGGACAGCAACGCCGTGGTGATCTCGCGGCTGGCCTGCACCCACTTCGCACCGGCACGGACCCGCTCGAACAGGCTCGCATTGTGAATCGCGACTGCGGCGGCCGATGCCAGGGCACGTGCCGCTATCTCATCGGCCTCGTTGAACATACGACTCGGGTCGGAGTGCGTGAGGTAGAGGCTGCCGAACGGATCCCCGCGGATGGTGATCGGGACACCGAGGAAGGCGGACATGGGCGGGTGATGTTCTGGCAGTCCGACCGCCACCGGATGGGCGGTCAAGTCGTCGAGACGGATCACGTCGTTGCTGTCCAGCAACAGGCCCAGGACACCCTTGCCGGCCGGGAGATGACCAATCTTGGACACCGTCTGGGCATTCATCCCGACGTGGACGAACGAACTCAGGGTGCCGTCGGAGGCCCGTACGCCCAGAGCGCCGAATCGGGCTCCGGTCAGTTCGATGGCGGCGGTGACGATCCGCGACAGCGTCGCCTCGAGATCGAGATCGGCACCAATTTCAAGGAAGATCTGGAGCAGTCGCTCCATCTGGTCGCGGGCCGCCAGCAACTCGTCGAGGTCTTCGTGTATGCGGCCCACGAGGCCCCTGCGCCCCAGTTGCGCGAACGCCGATTCTCGCTGAGCTCGCTCCATGCCTCTTCTCCCCTTTCGCTCCGCGAGCGATGAGCGAATTTTACCCTCGCACAAAGACTTTTATGTCGGCATCGCGGATTGGCGCCGTCCGGACAACGGGGGCTCTCTCTCGGCGACGAGATCGTCGGGCCCGGTGAGTACCTCGAGCCGTCGTCGTAGCAGGTCAAGATAGGGACTTTGTGCTCTTGGAGTGGTGACGCATGCCCCGATACACGTCGGCTCGGGTGTTTTACCTTCTGAAACTAAGGTTCTCGGGGACCGCTCGGGGGTCGCATGGCACTGACAGACAAGAAGGGTCACCGATGACGGCTTTCGATCCCGACCCCGTCCTCGAGCTGACGGAGCACGAGGCCTGGGCCAAACTGGCCAGCGTCACGCTGGGGCGGCTGGCTACCAGCGTTGGGGGCCAACCAGAGATCTTTCCGGTCAACTTCGTCGTGCAGCGGCACACGATCCTGCTGCGCACCGCGGAGGGCACGAAGCTCTTGAGCGCGCTGATCAATCAGCGCGTCGCGTTCGAAGCCGACGATCACGACGTCTACGAGGGATGGAGTGTCGTCGTCAAGGGGCAGGCCGAAGTCCTGGACGATTCCGCTGACATCGCCGAGGCCGAGCGCGCGCAGGTTCTGCCGTGGATCCCGACGATCAAGCGTCGCTTCCTGCGGATCACGCCCAGTGAGATCAGTGGGCGACGGTTTCGCTTCGGTGGTGAACCCGATGATTGGTCCGATTCGTCGTGATCCTCTGCCCCCGAGCATCTCGTTTCAGACGATGCGATTGAATCCCACGTGCTCGCCGGGAGCCGTCTCGGTCCGTGTGTCGTCGGAGAGATGAGCGACACGGAACTTCGGATGTACGTAGTTTCGGCGGAAGCCTTCGGCCCGGTCGCGGATTCCCCGCAGCATCTTCTGCTCCATCACGAAGTGCGGTATGTCGAAGATGGCGTGTCCGACCGCACCCCCGTTGCCTCGAACGATCAGACGGGTGTTCTCGCCGTCCTGGCACAGGTGAAAGGCCCAACTGCCAGCGGCCTTTCCACCGTTCTCGAGTTTGTCGAAGTCGTCTTGGGAAACCAGGATCAGAAATGATCCCGGTTCTACCGCTGCCACCGCTTGAGAGGCGCTGCGGCCGTACCGCCGCGCCATCCACACCGTGTCACCCGCCCGGACGCTCTGCCACTCGGGGTGGATGTCGTCCGTGTCGTGGATCCGTGCACCGGCGGCTCGTTCGAGTCGGCAGTAACTGTAGAAGCCGGCACGGTCTTCACCGATCTGCGCCAGCCACGGCCAGACGGCGTCGGCGGGCGCGTGAATGGTGATCGATCGCGTTGTCCGCGTGGCGCCTTCTTTGACCATGTCGTCACCGGGAAGGCCCTCCGCGTACTCCTCGGGTGTCGATCCCCACCGGTACATCCAGGGCCGTAGGTGTGCGCGGTACCACAGGTTCATCCCGGCAACCGCCAGAGCACCTGCCAGCCATGCTCTTTGCTTGGTCATTGCGTCACGCTATCTCCGACGACGTCCCCCTGACAGGGTCGTTCGTCATCAGAGGTGCGAACAAGGTGTTGATTTGTTCCCTCGGACAGGGGACTTCGTACTCTCGCGGCCGAACGATAGGCACGGCACTGTGAGCAATGACGAATGTTCTGCTGCGAAGGAGGTCGAGATGAGCTCGTTTTTCCCTGAAACCGAAACCGTACGCACCGCATTGTCCCTGGCTGCGCGGGCGCCATCCGTGCACAACACGCAGCCCTGGCGGTGGCGCGTCGGCGACGAGAGTCTGCATCTCTACGCGGAGCCGTCGCTGCAGCTGCGGCACACCGATCCTGACAGCCGCGATCTGATCGTCAGCTGCGGTGCGGCGCTCAACCACTGCACGCTCGCGTTGGCCGCCTTGGGATGGCAGAGCAAGATTCACCGATTCCCCAATGCGGGCGACCCTTACCATCTGGCGTCCATCGAGATGCAGCGCTGGACTCCCAGCGAGGTGGATGTGGCTCTGGCAGCGGCAATTCCGCGGCGGCGTACCGATCGAAGGCTTTACAGCTCATGGCCCGTGCCGCACGGTGACGTGGCGCTGATGGGAGCACGGGCTGCTCGAGCGGGAGTCTCCGTTCGCCGCATCGAGTCCGCCGCCGACCTGAAGGTGATGCTGGCCAACGCGGTACACGAACACGTCAACGACGCCGAGTACCTCACCGAACTGGCGATGTGGAGCGGACGGCACGCCGCGACGGCTGGTGTGCCCGCTCGGAACACGCCGATCTCGGAACCCGATGCGCAGATACCGGGCCGGTTGTTCGCGGGCCCGGCGTTGGCCCAGCCCCCCGAAACCAGTGTCGAGGAAGACCACGGGATACTTCTGGCGCTGGGCACCGTCGAGGATGATGCGCTCGCGAGACTACGGGCCGGTGAGGCGACGAGCCTGGTGCTGCTGACGGCGACGGCGGTCGGCATGGCCACGTGCCCGGTGACGGAGGTTCTGGAGATCCCGACGACGCGGGATGCCATCCAAGCCGAAGTCTTTGGCCTGGATGCCTTTCCTCAGATGCTGATTCGCGTTGGCTGGGCGCCGGTGAACGCCGATCCGCTGCCGGCTACGCCGCGACGCGCGCTGGCGGAGATCGCGACGATGTTGGACGGGTCGGACTTCGGGTGACGAAGTTGACGGATCAGCCGTCAACGACCGAGTCGAGGTCCAGATCGACACTCAGGACTGATCCGTCGAGATGCTGCGTACAAGGCCAACCACCGTCGGTGATGACCTTGCGCATCAGGATGTTCTCCGCCAGCACGTCGGCCACCAGATGGTGAATGCCGTTGTCGCGGGCGACGCGGCCAAGTGATCGCAGCAGTGCGGTGCCGACGCCACGTTCGTGCTGCAGATGCGCGATGACGACGGAGACCTCGGCGTATCCAGGTTGTGTCGTCCTGACGTAGCTCGCCGTTCCGATCAACGCGTCGTCCTCGAAGGTGCCGAGGGCGTGTTGCTCGGCGGATCGGGTGGTGAGCGTGCGGGCCCACTCATCGAGATAACCTGGGTGCACCGTGAAGAACCGCATGTAGCGCTCTCTCTCGGTGAGGGTCTCCGAAAGCGCGACGACCGCGTCGTAGTCATCGGAGGCGAGCTGCCGAACTTCGACCCTCGCGCCGTCGATGAGGGTAAGTGACGACGGGGAACTCCCGATCTGCCCCGGAATGGCCTGCTCCGTCATGGATCAGGGTCGACGTGCGACGATGACGGGGACGTGAACCGACTGTGCGACCGCGGTGCTCACCGACCCGAGGAACATGCCGGCGAAACCGCCGCGGCCGTGACTGCCCACGACCACCAGCTGGGCGTTTTCGGATTCCGTGATGAGCCAATAGGCGGGTTCGTCACACACGAGTTTCCGCTCGATGCGGACGTCGGGATAGTGCTCCTGCCAACCGGCAAGGCGTTCCGCGAGTACTTCTTCGGCGGCGTTCTGGAATGTGTGCCAGTCAGGGCCGAGCAGCCTGTACACCCCGGCGTCGCTCCAAGCATGTAGTGCCACCACCCCGACGCCCCGTCGTGATGCCGCGTCGAAGGCGATGGCCGTTGCCGATTCGGAAGCGGGTGAGCCATCGATGCCCAGCAGTATCGGTCGGTGGTCTGGCACGGAACCGACGTCTCCGCGGATGATCGCCAACGGGCAATGTGCATGATGGCACAGGCCCGTACTGACCGAACCCAGCACCAATCGGTCGAGGCGGCCGTTGCCCCTGCTGCCGACCACGATGATTTGTGCGTCCTTGGACGCGCCCGCCAGCGCTGGCACGGCACGGGACGAGATGATTTCGGTCTTGAGGACCGGCATGTGTTCCTTGGCGACCTCGGCGACGATCGCGAGCGCCTCGGCAACGATCCGGCGGCCCTGGTAACGCTGCCACTTGGTGACTCGCGCCTGGATCCGCGGATCATGGCCGTCGATGATCGCCGACGTGTATGCGTGCATGACCATCAAGGGCGCGTGCCGCATGACCGCTTCGCGGGCCGCCCAGCGCACCGCCGACTTGGAGGACTCCGAGCCGTCGACCCCGACGACGACGTCCAATTCCGTTGACGGAGTGCTCATGGCGTCGGTCACCTTCCGCGAACTTCGGGAATCGAACTATCGAACGACCAAGACCGAGCACTCGCCGTGCGCGATCAATGGGCGACTGTGCGGACCGATGATCTGCGCGACCTGGCCGGCGGCGTTGGCCCCTAGGACGGCCAGCTGAATGGATTCATCGCGATTCTCGGCGAGGAAGCCAGACACTCGTGACCTCGTCGCCACGGGATAGACGTGGACGCCGGGGTAACGCTTCGTCATTTCGCTGACTCGCTGATCCAGCTCGTCATAGGTGGTATCGCCGAAGTCGTCGTCCCACACGCCGACAGCAAGGACCGGTGCGTGCCGCAGCTGCGCCTCGTTCATGGCGAACTCGACGACGTCGGCGTTGTCTGGCGTACCGTCGACCGGCACTACGATCCAATCGGCGCCAGTACTCGGAACCTGGTGTGGCGAGCGCAATATCGCAACCGGGCAGTGCGCGCGTTCCGCTAGCGCACCTGCCGTCGAACCGAGGAACCTGCGGGCGACGACCCCGATGCCGACCGACCCGACGCAGACGAGCGACGCCTGCCTGGATTGCTCGATCATCGCCAGATCCGGTCGACCCCAGAGAATGTCCGTTTCGACCTTCACTGGACGGTCGGCGGCGTTGACGACGGCCGACGCTGCACGGAGTGCGCTCTCCGCATACTCACCTTCGAGCATGGTCGGGTCGATCGGCCTCTCCGGGGCGTGTGCCACCGGGATGACGTGGACGAGACGCAGCGAAACGTTACGGGAAATCGCTTCGTCGATGGCCCAGAGCGCCGCGTCGGTCGCAGCATCCGAACCGTCGATGCCCACTACTACGGGAGCAGAAGAGTCGGCCTGCATGAAGGCTCCTTCTATCCGGCCGCATTCGCGACGCTTGATGATCGGACGATATTCGGCGCCGCAACGCGGGCGCTGGGGCCGTTGGTCCCTCATCGTTCGCCGGAGGTCCCGTGGGTTGCTCGCCCTGGTGACGTCTGCCGACGGTGACGGGACGTTGGGCCCTTTGGGGGGACAGGGCCCGAAGACCAGGATCGGACGGTGAGAGGCCGCGGCCGCTCTTCTCCGGAGGGAGATGTCATGCAGACGTTCACCATCGATCTGGGCCGGAGTTGGTTCCTGCGGATGTTCGGTCAGCATCCGCTCATCCGTACCAGCGACCGAATCGAGGCACTGGCATTCGTCGTCGCCGTGATGGTGGCCGTGATCGCGGTACCCGTTGCGGCCGCGATGGGAACTGCGATCCACGACACCCGTTCGCGGGTGCTCGCCGAGGAGGCGCAGAGTCGGCACATGGTCACGGCGACCGCCGTCGCAGACTCCGATGCGATCGCCCACGCGAACTCGGTCGAGGTCAACGTACGGGCACGCTGGAATGTGTTCGGTAGCAACCATGTCGAGGTGGTTCCCGTCACCAGCGGGGTCAAGGCCGGCGAGCGCGTCGATGTCTGGGTGGACGAACGGGGCAATCAGGTGGCGGCCCCGAGTCCGCCCGGCCGGGCGGGTCAGGAAGCCCTTGGCGCTGCCGTGCCGATGTGGCTGTGTGTGGCTGGGGCCTCCGCCAGCTTCGCGATGCTGTCGCGACGGCGGCTGAATCGGACTCGCTATGCCGAGTGGGACCGAGAGCTTCAAACCCTCTCCGGCGGGGGCCGCTTCACGAGCGGTTCGTAACCGTCACGTCGGCGAGGTCGCGGACCACGGCGTCCGCTCCGGCGGCGCGTAGCTCGTCCTCCGCTCCGTCGACGCGGGCGACTCCGATGACCATCGCAAACCCTCCGTCGCGGCCAGCGGCCACGCCCGACTGCCCGTCATCGATGACGACGCAGCGATCCGGCCGCGCAGAGAGTCTACGTGCGGCCTCGAGAAGTACTGCCGGATCAGGCTTTCCGGGTAGGCCGAGCGCCTCGGTGACGACCCCGTCGACGCAGACCGCGAACAAATCGTCGAGGCCCGCCGCATGGAGAACCCGGCGGCAGTTTCTGCTCGACGAGTACAGGGCGACGCCGAACGCCAGGTCGCGGAGACGTCGGACCAACGCCACCGTGGAATCGAAGACCGTCAGACCGGTGTCGAGCAGATGCTCGAAGCTGCGCTGCTTGGACCTGGCCAGGCCCCAGACGGTATCGCCGCCCGTGTCCGTCGGTTGCCCGACGGGCAACGAAATGCCTCGCGCCGAGAGAAAGTCGGCGATGCCGTCCTCACGCGGTTTGCCGTCGACGTGCGCGCGATAGTCGTCTGCCGTGAACGGCGAGTGGTCTTCCCCCGCCCGCGCCGGGCGTTCGGCCAGGAATCGATCGAACAGCTCCGTCCACGCAATGGCGTGTACGGACGCGGTGTCGGTGAGCACTCCGTCGAGGTCGAACAGCACCGCGTCGTGGTTACGGGCGTCGATGGTCACGGGGCGCGAGGAAGAAGTCACAGCAGATGACGCTTCACCACTGCATTGCCGGCTCCAAGAGTCGAAAGACCACTGCAGCGGTGACTTCCGCCCGCAGACCCCGATCCTGGGCGGAACTAGCGTCGATCTCGGACAGGGCCGCGTCTGCGACCGCCTGGCCGGGAGAGGGGTGCGAAATGGTCGTCACTGCAACGCATCACGGGATCATCGTCGCCGTTGACGGATCACCGGCGTCGAAGGTGGCTGTCGACTGGGCGGCGCGCGACGCCGCCATCCGACGGGAGCCGCTCACCCTCGTCCACGTGCTTCCCGCGCCACTCATCACGATGTGGCCGGAGCCTCCGAGATCACGGGCCCGCATTAGGGAGCACCACGAGCAGCATGGCCATCAGATCATCGGCGACGCCGTCAAGGTCGCCGAGCAGTCGGGGACCAGCGACTCTGTCAGGGTCGAGCATCAGATGCTATCGGGGAACACGTTGTCCACCCTCATCGACCTGTCGAAGGACGCGGCGATGGTCGTGGTGGGATGCCGAGGCCGGAATGCGGCGGACCGCCCGATCCTGGGATCCATTCCCACGGGTCTGATTCGCCACGCACACTGCCCGGTCGCGATCGTTCATGACGAAGTCCGGTCGATCGTGGATTCGACGAAGGCGCCGGTGCTGGTCGGTGTCGACGGTTCGTCGGCGTCGGACCAGGCGACGGCGATCGCCTTCGACGAGGCGTCCCGACGCGAAGTCGGGCTCATCGCCATGCACTCCTGGGGTGCGTACGGCCCGTACCAGGTCGCGAGCATCGACTGGAAACAGCAACTCAGCCAGGGCAAGGCGGCCCTGGCCGAACACCTGGCCGCGTGGGAGCAGCGGTATTCACACGTCGCCGTGGAGCGACGCCTGGTCTACGGGGAGCCGGCGTATCAACTGCTGGAGGCATCCGAAACGGCGCAGCTCACCGTCGTCGGCAGCCACGGTCGTGGTGGCTTCGCCGGAATGTTGCTCGGGTCAGTCAGTTCGGCGGTCGTGCAAGCGGTGCGGACACCGGTGATCGTCGCCCGCGAGCAATGACGGCGGCCGCGACGTGAGGAGGGATCACGCGCTGATGCTCGTCGGTGTCGCTGGGCTCTGGACCGCTCGGCGGTACTACCGCAACTGGGGCGCCACGAAGGAAGAAAGCCAGGCTCCGATGCTCGGCGACGGGTTCATTCACCAACCGGCCGCGGAGAGCACCGCGGCCGAGTGGATAGACGCTCCGGTGGACTCAGTGTGGCCGCGGGTGCTGGACGTCGTGCTGGGGGAAGGCCGGACGACCGGGGACGCCAATCCGTCGCGCGGCGAGGTGATTCGCGTTCCGATGACCAGTTGCGGGCGAGCTGGCGTCCCGATGTCGGTCGTCGATGCCGTCGACGGTCGGTCGCTGGTACTGCGAACGGTCCAAGAAGCGGTACCCGTCGACGTGACCTGGGCGTGGCTCGCGGAACCCCGCTGGGATGACAGGACGAGGGTGATCGTTCGAATGCGGATCGCCCTGCGCCACCCCGGCGATGTCATTCTTGCGGAGGCGGCCGGCCCGATCGTCGCCCTCCTCACGCGGCGAAGGCTCGCTGAGATTAGTTCTGACGACAGACGATCACCGGCGTGTGGGTCGCGTGCACGATGGTGGTGCTGACCGAGCCGAGAAGCATTCCGGCGAAGCCGCCGCGGCCGTGGCTTCCGACGACGACGAGCTGGCCGGTTTCGGCGGCCTCCAGCAGATGGCGGGCGGGCTGGTCGAACACCACCCGACGGTGGACCACCACGTCGGGGTAGCGGTCGTTCCAGCCGGCGAGACGCTCGGCCAGTGTCTCCTCGGCTGCGGATTGGAAGTCGGGCCATGACAACAGGGGCATGCCGGGAGGCTCGGAATCGATCCAGGCGTGTAGTGCCACCAGTTCGGCTCCGCGCCAGGACGCTTCGTCGAAGGCGATCGCGGTGGCCAACTCCGATGCCGGTGAGCCGTCGATGCCGACCACGACGGGTCCGCGGCTCTCATCGTTTGCTTCGGTGGGGTCGCGGATGACGGCCACCGGACAATGTGAGTGGTGGATCAGTCCGGTGCTGACCGATCCGAAGAGACCCCGCCGCCACGCTCCTTGCCCACGGCTGCCGACCACGATCATCTGCGCGTCCTTGGTCGCGTCGATCAGAGTCGGCACCGGGACGGAGAACGCCAGTTCGGACTTGACCTGCACCTGCTCGCCGGGCGCGCCGACTTCCTCGGCGATGCGCCGTGCGGACTCGAGAACGCGCTGGCCTTCTTCCTGCTGCCTCTCGCCGTAGGAAGGCGGCAACGGGGCCCTCGCGTATCCCACTCTCCACGCCTGGGCTGCAGGATTCATGGCGTACAGCAGCGTCAAAACGACCTTGCGCATCGCCGCCTCCTTGGCGGCCCAGCGAATGGCGGCATCCGACGCGGCGGACCCGTCGACCCCGACGACGATCCGATTGGTGGAATGGTCGGTCATGGTCGTACTCCCTTCGTCACGGTGCAACGCTAGGAGTCCGCTTACGGGCAATCAGGAGTCGTTTGGCCCCTCGGGCCGCGCCAAAGGTCACTGGCCGCCATGATCCCGCGGTTGGAATGGCACCAGGCTGAGAAGCGCGACTGCCGCGACGTAGAGCAACGCACATGCGATCGGGATGCGTCCGTGCGGGGCGAAGCCCTCGGCCGACAGGCGTGACAGGGTCAACGTCGCGATCGCGAGACCGACCGCCAGCAGAGGGGCTGCGCTCCACCCGGGAAGCGGAACGACGACGGTGGGTAGCGCCCTGTCGAAGACCGCACGCGCCAGCCACAGCATCACGAGCTCCACGGCCGTCACGGCGGAAAGGATCACTAGCCAGACCAACCGGAACGACCACCACGCCCCGGTTCCCGGCTCTGGTTGCGGCAGTAGGCCACTCGGATAGCCGACGAGTGCGACGATCACCACGGGAACCATCTGCCAGAGATATAGCGCCATCACGTTTCGGTTGGCCGCTGCAAGTGGTCGTTCGAAACGGGGGCGACGCAGCCAACGTGTCAGCAGGGGTGCCACCGTGACGAGAAGTCCGGCCTGCGCCGCGGCCAAGGCCAGCAGCGCAAGGCTCGGGGGTGACGAATTCTGCACGGGTGCACCGAGCACGCCGACCATGCTGATCGGGTAGATGCGAAACCCGAGTAGCACTGCCAGCAGGACGACCGCCCCGGCCGCCATCAGCAACGGCCGACGGCCACGCAGCGCGCCACTGCGCCAACAGATGCCGATCTGATACACCGCTGCCCAACACAACACGTAATTGGCCCAGCCGATTTCGGGCACGTGCGTAGTACGCGCCGCGAGGTCGATGGCAGCCACGGCGAGCGCCAGGGCGGCAGGCACCCTCAGGCCCCACCGGCGGTGTGCCGCCGCCGACAGCGGCGTCAGCGCCACGACCACGAGATAGACGGGTACGAACCACAGATGCATCGCGATCGCCCACCCGCCGAATGCCAGCGGCGAAGGTGCGACGCCGGCCGCGCTGAGCGTCCCAACCGTTGCCAATGCCAGCACGACATAGACCGTGGTCGGCCCCAGAATCGCACCCACCCGATGCCGAACCCATTCCAGCCCTTGGTCTTTGCCCCCGTCTCCGTGCTTCGTCCACGACGCGACGCTGGCGTAGCCGCCTGCCAGAAAGAACACTGGCACGACCTGGAACACCAGGGTCAACCACTGCGTCCACGGCATGACGACGAGGGGATAGTCGTTGCCGAACCGGCCGTCGCGGAAGGTGACCGCCGAGACCAGCCAGTGACCCATCACGACGATCACGACGGCGGCTACGCGGTAGAAGTCGACGGACGGTTCGCGAGCTCCCGAGGCGGCAGCAGATTGTTCGGCGTCTGCCCCCGCGGAAGAGGTTGGCGGATCACCAATCATCACGGGCCCCTTCGCGAAACGAGCAAGTGCCTTCACGCGACCCTATCGGTCGACGTCCGGCTGCGTCGGAGGCGAAAGACCCCAATCCATGCGCTGAAGGCCACTCGGCGGGCGGGGACAATCCGCGCCGCGTGCTCTGCCGTTACGGCAGCGGCGCCGACCAGCGCAACACGGTGCCACCGGCGGTGGCCTTCGCGACACCGAACGTCCCGCCGCTGTCCTCGGCCCGCCGGCGCAGATTGGCCAACCCGCTGGGCGTCACGATCTCGCCGATCCCGCAGCCGTTGTCGGTGACCTCGATGGACAGATCGTCGGCGACGGTGACCAGAACGGTCAAATCGGTCGCCCCGCCGTGCCGCACGGCGTTGCTGGCCGCTTCGCGCACAACGGCTTCCGCATGATCTGCCAAGGTCGACTCGATTACCGACAGCGGTCCGACGATCTGCACCGTCGTGCGCACGTCCGATCCCGCGAACTGTGCCACCGCCTCGTCCAGGCGTTGTCGCAGCCGGGTCGTTCCCGCCGAGCCGCCGTGCAGGTCGAAGATCGCGGTGCGTATTTCGTGAATGACCTCCTGCAGGTCGTCAACGGAATCGCTGAGACGCTGTTGGGCTTCCGGCGACCGCGTACGCGGAATCGTTCCCTGCAAGGCCAGCCCGATGGCGAAGAGTCGTTGGATGACGTGGTCGTGCAGATCTCTGGCGATCCGGTCTCGGTCACTGAGAATGTCGAGTTCCCGAACGCGGCGTTGGGTGCTGGCGAGCTGCCACGCCAACGCGGCCTGGTCGGAGAAGGTCGCCATCATGCCCAACTCCTCGTCGGTGAACGGTGCGGCGCCGCGCCGTCGCAGCGCGATGACCACTCCCGCCACGGTGTCCGTCGCACGCAGCGGAAGCACCAGAGTCGGTCCCGGATCGTCGAGAAAGTCCTCGAGCCCCGCGTCAACCGCGTTGCCGCGGTACGGTGTTCGCTGCTGAAAGACCCTTCCAACCGTACTTGCCCGCACGGCTATCGGCGTCGCCACGGCGTCGTTCGTCCCTCCCGCCGTCTCGATGACGACGAGCTCGCTGACGTCGGCCAGGGGAGTATCCGCATCGGTGGGCACGGCCACCAAGGCCACCTCGGCGCCGGTCAGTTTGAGGGCCTCCGCTGCGACGAGGCGGAATACCTGTGCGGGATCGACGCCGGACAACAGCTGCGTCGCGATGTCGCGCGTGGCCTCCATCCACGACTGGCGGGTCCGTGACTGCTCGTAGAGGCGGGCGTTGTCGATCGCTATTCCTGCTGCCGCCGCAAGGGCCTGCGCAAGCACCTCGTCGTCTTCGCCGAACGGTTGGCCCGAGGCCTTCTCGGTGAGGTACAGGTTGCCGAACACTTCATCCCGGATGCGGACCGGGACGCCGAGAAAGGTCCGCATCGGTGGGTGGTTCGGTGGAAACCCCACCGAAGCCGGATGGTCGTCGAGGTTCTCCAGCCGAATCGGCGTCGGTTCGTCGATCAGAAAACCCAAGACGCCGCGTCCCTGTGGCAGCGACCCAATCTTGCGGCGCGTGTCGTCGTCGATGCCCTCGTAGATGAACTCGGTGAGCTCGTGGTCGTGGCCCCGAACGCCCAGAGCGCCGTAGCGCGCGTCGATCAGTTCGATCGCGGTGTGTACGATCGTGCGCAACGTCTCGGCGAGGTCCAGGCCCGAGGTGACCGCCAGCATCGCATCGACCAATCCGTCGAGGCGGTCGCGCCCCTCCACGATCTGCTCGATGCGGTCCTGCACTTCGCTGAGCAACTCCCGCAGCCGCAACTGCGACAACGTGTCGCGCAGCGGACGCGCACCGCTGCCCCCTTCAAGTTCGATCACCCCCCCATCCTGTCACCGGTGGAACGCCGAAGGAGGCATTCACCGCGGTGGGGTCACGTTTCAGAGTGTGGCGGCCGGTCCAGCTTCGAGACGAAGACCGCCGCCTGGGTACGCCGCTCCATTCCGAGCTTGGCCAGCAAGCGAGACACGTAGTTCTTCACCGTCTTCTCGGCGAGGAACATCCTGGCCGCGATCTGTTTGTTGGTCAGGCCCTCGCCGAGCAGGTCGAGCAGGACGCGTTCCTGATCGCTCAGCGCAGACAGCGGATCCGAGCGTTGGGCGGCCCCCCTCAGCTTGGCCATCAGCGCGGCGGCGGCACGGTTGTCGAGCAACGAACGGCCGGCACCGACATCCTTGATGGCCTTCGCCAACTCCATGCCCTTGATGTCCTTGACCACGTAGCCGCTGGCGCCGGCGAGGATGGCGTCGAGCATCGCCTCGTCGGACGTGAACGAGGTCAGCATCAGGCAGCGCAGGTCGGGCAGTCGCGACAGTAGGTCGCGGCACAACTCGATCCCGTTTCCGTCCGGCAACCTGACGTCGAGCACGGCTACGTCGGGACGCAACGCTGGAATCTGTGCCATGGCGTGCGCGACCGTCCCAGCCTCCCCGATGACGTCGAGTTCGGGATCGGCCGACAGTAGATCGATCAGTCCGCGGCGGACTACTTCGTGGTCGTCGACGAGAAAGACTGTGACCATGTGCACGCCCTCCGAGGGTCATTCGACGGGATCATAACGCGTTGTGGGGTTCACAGACGAGAACCGAGCAGCCGGTGTCGTGTAGCGCGACCTCAACAGCGGCGCCAACGACGTCACCGAGCCCGCTGGCCCGCTCGCGCCCGACCACGACCAGCTGAATGTTCTTGGCGTTGTGGGCGAGATAGTTCAGCGTGCTGCAGTGCGCCACCACCGATTTGATGTCGACGTCGGGGTTCCTCCGCATCCACCAGGCCAAGCGTCGGTCCAGTTGCGCCTTGGCGCGCCGGTTTCCGTCCGTGACGGCGCGCGCGTCGTGAATGTCGGTGAATCGGGACTGCCAGGTGGTCAGGACGCGCAATGGCGCGCCGCGCAGCCTCGCCTGTGTGATGCCAAGCTGCAAAACGTTTGTGCTGGAGATCATTTCATCGACTTCGACGACGACGGGACGTGGCGGGACGATTCCGGCCTCGGTGCCGCGGATGATGGCCACTGGACAGTGCGCCGACGATGCCAACGTCGCCGCCGTCGATCCGAGTCGACCCATGGTCGTGTGCCTGAGGCCGATGGCGCCCACGCAGAGCATCGCCGCCGACCTGGACGCCTGCAGCAACGTCGCGGCGGGCCGGCCCTGCAGGATCTCCACCTCGATCTTCACCGGCTCGTTGGTCGCCTCGACGGCTGCGAATGCGTAGCGGACCGCCAGTTCAGCCGTCGCCAATCTCTGGGCGGCGATCTCTGGATGCTCATCGCTCTCGGCACTCGGTTCGATCGCATACAACAGGCGCAGTGGCACGTCGCGATCCACCGCTTCGTCGACGGCCCAGAGCGCAGCCGTGACCCCTGCTCGAGATCCGTCGATGCCGACCACCACGGACGGTGACGATCGGTGCGTGTCCTGCATCGTGAGCTCCCAACGTTCGCAAGCCAGTGTTCTGAACGCTAGGCGCGGCGTCCATGATCGATCAGGGGCTTAAGTCCCCGATCCGACGTCGATGGTCCTCTAGAGAGCGCCCTTGCTCTCCTGCAAACGCAAGTGCAGAACATCGGACAGGGGACGCCGCGGTGTTGGTGGAGGGACTTCGTCGAGCGCCGGCGCCAGGCCGATGCGGATGAGAGCCTGCGGATGGGACCGCCCGATCAGGCCGCCGACGATGTCGCGACTCGCAGCGACCTCCGTCAAGTGCGTCAGCGTGCAGGTCGCCATTCCTGCGAGGGTGGCCTCCAGGAGCACAGCGGACAGCGCCTCGCCGCAGCGCAGGATGTCGTCGTGGGTATCGGCAAGCGCCGACAGCGCGACGATCTGCGAGCGATCCTCGGGCACCTCGAGGCGGCGTTCGGGGTGACGGGTCACCGGGAACGATCGACCCACGTCGACCCGGTCGCTCTCAGCGGCCGAGACCAAGGCGCTTTGCGGAATCCCGTCGGACACGTCGAACGGCGATGTCCACCAGGACAATTCCTGATGATAGGGAGAGTCGTAGAGGCGTAGCGCCTCGGTCAGCTGAGAGGCCTCGGCCAGCTGGGGTCGGGCATCGTCGCCGAGCACGTCCATCACGGCCCCGTCGTCGTCTATTGCGCGACGCAGTAGATCCTCGAGAGCGGTCCAGTCGGGGACCGGCGCAAACGGCAACCGATCGGTGCGCCGACGCAAGATCGCGTCGGCGCGGAGGCGGTGGCCCTCGGTGACGAACGGCATCTCGGTGAAGTCGATGGACGCCAAGTGCGTGTGCTTGTTGGGATTCGGGAAGTAGTCGACGATGGCCCTCCACCCGGCAGCGGCCATGGCGACCCGCAGATGGTCGAGTACGGCGCCGCAGCTGATCAACGCCTCCCGGCCGGACTTGTCGGTCGTGACGAGGCGATCGCGTTCAAGGTACAAGTCGAGGTTGCTTCCGTCCGCGACCCACAGCCAGGGTTGGCTGTTGTGATAGGACGGCGCGCGGCACGCAAGCTGAACTGCGCTTTCGATGAGCTCGTACGCGACCGCTGTCTGCGGCATGATCTGCCTCCCGGGGAAATCCGTTCGACATCGAGCGTGCCTCCGGGCGGCGTTGCCGCAACAGGGTATTTGTGCCCTTCACATCTGGGACCTTTCTCGCGCGTAAAGGGGCGGACGGCCGCTGTTCGGTCATCAGTACGGGACACATCATGGTTGGTATGAGTGCAACCTCCGCGAAAGTCCCTGCGGTACCCGCACCGACGACGGCGGACCCCCAGTTTCACGAAACGCACACGGGAATCGTCGCTTTGGTGGGAGATCGGGCCTACAAGGTCAAGAAGCCAATCGTCACCGACTTCCTTGACTTCCGGACGGTCGAGAGCCGCGAACACGTCTGCGCTAGGGAAGTCGCGCTCAACAGTCGCCTTGCTGCCGACAGCTATCTGGGCGTGGCCCACCTGAGCGGACCGGCCTGCGGGCCCGCGGAGCCGGTCATCGTCATGCGTCGGTATCCCGATTCGCTGCGGCTGTCGTCGATGGTCGTCCGCGGCGAGGCGGTGGAGCGCCACCTGACGGCGATCGCCGAAACGATGGCCCGGTTTCACGAGCGCGCCGACCGATCTCGCCGAATCGACGCCTCGGCGACGGTCGGGTCGCTCGGCGCGCGATGGCAGGAGAACCTCTCGGAGTTGCGTCGATACGTGGGAACCGTGTTGGGGTCGGAACCACTGTCCGAGATCGAGCGGCTGGCCGTACAGTTCATCTCGGGCCGGGCGGACCTGTTCTCCCGGCGGATCACCGAGCGCCGTGTCGTCGATGGTCATGGCGATCTGCTGGCCGACGACATATTCTGCCCGAATGAAGGCCCGGTGTTGTTGGACTGCTTGGAGTTCGACGACGGTCTGCGCTACGTCGACTGCATCGACGACGTCGCCTTCCTGGCCATGGATCTGGAGTTCCTCGAACGAAGGGACCTGGCGGACTTCTTCCTAGCGGAGTATCGCCGACTATCCGGTGACGTCGCCCACGTCGCACTGGCTGAGTTCTACATCGCCTATCGCGCCGTCGTGCGCGCCAAGGTCGATTGCATCAGAGCTGACCAGGGGCACGTGGGGGCTGAGGACGACGCGCGACGCCACCTCGACATCGCGGTGGCGCACCTAAGTGCGGGTACGGTCCGATTGATTCTGGTCGGTGGGGGACCGGGGACCGGGAAGACCACGCTGGCTCGCGCATTGGCGAAATCGCTTAGTGCCCAGGTCATCTCCACCGACGACGTTCGCCAGGGACTTCGCGAATCGGGCGCGATCGACGGCGTCGTCGGCATTCCGAATGCGGGCCTCTACCGTGGCGAGAACGTGGCAGCCGTGTACGACGCCGCGCTGCACCGCGCGGCGGTGGCGCTGGCCGGCGGCCAGTCGGTGGTTCTCGACGGCACTTGGCGTGACCCCGAGCAGCGTCAGCGTGCGCACGACACGGCACGGCAACATTCCTGTCCCGTCGTCGAACTGGCTTGTACCGTGTCGCTGCAGGAAGCGCAGCGGCGCATCGCCGCTCGAGTGGGGACCAACTCGGATGCCACACCGCGAATCGCCGGCGTCGTGGCGGCCGAGGGAGATGACTGGGACGGGTTTCACCGCATCGATACGCACGGCCCACTCAGCGATTCGGTTGCCGAGGCACAACAGATCTGCTGCCTGGCCATCTGAACGGCACACGAGGATGGAGGACGACATGTCGGGAGATCCGGTACCCGTCGTCGTGGGCGTCGACGGAAGTCCGTCGGCACTCAAGGCCGCACGATGGGCGGGCGCGGTCGCCAACGCATCGGCCAGCCCGCTGCACCTCGTTCATGCCGAACCCTACTTCGGGCACAGTTGGTCCGACGCCGGAGCGGCCATCCGCGCTGCCGAGATCGCCGAGCAGCGAGACTCCGCCGCCGCGATCCTCACGGGCGTAGAGGAGGCGGTCCACGCCGACTTCGGCGACCTTCCGATCACCACGGAGGAGTTCGCCGAACCCATCAAGGAGGTCCTTACTCGCCTCAGCCGCCGAGCCCGGCTCGTCGTGCTCGGATGTGGGGACGTGACGCCCGCCGGCGCACTGCTGCTGGGTTCGACGACGTTGGCAGTGGCGAGTCGAGCGGTGTGCCCGGTCGTCGCGTGGCGTGGCGATGCCATGTCGCCGACGCAGCAGCCAGTGGTCGTCGGAGTCGATGGTTCGCCAAGCAGCGGTGCGGCTTTGGCGGCGGCGTTCGAACTGGCCGACCTGTTCGGCGCGACGCTTCGCGTCGTGCATTGTTGGTCCGCACTGGTAGCCCTCGACGAAGCAATCGCTCCGTTCCTCACCGACGGGAGCCAACTGGAGGCTGCAGAACGGCAAGCGGTATCCGACGCCGTCGCCGCGTGCCAGAGGCGCTACCCCGACGTGGAGGTGGCCACCTTCGTCGAACCGAACAGTCCGAGCCGGGCACTGCTGACGCACGCGACGGACGCGCAACTGGTGGTGGTGGGCAACCGTGGGCGCAACGCACTCGCCAGCGCCCTACTCGGATCCACCACTCTCAACCTGTTGCATCATTCCGATGTTCCGGTCGTGCTCTGTCGCGATGGCGATGACCACTGACGGCGATGACCACGCTCGGCCGCTTACGTTTCAGCGACGCCGTGACCGGTGACGGGCGAGCGAGACGCCGATGAGCCGCTGCACCCCCTCGTCGATGCCGGCAGCCAGCTCGTCGACACCCACGTCGGCGTCGAAGTCTCCGATCAAGCCGAACACCAACTCGTCTGCGTAGGTCATGATGGCGATACCCGTCCGCAGCTGAAGCGCGATGGGGGGCACCGGCATCAGCGAGATCATCTCGCGGTCCATTACCCGCAATCGCTTGCGAGGACCGGGAACGTTGGTCGCCACGGTGACCACGCCTCGTTGCGGGAGCTTGGTCAGCAGACGCACCGTCCACGCGGTGAGGGCGAACGGAAGGTAGCTCGATCCCGCGACCACCGCTCCACCAGCTTGTCGCTGACCACTCGACTTCGCCGTCATCAACCGCGTGTGCACCGTGAGCAGCCGTTGCACCGGGTCGGCCTCCTCGACCGGTAGCAATGGCAGCATCACCGACACCCGGTTGTCGGGTTCGTGCAGGCTATCGGCGGAGCGCAATGACACCGGCACCAGCGTGCGCAACGAGTTTCGCTTGGGATCGCGTCCACGGCGCAGCAGCGCCATCCGAAAGCTATCGCTGATCGCCGCCAGCGCGACGTCGTTGATGGTCACCTCGAACCTCTTCCGTACTGTTTCGAGGTCGGCGAGCGACACCCGTGCGGCACTGTAGCGACGCAGGTCGCTCACCGGGCCGGTCAGTGACGGGGCGGCGGGTGAGACGATCCCCGCGGCGATCTCGGCGGCGCCTGCGGTCACGCGGTACGCGGCGCGCGCGGCACTCAGCGAGAGTTTCCAGGAGTCGGCGACCCAATTGAGCGGATTGAGGCTGGGGATGCCGAATCCGGCTCGCCGCGCGACCGCCGTCTTGCTTCCACGAATGTCGCTGGCGAACGTCTCGGCATTCTCGCCGTCGCACATCTGCGTCAGGATGCTGCCCGCGGAGATACCGTCGGCGATGCAGTGATGGATCTTGGTCAACATCGCCCATTTGCCGTCGGCGACTCCGTCGATCACCCAGCACTCCCACAGGGGCCGGGTTCGGTCCAACCGCCGTTCCATCAGATCGGCGACGACGCGGAACAGTGCCGGCTCGTCGCCTGGACTCGTCACTGCGGTGCGACGGACGTGGTGTTCGATGTTGAAGGCGGTGTCGGCGATCCACTCCGGGGCGCTCCAATCCCACTGATGCGATTTCACCACTTGGGTACAGCGCGGAATTCGTCGCACCCGTTCGTCGATCAGCTTCATCAGATCGGCCACCGGCGGCGGCGGCCCTTCCAGGATCGCCAAGGCGCCGATCGCCAAGCTCACGTGGTTGTCGGAGTCCTCCGCCTCCAGGAATCCGGCGTCCAAGACCGACAAGCGCTCGGTGTGCATCTCAACTCCCTTCGCGGAAGCCTCACTGTCACCGTTTTCGCAAGGAACGCACAGGGCCATAGGTCCTTTCGCCACGATTGGAGACCTTTGGCAGCGTCATGCGGCCGAAATGCCCTGCCGTCGCGAGCGTGGGGGACGCACGATCGCGGGACAGCGCAATCGAGGAGGACGAACGATGAGGGCCCAGGTCGGCGACTGGTTGGTGGTCAAGAGTGCGACGACGGGGCGTGCCGAACGGCGCGGCCTGATCACCGAGGTCCATTCGGCCGACGGCATGGCGCCCTACGTGGTGCGGTGGCTCGACACCGGACGCGAAGCCTTGGTGTTCCCCGGCCCCGACGCGGTCATCGTCACACCGCAGGAGCAACGGGCGGCTGACGAACGCACGGGTTCGCGGCTTCGGACGATCCAGCAGGAGATCTGCGACACCGCGGACGGCGCCGTCCGACCGGGCGGTTCGAGGCCAGTGAGCGATGTGGGCGACTACCGCCAGATCTACCAGGCGAGCCTCGCTGAACCGTCGGCATTCTGGGCGGGTGCCGCCGAGGCCGTGGCCTGGACGCACGCGCCCCGCCAGATTCTCGACGACGCCCATCCGCCGTTCTACCGGTGGTTCCCCGACGCGGAACTCAATACGTGCGCCAACGCGCTCGACCGCCACGTCGCCGATGGCCGTGCGGGCCAGCCTGCGCTCGTCTGGGATTCACCGGTCAGCGGAACGCAGCGCACCTACACCTACGGTGAGTTACTCGACGAGACAGCGCGATTCGCCGGCGTGCTGCGAAGTCTCGGAGTCGGCCGAGGCGACCGCGTGGTGATCTACATGCCGATGATCCCCGAGGCGGTCGTCGCCATGTTGGCGTGCGCCCGCATCGGTGCGGTGCATTCGGTGGTGTTCGGGGGTTTCGCCCCGCACGAACTGGCCGCGCGCATCGACGACGCCCGTCCGGGTGTGGTCGTGTCTGCGTCGTGCGGCATCGAGCCGTCCCGTGTCGTGCAGTACAAACCGATGCTCGACGCCGCCCTCGAGGCCGCTGAACACCCACCGCGGCACTGCGTCATCGTGCAGCGCGACCGGCAACGGTGCGAAATGGTGCGCGAGCGCGACCTGGACTGGCATCAGCTGATGGCCACGGCAGAGCCGGCGGCAGCGGTGCCGGTCGCCGCCACCGACCCCCTGTACGTGCTCTACACGTCCGGGACCACCGGGACGCCCAAGGGCATCGTCCGCGACAACGGTGGACATGCCGTGGCGTTGGCGTGGAGCATGCGCCACGTCTTCGACGTCGGGCCCGGGGACGTGTTCTGGGCTGCCTCCGACGTCGGCTGGGTCGTGGGGCATTCGTACATCGTCTACGGCCCGCTGCTGGTCGGCGCGACCACGGTGCTGTACGAGGGCAAGCCCGTGGGCACGCCCGATCCGGGCGCCTTCTGGCGCGTCATCGCCGAGCACGGAGTGAAGGTATTGCTGACCGCTCCGACGGCGATCAGGGCCATCCGCAAGGAGGATCCCGAAGGGCGATGTCTGGCGGAGTACGACAGGTCGAGCCTGACGGCGCTGTTCCTGGCGGGGGAGCGGTTGGATCCCGACACGTACCACTGGGCATCGGACAAGCTGAACGTTCCGGTCGTCGACCACTGGTGGCAGACCGAGACGGGGTGGCCGATAGCCGCCAACCCCATGGGAATCGAGACGTTGCCGTTCAAGGCGGGTTCACCGACGGTCCCGATGCCGGGGTACGACGTGCACATCCTGCACCCCTCTGGCAGCGGTTGTGCGCCCGGTGAGCAGGGCGCCATCTGCCTTCGCTTGCCGCTGCCGCCGGGGACTCTGCCCACTCTGTGGGGCGATGACGCGCGCTACGAGGCGTCGTATCTGTGCGAACACCCCGGGTACTACCTGACCGGTGACGGGGGTTACCTCGACGATGACGGCTACCTCTTCGTCCTCGGCCGCATCGACGACGTGATCAACGTTGCAGGGCACCGATTCTCAACCGGCGCCATCGAAGCCGTGCTGGCCATGCACCCCGCCGTCGCCGAATGCGCCGTCATCGGCGTCGCCGACGAGATCAAGGGTCAGGTGCCCCGCGGGTTGGTCGTGCTTCAGTCGGGGGCCTCCGCCGAGGGTGTGGCCAGTGAGCTCGTGGCGCTCGTGCGCGAAGAGATCGGCGCGGTCGCGTGCCTACGGGACGTCGACGTCGTCCTCGCATTGCCGAAGACCAGGTCGGGAAAGATATTGCGGAAGGCGATGCGCGGTATCGCTCACGGCAAGGACGAGCCCATTCCGTCCACGATCGAGGATCCGGCAGTGCTGCACGCGCTGCGCCCGATCCTGCAGCCGTGAAGGCCCTAGGGCCCTCCACAATGTGCCCTTCGGCCCCCGCCGAGCAGCGGCCACTCTGGATAGTCTGCCCACTATGACCTATGTGATCGGAAGCGACTGCGTCGACGTCATGGACAAGTCGTGCGTGAAGGAGTGTCCCGTCGACTGCATCTACGAAGGCGACAGGATCCTGTACATCCAGCCCGACGAATGCGTGGATTGCGGTGCGTGCAGGATTGCCTGTCGAGTCGACGCGATCTACTACGAGACCGATCTGCCCGAGGACCAGTACCGGCACTTGGCCGACAACGCAGCGTTCTTCAGCGAAGTGTTGCCAGGCCGGGAGCACCCGCTGGGGATGCCTGGCGGCGCGGACGGTCTCGGCCGGGTGGGCGTCGACACGCCCCTGGTAGCCGGTCTCTGAGCTAGTGTCCGAACGTGATCGATAGGACCGCGGCCTGAGCGCCGAGAAGGGCTAGACCGATCAGCGGCACTGCGATGCCGAACTTCTTCTTCGCCGTGAAGAACGAAAGACCGATCGTCGCCAAGGCGACGATCGGTGCGCCGTAACACAACACGCCGAACCAGAAGTCGCCCGGTCCCGTGTCCAGACACGACTCGTCGGTACATCCGGCGGTGCCCATCACCTGATCCATCGCGAAGAGCATGACGAGCGCCGCGCCGGGGATGGTCAGCAGTGTCAACGCCCAGTTCAGCCCCGACCGGGCGTTCCCGGTGCCGATTCCGCTGGGGCTCATGACGAGTTCTGTCTCTTGCTTCATGCCCAGCCTCTCGTGGACTCACCACGAATTCGACCATCGCGTCGTCGTCGGTGTTAGAGCCGGAAGGCCCCGTTCGCCGCGCCGCAGTAGGGACCAAAGGCCTGACTCGAGGGGCAAAGGCCTCTGCGCCAACGCAATCAGCAACTTCTAGGGTCGGAGGTGGGCACCGACGACTGTGGGTCCGGTGCCCCGTTGACGTCGGTCGTCCGACCCACTTAGGAGGCCTTCGTGCACTCGCAGCAATTTCGACCCTTGGTATCCCAACCGGGCCCGTTCGTGTCCGTGCACTTCGACGACTCGCATGACACTGCGGACGCGCAGAGGCAGTTGGAGGCGCGATGGTGTGATCTGCGCAAGGAGCTCGACGGCGTTGACGACACCATGATGAAGACCCTCGAAGGTGCTGTGTTGCACCGGAAGCCGACGGTGGGTCGGCGTGGCCGCGGAATCATCGCGACGTCCTCCGGCGTAATGGTCGACGAGGTGTTGTCGCGACCACCGGTCGCCGCGGTGGTACGGGTGTCCGAATATCCGTATGTCATGCCGTTCGTCGAGTTCGGCATCAGCCGGTCGCCCTACGTATTCGCCTGCGTCGACCACACCGGCGCCGACCTCGTGGTGAGTAGGGGAACGCGAGTGTGGTCCGAGAAGGTCGACGGGCCGGGCCATCCGGTGCATCGGGCGGCATCGGCGAGGGCCGACGGCTACGGCGATCCAGAGCCGCGGACCGACGAGGCGATTCGGAAGAACACCCGCGCCGTGGTTGACCGTCTAACCGTGCTCGTCGATCGGGTCGACGCCAAGGCGGTATTCGTCGCGGGTGCAGTGCGGTCGCGCACGGAGGTGGTTGCGGCCTTGCCGCCACGCATCGCGTCCTGTGTCACCCAGTTGCACGCGGCCCCCCGCGGCTCGATGACCCATCAGGTCGACATCGACGACGCCGTCGCCGCCGAGTTCGGTCGGCGACGGGCCTACGAGGATGCGCACAGCGTGGAGCAGTTCGAGGCCGAGCTCGCCCGACGGTCGGGGCTCGCCGCAGAGGGGATGACGGCGGTCTGCGCAGCTCTGCGTGCCGGGGACGTCGACACGCTGATCGTCGGAGATCTCCGCGACACCACGGTGGTTACTGGAGCGGAGCGACGAGTGGTCGCGCCAGACGCGGACGGGTTGTCCGACCTCGGCGAGCCGGTGAACCGAGTGGTTCGGGCCGACGAGGCGCTGCCCTTCGCCGCCATCGGATGCGGGGCTGCGCTGGTGCGTGCCGGCTCCAACTGCCACCCCGCGGACGGCATCGGTGCGATCCTGCGGTATCGGGCCAGCTGACCGCCCGGTCGCCGATGACCCCGGCTGACGGCGTCAGGCGAGCGCGAGGAACAACTTCTCCAGTTCCGCCTCTGTCATCGGCTTCGCACCGTCAGCGCCCTCACCAGTCAAACATTCGCGCAGTCCCGTGGCGACGATCTTGAAGCCCGCCCGGTCCAGTGCGCGAGAGACTGCGGCCAGCTGGGTCACGACGTCCTTGCAATCCCGACCCTGTTCGATCATCGAGATCACCCCGTTGAGCTGACCCTGCGCCCGCCGAAGCCGGTTCAGTACAGCGGCAATACTGTCCTCGTCGCCAACCATTCGTCCGTCCTCCGTCGCTAGTTCCACTGGTACTCGCATGGTACCTACGGGGGTATATACGTTGCCGGAGCCTCGAATCATCCCGCCGCGGACAAGCGACGCCGAGAAATGCGTCGGAGCGGACAGTGCTCGTACCGCGTACAGGCGACCGAGACGGCCGCTGCCAGCAGTGTCGCGGCCGCGGTGGCGACACCGAGTGCCGGGTGGACTTCTTCTGCGAGCATCAGTGAAGCCATGAGTAGGACGAACCAGCCGAAGAGCTTGCGCAGTGTCGCCGGGTTGACCATGGCGACCAGGCGCCCGCCGATCAGCGCGCCGACCACTGCGGCGGCGGTGACGTATGCGGCCAGACGCCAGTCGACCTGCTCGGTTGCGAGGTGTCCGGCGAAGCCGGCGAACGACTGCATCGAGATGACGACCAGCGAGGTGCCGACCGCGACGGGCATGGGCAGGCCGGTCAGCAGGACCAGCGCCGGTACCAGCAGGAAACCGCCGCCAGCGCCGACGAGTCCGCTGACGACGCCGACGCCGACGCCGAGCAGCGTGATCTTGAGCACTGGTAGCGGCTGGCCACCGTCGTACCGCTGAACGTCCTTGCGGCCGAGCAGCATGGCGACACCGGCACCGATCATGATGATTGCGAACGCGATGAGCAGCGCGGTGCCGGGCACGTATCGGGCGAGGCGGCCGCCGGTGTACGCGCCGACCATGGCCGCCACGCCGAAGATGGCGGCGATGCGCCATTGGACCCGACCGGCCCTGGCGTGCGTGATCGCGCTGACCGTGCTGGTGACCCCCACCACGAGCAGTGACGTGGCGATGGCAGGCCGGGCGTCCATCCCGGCTACGTAGGCGAGCAGGGGCACCGTGAGGATGGATCCGCCGCCGCCGAGCAGACCGAGGGCGACGCCGACGAGGACTGCCAGGGCAACGGTCAAGGCGATCATTTCGGTTACGTCGCCTTCTGGTCGGTGGGGGGGCCGACGAGTTGGGAGACGACCGTTTGAGCGTCGCAGGTGGCGCCGCGGTTGTAGGGCAGCTTGGACAGGGCCATGCCCATCGCGC
>NZ_DASQEU010000094.1:0-13947 GCF_035633495.1 Mycobacterium sp. | reverse complement strand
CGCGGAGACCTCGGCGCAGACGGCGTCCTCGGCGTCGATGGCCCAGTCCGCGGTCTCCTCGGACTGGGACCTGCGCAGCGCGAAGAGTTCCCCGATCGCCGAGAGCCGTTCCCCGGCCGCGCACGCCTCCGCCCGCGCCGCAGAACACACCCGCTGCACCAGGGAGACCGGAGCAGCACCCGTATCGAACATGTGTTCGACTCTAACTCCACCCACCGACACGATTGGCGCCGCCGCGGGCGCGAGGGCGCTACAGCGCGCCGATGCCGGTCGACCGGTCCTGCGCGAAACCCCAGTCGAGCAGACCGGCGGCCTGGTCCCAGTACGTGGGGCCACCCTCGACGACCAGCCCGTACATCATGGCGACCACCAAGCGGCGCCCGTCGCGCTGAGCGGCTCCCACGAAGGTCTTGCGGGCGGGGTCGGTGAAGCCGGTCTTCCCGCCGAGCATGCCCGGGTAGCGGGCCAGCATCTCGTCCTGGTTGATCAACGTCACCGGTGCGGCCTCACCGGGGAACGGTGCGGTGGGGGACGACGTGATGGCCGTGAACACGGGGTTGGCCAGTGCGGCGCGGAAGATCACGGCGAGGTCGTGTGGTGTCGTGTAGCCGTCGATGCCAGGCCCGTTCAGACCCGACGGCGATCCGGCCCGCGTACCAGTGGCACCGAGGAGGGCCGCCTTGGCGTTCATCTTGGCCACGGCGACGTCCATGCCGCCGAGCATGTGAGCCAGGGTGTTCGCCGCGTCGTTGCCCGACACCAGCAGCAGTCCGTCGAGGAGTTCGTGCGTCGTGTAGGTACGGCCGGCCTTGACGCCCGCGCAGTTGCACTCCACCCTTGCGTCTGCCTCGTCGGCCACCACCGTGGCATCCAGCGGCAGCTCGTCGAGGACCACCAGGGCGAGGAGGACCTTGATCGTGCTGGCAGGCGGATGGGTCACGTACTCGTCGCGTCCCGCCAGGATCTGCCCGGTATCCAGGTCGGCGACGATCCAGGCGGGAGCGGGACCGCTCGGGATCGCAGCCGTGCCGATCTGTTGGACGTCGGTGTCGGCCGCTGCGACGGCGGTGTGGATCACCGATGAGCCCGCGAGAAGCGACGCAATGGACACCGCGATGGCGCCGAGGAGCCTGACCATGGCCGCTGAGCCTACTTGCTCGCCCGAGTGGCCTGAACCACCCTGGTGTTTGACGCATCCGTAATGCGGCTACTCGGCGCCAGGCTCACATCGTCGTGCGCGGACCAAGCCCCACGCCTACGCTGACACCATCGAGGGAGTCGATCACCATGTGCGGCATTGCCGGCGAAGTTGCCCGAGGGCGCCCAGCCGATCTCGCGGCCATCGGCGCGATGACGAAGTGCATGGTGCCCCGCGGGCCCGACGGCGGCGGCGCGTGGTCCAGCGGAGGAGTGGCCTTCGGCCATCGCCGTCTGGCGATCATCGACCTCTCCAGCAGCGGTCACCAGCCCATGCACGACCCGGAGATCGGGCTCACCGTCGCCTTCAACGGCTGCATCTACAACTACCCGGAGCTTCGCCAGCAGTTGCTGGGCCTCGGGTACCGCTTCTTCTCGCACAGTGACACCGAGGTGATCCTCAAGGGCTACCGCGAATGGGGCGAACGGGTGGTCGACCACCTCAAGGGGATGTTCGCGTTCGCGGTGGCCGAAACCACCACCGGACGCGTCGTGCTCGCCCGCGACCGGCTGGGCGTCAAGCCCCTGTACTGGTGCGACGTGAACGACGGCGAGGGCACGGGTGGCCTGCGCTTCGCCTCGTCGCTCCCGGCTCTGGTCGCCGCGGGCGGGGTGGACACCGACCTCGACCCGGTCGCTCTGAACCACTACCTGAGCTTCCACTCCGTCGTGCCCGCGCCGCGGACGATTCTCAAGGGCGTCCGGAAGCTCGAGCCCGGCACCATCATGCGCATCGAAGCCGACGGCACCCGGACCACGGAGACCTACTGGGCGCCGGCGTTCGAGCGCTCCGCCGAGCGGGCCGACTGGTCCGAGGCGGACTGGCAGGACGCGATCCTCACGTCGCTTCGGACCGCCGTGGAGCGTCGCCTCGTCGCCGACGTTCCCGTCGGTTGCCTGCTGTCGGGCGGTCTGGACTCCAGCCTGATCGTCGGACTGCTCGCCGAGGCGGGCCAGCACGGGCTGCAGACCTTCTCGATCGGCTTCGAGGCAGCAGGCGGCGAGGAGGGCGACGAGTTCAAGTACTCCGACGTCATCGCCCGCCACTACGGCACGGACCATCACCAGATCCGCATCGACACCGCCCGCATGCTGCCTGCGCTGACCGACACCATCGGCGCCATGAGCGAGCCGATGATGAGCCATGACTGCGTCGCGTTCTACCTGCTGTCCCAGGAGGTCAGCAAGCACGTGAAGGTGGTGCAGTCCGGACAGGGCGCCGACGAGATCTTCGCCGGATACCACTGGTACCCGCCGATGGCCCATGCCGCCGACGGTGATCCGCGCGATGCGCTCTCGCGCTACCGCACGGCGTTCTTCGACCGCGATCACGCCGCATTGGGACGGCTCCTCGCCCCGCAGTGGCGGCTGGACACCGACGTCGCCGAGGAGTTCGTGCTCGGCCACTTCTCCCAGCCCGGCGCCGCCACGGCAACGGACCGGGCATTGCGGCTGGACACCACGGTGATGTTGGTGGACGACCCGGTGAAACGCGTCGACAACATGACGATGGCGTGGGGGCTCGAGGGCCGCGTGCCCTTCCTCGACCACGAACTCGTCGAACTCGCCGCCACCTGCCCGCCCGAGCTGAAGACCGCGTACGACGGCAAGGGCGTGTTGAAGGAGGCCGCCCGCAAGGTCATCCCGCACGAGGTCATCGACCGACCGAAGGGCTACTTTCCCGTTCCCGCACTCAAGCATTTGGAGGGGCCGTATCTCGACCTCGTGCGGGACGCACTGCACAGCTCTGCGGCACGCGACCGCGGACTCTTCGCACCGGACGCCGTCGCCGGTCTACTGGCCGAACCCAACGGAAATCTCACTCCGCTGCGGGGAAACCCGTTGTGGCAGATCGGCTTACTGGAACTGTGGCTCGCCCGCCACGTAGACGGGGTCAAGTGATCGCCGTGCCGGACGCAGACAGTGACGTGCACGTCGGCGTAGTCCAGGATCTCGGCTGGGGGCGCCTGGTCTTCGGCCAGACCTACGACGACTCCGAGGAGTTCGGCAATGCGCTGCGCGCCGAGGCCAGTGGGCGTCGCGACATCGGGATGTATCTCGACGCGGAGCACGTCTTCGTCGCCCTGCACCCGCAGGAGTTCTTCATCGACCCGAGCTTCACCTACCGGATCGACCTGACCAAGCCGCTGGCGTTCGAGCCGTCCCCGGTCCCCGGCTTGTCGGTGCGGCCAGTGAGCACCATCGCGGACTGCGCGGCGATCAACCAGATCTACCTGCAGTGCCGCATGGTTCCCGCGGACGTGGATCTGATGTGGGACAACAGCCAGTTCCAGGCGCACATGGTGTATCTGGTCGTCACCGACGACGCGACCGGCGCCGTGGTCGGCACGGTCACCGGGATCGACCACACCCAACTCTTCGACGACGAGGAGAACGGGTCGAGTCTGTGGTGCCTCGCGGTCGACCCCACACTGTCGCGGCCCGGCGTGGGGGGACTGCTGGTGCGCTCCCTGATCGACGAGTTCATCCGGCGGGGACGTGCCCAGATGGACCTCTCCGTGCTGCACGACAACGAGGGCGCCATCGCGCTGTACGAGCGCATGGGCTTCGCCCGGGTGCCCGTCCTCGGGATCAAGCGCAAGAACGCGATAAACGAGAAGCTCTTCGCGCCTGCCAAGTCCGAAGACGAACTCTCGCAACTCAATCCGTACGCCCGGATCATCGCCGACGAGGCCATCATGCGCGGCATCGCCGTCCAGGTACTCGACGCCAAGGGCGGCTACCTGAAGCTGACGCACGGCGGCACCAGCGTCGTCACCCGTGAGTCGCTGTCCGAACTCACCAATGCCGTCGCCATGAGCCGCTGCGATGACAAGCGCGTGGCCCGCAGGGTCGTCGCGGAGGCAGGCATCAGGGTCCCGGAGGGGCGCACCGCGAGCTTCACCGCCGAAGACCACGACTTCCTCGAGCAGGTGGGCTCGGTCGTGGTGAAGCCGGCCCGTGGCGAACAGGGCGCGGGCATCACCGTCGGCGTCACCCGTCCCGAGGATCTCGACCGCGCCATCAAGCTCGCGGCGGAGCACAGCCCCGACGTCCTGCTCGAAGAGCTTTGCAAGGGCGAAGACCTACGCATCGTCGTCATCAACGGCAAGGTCATCGCCGCGGCCCTGCGGCGTCCACCCGAGGTCGTCGGCAGCGGCGACCACACCATTCGCCACCTCGTCGAGGCGCAGAGCCGTCGGCGCGCCGCCGCCACGCACGGCGAGTCCACCATTCCGGTCGACGACCTCACCGTGGACACGGTGCGCGAGGCGGGCTGGGAACTGGACGACGTGCTGCCCCTCAACGAACGTCTGATCGTGCGGCGTACCGCGAACCTTCACACCGGTGGAACGATCCGAGACGTGACGGACGATCTGAATCCCGTACTGGCGAAGGTCGCCATCGACGCGGCGGATGCGATCGGCATCCCGGTCACGGGCATCGACCTCATGGTGCCCTCGGTGGAGGGTCAGGAATACTCCTTCATCGAGGCGAACGAACGCCCAGGTCTGGCCAATCACGAGCCCCGACCGACCGCGCAGGCCTTCGTGGATCTCCTCTTCCCGCGCACGGCAGCGACGCCATGGGCGTGGCAGCCCGACCCCGTCGAGTAAGGCCGAGCCCCACTAGGCTCCCGTCGACGACTCGTAGACCGGAAAGGCAACCTTGACTGACCTAGCGCCCTCCGCCGCCCGGATGCCCTTGGACGACCGCAGTTGGATGGTCGACACGTTGCTCGCCCTGCTGCAGACGCCGAGTCCCTCAGGCCGGACGGACGCGGTGATGCAGCTGATCGGTGGCATCCTCGATTACCTCGGCGTGCCGTTCACCTTGACCCGCCGCGGGGCGCTGACCGCCGAGCTCCCCGGGGAGTCGGCCACGACCGACCGGGCGATCGTCGTACACGCCGACACCATCGGCTGCATGGTGCGCGAGCTCAAGGACAACGGGCGCCTCGAGCTGATCCCGGTGGGCACGTTCTCGGCGCGGTTCGCCGCAGGGGCGCGCGTGCGGATCTTCACCGACGACACCGACGAGTTCTTCACCGGTACCGTCATGCCGCTCAAGGCGTCCGGGCATGCGTTCGGGGACGAGATCGACACCCAGCCGACGGATTGGGAGCACGTCGAGGTCCGCGTCGACCGCAATGTGTCGAGCCGCGAGGATCTCGTCGCACTCGGGATGAACGTCGGGGACTTCGTCGCGTTCATCACCAGCCCCGAACTCACGGAAGACGGCTTCATCGTCTCGCGCCACCTCGACGGCAAGGCGGGGGTCGCCGTCGCTCTGGCGCTGGCGCGCAACGTGATGGAGAACAAGGTGGTGTTGCCGCACCGCACGACGATCATGGTGACCATCACCGAGGAGGTCGGCCACGGGGCCAGCAGTGGACTGCCGGCGGACGTCGCCGAGCTGGTGTCGGTCGACAACGCGGTGTGCGCCCCCGGCCAGCATTCGCTCGAGCACGGCGTGACCATCCCGATGGCCGACATGCACGGCCCCTTCGACTACCACCTGACCCGCAACCTGCTTCGACTCGCGAAGGATCAGGGAATTGCCCACGCCCGCGACATCTTCCGGTTCTACCGCTCCGATGCGGCGGCAGCGATCGAAGCCGGTGCCAACACGCGCGCCGCACTCGTCGCCTTCGGGCTCGATGGCAGCCACGGCTGGGAGCGCAGCCACCTCGATTCGCTGGAGGCGTGCTACCTGCTCTTGGAGAGTTGGTTGAGCACGCCGCTGACGTTCGCCACGTGGGATGCCAAACCCTCCGGCAAGCTGCGTGACTTCCCGTCGTCGAAGCAGCCCGCGCCGAGCGAGCAGTGGGTGCCGCTGTCCCGCGGAGACTTCACCGAACCGGGAGACGTGTCGCCGGGGGAGCACTGGCCGCCGTCGGAGGGTCCGCAGGCCTGACGTTTCGCAAGGGTGTTTCAATCGAGCGATGCTGAGTCTGGAAGAGATCTCCGACCGCCTCGAAATACAGCAGCTTCTCGTCGACTACTCCACCGCGATCGACACGCGTCGGTTCGATGACCTCGAGCTGGTGTTCACCCCCGACGCCTACATCGACTACCGCGCGATGGGCGGTATCGACGGAACCCTTCCCGACGTCAAGAAGTGGCTGTCGGAGGTGCTGCGAAACTTTCCGGCGTACTCGCATCTGATCGGAAACTTCGACGTCAAGGTCGACGGTGACGCGGCGACGTCGCGAATCCTCTGCTTCAACCCGATGAAGCTGAGCGACGCCTCCGGCCCGGATGGTCAGATCCTGTTCTGCGGGCTCTGGTACGACGACGAGTTCATCCGCACCGCCGACGGCTGGCGTATCACCCGCCGCGTCGAGACGAAGTGCTTCGACAAGATCGTCTGAGCGCTCGCGATTTCCGCACTCGTACCAGGCTCTGGCACAATGGGCGGCTGTCTACCGCGCGACTCCGGCTGCGCGGCGGTCACACGCGCAAGGCAAGACCGGACCGGGCAACCCGCTCGAGTCGCTGAATTGCAAGCGCGGCAATCACAGGAGATTTCGTTCGACCATGGCTGTCAAGATCAAGCTCGCCCGTTTCGGCAAGATCCGCAATCCCCAGTACCGCATCGCCGTCGCCGACGCGCGCAACCGCCGCGATGGCCGCGCCATCGAGGTCATCGGCCTATACCACCCGAAGGAAGATCCCAGCGTCATCGAGATCAACTCGGAGCGTGCGCTGTACTGGCTGGGCGTCGGCGCCCAGCCCACCGAGCCGGTCCTCGCGCTGCTGAAGATCACCGGTGACTGGCAGAAGTTCAAGGGCCTGCCCGGCACCGAGGGCACGCTGAAGTTCAAGGAGCCCAAGCCCAGCAAGCTGGACCTCTTCAACGCCGCTCTTGCCGCCGCCGACGATGCGCCCACCGGCGACGCGACGACGGCGAAGAAGAAGAAGGCTCCCGCCAAGAAGGCCGAGGCCGAGGTCCCGGAGGTCGCCGAGGCGCCTTCTGAGGCACCCGTTGCCGCCGCCGCGGCCGAATGAGCACTGTCGTCGTCGACGCCGTCGAGCACCTGGTGCGCGGCATCGTGGACAACCCGGATGACGTCCGCGTCGACATGGTGACCAACCGCCGCGGGCGCACCGTCGAGGTGCACGTGCATCCCGATGACCTCGGCAAGGTCATCGGCCGTGGTGGCCGCACCGCAACGGCGCTGCGCACGCTGGTCGCCGGCATCGGTGGCCGCGGGATCCGCGTCGACGTGGTGGACACCGACCAGTAGCGAAGAAAGAACCATGGACCTCGTCGTCGGCCGTGTCGTCAAGGCGCACGGAATCGGCGGCGAGGTCGTCGTCGACGTCCGCACCGACGATCCCCACGACCGTTTCGCGCCGGGTACCGCCCTGCGCGCCAGGGCACGAGACAAGAGCGAGCGCGACTACGTCGTCGAGTCGATGCGCGAGCACGGCGGCCGTCTGTTGGTCCGGCTCGACGGTGTGGCAAGCCGCGATGCGGCAGATGCCTTGCGCGGCAGCCTGTTCGTCGTCGACACGGCCGACCTGCCGCCGATCGAGGATCCCGACGAGTTCTACGATCACCAACTCGAGGGTCTGCGCGTGCGCACCCTGGCCGGCCGCGACGTCGGCACAGTTGCCGAAGTGCTGCACACCGCGGCGGGGGAGATCCTGGCGGTGCGACCTGGCGACGGTGACGGTCCGGAGATTCTGGTTCCGTTCGTCGGCGCCATCGTGACGGCGGTATCGCTGGAGGACGGCCTCGTAGAGATCGATCCTCCCGACGGCCTGCTGGACCTGGACTCGATCTAGGTGCGTCATGCGTATTGACGTCGTCACGATCTTCCCGGACTATCTCGATCCGCTTCGACAATCGTTGCCGGGCAGGGCTATCGCCAATGGCATCGTCGACATCGCCGTTCACGATCTGCGGCGCTGGACGTACGACGTGCATCACTCGGTGGACGACTCCCCATACGGGGGTGGCCCCGGCATGGTCATGAAGGCCCCCGCGTGGGGTGAGGCCCTCGACGAATTGTGCACTCGCGAGACACTTCTCGTGGTGCCCACGCCGGCCGGTCGGCCCTTCCGCCAAGCCGACGCGCAGCGGTGGAGTACCGAGCCGCACCTGGTCTTCGCGTGTGGGCGCTACGAGGGCATCGACCAACGCGTGGTGGACGATGCGGCGCAGAGAATGCGCGTCGAGGAGGTCTCCATCGGTGACTACGTCCTGCCGGGCGGGGAATCCGCGACACTCGTCATGATCGAGGCCATCGTCCGCCTGCTGCCCGACGTCTTGGGCAATCCCGTGTCACACCAGGATGATTCACACTCGGACGGCCTGCTCGAAGGGCCGAGTTACACCAGGCCGCCAAGTTGGCGAGGACTCGACGTGCCGCCCGTGCTGCTGTCCGGCGATCATGGCAAGGTGGCGTCGTGGCGTCGCGAGCAGGCGTTGCAGCGCACCCGCGAACGCAGACCGGACCTGTTGGGCTGAGCTAAATCCGCCCACCGGGGAACATGGTCTTGACCGCCTGAGTGATGGTCGCGCGCGCATCGTCGGCGCTGGTGGCCTGCATGGAGCTGATCGCCATGACGTAGCGACGATCCGGTCCGATCACGCCGGTGGACACGTGCAACCAGTCGGAACCGATGCAACACATCCAGCCCTGTTTCACGGCAACGGGTTCGGTGTAGAGCCCTTCCGGAATGCCGAACCGCTGCGGGTAGACGCCGCCGGGCACCATCCCGTCGGGCGCGGTCGGCGTGGACGCCGTGAGGTTGGACATGATCACGCTGGCCTGTTCGGGCGGCAATCCGCCTGAGCCGGCCAACATCATGTCGTAGTAGCGCACCAGATCGGTCACCGTGCTGACGGTGTTGAACCACCGACCGTTGCCCGGCGCGCTGGTGGACGACAGCCCGTAGCGAGCGACCACCCGGTTGATGATCGCGCTGCCGCCGCTGCGGTTCCAGAAGGTCTCCGCGGCGCTGTCGTCGGACGATCGCAGCATGCGGTCGAAAGCCGTTCGGTCGTCGGGGGAGATCTGCGTCTGGCCCTTGGACACCTGCAACAGCAGGTCGTCGGCGATGAAGAGCTTGACCACCGAGGCGATGGCGACGATGCCGACGGCGCCGTTGGTGACGAGTTGGCCGGTGTTGCGGTCCAGCACCGCGACGGTGATGTCCGCGCCGGACTTCGAGGCCTCTGCGGTGGCCTGTCGCTCGCGTGCGTCCAGTCCGCTGAACGCCGCGGCGGGCTCGTCTGGCGGCGCCTCGGGCAGCGGCGCCATGCTGCCCAGCGGGGCGACCACGGTGAGCGGAGGCGAGGCAGGAGCAGGGGGGGTGCCGTAGACCTTGGCCTCGCATCCGGAAACGACCGTCACTGCGGTCGCCGCAAGCGCGGTCACCATCAGCAGCTTCGACGGCCGCCGGAACATGGCCCTCCCTGGACGATTGGATGAACGATTCGAACTGATTTCCCTCGCTACCTACCCTAACCGTTGACTGCCATCGCCGCGCCCTCAGGCGACCCCTGTTTCGAAGGTGACGTTCACCGGTTGTTCGGGCACGATTTCGTCGGTGAGGTGCCCGTCTGGCACAATTGACCAGTTGTCTGCGCACGACGGGGAAACATGTTCCTGCCTGTTGCGAGATACGCGAGAAGACCTCGGCCCGGCCACACGTCGCACAGTGACGTGATGCCAACGGCCGCAACGAGACCACGATCATTTGATCCGAACCACGAGGAAGTGTCACCGATGAACACCCTGGACTTCATCGACCAGCCGTCGCTGCGCGACGACATCCCGGCCTTCAGCCCAGGCGACACCGTGAACGTTCACGTGAAGGTCATCGAGGGTTCCAAGGAGCGCGTCCAGGTCTTCAAGGGCGTCGTGCTGCGCAGGCAGGGTGGCGGCGTTCGCGAGACCTTCACCGTGCGCAAGGAGAGCTACGGAGTCGGCGTCGAGCGAACCTTCCCGGTGCACTCGCCGAACATCGACCACATCGACGTCGTCACCCGCGGTGACGTGCGACGCGCCAAGCTCTACTACCTTCGCGAGCTCCGTGGCAAGAAGGCCAAGATCAAGGAAAAGCGCTGATCGGCGTCGGGGCCGCACCCGGACGGGTGTGACGGTTGGACCCCGAGCAGCGCGGCGCGTCGCACCGCGCTGGCTACTCTGAAGGCGTGACCGGACCCGCCGACGCCCCCGACGCCACCGACGGGGAGGCCGAAGGCGCTGAGTCCACCGGCCCGTCGGACCGCGATCTCGACACCGCCGCAGGCGACGAGGGCGACGAGGATTCGCCGACGAAGAAGCGCGGCGCGGTGCGCGAGGCCGCCATCCTTCTGAGCATCGCGCTCGTCCTGTACTACGTGATGCTGACCTTCGTGGCGCGGCCTTACCTCATCCCGTCGGAGTCGATGGAACCCACGCTGCATGGCTGCGCCGGCTGCGTCGGCGATCGCATCATGGTCGACAAGGTCACCTACCGGTTCACCTCGCCGGAACCGGGTGACGTCATCGTGTTCAAGGGACCGCCCGCGTGGAACATCGGCTACAAGTCGATCCGTTCCGACAGCACTCCGGTCCGTTGGATGCAGAATGCGCTCTCGTTCATCGGCTTCGTGCCGCCCGATGAGAACGACCTGGTGAAGCGAGTGATCGCCACCGGAGGCCAGACGGTCGAATGTCGGGCCAACACGGGGTTGACGGTCGACGGCAAGAAACTCGACGAGCCGTATCTCGACGTCAACACGATGATGGCCGATCCGCAGATCTACCCCTGCCTCGGCAACGAGTTCGGCCCCGTCACGGTCCCCGAGAACCGGCTGTGGGTCATGGGTGACAACCGCACGCACTCGGCTGACTCGCGCGCTCACTGCACCAACCTGCCCGCGGACGTCCAGAAGGGCCTCTTGTGCACCGGCGACCCGATGGCAGGCACGATTCCGGTCGACAACGTGATCGGCAAGGCACGGTTCATCGCGTGGCCCCCGGGCCGGTGGGGCAGCGTGTCGGCCGTCAATCCGCAGACCTCGCAGTAGGAGCCGACTTGCCGGCGACCTGGCCGCCTCGAGCCGTGATCCGCAAGTCTGCGGGCCTGCGCACGATCGAATCTGCGCTGTACCGGGGCGGGCTGGGTCCGGTGGCCGGGGTCGACGAGGTGGGGCGCGGTGCCTGTGCGGGACCGCTCGTCGTCGCGGCGTGCGTGCTCGGTCCCAACCGGTTGGAGAGCCTCGCGGCGCTCGACGACTCGAAGAAGCTCAGCGAGCGCGAGCGCGAGCGGCTCTTTCCGCTGATCCGTCGCTATGCGCTGGCGTATCACGTCGTGTTCATCCCGTCGACGGAAGTGGATCGGCGCGGTGTGCACGTGGCCAACATCGAGGGCATGCGGCGCGCCGTGGCGGGGCTGACGCTGCGGCCGGGTTACGTGCTGAGCGACGGGTTCCGGGTACCGGGGTTGCCGATGCCCTCACTGCCGGTCGTGGGTGGTGACGCCGCGGCGGCGTGCATCGCCGCGGCCAGCGTGCTCGCCAAGGTCAGCCGCGACCGTCTCATGGTGCAGATGGACTCCCGGCATCCCGGCTACGGATTCGCCGAACACAAGGGCTATAGCACCGCGTTCCACAGTGCGGCTCTGGCCGAGCAGGGCCCCTGCAGTGAGCACCGGTTCTCCTTCATAAACGTACGAAGGTTGGGCTCCGGCGGGAGGCCGGGCGGCGCGCCGAACTGGGCTGAGGAAAGATGTACCGAACACCGACCGGAGGACCACTGAACCGATGAGTGCCGAAGATCTCGAGAAGTACGAGACCGAGATGGAGCTCTCGCTGTACCGCGAATACAAGGACATCGTGGGGCAGTTCAGTTACGTCGTGGAGACCGAGCGCCGGTTCTATCTCGCCAACAGCGTCGAACTGGTTCCGCGCAACGCCGACGGCGAGGTGTACTTCGAGCTGCGCCTGGCCGACGCGTGGGTGTGGGACATGTACCGTCCGGCCCGCTTCGTCAAGCAGGTCCGGGTGATCACCTTCAAGGACGTCAACATCGAAGAGGTCGAGAAGCCCGAACTGCGGCTGCCCGACTGAGTCCAGCCGTGACCGAAGACCGAGCGCCAGTCGCCGTCGTGACCGGGGCCAGCCGAGGTGCGGGGCGCGGCATCGCCACCGCACTGCTGGACGCCGGCTGGCGGGTGTACCTGACCGGGCGGACGATCGCCGACGCCGGTGACGGTGGGATCGCCGTGAGGGTCGACCACCGGGACGACGCTCAGGTCGCCGCGCTGTTCGGCCGCGTCGCCGACGAGTGCGGCACGCTGGACCTCCTCGTCAACAACGCGGCAGCGATCCACCACGAACTGACCGGCCCAAAGCCGTTCTGGGAGAAGCCGATCGAGCTCGCCGACGTCCTCGACGTGGGCCTGCGATCGGCTTACGTCGCGTCCTGGCACGCCGCGCCGCTGCTGGTGGCGAACGGTCGCGGGCTCATCGCGTTCACGTCGTCGCCGGGATCGGTCTGCTACATGCACGGCCCTCCGTGCATGGCGTTGGACAGAACACGCGGTAGCATCAGGGCATGGGTCGAATCACAGAGCAGAAGCCAGCAGCTCTACGTGTACTAGGCAGGCTACGGCTGTCTGTCGTATCGGATGAATCCACGTCGATAGAACGCCAGCGGGAAGTCATCACCGCGTGGGCAGAGTCGAACGGACACAAGGTAATCGGGTGGGCTGAGGATCTGGACGTGTCCGGGTCGATCGACCCGTTCGACACCCCTGGCCTCGGGCCGTGGCTGAACCACCGAGCGCCAGAGTTCGACGTGATCGCGTGCTGGAAGCTCGACCGGCTGAGCCGTAACTCGATCAAGCTGAACAAGCTCTTCGGGTGGTGCATCGACCACGACAAGACGGTGGTCTCTACCTCGGAGGCGATCGACCTTGGGACGGCGGTCGGTCGGCTCATCGCCAACGTGATCGGCTTCCTCGCCGAGGGCGAGCTGGACGCGATGCGGGAGCGTCAGGTCTCGTCGCGTCGCCATCTGCGGGAGGCAGCCCGCTGGCCGGGTGGCAAGCCTCCGTACGGATACCGGATCACCGACTCCCCTGGGGGAGGCAAGGTGCTGGAGATAGACCCGCTGGCCTATCCGGTTGTGCGTCGAATCGTGGACGCCGTGCTTGACGGGGTGCCGTTGAATCGCATCGCTGCGGATCTCAACCGCGAAGGTGTCCTAGCTCCATCGGACCACGAGCGGGTCTGCGAAGGAGGTTATGAAGCCGAAGTAGAGGACTCCCCCTGGCGTACGTGGCCTATGAAGCACCTGCTGCTGTCCCCGACGTTGGTCGGTCATTCTCATCTCGGTGGCGTGACCGTCAGGGACGACCAGGGCAACCTGGTGTTGATGGCTAAGGAACCGCTCGTATCCGACGACGAGCGCGAGTTGATCCGCGCCGAGCTGGCGCGAGCGGTAGGGGCTCCTCGGGAGCGGGGTGTGCCCGCCGCGCTCGTGGGGATCGTTGCGTGCTGGTTCTGCGAGACCCCGCTGACGACGATGAGGCAGAACAAGACCCTCGCAACCGGCGAGGTGAAGCACTACGGGTACTACCGGTGCCCCAACAACTGCTTACCGCTGATCCCAACGGAATCGGCTGAGGAGTACACCGAGCGGACGTTGCTCGACTCGCTGGGCGACGAGGCCGTAACCGAAAGGGTGTGGGTGCCCGGTGACTCCAACGAGGCAGCCCTCCGGGAGGCTGTCGCGTCGTTTGA
>NZ_DASQEU010000093.1:0-6199 GCF_035633495.1 Mycobacterium sp. | reverse complement strand
GGCAGCTTCCTCTACCCCGACCCCGAAGGCGAACAGACCGCACTCGTCGACGCCGCCCACGCCGCCGAACACCGCGCCCAGATCGCACTCAAGGAACGGCAAGGCACCAACGGCAACGGGTCCAACGGCTCGAACGGGTCGTCGAATGGCCACGCCTAGCGGCGCTTTGGCCCGCGCGAGCTTGGACTGAACAGCTTGCTCATCAACGCCGCGGCATGGTCGATGTGCGCAACGGGATCATCCTCCGAGCCCGTCGTCGTGCTCGCGGCCCATCGGTCGAAGCCGGTACGAAGGACGGTCAGCGCGAGCGCCGCGATCAAGTTGGCGACCTCGTCGTCGTCCGGGCTACCGAGTCGATCGGCGACCAGACCGGCGACGCGACGTTGAAAACCCTCCAACTGGCCCAGCATCGCTGCGAGTACACCGGGATGGGCCTGCGACACGGCGAGGACGTCGTGGAGTTCGTCGCGACTGGGCGGATCACTGCCGAGATTGGCCGTGAGCAGGCCGACCAGTTCGCCCAAGAGTTCCGGATACGGCACCGTTGGACCCGTGCAGAACGCAGTGACGTCGGACTCCGCCAGGTCGAACGGGCCGTGCACGACGGCGGCCTCCTTGGTCGGGAAGTAGTTGAAGAACGTGCGCGGTGCGATGCCGGCCTCCTTGCTGATCGCCTCCACGGTCACGGCGTCGAAGCCGCGTTCGCGAGCTAACCGCAGCGCCACGAGGTGCACGTCGCGTGCCGTGTCGCGGCGTCTGCGCGCTCGTAGGTCTTCCGGCGGTGCCACCGGCTTATCGTACACACCGCGCATTGGATGCAGTATGTGCAATTACTGCAGCGTGTGCACTATACTTTGATCATGAGGCTCATCCCGGTGTCGACCCTTCAGCGGTGGATCGAGAACGTCGCAGACCGCGTCGACCCGGTCGTGTCGGCGTTCGAGCCCTACGTCGATGGGCTGGAGAACCTGCCGCCCGATGGCCGCTTCCTTCTGGTCGGCAATCACACCCAGGCCGGGACCGAAGCCCTCCTGATTCCCTACCTGGTGCGTCGCCAGATCGGCATCCGGCTCCGGCCGCTGGCCGATCGCAGGTTCGGCAACTTCAAGGGCCTGGCGGCGGACGTGTTCGCGGCTCTCGGTGCGGTGGTGGGAACACCCGACGCCGCACGTGAACTCATGCGATCCGACGAGCCCATCCTGGTGTTCCCCGGCGGGGGTCGTGAGATCAACAAGGCCAGCGATCAGCTGTACTCCCTGATGTGGAAGGGCCGCAACGGTTTTGCCCGGCTGGCCATCGAGAACGACTACCTCATCGTCCCGGTCGCGTTGGTCGGCGGCGACGACGTCTACCACGTGTTGACCAGTAGCGACGGACGTTGGGCTCGCATGACGAAGCCGCTCGCCACGCGCATGACCGGTGACTCGGACATGGCGATGCCGTTGATGCGCGGCATCGGACCCACCCTGGTTCCACGTCCGCAGCGCATGTACCTGCGCTTCGGAACGCCGATCGACACCTCACGACCGAAGCGAGCGGTCGCCGAGAAGTGGGCCACGACGGTACGCGAACGGGTGAAGACCGCACTCGAGGCCGACCTCGCCGCGCTGTTGCAGATCCGCTCGACCGATCCCTACCGGCAGCTCGCACCGTGGGCGAGGAGCGCGGCAGTATCGCCCTAGGAGGACCCCTAGACCTTGCGGCCGGCCGCCTCCCAATGCGGTTGGCGCAGATCCTTCTTCAGAATCTTGCCGGTGGGATTGCGGGGCAACTCCTTGACGACGTCGACGGTCTTGGGGCACTTGTAGGCAGCCAGCCGCTCGCGGGCGAACGCGATGATCTCCTTCTCCGTCGCCTCACCCTCGAGCGCGACGACGGCCTTCACCGACTCACCCCACTTCTCGTCCGGCACACCGATGACGGCGACCTCGGCGACCGCGGGATGTTCGGCGATCACCCGCTCGACCTCGATCGAGTAGATGTTCTCCCCGCCCGAGATGATCATGTCCTTCAGCCGGTCCTCGACGAAGATGTAGCCGTCCTGGTCGACCCTGCCGATGTCACCGGTGCGGAACCACCCGTCCTCGGTGATCGCCTCTGCCGTCGCGTCCGGCCGGTTCAGATAGCCCTTCATCAATTGCTTTGAGCGGAACCACAATTCGCCTTGACTGCCAGCAGGCATCTCTTCCAACGTGTCCGGGTCGACGACCTTGACCTCGGCGTTGGGCACCAGCGTGCCCGCACTGGACAGCCGCTCCACGTTGTCGGAGCGATGGTCCTCCGGCATCAGGTGGCTGATCACACCGCACAGCTCGGTGAGCCCGTAGGCCTGGATGAAGTCGGTGTTCGGCCAGGCCTCCAGCGCGGCGCGCAACAGCGGCAGCGGCATCGGGGACGCGCCATAGGAGTACGTCTTTAGGGCGCCGAACAACTTCACCGCGTCCTCGCCGGACTCCAGCACCTTCGCCAGCACGGCGGGCACCAGGAACGTCCGGTTGGCACCCTGCAGGATCGCGCCGACCAGCGCCGCACCGTCGACGTCGCGCGTCACCACGCTCGGGATGCCGGTGTGGACGCCGAGCTGGGCATACGACGTGCCGCCGACGTGGAACAACGGCATCGACACCATGTTCTTGTCGCCCTCGTCGAACTCGAAGCCCTCTTGGCCGTTGACGGTGTGCGCGATGAGGTTGGCTTGCGTCAACGCCACGCCCTTCGGGCGGCCGGTGGTGCCCGACGAGTACATGATGATCGTGACGTCCTCCGGATCGACGTCGGGCGAGCGGTCGACCGGCGTCGCCGCCGCGAGCAACGCCTCGTACTCGTCGCCCTCCTTGCCCTCGGGACCGACCTCGATGACCTTCTCCAGCTTCGGCAGCTTGTCGCGGATCTTGTCGATCGACGGTTTCAGCTCGGCCCCCACGATCAGCACCTTGGCGCCGGAATCGTTGAGCACGTAGTCCATCTCGTCGGCGGCGAGCCGGAAGTTGATGATGGCGTTGGCCGCTCCGAGCGACGCCGCGGCGAACGTCATCTCCAGGCAGGCGGGGTGGTTCTTGTCGAGGAACGCCACCACGTCACCACGCTTGACGCCGAGATCCTTCAGAGCCCCCGCCAGCCGCCGCACCCGGTCGTCCCACTCGGACCACGTCCAGGTTCGACCGAGATAGGTCATGGCCTCTTCGTCGGGCTTGGTGTGCCCCCAGTGCGCGAGGCGTTCGTCGAGGAAGCGAGGTTCAGGCAGGTCAGACATGGAACGAGCGTGCCATGCCGATCGCGGCCGTCAGCCGGAATCGACATAAACGCGACGACCCGCAAGGTAGGTCGCGCGTACCTCGAGGTCCGCGATGTCTTCCGCCGGCACCGACCGGGGATCTGCCGACAGCACTACCAGGTCGGCGTACTTGCCCACTTCAAGTGAGCCGATGACGTCGTCGGCGAACAGTTGCCACGCCGCGTCCAGCGTCTGCGCCCGGATGGCCTGGTCGACCGTCAGTCGTTGCTCCGGCCCCAGCACTCGACCGCTCGGCGCGACGCGGGTGGCCGCGACGCTGATGTTACGCAGCGGCTCCTCGGGAGTCACGGGCGGATCGTTGTGCAGCGAGATCCGCATCCCGGTGGCGACGGCCGAGCCGGCGGGCATCCACCGCGATCCGTGCTCAGGCCCGAACAGGCCGTCGACCAGGACGTCGCCCCAGTAGTGAATCTGGTCGACGAAGATGCTGCACGTGACGCCGAGGTCGTGCGCACGCTGTAGCTGCGCGTCTGAGATGGCGCCGACGTGTTCGAGCCGCAACCGGTGGTCGTCGCGCGGGTTGGCTTGCAGCGCTTGCTCATACACGTCCAGGATGGTGTCCACTCCGGCGTCGCCCTGCACGTGGCAGGCCATCTGCCATCCGAGCGGGAAGTAGGCGGCGACGATCTCGGTCAGCTGCTCGCGGGTGTAGTTGGCGTGCCCACACGATCCGGGCGTCACTCCGATGGTTCGGGTGGCGTCGGTGTCCAGATACGGGAAGGACAGGTCGACGTTGCCGATCCAGGGCGACCCGTCGACCCATATCTTGATGCCGACCTGGCGGACCATGTCGTCGCCGTTGACCGGCACCTCGGCAGTGGACATGGCGGCGGTGGACATCTCGTAGGTCCGCAGCCGCACCGTCAGATCGCCCCGCAATGCGTCCAACGCCGGCCGGAACATCGGGTCGAACGCCATCTCCGAGCACGTGGTCAGGCCGGCCCGGTTCAGTCGCGCACACTCGGCGAGCAGCATTGCCGGATAGCCCTTCGGATCGATCGCGCCGCCGATGAGGGGCAACACCGCACCCGTCTCCTCGGCGGTCCCATCGAGTTCGCCCGAAGCGTCGCGGCCGTACTTCGCACCCTTCGGGTCGGGGGTGTCGCGGTTCAGCCCGAGATGCCGGGCGGCCGCTGAGTTGAAGTACGCCTTGTGGCCAGAGTTGTGGACGATCACCAGCGGAGTGCCGGGAGCCGTGCCGTCGAGCCATTCCAGCGTCGGCTCGGGCAGCCCGACCTGAAGCAGGGGATCCCAGCCGTTGAGGTACGCCCCCGAGCCACCCCGCGCGGCGACCTCCCGCCGGATGGCCGAGAGGACGTCGTCCGCGCTGCGCATCGTGACGGGGCGGATGTCGATGATGCGATCGGCCAGCACGATCGCCTCCATCAACGGATGCCCGTGCGCCTCGACCAGTCCGGGCATGACGCAACCATCACCGAGCTCGACGACCTCGGTGTCTGGTCCGACCAAGCCCTTGACGTCGGCCCGATCACCGACCGCGACGACACGCCCGTCGGCGACCGCGAGTGCGCCCGCCATGGGACAGGCGTCGTCGACGGTCAGCACGGTCCCGAAGAATGCCAGGTCAGCGGCCATCGGGTCATCCTTGCAGGAGGCCCGCGAGAATTCGCTTAATTCCTTCTTCCCGTCTTGTCGATTTCCAGGGGGTGTCGTTCGACGTAGTTGCGAGGGCACGATGGACGCGCCCCTTCCCCGAGATGAAGGAGACAACGAAATGCGGTACATGCTGATCATGCGGTCCACCCCGGAAGCCGAGAAGTTCGTCGAGGAGAACGTCGACTTCAGCGAGATCATCGCGGCGATGGGTGCCTACAACGAGGAGCTGATCAAGGCGGGCGTGCTGCTCGCCGGCGAGGGCCTGACCGGACCCGAAGAGGGTTTCGTCGTCGACTTCAGCAGCGACCCGCCGGTGGTCACCGACGGCCCGTACGCGGAGGCGAAGGAGTTGTTCAACGGCTTCTGGATCCTCGACGTGTCATCGGTCGACGAGGCCAAGCAGTGGGCACGAAAGTGCCCACTGGGTCCCGGCGTCAAGCTCGAGGTGCGCCGCGTGTCGGAGACCGAGGAGTTCGATCAGGACAACGAGTGGATCCAGAAGGAACTCAAGTGGCGCGAGGAGAACGATCCCCGCTACGCGAAGTAGCGCGCCACGCGGTCCCCGGCGGTGCCCTCTGCCGCCGGGGACCTCGCTTCCTTAGAAGAACTCGCTGGTGTTCGTAGTGGTGCCGTTGTCGCACTTGACCGTGACGTTCCAGTTCTGGAACTTCGGGATGGCCGGGACGATCACCAGGTCGTACGTCGAGTTGGCAGGCAGGAAGAAGCTCCGCTGGTAGAAGTCCGACGTGTACGTGCACTGCGAGTTCACGCCGCTGCGGTCGGTGACGTGGGCCGTCAGACCGCCGATCCTCGGATCCCACGAGACCCCTGGTCCCTGCTTCGGTGCGGGCGGCGGAGGCGGGGGCGGCGGCGCGGGTTGGCTCGTTTGCCTGCGTGACGACGCTGCCGCGTTGTCCGTGGCGGCCTGATCGCGGACCGCAGGGACGACGCACACCTGGTCACCACCCCACGCGTCACGCCAGACGAAGCCCTGCTTGCAGGTGTTCGGGCCGTAGGGGCCACCGTTGGGCTCCTTGTTCGAAGCGGCCGCGGCATTCTGCGCCGCCGTCTGGCTGCGGACGTCGGGGGTGACGCAGACGTGGTCGCCGGCACGCCCGTCCCGCCAGACGAACCCCTGGATGCAGGTGTCGGGGCCATACGGCAGCGGGTCGGCCGACGCGGGTGGCGTGGCCGCGATGGATCCCAAGGCCCCCAGTGCCGCGGCCGACAGCGAGGCCAGTGTGCTGGCTCTCGCGAGTTGAAGATTCATGGTCCGTTCCTCCTTTT
>NZ_DASQEU010000092.1:0-3347 GCF_035633495.1 Mycobacterium sp. | reverse complement strand
GCCCCGTCTCCCACGCCTTCCCGGTTGTTTCCAACAATGGTGTTGCCAGGGGTCACGAAATGGAGCGGCGGGGAAGCCTGAGCAGCAGCGCAACGCCGCTGGACATCGTGGCGGCGATGTTAGTTCTGGAACGGCTCCCGGTGCCAGTACTGGCCGTCGGGCACGACGGCACCATTCTGATCGCGAACGGAGCATTTGCTGCGTTGGTCGACCATCCTTGAGATGCTTTGCCATCGCTGTATTTTCCGCAGATCTTTCACTGGCTGACCGCAGACGAATCAGCAGTTTCCATCGTTGCCGATCACGCGGGGTCGGTCGTGGAACTGGCTCACGCCGCTGTCTGTCTACGCCGTTGACAGGAGGTTCGCAAAGGCCTGTACTTGAAGATCTATCCGCACGCCGTGGAGGTGTCGAAATGTTGGTCATCATTGGCTTGATGGTCCTGTTGGCCGCCGCGGTCGTCGGCGTCACCGGGGTGCTGACGAATGCGGGGGCCGGCGATTCCGACGTCGATAGCGCGGACCTGGAAGCGTTCATCACCGTCACCGGCACCACCGAGCCGCTGGCGCTACACGCCACCGTGAGGGTGCTCGACGACGGCGCGGTCCGGGTGGGCACCGACACCACCATCGACCACGACGCACTCGGTCTGCACTGGAACGAGTTCTTCATGCTCAGCCGCAAGACCACGATCGCCGCCGACACCGTCTTCCAGCGCAGCACCGCTGCATCCGAAACCGATGGGTCTGCCGACATCCAGGCCAGCCTCCCGCCCGAGACCGATCACGCATCGTGAAACGTCGATTTGCGGTCGCCGCGGCGCTCGCGGCCGCAGGAATAGCCGGATGTTCGTCGTCGCCACCGCCGGCCCCGCCGGCCGTGCCGGGAACAATGCCCGCCGGCACCGCACAGTTGATGATTGACGGCCACGACACCGGCAACACGCACGCAGTCTCATGCCTACCGCTGGGATGGTTGACGATCCTCACCATCGGCAGCGACACCAGCGGAGTCACCGCGTACGTGTCCAACGAGCACAGTCTTGTCGCCAAGTCGGTCAGTATCCACGATCTTGGCGGATTCACCGGGAGCTACCAACAGGGCCTCGGCGGTAACTCCGCGGTCCGCATGACCGGCAGAACCTACGACATCACCGGTGTCGCCCACGGGTTCACCGCCGACCGCCCCAGCGCCCGAACGACGGGGACCTTCGCCATCACGGTGGCCTGCTAACGCCCCACGGCGTGCCCGCCTCGCCACGTCACCCGCGCCCCGAAAGTCGATGCCACCCGAGATTCTACGCAACGAGAGGCAGGCACCCGTGCCGAACCGATTCGACGGCGCGGCCGCGTCCACCATCCTGGCCAGTCTCGCGGGGTGCTCCTCGTCACCGCCGACCCACCGCCACCGCCGGGTGCGCTGCCCCCCTTGACCGCACAGGTCAGCATCGATGGCAAGGACATGGGATTGACGCACGCCGTCAATTGCAACCAGACCGGCTGACATGGACCATCGACACCAGCGACCAGACCGCCGGAATCATCGCGGTCATCGAAACCGGTGCGGCGGCGACCGCGAAGTCAGTGCGGATCCGCCACCCTTACGGCTTCACCGGCAGCTACTGGCTAGGCAACCACGGCAACACCGACGCCAGCAGGACCGTCAGCACCTGGACGATCAGCGGCACCATCGACAGATTCAACATCGACACCCCTGCAGTGGAACACGCCACGCGACACTTCACGCTCAAAGCGAACTGCTGACCCCTCAACCACGGCCGTCGGGTCCGTCACTGGACCCGTTGTCAAGCACCGGTCATCAAGTCTCAGATGAGAGTTGGCGCAAATCGCAATGCACTTGGCGGTATGTGACGACGCGCAGCCTTGGCGATTAAACCGCCAACTGTAGTGCGACGAGACGACGACGTATCGTCTCAAACTAGCTGGCGCTCAACCAGAAGCATCCGCCAAATAGAATTGCGACCGGACACGGCTGTAGCCGCCCTCTCCTACCGCAAGGTGTGCACCCAGCGGTTTTGTTGAAGCCGTTGTGACATTGTCGTTCTACAGGTCAAGCACAATCCGGAGAGCCGCGTCTACTCGGCTCATCTCTTCAAGACTGAGATAACCCACGCTGTTGCCGAGTCGGGCTGGATCGACCGCCGCGGTTTGTTCGGCTAGCACCCGCGTGACGCGGCGATCGATCTCGACTTCGGGCCGAAAGCTTGCGGCCCGGGCTGACGTGGATGTCGGCGCTACTAGCAATGTCGATAATGGCAGCTGGTCGGATTGGACCACGACGGCGTATCGCGCGCCGGACTGCTCGTGGCCGCGGCTGCGACGAGGAGCATGGAGCCGAAAGACTTCACCACGCACGCAGCGTGTCCATGTCGCGAAGCACCTGCATGGCTTCGGCGCGGTCTGCCTCGTCCGCAGCGAGTTCCTCCGCCTCGGTGTGGATCGCCGCGGCAGCCTTTCGGCGCGCGGCCGCGATGAGGGCCGCCCGAACCGCCGCAGATACTGGCGTCCCGTCTTTGGTCAAGACAGCAAGCGCCTTGGATGCATCCTCATCGGGTCGGAACGTGATCGTGTCAGCCACCGGGCCAGTGTACTACAAATTGTAAGACGACCGGCCTCGGCATCTCATTCGAGGAAATCGCCACCCAAGCCGCCGCTTCGAAGATCAACCGGCCAAGCAACCAACGACTTCAAGGCTGCCACAGCAAACTCCACTCCCTACCCACTCGGAGCTTACGTCCCTGCTCTTTGCTGCTGAGGGATCACGCACGCCGAGCTATCCGAGCAGCGACAGCGACCCAAGTGCCGACGCCAATTACGGCCGAATACGGCGGAATCGAATATGGCGGGTTGCCAGTAAACTGCTCCGTTCACTCACTCCTGCAACGGATTTGAATCCTCTTCTTATTGGCAGCTTCTCCGGCGGGGCGGTGTGGCGGAGACGGTGGGTCAGCCGTGCGGCTCCCCCGGCGGGGGATTGTCTAGGACCGGGTGACGCGCTCAATTCGTGATCGCCAAAGACGGCGGCGTAGAGCAGAGAGTCGCGCCAAGCACCTTGTGTGAGCAGGTGGCTTCGGATTCGGCCCTCGTACTGCATGCCGGCTTTCTGCAGCACGCTGGGTGAGGCGTGGTTGTCCGGGTGACAGTTTGCGCTGATGCGGTGTAGTTGCAGAGAGTCGAAGCTGAAGTGCGGTGGCCGCCGCGAAGGGTCTGCGCGGCACCGAACCGGTTCAGGCGTTCATGGCCCACTATCCGGGTACCCTGGCATCGGGGGAACCCGGGATCCCGGGCTGGGTGGGGGTAACGCATTTCTTCAACTTCTTCCTGATG
>NZ_DASQEU010000091.1:0-4068 GCF_035633495.1 Mycobacterium sp. | reverse complement strand
CTCGTCCATGACCCGCAGGTCGGGGACATAGGTGCGTACCGGCGCGTCCAGATCGACGGCGCCCTGGTCGATGAGGTGCCAGATCGCGCACGCGGTGTAGGTCTTCGTCAGGGACCCGATCCGGAAGAGGGTCGATGCGCCCACCGGCACGAGGGTGTTCATGCTCGCCACGCCGGAGGCGGCGTGTTCCTCGCGGTCACCTGACAGAATGCCCTGCGCCGCCCCGGGGATGCGGTTGGTGCGCATCGCCGCCATGAGAGCCTCGGCTACGGCATGGAATTCCGGTGAGTCATCGGCCGCCAGCGTGGTGGGTAGCGGCAGCCCGCCGCCCGGGTCGGTCACTGCGATCATCAGAGCGTCACCACTCTGCACCAGGGCCGACGCGGAGGCGCGCTGACGCAACCGGCCGGGCACCATCGCCGCCGCCAACGCCGCGCCGCCGGCCACCAGTCCGCCCGCGAGCGCCAGACGTCGAGACACCCGCGGACCCGCGGTAGGTGCAGCGGCGGCGTCGCCTTCGGTCATGTGGATTTGCCCGACTTTCTCCATGCAATGCCGTTTTCGCCCGCCTGTGCTCGCGCAGGTGATGCCCGGTAACACGATCATGGCTCAGGAACACTGCGAGCATTCGAGAATCGCCGTGGTGACACCGCGATGCCATCTACAGTGGCCCCGACCTCGATATGGGGGAATGGGATGACGGTGGCGATAGCCGGTGCGGCGCATGAGTTTCGTTCTGCGCCAGCGGCGCCGCGGACCTCGAGTTGGTCGACTACCACGAGACAGGAGAACGCCATGACAGATTTCGCGCCCACACATCCGGGGGAGATCCTCGTGAGCGAGTTTCTCGAACCAATGGGAATCTCGCAGTACCGGATCGCCAAGGCGATCGACGTGTCGCCCCGCCGCATCAACGAGATCGTGCACGGCAAGCGCTCGATCACCGCCGACACGGCGCTGCGACTGTCGCGTGCCCTCGGGCTGACCGACATGTACTTCGTCAACATGCAGGCGCACTACGACACTGAAGTTGCCCGCGAACACCTGGCGTCCGCACTGGACGCCATCGAACGCATCGGCTGAACCCCTCACTTCGTTCGCCCTGATGCGGTCCGCGAAGGTCAGAAGTCGACCTCGATGGGGCCGGCTTCGCTCGGGGCGTAAGACGGCCCGGGCAGATAGTTTAGGAATACCTCCATGCCGCGTTCGAGCCCGTTGAGGGAGACGAAGAACCGGCCGTCGTTGCGGACGTCGGCGTGTTGGACGAGATCGCGACCAGGATCGGGCTCGGCGCCACGCTCGCGCGCGATGGCGAGCATCGTCCCATTCCTGGCGAACGAGCCATCGGGCAGCTGGACCCGACCGAGGACGCCGGGCTCGGGCACGACCTGGATGTCCCTGATCGTGGTGGTCCGGCCCGAATTGACCTGCACCGCAGCACCTCCGGTGCACTTCGCGACGCAGACCCCGGCGACCCAGCCCGAGATCTCCAGCAGGTTCGGTGTCTCCCATGCGGAACCGCGCTCGAACGACGCGGCGAAGGCCGGGTCGCCCTCCAGAGATTCGGTCATCACCATGACGTCCGCGCTCTGGTGCGGGCCCAGACGAAGCCAGCTGTGCTCGAGGTAGGTGCGGTAATACGGCATCGTCTGGCGCACTTGGGGAAACATCACCACGGTGCCGTTCGTCGGGTTCTCCAGCTTCACCGGGAACCGCACACGGGTCGACGGTGATGCGCTCTCCGACCAGAACTTCGTGAAGTTGCTCTGCGCGAAGTTGTCCCGGTCGCTGCTCTCGTGAGTCGCCGGATCCTCGTAGAGCGGAATGTCGACGGTGATGCAGAAGTGCCCCTCGCCGGGTGGCACCCACGCGATCGTCAACTCTCGCGCCTGGCCGGCCGGGATGGTGACGGGGTCGGACGAGCCCAGGGGCTGCGCCGCCGGCTGCTTGTCCCCGTTGGTCGTGAAGTCCAGTGACGAGAAGAATGCCTTCACGTTCTTGGCCTCCAGCGCACCGCGATTCGTGACCTTCGCGACGATCCTGTTCGGCTGGCCGGCCCACGGCACGTTCAGCCACTTCGAGTCGGCGTCGCTCTTGGCGTTACGGATCTCGATGTCGGGGCTCTGCCATTGATTGGGCCCATTGGGCCAGGTCCGGATCGACAGTTCGGGGCGGCCGCTCGTGTTGTACCGGATCTCGACATCGGCGCTGTCCGGCCGGATCGCCTTGGTCGTGATGACGAAGTCCTTGGGAGCACCTTCGGTGAAATCCGGCTGCTTGTAGTTCTTGTTGGCGGTGAGGAACGCGCCCTGCGTGGTGATGCCGTCGGTGTCGTTGACGCCGTCGGGATCGTCTTCGAGCCGCATGGTCATCACGCGACTGTCGAGGTTCTGCGCTCCCTTTGGCGACACGACGTCGGTGCCGACGACCACTGGGCCGAGCGGCAAGCTGCCGTCACCCAGCGACGAGCCCTGACGGCTCCGGAACTCGAAGTAGTAGTTGCGGCCCGGGGCCAGCCGGATCTCGGCACCACGTACCGAATTGGCGGGAATGGTCTTGGTCTCCAGTGCTTGCAGTGTGATCTGCTCAAGTAACGCGGGCTGATGATTGGCGGCGAAGTTGTAGGCCTTCACCTCGTTGGGCCCGACCCACCCGAGCGCCATCCGGCTGGGCAGACTGAGCTGGGGGAGCCCACCGTCGTTGCACATCAAGTCCCACGGACCCAGTTCGCGTGCCGTCAGGCCCTGGTTCATCCAGGGGTAGAGGTAGAGGTCCGGAAGCTGCAAGGTGTGACCGAGCTCGTGGGCCAGCGTCTCGTAGACCTGCCTACCGTCGATGGCCGTCCAGTTCTCGGGCATCACCAGCATCGGCAGCGTCGTGTCCTTGCCATTGAGCTTGACCGTCATCGTGGTCTGCTGGGGCCACACGAACCGGCCGATGCTGACCGAGGTGGGCGGATTCACCCCGGCCATGGGCACGTTGACGGTGCGCACGACGAACGCGACCGAGTCGGTCTTGCCGAAGTCCACCAGCGGCGGGTTGCCCGCCTTGACCGCAGCCGCATTTGCCTGCTCCAGCGTCGACACGAGGGTCTTCCACGTGTCCGGCTTCGGGTTCCACCGCCGGGGCAAGGTTCCGCCGGGGTTGGCCGGGTCGGGCACCGTCTCCAACTCGAACAGATCGTCCCAGCTGCCCGTCGCATGGACCGGCCCGGCGACGGCGTTCCCGACCAGGCTCATCGTGAGCTTGCCGTAGGACACCTCGTTGTAATAGCCCGTGACCGAACGTGTTACGCCACCGGAAGGGACACCGCCGGTGAAGTTGTCGAACCAGTTCTTGCGAATCTTCGTGACGTCGGCGGCGACCGTCGGATAGAGATTGGTCGTGGTGTCGATCATGACGATGGCCACCCGCCACTTCGGGGGCGCCTTGTAGACGTCGACGTTCTGCACGCCTGCGTCGCCACCGCCCCACGCGGGCTTCACGACGGGACTGTCCACCTTGCCGGTGACGCTGAAGCTCGGACCGACGTTGGAGTCCTTCCACGTCTCGTCGATGCGAAAGTTCGCCCGCCCGACGACCGTTCCGGTGGCGATCTCCTTGGCGAGGATCTCACCGATACCCGGTCTCCACCCTCCTGTCAGGAGGAGGTGCGGGTGGTTTGGGTCGAACGTCGAATCGCGCGAGGGCGACATGGCGCCGAGATCGGAATCCTTGACGCTGAGCTGGATCTGGTCGATGGTCAGGCCACTGCCCGCGACGTCGATGTGCACCGGCGCATACCCGCCGATGAAGATCGGCCTGGGATCCAAGATCAGCAGGACGCGTTCACGGATGCCGGCGGGCAGGGTGTCCTCGAGGACGGAGTCGGTGGTGGTCATGAGCACGTGGCCGTCCTTCGTCACGGCGATGGCGGTCACCGGCGTCGGTGATCCGGCCCCCGTCGGACGGCGGAGGGCTCCGTCGCGGCGGACGCAGGCGAACTCCCCGTTCTTCGACACGACGAGTGCCCACTGACTGTCAAGCGCTGCGACGTGTCCGCCGAACGGCAAAGTGCCACTGGACATC
>NZ_DASQEU010000090.1:0-3504 GCF_035633495.1 Mycobacterium sp. | reverse complement strand
CGCATGATGTTCGTCAGCAATCATGACAAGAACGCATGGGAGGGAACGGAATTCGAGCAGTTCGGTGACGCGCTCGAGGCGGGATCGTGCTCTCGGTCGTCGGTGAGGGTATGCCGCTGATCTACAGCGGGCAGGAAGCGGCAACGACCGGCGGTTGGAGTTCTTCGAGCGGGATCCGATCTTCTGGCGCGATCATCCGCTGGGCGAACTGTACCGAAAGTTGTTCGCGCTGAAGCGCAGCAACACCTCACTGTGGAAATGCTCGGCGGGGTGCCGGATGATCAACGTGCCGAACAGCCTGCCCGCCAACGTGTTCAGCTTCGTTCGGCAGAACGAGCGGGACAAGGTGTTCGCTGTGCTCAACCTAACAGCCGAGGGCCAGACCGTCACGTTCTCCGAGTCGCTCGGCCACGGTTCGTACATCGACTACGTCAGCGACGAGCCGATCAAGGTCGACGACGACACGGTGCAGACCTTGGACGGATGGTCCGCACGCGTTTTCGTGCAATAGCCGGGTCGATTCGCGCGCGCCGGGTCGCGAGTAATTCTCGCTTCCGTCGGAGGCTGACCCGTCGCTTCACCCAGACCAGAATCAGCGCGAGGACGATCGCGATGATCGCGTTGCGGCGCCGGACTGCCACGGTGCTGTACAGGCCGCGACGCGCATTCGAGGTAAGAGGGGCTGAGCTATTCCCCTTGTTTGATCTTCTTCGGTTTCTTCGCCTTTTGCGCCCCGGCCACCTTGACAGTGGGGCTGGCATTCTCCACCGCCGTCACCGTCTGGGCTTCTTTGTCCTCGGCCGGCACACACAGCACCGGACGGGTCGACCAGTGCAGCAGCTTGTGCGGGGTGGATCCCAGAATCGCACCGCGGAGCGGACTCTCGCCCCAGGTGCCCACCACGATCAGCCGCGCGTCGTACTTTTCCGCAGTGTCCAGCAGCGCCGCGGCGGGTTTCGCGTCGACCAGTTCGACCGCGGTGGTGACGCCGGCGGCCGTCGCTTCGTCAACGGCTCTGCCGAGCGCAGTCCGGCCCATCTCGGCGAGAGCGTCGAAGTGCGCCTTGAACTCCTCGCCACGCACGCCGCCGGGCGGCTCGTCCGCGTACACCAGCACCAGGGTGTCGCCGAGCAGCCGGGCGAGATCGATGGAGTAGCCCAGCGCCCGGCGCGCCCCCGGTGATTCGTCATAGCCGAGAACAATGCTCATGATCCGTCTCCTGCCTTGTCCATCGAACCGGCGCCGTGGAGGTCGGCGAGCAGCGCCGGGTCCACCACGCTGGGCCGCTCCAGCCAGAACTTCCTGTCGTGAACGCGCCAGAAGATCATGAAGACCACACCGATCAGGAAGACGCCGACACCGATCACCAGGGGCGGCCCCACCCCGAACCAGGCCACTCCAGTGTAGGAGTTCTCCGGGTCGGACATGTCGATGATCGACTCGATCAGCAGCCAGAACAGCAGGACGGCCCCGATGACCGGTCCGGCGCCGATGAGCAGGAAGTTCTTCACGCTCTTGGTCAGTTCGTGGCGGTAATAGACCGCGCAGGCAAAGCCGGTGAGGCCGTAGTAGAACGCGATCAACAGTGAGAGCGCCGTCAGCGAGTCGAACAACGCGTTCTCGCTGATCGCATTGACCACCAGGTACCAGCCGATGGCGATGCCGGCCACCAACCACGTGGACACATCGGGCGTCCGGAACCGGGGATGGATGTGCGCCAACGCCTTGGGCAAAGCGGCCCTGCGTGCCATGGACAACCCGGTCCGGGAGGCCGGGATGATAGTCGTCTGGGTGGACGCGATGGCCGAGGTCGACACCGCGAGCAGCACCACCCACGACCAGCCGCCCATCACTTCATCGGACAGCGCGGCGAAGATCGCCTCCTCCTCATCGGCGTTCTCGACGAGGTAGTCGACGCCTGCGTAGGCCACCACGGCCACCGCGACGCAGACATAGGTGACGAGCAGGACCAGCGTCGACACGATCGCCGCCTTGCCCGGCGTCGACGAAGAACCCTCGGTCTCCTCGTTGAGGTTGACCGCAGACTCCCAGCCCCAGTAGGCGAACACGCCCAGCAGCAATGCCGCGGTCAGCGCGGCTCCACCGGCGCCGAACGGATTGAGCCAGGAGATCTCGGGAGTGGTACCCACCAGCGAGCTGTTGCCGGACAGCGCGGTGACCAGCGCGACGACGGCGAAGGCCAGCAGGGCCAGCACCTGCGCGATGATCAGTACGTCCTGCACGTGCGCCGACAGTTCGGTGCCGATCACGCAGATCGCGGTCATCACCACGATGAGCGCCACAGTGAGCGCGCGGACCGCGATCACGTTGTCCGCGAGATCGTCGGCGCCGATGGCGAGCAGGAGGTACTTGACGCCGACATCGGCCAGCGATCCGACCACCAGCACACCGGTCATGCCGATAGCCCACCCGGCGATCCAGCCGAACCACGGTCCCATCGCCCGCGTCACCCAGGAGAATGTCGTCCCGCAATCGGAATCAACCCGATTGAGGTAATAAAAGGCCGATGCGATGAGCAGCATCGGCACGAACGAGGCAAGAAGTGCACCAGGGGCGTACACCCCGACCAGTGCCACGATCGGTCCGATCACCGCGGCCAGCGAATACGCCGGTGACGTCGAGGCCAGACCGATCACCATCGAGCTGACGAAGCCAATGGCGCCTGGTTTCAAAGTGGCGGCGGGTTCACTCTTTTCCGGGACCGATGTCATGTGCCCTCCAAGTCGCGGACCGTAACGGACGGTGCCGGTTCGAGTCGCGAACCCGGCGCACGGGGAGCACGCTGAGTTCGTAGATGGGGTTCATTCACTCGGGCGGCGGTCCGGGCTTAGGCCCCATACTGTCACTAGATCGGCGCAATCGCCCTATCCGTTGTGGCTCAGAGTAAGAATTCCTGCGAAAGGGTGCTTCCATGCGAGTCCTACTTGTCGGAGCCGGAGGTGTCGGTGGCTCGATCGCGTTGATTGCGACCCGCCGGACCTTCTTCGAGGCGATGGTCGTCGCCGACTACGACGCGTCACGGGCTGTGCAGGTCGCCGAGTCCACCTCCGATTCTCGGTTCGTCGCAGCGCAAGTCGATGCCTCCGACACCGCGGCCGTGGTGAGGCTACTGGTCGACCATCGGTGTGACGTGCTGGTCAACGCCACCGATCCGCGCTTCGTCATGCCGCTGTTCCGGGCCGCGTTGGAAGCGGGCGCCCACTACCAGGACATGGCGATGTCGCTGTCCCGGCCGCACCCGGACGAGCCTTACTCGAAGACCGGCGTGAAGCTAGGTGACGAGCAGTTCGAGCTCGCCGATGAATGGGAACAATCGGGCAAACTCGCCCTTGTCGGCATTGGTATCGAACCCGGAATGGCCGATGTTTTCGCCCGATATGCGGCGGATGAGTTGTTCTCCGAGATCACCGAATGTGGGGTGCGCGATGGCGCCAACCTGACCGTCTCCGGCTACGACTTCGCGCCCAGCTTTTCGATCTGGAC
>NZ_DASQEU010000089.1:0-20158 GCF_035633495.1 Mycobacterium sp. | reverse complement strand
TGGGACTCGTCCATCCGATCGGCCAACTCGGCCACCTGAGTAGGCGACAGGATCACCGACTCCCGCTTGGGTCGGGTGGTCGTGGCCCGCTTGATCCTGCACGGGTTGGCCTCCAGTAGTTCGTCCTCCACCGCAGTGGCGCAGATGGCGTGCAGCAAGCCGTAGGCGTGGGCTCGGTAGGTGGGTCGATTCGTCAGCGTCCTCGAATACCATTCCCGCACCATCGGGGCGCTCAGGTTCTTGAGCGTGATCGGGCCCAGGGTGGGAGCGACGTGCTCGGCGAGCATCACTCGGTAGTGCTCCCGGGTCGTCTCCTTGAGCGGTCGCTCTCGAATCCACGCCGTGGCGTACTGCAGAACCGTCTGAGCGGTCCTGGCCGCCGTCTCCCGCTCACTGGGTGGGGTCCACTCGTCTCGTTCGATCAGACGGCGCTCTGCCGACAGCCACGCCTCGCCATCCGTCTTCATCGTGAACGTGCTCGGAGCCCGATGTCGGGTGTCTCGATGGAGGTAGGTCGCCTGCCACTTGGTCGAGGGCAGCTTGCGCAGATGCCCCCAGCCCCGTCGATGTGCTCTGCCCGCCATGGTGACCCTCCGTGCCGTTGTCGTGCTATCAGACCCGTCTAGACAGAGTCTGACAGACCCAGCCCACAAGCACGGTATTCTGGCCAATCCCACTGGGAGAGCAGAGTTCCCGTCTACTCCTGTCTAGACCAGTCTGAGTTATGCCGTTGGTACTTCTCCAACGGCAAGGACTTCGACGGCGTCACCGAGCAACTCGTCGACGTTCGCGATCATGCCCGCACCGTCGACCGCGAGGTCAAGTTCGGCCTGAACGGTTTCATCATCGCCCGCGACACGGAGAAGGAAGCGAAGGAGACCCTGCGCGAGATCATCGACATGGCCAACAAGCCGGCGGTCGAGGGCTTCCGCGGCGCCGTTCAGCAGGCCGGCAGTTCGACGTCGGACAAGCGCGGCATGTGGGCAGACTCCAGCTTCGAGGACCTGGTGCAGTACAACGACGGCTTCCGCACGCAACTGATCGGCACGCCCGAACAGATCGCCGAACGGATCGCTGCCTACCGCAAACGGGGCGTCGATCTGATCCTTGGTGGCTTCCTCCACTTCCAGGAGGAGATCGAGTACTTCGGTGCGAACGTCCTGCCCTTGGTGCGCGAAATCGAGCAGTCCGAAGAGGATTCGCGCGACCGGCCGGTGTTGGTCTCCGCCTGAGCGTCGCGGGTTTGCTCACCGACGGGCATAGGCCGCTCGCCACCCGCACCCGGGTCGACCTCCCGGCTCGGTGCGCTAGCGTGGGTGAACGAATCGCCCAACACAGGAGGGGACATGTCGTATCCATCCGGTCCGCCCGCTAGCTCGGGGTACCCGTCTGGGCCGCCGCAGGCGCAGTACAGCGCGCCCACTCAGCAGTTCGGCCAGGCGCCCGAGGCCGCCCCGGCGGGACCCAGCAAGCTTCCGTTCTATCTGGACATCGGGGTCGCGGCGCTCGGGTTGGCCGCCTATCTGACCACCTTCGCCCTCGACAGCGGCACCACCATCGGTCCGATCGCCGCCATTCTGGCCGGGCTCCTCGCGGGTGTCGGCCTGGTGCCGAAGCAGAACAGCCACTTCGGCGTGGTGGCCGTCCTGGCCGTCCTCGGGTTCCTGCTGGTCCTGTCCGACCTGATCAACGTCGGGGTGAGCAACGTCGACTGGCCGTGGTACCTGCTAATCGTCTTCACGTTGCTGCAGGCGCTCGTCGCCGTCGCCGCGCTGCTCCTGGACGCGGGCGTCATCACCGCGCCGGTGCCGAAGCCGAAGTACGAACAGCAGAACCCCTACGGCCAGTACGGCGCGCCAGGAAACTACTACGGCCAGCCGCAGCACGGCGGCCCTCCGCACCAGCAGGGCCCGCCGCAGCAGCGGGGCGCTTACCCGCAGCAGTACGGCGGCTACCCGGGCGGCCCGTCGACCGGCGGGTTCAGTGCCCAGCCGGCGCAACAGAACCCGCCGCAGCCGAGCGGCCCGCCGACGCCTCCGACGGGTTTCCCGGCCTTCGGCCAGCCGCAGGGCGCCATCGGGTCCCAGCCGCCGCAGACGTTCGAAACGCAGCAACCACAACAGCAGGCTGCGCCGCAATCGGCTCCGCCGCCGTCATAATCTCTAGCGGCGCGCACCCAACCTTCGCGCGTACGAGATTGTGCGAGGAGCGACCCAGCTAGTGGACAACCGGCCAGTCGGCACACGCCAGGCGCGCGACCTGCTCAGGGTCGCGTTCGGGCCGTCGGTCATCGCGTTGGTCGTCATCGCGGCCGTGGTTTTGGTGCAGTTGGTGATCGCCAACAGCGACATGACGGGCGCGTTCGGCGCGATCGCGAGCATGTGGCTGGGCGTACACGGGGTACCGGTGTCCATCGGTGGGGCCGAGTTGGGCGTCATGCCGCTGTTGCCGATGCTGGCGATGGTGTGGGGGACCGCCCGCAACACGGCCGCGGCCACCAGGTCGGGGACGTCCTGGTTCGTCATCCGGTGGATCGTGGCGTCCGCGCTCGGTGGCCCCCTTCTGATCGCCGCGATCGCGCTGGCAGTGATCCACGACGCGTCGTCGGTGCTGACCGAACTTCAGACGCCGAGTGCGACGCTCGCGTTCGGCTCTGTGGTGGCGGTGCACTTCGCAGGAGCCGTGATCGGCGTCGGCACCAGGGTGTCCCGACGGCTGCGGACGATGCCGCACGTGCCCGCGTGGCTGCCCGACGCGTTCCGCGCCGCGTCAGTCGGGGTGCTGGCGCTGTTCGGCTTGTCCGGGGTGATCGCCGCCGGGTCGATGGTCGTGCACTGGGGCACGATGGACTCCCTCTTCGGGATCACCGATTCGGTGTTCGGCCAGTTCAGCCTGACGCTGTTGTCGATGCTCTACGCGCCCAACGTGATCGTCGGCACCGCGGCGGTCGCCGTCGGCTCCAGTGCGCACGTGGGACTGGCGACGTTCAGTTCCTTCACCGTGCTGGGTGGCGACGTCCCCGCCCTCCCGATCCTGGCCGCGGTGCCCAGCCCGCCGCTGGGACCGATCTGGGTGGCGCTGCTGATCGCCGCGGCAGCGTCCGCCGTGGCCGTCGGTCAGCAGTGTGCGCGGCGGGCCCTGCCGCTGCCTGCGGCGGCGGGCAAGTTGGTCGCCGCCTCGGCGATCGCCGCGGTCGTGATGGCGTTGCTCGGCCATGCCGGGGGCGGGCGGCTGGGCAACTTCGGTGACGTCGGTGTCGACCAGACCACGTTCGGCCCGGCGGTGTTCGTGTGGTTCGTCGCGATCGGCGGGCTGACGGTCGTCATGAGTGGCGGCATCGCCCGTCGGCCCAGGGTCCGTCCCGCCCCGGCCGCCCCAGCGCCCGATCCCGTGCCCGATCCGCAACCCGAGACCCTGCCGCTGGTGGCCGAGGCACCGGAGCCGGACGTCGAGCGTGACGACGACGTCGAGGAGATCGTCGCCGAGATCGTCGTGGACGAACCGGAGGAGCCGCAACCCGCCCCCGTCCGGACGGTGCCGCGGGACGTGTTCGACCTCGACGACGACCCCGAGGCGCACTTCTTCACCGACGACGACGCAGGCAGCGACGAGCCGCGGCGTTCCTCCGATTAGGCTGCATCGAGTGCAGCCCCCGCTTCGTGTCCCCGCCAGCGCGCCGGCACGGCTGGTCGTCCTGGCATCGGGCACGGGTTCGCTGCTGGAATCGATGCTCGAAGCCGCCGTCGGCGAATATCCCGCGCGCGTGGTGGCGGTCGGGACCGATCGTGAGTGCCGGGCGCTGGAGATAGCCGAGGCCGCCTCGTTGCCCCGCTACACGGTCCGTCTCGGTGACCATGCCGACCGGCAGGCGTGGGACGCCGCGATCACCGAGGCGACGGCGGCACACCAGCCTGATCTGGTGGTGTCCGCCGGCTTCATGAAGATCCTTGGCCCGCAATTCCTTTCGCGCTTTATCGGTCGAGTCGTCAACACGCATCCGGCGCTGCTGCCTGCCTTCCCCGGCACGCACGCGGTGCCCGACTCACTGGCCTACGGCGTTCGGGTCACCGGCTGTACGGTGCACCTCGTCGACGCGGGGATGGACACCGGGCCGATCCTGGCGCAGGAGGCAGTGGCCGTTCTCGACGACGACGACGAGGCCGCCCTGCACGAGCGGATCAAGGTCGTCGAGCGGCGACTGTTGGTGGAGGTACTCGCCGCGATGGCAACGCGCGGTGTGACGTGGACGGGACGAAGGGCAGCGATCGGATGACCGAGCATGACGGCAGGCGGGCGATCCGTCGCGCGCTGATCAGCGTGTACGACAAGACGGGACTCGCCGAGCTGGCGCGTGGCCTGCACGATGCCGGCGTGGCCATCGTGTCGACCGGCTCCACCGCGAAAACCATTGCCGCCAGCGGTGTCCCGGTGACAGACGTCGAGGACGTCACGGGCTTCCCCGAGGTGCTCGACGGCCGCGTGAAGACACTGCACCCCCGCGTGCACGCCGGGCTGCTGGCCGACACCCGCAAGGCCGAGCACCTGGCCGCGCTTGATGAGCTCGGCGTCGCCGCCTTCGAACTCGTGGTCGTCAACCTGTATCCGTTCACCGAGACCGTCGAGTCCGGTGCCAGCGAGGACGAGTGCGTCGAGCAGATCGACATCGGCGGGCCGTCGATGGTGCGGGCGGCCGCGAAGAACCACCCCAGTGTGGCGGTGGTCGTCGAGCCGCTCGGCTACGACGGTGTGCTCGCCGCGGTACGGGCCGGCGGGTTCACGCTGGCGGAGCGGAAGCGGCTGGCGTCCTTGGCGTTTCGCCACACCGCCGAGTACGACGTCGCCGTCGCCGGCTGGATGGGCTCGAACCTGGCGCCCGAACACGACGACGCGGGGTCGCCGGAGTGGTTCGGCGGGACGTGGAAGCGGTCCGCGGTGTTGCGCTACGGCGAGAACCCGCATCAGCGGGCGGCCCTGTACCGCGACGACTCGTCGTGGCCGGGCCTGGCGCAGGCGGAGCAGTTGCACGGCAAGGAGATGTCGTACAACAACTACACCGATGCCGACGCGGCCTGGCGGGCGGCGTTCGACTACGAGCAGACGTGCGTGGCGATCATCAAGCACGCCAACCCATGTGGCATCGCCGTGTCATCGGTGTCGGTCGCCGACGCGCACCGCAAGGCCCACGAGTGCGATCCGCTCAGCGCGTTCGGTGGCGTCATCGCGGCCAACACGACGGTCAGCGTCGAGATGGCCGAGACGGTCGCCGACATCTTCACCGAGGTGATCATCGCGCCAGCCTACGAACCGGGGGCGGTCGACATCCTGGCACGCAAGAAGAACGTGCGCGTGCTGGTGGCGTCCCAGCCCCGGGTCGGCGGCACGGAGTTCCGTCAGGTCAGCGGCGGCCTGCTCGTGCAGCAGCGAGACGCGCTCGATGCGCCGGGCGACGACCCCGCCACGTGGACGCTCGCGACCGGTACGCCCGCCGACCCCGACACCCTCGCCGACCTGGTGTTCGCCTGGCGTGCCTGTCGTGCGGTGAAGTCGAACGCGATCGTCGTCGCGAAGGACGGTGCGACCGTCGGCGTCGGGATGGGCCAGGTCAACCGGGTCGACGCGGCGCGGCTGGCCGTCGAGCGTGCGGGCGATCGCGTTCGGGGTGCGGTCGCGTCCTCGGATGCGTTCTTCCCCTTCCCCGACGGGCTCGAGGTGCTCACCGCCGCGGGCGTGAAGGCGATCGTTCACCCCGGCGGATCGATGCGTGACGACGTCGTCACCGAGGCGGCCGCGAAGGCGGGCATTGCGCTGTACCTCACGGGCGCGCGGCACTTCGCGCACTGATTCGACGCGAGCGGCCACTTATCTCACGCGAAACGCCGGCGGGCGTGGCACAAGTGGCCATTCGGCGCTGGCACGTCACGGCGTCGTAATTTCGCTCTAAGCGGGTAGCCGGTGCCTCCCGCGGCGAACAGTCGTAGCGTGGAGTAGTGACATCACCTAACGATCTTCCCCGCACCCTCGGCGAGCTGCGCGCCTCCGGGCACCGCGAGCGGGGCGTGAAGGCCGAAATCCGGGAGAATCTGCTGGCCGCGCTCGGTGAGGGCCGCAACGTGTGGACCGGCATCCTCGGCTTCGAGGACACCGTCATCCCTCAACTGGAACGGGCCCTGATCGCCGAGCACGACGTCGTGCTCCTCGGCGAACGTGGCCAGGGCAAGACGCGACTGCTGCGATCGCTGACGAACCTGCTCGACGAGTGGACGCCCGTGATCGAGGGATCCGAGCTGCACGAGCACCCGTACACGCCGATCACGCCCGAGTCGATCCGGCGGGCGGCCACCTTCGGCGATGACCTGCCCATCGCCTGGCTGCACCGCAGCGAGCGGTACACCGAGAAGCTCGCCACGCCCGACACCAGCGTCGCCGACCTCGTCGGCGACATCGACCCGATCAAGGTGGCCGAGGGCCGCAGCCTGGGCGATCCGGAAACCATCGCGTTCGGCCTGATCCCGCGGGCACACCGCGGCATCGTGGCGATCAACGAGCTGCCCGACCTCGCCGAACGCATCCAGGTGTCGATGCTCAACGTGATGGAGGAACGCGACATCCAGGTCCGCGGCTACACGCTGCGGCTGCCGCTCGACGTGCTCGTCGTCGCCAGCGCGAACCCCGAGGACTACACCAACCGCGGCCGCATCATCACGCCGCTCAAGGACCGGTTCGGCGCCGAGATTCGCACCCACTACCCGTTGGCGCTCGAGGCCGAGGTGGGTGTCATCAAGCAGGAGTCCCACCTGCCCGCGGCGGTGCCCGACTACCTGCTGCAGATTCTGGCCCGATTCGCCCGCTCGCTGCGCGAGTCGCAGTCGGTCGACCAGCGCTCCGGGGTGTCGGCGCGGTTCGCGATCGCCGCGGCCGAGACGGTCGCCGCGGCGGCCACGCACCGCTCCGCGATCCTGGGCGAGCAGGATCCCGTCGCGCGGGTGGTCGATCTGGGCACCATCATCGACGTGCTGCGGGGCAAGCTGGAGTTCGAGTCCGGCGAGGAGGGGCGTGAGCAGGCGGTGCTCGAGCATCTGCTGCGACGCGCCACGGCCGATACTGCGCAACGGCTGCTCGGCGGTCTGGACGTGGGGCCGCTGGTCACGGCCGTCGAGGACGGTGCCCCGGTGACGACGGGTGAACGTGTCTCGGCCAAGGACGTGCTGGCCGCGCTGCCGGATCTGCCGGTCGTCGACGCCGTCGCCGAACGGCTCGGCGCGCAGACCGACGGCGAACGTGCGGCGGCCTTGGAGTTGGCGCTCGAGGCTCTCTATCTGGCGAAGCGCATCGACAAGGTGTCCGGCGAAGGCGAAACGATCTATGGCTAAACGCACGTCGCGGTATTCGCGGTATTCCGGCGGGCCCGACCCGCTGGCGCCTCCGGTCGACCTACGCGAGGCGCTCGAGCAGATCGGCCAGGACGTCATGGAGGGCAGTTCGCCGCGACGTGCGCTGGCCGAGCTGATGCGACGCGGCACTGAGAACATGCGCGGCGCCGACCGGCTGGCCGCCGAGGCCAACCGCAAGCGGCGAGAGCTGTTGCAGCGCAACAACCTCGACGGCACACTTCAGGAGATCAAGAAGCTGCTCGACGAGGCCGTGCTGGCCGAGCGCAAGGAGCTGGCCCGCGCGCTCGACGACGACGCCCGGTTCAACGAGCTCCAACTGGAGGCGCTGCCGCCGTCCCCCGCGAAGGCCGTTCAGGAACTGTCCGAGTACGACTGGCGCAGTGACGAGGCGCGGCAGAAGTACGAGCAGATCAAGGACCTCATGGGCCGGGAGATGCTCGATCAGCGCTTCGCGGGCATGAAGGAGGCGTTGGAGAACGCCACCGACGAAGACCGTCAGCGCGTCAACGACATGCTCGACGACCTGAACGAGTTGCTGGACAAGCACGCCAGCGGGCAGGACTCGCCCCAGGACTTTCAAGACTTCATGGACAAGCACGGCGAATTCTTCCCCGAGAACCCGAAGAACATCGACGAGCTTCTGGACTCGCTGGCCAAGCGGGCGGCCGCCGCCCAGCGGTTCCGCAACAGCCTGTCCGCCGACCAACGCGCGGAACTGGACGCGTTGTCGCAGCAGGCCTTTGGCTCGCCGTCATTGACCAATGCCCTCAACAAGCTGGACGCGCACCTGCAGAGCGCCAGGCCGGGTGAGGACTGGCAGGGGTCGGAGCGCTTCCAGGGCGACAACCCGATGGGCATGGGGGAGGGCGCGCAGGCGCTGGCCGACATCGGTGAGCTAGAGCAACTCGCCGAGCAGCTGTCGCAGAGCTATGCCGGGGCGCAGATGGACGACGTCGACCTCGACATGCTTGCCCGCCAGCTCGGTGACCAGGCAGCGATCGACGCCCGCACGCTGTCCGAACTCGAACGCGCGCTGATGAATCAGGGCTTCCTGGACCGTGACGCCGACGGTCAGTGGCGACTGTCGCCCAAGGCCATGCGTCAGCTGGGCCAGATGATCCTTCGCGATGTGGCGCAACAACTCTCGGGACGCCACGGCGAACGCGACACCCGTCGCGCCGGTGCCGCCGGTGAACTGACCGGCGCCACTCGGCCATGGCAGTTCGGCGACACCGAGCCGTGGAATGTGACACGGACGCTGACCAACGCGGTGCTGCGCCAGGCCGGTAGTGGTCTCGCGGAGCTGCCCATGCGGATCACGGTCGACGACGTCGAGATCTCCGAGACCGAGACCCGTACCCAGTCTGCGGTGGCGCTTCTGGTCGACACGTCGTTCTCGATGGTGATGGAGAACCGTTGGCTGCCCATGAAGCGCACCGCGCTGGCGCTGCACCAGCTGATCAGCACGCGGTTCCGCTCGGACGACCTCCAGATCATCGCGTTCGGACGGTATGCGCGCACCGTCAGCGCCGCCGAACTGACCGGCCTCGAAGGCGTGTACGAGCAGGGCACCAACCTGCACCACGCGCTGGCACTGGCGTCGCGTCACCTGCGTCGCCATCCCAACGCGCAACCGGTGGTCCTCGTCGTCACCGACGGCGAGCCCACGGCGCACCTGGAGGACTACGGCGATGGCGAGGGTGCGTCGGTGTACTTCGACTACCCGCCGCATCCCCGGACCATCGCCCACACCGTGAAGGGCTTCGACGAGATCGCGCGACTGGGTGCGCAGGTGACCATCTTCCGCCTCGGCAGCGACCCGGGTTTGGCGCGTTTCATCGACCAGGTGGCCCGGCGTGTGGAGGGCCGGGTCGTCGTGCCCGATCTCGACGGACTCGGCGCCGCTGTCGTCGGTGACTACCTACGCTCGCGTCGCAGGCGCTGAGGCTATTGCTGGGACTTGCGCTTCTTGCGCTTGACGCCGACGCTGCCCCATAGGGAGAAGCCGCGGATGGTGATGTGCGGTGCGCCGGGGGAGCCCTCGTCGCCGACGTGGTCGAACGCACCCATCACACCGACGCCGCGGACGTCGACGTTCAGCTCGGGCGGCAGCAAGATGGTCTGCCCTCCGAAGATCGAATACGAGTGGATCTCCACGTCGGCCGCGGTGAAGTCGGCGTACCGCAGGTCGATCACGCCGCCGCCGAAGACCGCCACCGACGTCAATCGTTTCGGCACGTTCCACCGGCCGCGTCGCTCGAAGCCGCTCATGATCGCCAGCAACAGTGTGGACGGTGCGGGTAGCCCGGGTCCGACGTCGGGCGACGTCGTGGCGATGCCCGGCAGGTCGGAACTGAGGCGATCCAGCTCGTCGAACGTCTGCGCCGCGTAGGCCTTCTTCAGCCGGTCCTCGTATTCGCTCATTTCCAGGCGACCCTGAGCGGCGGCATCGGCGAGCAACTGCGCCACCGCGATGCGATCGGTGTCGGCAGCACGCATCGATCCGGATCGCGACGCTCCATTGCTCATCGAGAACGAGCCTACGACGAACGCTCAGACTTGCAAGGTGCCCTGCGCAGAAGTTGCCAAAGCGCGACTACGCCAGGATGAGGCGAGCGGTGATCGCGATCGATGCGCGTGATCCCCCGGTCCAGGTACAGGAGGCGATCTCGACCTTCGGCTCGGTTCGGCCCCGCCGGCGGGCAATGGAGGTGTAGCCGCCCAACGAGCGGTTGGCTATGGTGTCTGAGACCGCACGCGACTGAATGGAGAAGGCTGGTTGACACTCATGGCAGCTGCTCCGATTGCTTTCGATGAGCACCAGCCCAACTGACCCGGTAACTGCCTCGCTAGACGATCAGGCAGGACACGCCGAATCGGCAGCACCCAGCAGCGGCCGCACACCTCGAGCCCGTCATCCGAGCGCTACGAAACGCCCTACGCTCCAGCAGCGATTCGAGGAGTCCCGCCTCGGCAGGCGCGTCATCAGCGGGATCATCGTGGTGATCCTTGGTACTCAGGTGGTGTGGAGTATGCCCGACTCCGCTATCAGGAGGGGCCTGATGCCCATCGTCGAACCGGCCAACGCCATCAACGTCAACGAACGTTGGTCGATGTTCGCACCGGATACCGGCACGAGGGTCTGGTGGTTCGAGATTGACGTGACGATGGCCGACGGCAGCACTCGTGTGTGGAGGATTGATCCGAACTCACCGCTCGAGAGGATCTTCCTACCGGATCGCTGGCGACTGATGACGGAAACGGCGATACGTCAACAAGACGGGCGTAGAGATTTCGCCCGATGGGTGGTTGACAGAGTCACCGAACCGTCGGACCGGCCGGTCAAAGTGGTGATGATGTTTCACTTCAAGGTCTTGGCGCCACCAGGGCAACCTTCAAAGGGCTCGACCGGAACCAAGGTTCTCTACGAAGAAGTGCTGACAGGGCAACGATGACTTCGTCGAAGCGCTGGCGGCCCGCATCGGTTTTCAAAGGGCTGAGCAACGGATGGTCCAGCTTCTGGTTCTCGCTGGAACCTGCATACACGCTCGGTCTTGTTCGAATGGCGTTTGGCGCACTCATGGTGTATGTGACGGTCGATCTACTTCCTGGGATACCCGTACTCTTCAGCGAGAACGGACCGGTGCCGACCCAGCCCAGTACACAGAACTATCTCTGGATACACGCGTACCAGTACGGAATCTTTCAGATTTGGACAAGCGATACGGCAGTTCTGATCGCCTGGATTCTTCTCCTGCTGTCTGCGGTCTCACTGACTGTCGGCTGGCACAGCCGGCTCTCCGCCCTGCTTGTCTTTATCCTCTTCTTGTCCTTCGTCAGGCGCAACCCAGCAATCTTCAACGCCGGAGATTTCGTCATGACCAATACGGCCCTCATCTTGGCGATCTCCGCGTGCGGCGCGGCGTTGTCCCTCGACCAGCGCCGACGAAACGGGCGATTTTGGTCGGCAGAAGAACGGGTACGCTGGCCTATTCGATTGCTGCAGGTGCAACTTTCGCTGATCTATTTCTTCACGGCTCAGACGAAGTTCATCGGCGAGGCATGGAACGATGGTTCTGCCGTCTCCTTCCCGTGGCGGGTCTACCACGATTGGGCCATCCTCCCTGCCCCGCAGTGGGTGGCCGAGAATCCCTTCTTGGTCAACGTCGCAACGTGGGGCACCATTGCGATCGAACTAGCGCTCGCTATCCTGGTGTGGAACCCGCGGCTGCGCTACTGGGTACTCGGTGCGGGAGTCGTTCTGCACGTCCTGATTTGGCTCAATCTGTCTGTCATGTTCTTCGGCCTCGCGATGTTCGTCCTCTATCTCGCCTGGGTGCCCTGGGAGACCGCGCGGGATTTGCCAGATCAGGTCAGACGCGCATTGGGTCGGCGGCTCAAGCGGCTTTCCCCGCAGCCCGACGAAGCTGTCGATGATTCGGGGAAGGCATCGCGGAGCGCGACGACCCAGCCCGAAACCACCACGACTTAGGGCGCGCGATCGCGGCCTAAGTTTGCCAGCGCGGCGGCCGCTTCTCAAGGAAGGCCAGCATGCCTTCGCGGGCCTCGTCGGACACGAACAGCTTGGCCGACTGCGCGGTCAGCGCAACGGCGCGGCGGTCGAAGGTCGAAAGGATCGGCGCCGTCGTCAACGCCTTCGATGCTGCCAGCCCCTGGGGCGACCCCTTGCCGATCGCGGCGGCCAGCGCCGCCACCGCGGCGGCGACGTCCTCAGTGGCCACCGTGATCAGCCCGTTGTCGGCAGCCTCGGCTGCACCGAACTTCTCTCCGGTGACGAAGAACCGCGCGGCCGCCCGCGGCGACATCTTCGGCAGCAGCGTCAGCGAGATGATTGACGGCGCAACGCCGATGCGTGCCTCGGTCAATGCGAACGTGCTGGCCGAACCGGCCACGACGAGGTCGCACGCCCCGATCAACCCCATGCCGCCGGCGCGGACATGGCCGTCGATGGCGCCGATGACCGGCACGGGGAGTTCCAGAATCGCCCGCAACAGGTCGGTCATCTCGCGTGCCCGAGCGACGGACACCTCCGCGAGATCGTGGCCGGCCGCCTCGGACAGGTCGGCGCCCGCACAGAAGGTGCCGCCGGTGTGGCCGAGCACCACGGTGCGAACGCTCGGCTCCGCCGCCGCGGCGCGGAACCCTTCGTGCAGCTGGGACACCAGCGCGGTGGACAACGCGTTTCGGTTGTGCGGCGAGTCCAGCGTCAGCCGCGCGACGCTGCCCTCGACCGCATATCGGACCAGCTGGCTCATCAGTAGGACCGGGGGAGGCCCAGCGACGTCTGCGCGATGAAGTTGAGGATCATCTCCCGGCTGACCGGCGCGATGCGCGCCAGACGCGAGGCCGTCAGCACCGACGCGATGCCGTACTCCTTGGTCAAGCCGTTGCCACCCAATGACTGCACGGCCTGGTCGACGGCGCGCACCGAGGCCTCGCCGGCCGCGTACTTGGCCATGTTCGCGGCCTCGGCGGCACCGGAGTCGTCGCCGCCGTCGTAGAGCGTGGCGGCCTTCTGCATCATCAGCTTGGCCAGTTCGATCTCGATGTAGTTCTGCGCCAACGGGTGTGAGATGCCCTGGTGCGCACCGATCGGCGTCTTCCACACCTGGCGGGTCTTGACGTAGTCAGCAGCCTTGTTGATGGCGAAGCGGCCCATGCCGACCGCGCTCGCGGCACCCATGATGCGCTCGGGGTTCAAGCCGGCGAAGAGCTGCGCGATGGCGGCGTCCTCGGCGCCGACGAGCGCGTCGGCGGGCAGGCGCACCTCGTCGAAGAAGAGCTGAAACTGGTTCTCGGGGCTGACGATCTCCATGTCGATCTTCGTCCAGGACACCCCGGGCGTATCGGTTGGGACGACGAACAGGGCGGGCTTGAGCGATTCGGACGTGGCCCCTGGGCTGGATTGGGAGGTCCGGCTGACGACGAGGATCGCCTGCGCCTGATCGACACCGGAGATGTACACCTTCTGCCCCGACAGGATCCAGTCGTCGCCGTCTCGGCGGGCGGTGGTGGTGATCCTGTGCGAGTTGGAGCCCGCGTCGGGTTCGGTGATGGCGAACGCCATGGTGATCGAGCCGTCGGCGATGCCGGGGATCCAGCGTTTCTTCTGTTCCTCGGTGCCGAACTTGCCGATGATCGTGCCGTTGATGGCGGGGGACACGACCATCATCAGCAGGGCGCACCCGTGGGCCGACATCTCCTCCATGACGAGCGACAGCTCGTACATGCCCGCGCCGCCGCCGCCGTACTCCTCTGGGAGGTTCACCCCGATGAAGCCGAGCTTACCTGCCTCACTCCACAATTCGGTGGTGTGTTCGCCGGTGCGGGCCTTCTCCAGGTAGTAGTCCGGCCCGTAGCTGGCGGCCATGGCCGCGACGGCCTTGCGCAACTCCTGCTGTTCGTCGGTCTCGATGAAACTCATGATTCTCCTTGGGGATTCTCGATGCGGGCCAGTACGGCGCCGACGTCGACCTGTTGGCCGGCCGTCACGTTGAGTTCGGCGAGCACGCCACCGGTGGGCGCGGCGATGGTGTGCTCCATCTTCATGGCCTCCAGCCAGATCAATGCCTGACCCGCCTTGACCCGGTCGCCGACCGACGCGGCGACCTTGGTCACCGAGCCTGGCATCGGCGCCAGTAGGGAGCCCTGCGGATGAGCGGAGTCCGGATCGGGGAAGCGAGGTCGGGCGGTGAGGCGGACCGGGCCCAGCGGGGAGTCGACGAACACGTCATCGCGATGGCGCGCCACGTCGAAGGGCCGCTCCACGCCGCCGGTCGACAGCACGACCCGGGTCGGCGTCGACGACACCAGGGTCACCGCCTCGGCGCCGTCGAAGCCGTCGAGGTCGAGCCCGCCGCGGCCGAAGCGGTACCGCACCGCGTGCTCGTCACCCGCGGCGTCGACGTAACCCTTGGTCTGGAAGCCGGACGCGAGGTTGCGCCAGCCACTGGGCAGGCCGCCGAGGACGTTTGCGGCGCTTCGGTTCTCGGCAGCGTCGGCGAGGGCCGCGGCCACTGCCGACAGCGCAGGCGCCGAGGGATCGGCCAACGGCGCGGCCAGTTCGGCCAGCCCGTGGGTGTCGAAGAACGCGGTGTCGGTGGCACCGTCGAGGAACGCCGGATGCCGCAGGACGTTCACCAACAGGTCTCGGTTGGTCGTGATGCCGTGCAGGCGCGTGCGGGCCAGCGCGTCGGCCAGGATGGCGACGGCCTGCCTCCGCGTCGGGGCGTACGAGATGACCTTGGCCAGCATGGGGTCGTAGAACGCCGACACCGCGGATCCGTCGACGACCCCGGAGTCGACACGCACGCCGGCGCGGCCGAGCAGCCCGAACTCGGTAAGGGTGGGCGGGACCTCGAAGCGGTGGATGGGTCCGGCCTGCGGCTGCCAGCCCTTGGCCGGGTCCTCCGCGTAGAGCCGCGCCTCGATCGAATGTCCTTGTGTGGCAGGCGGTTCGGCATCGAACCGACCGCCGTCGGCGACCAGCAGCTGCAACTCGACGAGATCGAGCCCGGTGGTCTCCTCGGTGACGGGGTGTTCGACCTGCAGGCGCGTGTTCATCTCGAGGAAGAAGAAGTCGCCGCCGTCATCGGCCATGAACTCGACGGTCCCAGCGCCGGTGTAACCGATGGCCTCGGCGGCCAGTCGCGCCGCATCGAACAGCTTGGCGCGCATGCCGGCAGTGCGTTCGACCAGCGGCGACGGGGCCTCCTCGATGATCTTCTGATGGCGGCGCTGGATCGAGCATTCGCGCTCGCCGACCGCCCACACGGCGCCGTGGGCGTCGGCCATCACCTGTACCTCGACGTGGTGGCCGGTCGCGAGGTAGCGCTCACAGAACACCGTCGGATCACCGAATGCGGACTGCGCTTCGCGACGTGAGGCCTCCGCCTGCTTGGGCAGCTCGGCGAGTTCGCGGACCACCCGCATGCCGCGGCCACCGCCACCGGCCGACGCCTTGATCAGCACCGGCAGCTGCTCGGCGGTGACGGTGTCGGGGTCGAGCTCGTCGAGCACCGGCACGCCCGCCGCGGCCATCATCTTCTTTGCCTCGATCTTGCTCCCCATCGCCTGCACCGCGGCGACCGGAGGACCGATCCACGTCAGCCCGGCGTCTTGCACCGCGGCGGCGAATTCGGCGTTCTCGGAGAGGAACCCGTAGCCGGGGTGGATCGCGTCGGCACCCGACGCCCGCGCCGCCGCGATCAGCTGGGCGGCATCGAGATAGCCGTTGCGGCCGTCGAGGCGCACCCGCACGTCGGCCTCGGCGACGTGGGGGGCTCGTGCGTCGGGGTCGGTGTAGACGGCGACGGTGCCGACGCCGAGGCGACGGCACGTGGCGAACACGCGGCGGGCGATCTCACCGCGGTTGGCGACCATGACTCGGTTGATCATCAGAGTCTCTCTCTCGCCGAAACTGCGGTTGTTGACGGGTTTCGGCCGATATCGGTCAACAACGGTAGTTTCGGCGAAGAGTTGGGCACGCTGCTCACATCCGGAAGACGCCGAAGTTCGACGTCCCCTCGATCGGGCCGTTGGCGATGGCGGACAGGCACATTCCCAGGACCGTACGGGTGTCACGTGGATCGATGACGCCGTCGTCGAACATCCGGCCCGACAGGAACATCGGTAGTGACTCGGCTTCGATCTGGGCCTCGATCGCTGCGCGGAGGGCGGCGTCGGCGTCCTCGTCGACCTGCTGACCCCGGGCCTCGGCGGCGGCGCGGCTGACGATCGAGATGACGCCCGCCAGTTGGGTGCCGCCCATCACCGCGGACTTCGCGCTGGGCCAGGCGAACAGGAAGCGCGGGTCGTACGCCCGCCCGCACATGCCGTAGTGACCCGCGCCGTAGGACGCACCGAGCAGCAGCGAGATGTGCGGCACGGTCGAGTTGGAGACGGCGTTGATCATCATCGAGCCGTGCTTGATCATGCCCCCTTCCTCGTACGCCTTCCCGACCATGTAACCGGTCGTGTTGTGCAGGAACAACAGTGGCGTGTTGGACCTGTTGGCGAGCTGGATGAACTGGGTGGCCTTCTGAGATTCCTCGCTGAACAACACACCGCGCGCGTTGGCGAGAATGCCGATCTGGTAGCCGTGCAGCGTGGCCCAGCCCGTCACCAGCGATCCGCCGTAGAGCGGCTTGAACTCGTCGAACCGGGAGCCGTCGACGATGCGGGCGATCACGTCGCGCGGGTCGAACGGCACGCGCAGGTCGGCGGGCACGATGCCGATGAGCTCGTCGGCGTCGAAGAGCGGTTCGCTCACCGGCCCTGGCGTCGGCCCGGCCTTCCGCCAGTTGAGGCGGGCCACGATGCGGCGGCCGATGCGGATGGCGTCGAGTTCGTCGAAGGCGAAGTAGTCGGCCAAACCAGAAGTGCGGGCGTGCATTTCGGCGCCGCCGAGGGATTCGTCGTCGGACTCCTCGCCGGTGGCCATCTTCACCAGCGGCGGCCCGGCGAGGAATACCTTGGAGCGTTCCTTGATCATCACGACGTGGTCGGACATGCCGGGCACGTAGGCGCCCCCCGCGGTGGAGTTGCCGAACACCAGCGCGATGGTGGGGATTCCTGCGGCCGACAACCGGGTCAGGTCGCGGAACATCTGACCGCCGGGGATGAAGACTTCCTTCTGCGTCGGTAGGTCCGCGCCGCCCGACTCGACGAGCGATATCACCGGCAGTCGATTCTCGCGGGCAATCTGGTTGGCGCGCAGAATCTTCCGTAGCGTCCAGGGATTGCTGGTGCCACCTTTGACGGTGGGATCGTTGGCGACGATCAGGCACTCGACGCCCTCGACGACGCCGATTCCCGTCACCACGCTGGCGCCAACGTGAAAGTCGCTGCCCCACGCCGCGAGTGGGCTCAGCTCCAGGAAGGGCGAATCGGGGTCGATCAGGAGCTCGACACGCTCGCGAGGGGTCAGCTTGCCGCGGGCGTGATGGCGCTCGACGGACTTGGCGCTGCCGCCCGCCAATGCCTTCGCGTGCTCGGCGTCGAGTTCGGTGAGCTTGACGGTCATGGCCTCGGCCGCCTCGGTGAACGCACGGCCCTTGACGTCGACGAGCGACTTGAGTTGGGTCATGCGTGGTATCCGAGCGTCTTGGCGGCCAGGCTGGTGAGGATTTCCGTCGTTCCCCCGCCGATGCCCAGGATGCGCATGTCGCGGTACTGCCGTTCGACCTCGCACTCGGCCATGTAGCCCATGCCGCCGAACAGCTGGACGGCCTGGTTCGCGACCCACTCGCCCGACTCGACGGCCGTGTTCTTGGCGAAGCAGACGTCGGTGATCAGGTTGGTGTCGCCCGCCAGCTGCCTCTCGACCAGCGCTCGGGTGTACACCCGAGCCACGTCGACCCGTCGCGCCATCTCGGCCAACGTGTTCTGCACCTGCTGGCGCGAGATCAGCGGCCTGCCAAAGGTTTCCCGGTTGCGGCACCACTCGACGGTCAGGTCGAGGCAGCGCTGCGCACTGGAGTAGGCCTGCGCGGCCAGCCCGACGCGCTCGCTGACGAATGCTCCCGCGATCTGCAGGAAGCCACTGTTCTCGGCGCCGACGAGGTTGGTCGCAGGCACTCGCACGTCGGTGTAGGACAGCTCGGCGGTGTCCGACGACCGCCAGCCCATCTTCTCCAGCTTCCGGCTCACTTCGAAGCCCGGCGAGCCCTTGTCGACCACGATCAGCGACACCCCGCCTGCACCGGGGCCACCGGTACGTGCGGCGGTCACGACGTAGTCGGCCCGCACACCCGAGGTGATGTAGGTCTTGGCGCCATTGATGATGAAGTCGTCCCCGTCGCGGACAGCCTTGGTGGTCAGGTGGCCGACGTCCGAACCGCCGCCGGGCTCGGTGATCGCCAGAGAGCCGATCTTCTCGCCGCGCAACGTCGGTCGCACGTACGTCTCGATCAACCGCTCGTCGCCCGAGGCGATCATGTGGGGCACCGCGATGCCGCAGGTGAACAGCGAGGCGAACACTCCGCCCGGTGCGCCCGACTGGTGCATCTCCTCGCAGATGACGACCGCGTCGGCGCCGTCACCGCCACCGCCACCGACGGACTCGGGCATGCCTGCGCCGAGAAGTCCCGCCTCGCCGGCCTTGAGGTGAAGGTCGCGCGGGATGTCGCCGGCGCGCTCCCACTGGTCGACGTTGGGCAGGATCTCGCGTTCGGCGAAGGCGCGCACGGTCTTCCGGAGCTGTTCACGCTCGGGCGTCGTCCAGATACTCATGGGATCAGGGCCTCCGGGATGTCGAGATGGCGGGCGCGCAACCATTCGCCGAGCCCCTTGGCCTGGGGGTCGAAGCGGGCCTGATGGGCCACCCCCCTGCCGAGGATGCCCTCGATGACGAAGTTCACTGCGCGCAGGTTGGGCAGCAGGTATCGGGTAACCGGCAGATCACTTGTCTCCGGGAGCAACTCGCGCAGTTGGTCGACGGTGAGCGTGTGGGCGAGCCAGCGCCACTGGTCGTCGGTGCGTACCCACACCCCGACGTTGGCGTTGCCGCCCTTGTCGCCGCTGCGGGCGCCGACGATGAGTCCGAGGGGTACCCGCCGGGTGGTGCCCGCGGGCAGGCGTTCCGGCAGTGCGGGCGGGTCGACGGGTTCGAGCACCCTGGTCTCGGCGGCGACGGGAATCGCGGTGCGCGTGCCGTCCGCGTGCACGGCGACGTGCGGCACCTCCGTGGCGTCGACGTAGCCGGCCGTGAACACCCCGTACACCTGCCCTTCGCCGGGCGGTGCCGTCGTGGTGAATCCGGGGTAGCTCGCGAGCGCCAATTCGACTGCGGCCGAGGAAAACTGGCGGCCCACGTTGGCCGGATCGGGATCGCGGACCACGCAGCGCAGGAGTGCGCTGGCCGCCTCCTCGGTGTCGGCGTCGGGATGGTCGGTGCGCGCGAGCGTCCACTCCAGCTCGGCGGGCTTCACCGTCAGGCCGGCCTCGAGCTGGCGTCGCACCAGGTCGGCCTTGGCCTCGATGTCCAGGCCGGTCAACACGAACGTCATTGCGTTGCGGAATCCGCCGACGGCGTTCAACGACACCTTGAGCGTCGGCGGTGGCGCCTCGCCGCGGATGCCGGCGATCCGCACGCGGTCGGGCCCGTCGTCGCTCAGCTTCAGGCTGTCGACCCGCAGTGTGACGTCCGGGTTGGCGTAGCGCTCGCCGCCGATTTCGTAGAGCAGCTGTGCGGTGACGGTGTCGACGCTGACCAGACCGCCGGTGCCGGCATGCTTGGTGATCACCGACGACCCGTCGGCATCGATCTCGGCGATCGGGAAGCCCGGGTGCAGCAGGTCGGTCGTCCCCGAGAGCTCCGTGAAGAACGCGAAGTTGCCGCCGGTGGCCTGCGTGCCGCACTCGATGACGTGACCCGCGGCGACGGCGCCCGCGAGGGCGTCGTAGTCGGTCCGGCTCCAGCCGAAGTGGGCCGCTGAGGGCCCCACGATCACCGACGCATCGGTGACCCGGCCGGTGACGACGACATGTGCGCCGGCCTCGAGGCAGTCGACGATGCCCCAGGCGCCCAGGTAGGCGTTGGCCGCGAGGGGCGTGCCGAACCCGAGCTCGCCGGCGCGGCCGACGAGGTCGTCACCCTCGACGTGGGCGACGGTGACGGCGAGTCCGAGCCGCTCCGCCAGCGCCCGCACGGCGGCGGCCAGACCGGCTGGATTGAGCCCGCCCGCGTTGGCGACGATCTTCACTCCGTTGTCCAGCGCGGTTCCGAGGGACTCCTCGAGCTGCGT
>NZ_DASQEU010000088.1:0-82041 GCF_035633495.1 Mycobacterium sp. | reverse complement strand
GAGTCGGCGGCCATCTGCGGCTCCGACTTGCACTTCTACGACGGCGATCTGCCGGTGGGCGACGGCGTGGCCGTCGGCCACGAATTCATCGGCACCGTGCTCGAAGTCGGCCCCGAGGTGGCGACCGTGCGGGTCGGCGATCGCGTGCTGGCCGCGTCAGTCACCGGCTGCGGGCGGTGCGACGGGTGCGCCACGGGCAACCCGGTCACGTGCGTGCACGGCATGCAGATCTTCGGTTCGGGGGTGCTCGGCGGGGGCCAGGCCACGTCGGTCGCCGTGCCCAGCGCCGACTTTCAGCTCCTGCGCATTCCCGACGGCGTGGACGACGAGGCTGCGCTGCTACTGACCGACAACCTGTCGACCGGCTGGATCGGCGCGAAGAAGGCCGACATCCCGCCGGGCGGGACGGTGGTCGTCATCGGACTAGGTGCGGTCGGGTTGTGTTCGGTACGAGCCGCCTTCGCGCAGGGGGCGGGCACCGTTCTCGCCGCCGATCCCGTGGCGGGCCGGCGCGCACTGGCCGTCGATTCGGGGGCGACTGCCCTGGACGGCCCGACGGCGGCGGCGGTGCTCGAACACACGGGCGGGCGCGGTGCCGACAGCGTCATAGACACGGTCGCCCTGGACGCGACGCTCAACGACGCGCTGGCCTGCGTGCGCGCTGACGGCACCGTTTCCGTCCTCGGGGTGCATGACCTCAATCCCTATCCACTGCCGATCCTCATGGCCTTGATCCGCAACCTCACCCTGCGCATGACCACTGCGCCCATCCAGCAGACGTGGACCGATCTCCTTCCGTTGGTGACGAGCGGGTCGCTGCGCACCGACGGCATCTTCACCCACCGCTACCCGCTATCCGAGGCGGCCGACGCGTATGCCGCGGTGGCGGCACGCAGCCCGGAATGCGTGAAGGTGATCCTCAATCCGCCTGCGTCGTAGTCTCAGCCGTCGTAGACCTCAGCCCGCGTAGACGACCTCGTCGAACGGCCAGGCGTCGGCGAGCCATGAGCGAATCGCTTGTCGCAGAACGGGATCGAGGTCGGCGACGTCGGCTCGGACCCATGACCGCACGTCGACGCTGCCGGGTCGCGGCCCGGGATTCAGGTAGACGCAACCGATGACGTCGTCCGCATCCGGCCGCAGGACCGTGTAGGCGAAGGCCACCCGCCGTTCGAATTCGTCGTCGTGCCGCACCAGGTCGACGAGATTGGCCTCGGCCGTGAATCCCTCGTCCGGTGGCCAGTCGAGACCGTGGAACCCCGGCGTGCCCTGAATGTGCCCGATGCTCGACATCCACGCGGCGAGGTCGGAGGCGTTGTGCTGCGGGCCCAGTGGCTCGAGCCGGAAGCGGTCCGCGCGAAATTCCGGCGGGACGTCGAAGTCGTTCGGTACCAACGGCTTTTGACTCATGGTCGTACTCTAGCGTCACACGAACCGCGGGCTGGTGGCCGTCAGCATGGCTGCCAGCATGAGAACGATCTCCTCGGGAGCATCGGCACCGCCCTCGTCGTCCCTGCCGTCCTGAGCCGACCGCTCGTGCTCCGCGGCAAGGGCGAACATCGCCGTGGCGACCGCGGCGACCCGGCGGCGGCGAACCCGGCGGTCGGCGACGGGCACGGCGTGGGACAGCGCCTCCAGAACTCGCGGCCAGGCGGTCTCCGCCGAGTCGTGTGGCTCGGTTCTGAGCCGGGGCCCGACCACCTGAAGGAACCGCGCATAGTGCGTGCTCTCGAGGCGCAGCAGCGGAAGGACCAGGATGCGCGATGGTGAACGCATCGTCGATCATCCGCCGGATGCCGAACCCCTCCGGGAAGCCGACGAGGTCCTCGGTGGCGAGGTCCTCGACCGGCACTCGAGCCCGGCCCGCGAGGCGATGATCGGGGCGGCAGGCGAACACCATCGGCTCCTCGGCGAGCGTGCAGAACCGAAGTCGACCGTCCCGGTCAGATGCCCGCGGTAGTCGCTGAGCGCATCCTTGGCCAGGCGGGCGGAGCGAAGCAGTTGACGGGCGTGCTCGCGGCGAGCAGCGGGGCCACGTCGACGTAGCTGTGGATGTCGTACGGCCAGCCGTGCAGCAGGATGACGGGCGGACCGTCGGTCGTCGTGGTCGCCGGCTGTGACGTGCACGCGGTGACGGCCGCTCCCGCCGCTGCCACGCCTGCCACGATGGAGAACTGGCGTCGATTGATCATGTTGCATGCCTTCGCGTTTCGAGTGGCAGTCGGTTCTGCGCTCTTGGTGCCGACAACTCGCACTTCTGCGCCAAGGACGCAGAGTCGACGATGTGTCACTCGGTGGAACGCCGCGAACGCAACGCGAATTCTCGGGCCTGCTAGTCCGGTTCGCCGTACTCGTCGAACCAATACGCGAGCTTGCCCCGCCGACTGACCGCGCGGAGTCTGCGCTCGGCGGCGGCCCGTGTCTTCGTCGTGGTGACGATCAGCAGTTCGTCACCGGCTTCGATGCGGGTGTCCGGCAGCGGGACGAAGGTGTGGCCGTCCCTGATGATCAGGGTGATCACACTCGGGTCGGGTAGTCGAAGCTCCATAACGGTGACGTTGTGCAGGCGGGAGGTCGGGCGCACCGTGAGCGTCAACAGCTCCGCTTCGAGGACGTCCAGCGGTGCGGCATCGACCTGGATCTCACGGGGGGAGTCGCGGGGGATCAACCGCAGGGCGTGCGCGATCGGGCGGAGGCTGGGTCCCTGCACCAGCGTGAAGACGACCACCAACAGGAACACGATGTTGAGCAAGCGGTTGCTGTCGGGCACACCCGCGACGATCGGAAACGTCGCCAACACGATCGGGACCGCACCGCGCAGCCCTGCCCACGACAGGAAGACCTGCTCGCGGAGCGGAATGCTGAAGCCGGCCAGCGAGCCCACCACCGACAGTGGCCGTGCGACCAGTAGCAGCACCAGGCCGACGACGATCGCGGGGACCACGTCTGCAGCGAGTTCGCTGGGGTCCACCAGCAGGCCGAGGAGGACGAACAGGCCGATCTGGGCCAGCCAGCCCAGCCCCTCGGCGAAGGATCGGGTCGCCGACCGGTGCGGCAGTCCGGAGTTCGCGAGAACCACCGCGGCCAGGTAGGCGGCGATGAAACCACTGGCGTGCACGGCGCCCGCCGCCGCGAAGGCCACGATGCCCAGCCCGAATGTCCCGATCGGATACAGCCCGGACGCCGGGAGGGCGATGCGCCGTAGAACCAGAGCCCCGAGGAATCCGCAGACCAGTCCGATGGCAGAGCCGGCCAGCAGTTCGTACACCAGGTCGGCCACGGCGCTCTCCGGCTCGAACACGAAGGGCACGGCGCTGAACATGAGCACGAAGATGACCGCGGGCGCGTCGTTGAAGCCGGACTCGGCCTCGAGCAGCCCGGCCACCCGCCGGGGCAGGGGCAGGACGCGCAGGACCGAGAACACCGCTGCCGCGTCGGTGGAGGACACGATTGCTCCGAGCAGCAGCGCGAGCTGCCAGCTCATGCCCAGCAGCAGGTGCGCACCGGCAGCGGTGATCAACATGCTGATGACCACGCCGATGGTGGCCAGTGCGCCCGCGGGCGCCAACACCTTGCGGATGTCGGCGAAACGCGTCGTCAGACCGCCCTCGACCAGGATGACGGCCAGTGCCGCGGTACCGACGTTCCTGGCGAGTTCGACGTCGTCGAACTGAAGACCGAGGCCGTCCTCACCGATGGCGACGCCGACGAGCAGGAACAGCAGCAGGCTGGGGAACCCCACGCGGGTGGCGACCCGGGTACCGACGATGCTGGCCAGCAGCACGAAGCCGCCGATCAGCAAGGCCAGATACAGCTCGTGCAGGCTCAATGCGTTCCCGTTCGGACATGGTCGTAGCGGCCAACGGCCAGGGGCGCCAACCGGAGTGTGCGGTCAGTATTTCAGGAGGGCGCTCGGTTGGGGTTGGGGCGCACGTCGGCGCGAGGCCGAGGCGACGGCACTGCCCCGGATGGACGAAGATGGCGGAGTGGCGGAGCGAAGGACGCGCATCGGGATCGCCGGCGCAGGCAACGTCGGTCGATCCGTCGCGCGAGAACTCCTCGACAACGGTCACAAGGTCCTGTTGATCGAACGCGAACGCCGCAAGTTCGAACCGCACGTGGTCCCCGATGCGGACTGGTTGTTCGCCGATGCATGCGAGGTGACGACGCTGGAGGAGGCGGGCGCCGAGACGTGCGACGTCCTTATCGCGGCCACCGGTGACGACAAGGCCAACCTCGTCGTCGGTCTGCTGGCAAAGTCCGAGTTCGGCGTGCCCCGAGTCGTGGCGCGGATCAACGAGATCCGAAACGAGTGGCTGTTCACCCAGGCGTGGGGGATCGACGTGGCCGTCTCGACCCCGGGTGCGATGGTGGCCGGAGTCGAAGGCGCCATCGACGTGGGCCACCTGATTCGGTTGATGGGGCTGCGGCAGGGGCAGGCGGATCTGGCGAAACTCACACTGCCCGAGGACAATCCGCTCGTCGGGCAGCGGGTCGGCGACCTGGGCCTACCCGCGAACACCGCCATGGTCACCCTGGTCCGCGGCGGCAGCGTCATCCTGCCCACGCCCGACCAGGTGCTCGAGGCGGGCGACGAAATGCTGTTCGTCTCGGACAGTTCCGTGGAGAGTGCGATCAGGGCGGCCATCCACGGGGCCGAGCCCATTCGAGCGCTGAAGGACCTGTACGGCTTCTAGTGGGGTGGCGTCCGCTTCGGGAGTGACCGTTTGAGTGCGCGCATCAACGCCACCGCGGGCGGAGAGATACCGATGGCCGGGGCGAAGAACAACCACGCCCACAGCCATCCCGGCGCGATTCCACCGTCCTTGAACGTGGCGATGACGGTCAGGACGCCCTGAGCGATCCACAACGGGCCGAGCAGGATTAGTCCCGCGAACCCGACGGCGACGCCGCCCTCCCAGCGCATGGACTCGTCCGGCGAATCCGCGATGCCCGTCGCCATCGCGGGCGGCGGCGAGCGCGATGACGCCGCCAAGGGCAAGCGCTACGAGGTCCACGACTGGCACCGGTCGAGTATTCATGGCAACGCCGTCGGCCAGGATGGCGGAGTGCAGGAACTAGCCGAGTACCAGGAGCCCCATTCCAGGGTCGTCGTCTCCCTGGAGGGAGATGGTCTCGTCTTCTGGTCGGACACCGACGACAACGGCCGGTCGATCGTGGGGGAGATCCGCATCCCGGTCGCCGACTTCTTGGCAAAGGGCGAGGGGCCCTGGCCGTGGTACGACCTCAGCTACCGACGTGACGGTGCGCTGCTGGTGCTCGACGCGCTCGGTGTCGGGCCGCAGCCGCGGGACTCGACCCCGATGCTCTCGACGCCTGCGGGGCCACGCCGCCCTGGTACGCGGTGCGCTCGCTCGACCACCACGCCGCACTGGTCCCGATCGACGCCGGTGCCGACGCGGCGCGGCGAATCGAGCTGTCGGCGCGGGGGGAACGGTTCACGACGATTTTGCACGAGATCGTCCGGTGCGGGCGGACGGTGGCGCTGGCAAGGGGCGTGGACCCGTCTCCGCTTGACTCGGACGGAGCGACGCCGATGCACCGTCTCGACGAGCGGTCCGACCACCTCAATCCCCAGATCACGCGGGCGCTGATCACTGCTGGCGCCGACGTCAACGCGACGACGGCCAGCGGCCACGACCGATCCACAGCGGATCCTGCCCGCAACGGCCGCGTCGATGCTCGATCTTGGTGCCGAGCCGGCGAAGGCGGTGACTGTGCTCCTGAACTGGTGGGCGGCGAACGTCCGCTGGGCCGCCTACCGCAAGGGCGAGGTCGTGAACGTCATCGAACTCCTGCGTGCGGGCAGCGCGGTGGTCACCGCAAGGGACCGGGAACTGGCTACCGAGGCGGGCGTCTCCGAGGTCGTCGCCGTGCTCGATGCCTAGGCTGGGGTGAGACCGAGCGAAAGGTGTCCGTTGACCGCCGTCATCGTCATCTCAGTGGGGCTGCTCCTTGGCGTCGGCCTCGTCGTCAGCCAACTCGTTCGCCTCAAGGAGTGGCTGGGCAAGTCTCCTCCCGCGGAGCCACCCGAAGCGACCCCAGGTGAGCCGACCGAGTAGGTAGCCGCACGGGCTTGCGAACGAAATCGGGCGTCAGTCACCCGCCGAGTTGGCTAGGACGACGTCGACGGCCGCCTCGATGACGGCGTCGTCGGGCACGGTCCCGAACATGAGCGCCGGGCACGCGACGACGCCGGTCAGCATCGAGACCGCTGCGTCCAACCCGGCGCCGGAGAAGCGCTCTTCGAGCATCTCGTACATCTGGTGCTGCCCGTCGGTGTTGACCCGCTCCCTGATCTGCGCCATCTGCTGAACGGACGCCCACTCGGCCATCCCGGACAGCACGCGGTCCAATCGCATGTCGACGACGCCCGCACGGAAGACCTTGAGCTCTTCGATCAGGTCGGTGCGCAGATCGCCCGTCAACTGATGGTGCGGCATCTCACCCAGGCTTTCGATCGCCATCGCGATGAGGTCGATGCGGGCCGGCCAGTGCGTGTAGAGGGTCGTCTTGGAGTACCCGGCGATCTCGGCGACTCGAGCGTGCGTCACGGCCTCGGAACCCTCGCCGGTGAGCACCTCGAGGGCGGCCCGTGCGATGTCACCGCGGGTGCGTGACACCCTGGCGTCCTCGCCGGTGTCGCCGGCCTTGCCCTCAGCAGGTGTCATCTGAGTCAGTCACTCCTTCGCCTGCCCTTGTCGCCCTGATGGGTCGACCTGGACAAAAAGTTAACTTATGAACTTTCATCACATTACTGGATGGCCCTTGCACTATTGAACATTTCGATCAATAGTGTACTAGGAATCCAAGACCTCGATTCCACATGACACGAAGGAACCCCCATGTCAGCAATCCTCTTCGGCTCCATCAGCACTCTCGCCGACACGTCCGAACTGCAACGACAGGCGTTCAACGAGGCGTTCGCGGCCTACGGGCTGGACTGGCACTGGTCGCGCGAGGACTACGTGGCGATGTTGGGCAGCAACGGCGGCGCACAGCGGATCACCGACTTCGCTGCCTCCCGCGGAGCCGACGTCGACGCCACAGCGGTACATGCCAAGAAGTCGCAGATCTTCCAGGACCTCCTGCGTTCGTCGACCGTCTCGCCGCGGCCAGGCGTCGTCGCCACGGTCGACGAAGCCAAGCGCAACGACCACAAGCTCGGTTTCGTGACCACGACTTCGTTGGGCAACATCGACGCGCTTCTGGCGGCTCTGCAACCGCACATCAGCAGAGAGATGTTCGACCTGATCGTCAACGCCGACTCCGTGAAGGCCCCGAAGCCGGCTGCGGCGGCCTACGAGTTCGCTCTCGAGCAACTCGGCGAGGACGCTGCCAGCGCCGTAGCTATCGAGGACAACTTCGGCGGGGTGGCCTCCGCCGCAGCCGCGGGCATCAAAGTCATCGCCTTTCCGAACGAGAACACCGCCGGAGGCGACTTCAGCGCTGCCGACGAGACGGTCGACTCCCTCGACGCCGCACGGCTGCTCGGCTGATCACGACATGACGCACCCATCCGACCGACCCCAGTCCCCGGAACGAGGAACTTCACGATGAGCAACCTTCAGGCCCGAGTGACCGTGAGCGACAGGACATTCCACGTCACCGGTTACGAGAAGATCGAGTACGACCTGGTGTACGTCGACGGCGTATTCGCCATCGACAACACCGACCTCGCAGACAGTTACCGTCCGTACGGCCGCGCATTGATGGTCGTCGACGACACCGTCTACGAGATCTACGGGGACGCGATCCGGTCGTACTTCGACCACTACCGCATCGACCTGACCGTCATCCCGGTTCAGATCCGGGAGACGGCGAAGTCGCTGGAGACCTTCGAACGGATCGTCGGTGAGTTCGACGCCTTCGGGCTGGTGCGTACCGAGCCGGTGCTGGTGGTCGGGGGAGGGCTGACCACCGACGTCGCCGGATTCGCCTGTGCCAGCTATCGGCGCAACACGCCGTACATCCGGATCCCCACCACGTTGATCGGATTGATCGACGCCAGTGTGTCGATCAAGGTCGCCGTCAACTACGGCAAGCACAAGAACCGCCTCGGCGCCTACCACGCGTCGCAGAAGGTCCTTCTCGACTTCTCCTTCCTCAAGACGCTGCCCGAGGACCAGGTGCGCAACGGGATGGCGGAGCTGATCAAGATCTCGGTCGTCGGCAACGCCGAGATCTTCGAGTTGTTGGAGGAGCACGGCGCGGACCTCCTGCGGACCCGGTTCGGTCACCTCGACGGAACGCCGGAACTGCGTGCCATCGGCGAACGCCTCACCCATCTGGCCATCGCGACGATGCTGGACCTCGAGGCGCCCAACCTGCACGAGATCGACCTCGATCGGGTCATCGCCTTCGGTCACACCTGGAGCCCCACATTGGAGCTCACACCGCCCGTGCCCTTCTTTCACGGTCACGCCATCAACATCGACATGGCCCTGTCGACGACCCTGGCCGAACAGCGAGGCCACCTGTCGGCCGACGACCGTGACCGCGTTCTCGGCGTGATGAGCTCGCTGGGGCTTGCCCTGGACAGCGACCATCTGACACCGGAACTGCTCGAGCAGGCCACCGCGTCGATTCTCAAGACGCGCGACAATCTGTTGCGCGCTCCCATCCCCGACCCGATCGGTCAATGCCGCTTCCTCAACGACGTGACGACCGATGAGCTCGCCGACACGCTGACCCTGCACAAGAAGATCTGCGGCGAATACCCTCGCGGCGGCGACGGCGTCGACGTGTTCACGGTGCCCGAGTCCAGCGGTCTCGCGTGACCGACGTTGCGGTGCGGCCGAACGGTGTGGCAATGCGGGCCCGGCCGGTGACACCGTCGACCATCCTCGCCGGGGAGCTCAAGGATCTGTGCGCGGAACTCGGCGCGGAACCCGGCGTCGATCCTGGCGTGTTGGCGCGGCTTCGGCGCGCGCGTGACCTCGCGGCAGGTCTCGATCCGTACCTCGACCAGTGCACCACTCCGGAGTCGCCTGCCCTGGCGGAGCTGGCGCGGCGCACCCGCGAGACGGACTGGACTGCCCCGCACGGCGCGACGTTCCTCGAACAGGAGATGCTGTCCGGCCACGTCGAAGGTCAGGCACTGAAGTTCTTGGTGCATCTGGCCGGTGCCACCCGCGTCTTGGAGATCGGGATGTTCACCGGATACTCGGCACTCGCCATGGCGGAGGCGGTACCCGACGACGGCGTGGTCGTCGCGTGCGAGATCGATTCGGCGGTAGCGGGTTTCGCCAGGGAGTGCTTCGACGCCTCGGACGTCGGTGAGAAGATCACGATTGAGGTGGGCCCCGCGATCGACACCCTGCGACGGTTGTCGGCGCAGCCGGGGTGTCAGTTCGACTTCGTCTTCATCGACGCCGACAAGGCTGGCTACCTCGACTACGTCGAGTTCCTCCTCGACAGCACTCTGTTGTCGCCGCACGCCGTGATTGCGGTCGACAACACCTTGCTGCAGGGTGAGCCCTACGCGGACGTGGACATCTCGAGCAACGGTGCTGCCATCGCGGGATTCAACGCCGCCCTTACCTACGACCAGCGCATCGAGCAGGTGTTGATACCGCTGCGTGACGGACTGACCTTGATTCGGCGGGTGCAGGCGTGACGGCACTTCTGGACATCGGCACCCCCACTTCGGCGAGCGCGCCGAAACTCAAGGACGCCAACGCCGGCCGGACACTTGCCACTCTCGCCGCGCTGTTCGTGACGCTTCCCGTCGACCTCGCCCTGGTGGCGGTCGCGTTGCTGATCCGAAGGCCGAACCAGTTGGCCCACAGGGCCATTGGCGGCCAACAGACCGTCCTCATCAGCGGCGGCAAGATGACGAAGGCGCTCCAGTTGGCGCGGTCGTTCCATTCGGCTGGTCACCGTGTCGTCCTCGTAGAGTCCGCGAAGTACCGTTTCACCGGGCACAGGTTCTCCCGCGCGGTCGACGCGTTCCACTGCGTGCCCGAACCCACGGCGCCGGGCTATGCGGAGGCGCTGCGTGACATTGCGCTGCTCGAAGGCGTCGACGTCTTCGTGCCCGTGTCCAGTCCGGCTGCGAGCGTTCACGATGCGCGCGCCCGGCCGCTGCTCGACGATGTGTGCGAGGTGATGCACGTCGGCGCCGAGACCGTGCAGATGCTCGACGACAAGGCGGAGTTCTCCCGCACGGCGGCCTCCCTCGGTCTGCGGGTCCCCGACTTCCATCGGATCACCGACGCCCGCCAGGTCGAGGAGTTCGACTTCCCGGAGGGCCGCAGCTACATCCTCAAACGGATCGCGTACAACCCGGTGGGGCGGATGGACCTCACCCGGTTGTCGGGGGCGACGCCGGAGCGGAATGCCGCGTTCGCGCGTTCGCTCTCGATCTCCGAGAACGACCCGTGGATCCTGCAGGAGTTCATCGACGGCCAGGAGTACTGCACGCACGGCACCGTCCGGCATGGGTGGCTCCAGGTTTACGGGTGCTGTGAGTCGTCGGCGTTCCAGATCAACTACGAGAACATCGACAAGCCCGAGATCCGTTCGTGGGTGGAGGAATTCGTCGGAGCCCTCGACCTCACGGGTCAAGTCTCCTTCGACTTCATCGAAGGGCGAGACGGCCACGCCTATGCCATCGAGTGCAATCCTCGCACTCATTCGGCGATCACGATGTTCCACGACCACGCGCAGGTGGCCGCGGCCTACCTCGACGACGGCCATCCCGTCATCACCCCTCGCCCGGGAGCCCGCCCGACCTACTGGATCTATCACGAACTCTGGCGCCTGCTGACCCAAGCGAACCGCCTGAGCAGACTCAAGACCATCCTTCGTGGCAAGGACGCGATCTTCACCTGGTGGGATCCGCTGCCGTACTTGACGGTTCACCATCTGCAGATTCCGTCGTTGCTATGGGCCAATCTCCTGGAGCACCGGGGTTGGACACGAATCGACTTCAACATCGGCAAGCTCGTCGAGCCGGGAGGGGACTGAATGTCCCTGGCCGTCCTCCACCTCGTCGGCTCTGCGGTGGACGAATTTCACGCCGACCTGTCGCGGCTCTACGCCGGAGCCTGTCTGCAAGCGCTGGCCGACCCCGAACGCTACGAGGTCCGTCTGGCGTACGTCTCGCCCGACGGTTCGTGGCGATTCCCGTCGGACCTCGGCACCGACTCCCTGGCGTCGGCCGCAGCGATGTCGCTCGCCGATGCCGTCACGCACCTGGGCCTACTGAACGTCGATGTCGTTGTGCCGCAGATGTTCTGCCTGCCAGGGATGACCTCGTACCGGGCACTGTTCGACGTACTCGGCATCCCGTATGTGGGCAATGGACCCGCCGTCATGGCAATCGCGGCCGACAAGGCCAAGGCCAGGGCGATCGTGGCCGCGGCGGGCGTCGCAGTGCCCGCGGGCGAGGTGGTGCGCCCCGGTCACTGGTCTTCTCTGCCGCTTCCGGTCGTCGTGAAGCCCGTCGACGCCGACAACTCCGTGGGCGTGTCCCTGGTGCGGGATCCGGGCGAGTACGACGCCGCGATCGACTCGGCGATGGCCCACGGCGGAGCCGCGCTGGTCGAGTCCTACGTCGAGCTCGGCCGAGAAGTGCGGTGCGGCATCGTCGTCCGCGACGGAGAGCTGGTGTGCCTGCCGTTGGAGGAGTACGCGGTGGATTCGGCGAGCAAGCCCATTCGCGGGCAGGACGACAAGCTGGACCGCACCGATGACGGTGACCTGTACCTCGTCGCCAAGGACCCCAGCCGGGCGTGGATCGTCCCGGCGGACGATCCGATCAACGAGGCGGTCTGGGACGCAGCGCGCCGGTGCCACCTTGCTCTGGGCTGCAGGCACTACAGCCTGTTCGACTTTCGGATCGATCCCGACGGCAGGCCGTGGTTCCTGGAGGCCGGCCCCTACTGTTCGTTCGCACCCTCCAGCGTCGTCGCCGTGATGGCCGCGGCGTCCGGCGTCGACGTCGCCGACCTCTTCGCGGACGCGTTGGGTGAGCTCGATCTCGGAGGGTCGCGGTGCCTCAGTACGACACACTGACACCCATCGGTGCCACCGTCACCGGCCTCCGGGTCGACGCGATCGGTGAGCGGCAGGTCGACGAACTCCGCGTTCTGCTCGCCGAGCACGGGGTGATCGTCCTTCCCGGACAGGACGTCGACGACGAGGGCTTCCTGCGCTTCCTGCGCAGCTTCGGCGAGACGGCGTTCACCGCGGGTGAGACCCCGGTGCCGGGCTGCAGCGACCTCAACCTGATCAGCAACGTCGGGCGCACCACTACACCGCGGTCGACGTTCCACACCGACACCAGCTATGTGCGACATCCGCCGGCCTACACGGCATTACGTGCGGTGACCGTTCCGGTGTACGGCGGTCAGACCCTGTTCACCAACCAGTACGCGGCGTACGAGACGCTTCCCGCCAAGATCCGTTCGTGGCTGGACGGCCGCACGATCACCCACGTCGTCACGGGTCTGGACCTCGATGCGGGACAGGAGACGTCGGCGGTGCATCCAATCTTCACGGTTCATCCGCTGTCGGGACGTACCGCGCTCTACCTGTCGACCCCGCAACGGTGCGCGGCGGTCAGCGGGATGCCACCGCGACTGGCGAAGGACACCATCTCGTTCCTCTTCGACCACTCGACGCGCGAGCACAACGTGCGCCGCCACTCCTGGGCCACTGGCGACGTCGTGATGTGGGACAACCGATGCGTGCTGCACCGCGCCGACCACGACGGGGTGATCGGGGATCGCGTCATGCACCGTGGGATGGTGGCGGACCGGCGGTGAGCGCCGGCGCGCCATCGGTGAACAGTTTCCGAAAGCTGTCAACTGACGGCGATCACGGCGGTAGCGTCTCGAGCATGACCATGACAACGCACGTGCAGGACGACGTCGTCGCAACGGCGCGCGGGATGCGTGACCTGGTGCGGGCCGAGGCCGCGGAGTCCGAGCGATTGCGGACCATGTCGCCAGCGATCGTCGAGGAGATGTGGGCCAGCGGCCTGATGACGGCGTTCAATCCCGGCGTGGCAGGCGGGGTGGAGCCGTCGTTCACGGAGATGATCGGCACGTGGATCGAAATGGCTTGGCAGGACGGCTCGTTCGGCTGGACCGGGATCGCGAATCTGCCGTCGTCCTTCGCTGCGGCATCGTATCTGCCCGACCGGGGTTTCGCCGAGGTGTTCACCGCCAACGACAACCACGTCACCATGGGTGGGCAGTTCGCGCCCAACGGACAGGGTGTCGTGGTGGACGGAGGTTACCGGCTGACCGGTGCGTGGAGCTTCGGGTCCGGCACCGGACACGCGCAGTACGTGGCGGCGGGGTTCATCCCGATGGACGACGGCGAGATGCGGTGGATCAGCGAAGGCATCCCCGAACTGATGGTGGCGCTGCTGCCGCGCGATGAAGTGGCCTTCACCGACGGCTGGAACGTGCAGGGACTCAAGGGAACCGGGTCCTACGACTACAACGTCGCCGACGTGTTCGTGCCCGAGTACCGCACGTTCCGGTTGTTCACCACCGTGCCGCTGCGCGGCACGTCGCCCGCCGGACGGATGGGCATGATGCCGGTCACCGCGGCAGGCCACGCGGCGTGGGCGCTCGGCGTTGCCAAGAGCATGCTCGACGACGTTCAGGAGCTGGCGGCCACCAAGTACCGGATGAGCGACATGGAGTCGCTGGCCAGCCGCCCCACCTTCCAGAAGGACCTGGCACACCACGTCGCCGCATGGCGGGCCGCGCGTCTGCTGGTGCTCGAGGCGTTCACCACCGCCGAGGCCGCGGTCGCGGCGGGCGATGACCTGACTCCGACGTTGCGGGTGGACATGCGGGTCGCCGCCGTCTATGCCACCGACGTGGCCCGCGAGTGTGCGCAGTGGGCGCACCTGGTCGCAGGCACGACCTCGATCCGCGAGGGCAGCAGGCTCGAGCGGGCCTTCCGCGACGTCTATACCGGAACCCAGCACGCGTTCATCAGTGAGAAGGTCGCGATCGACTCGGCGCAGGTGTGGCTGGGGATCATCGAGGACCAATTCTCCCTATGAGCCGGTGCTAGCTCGATGGCCATCGCCGTCACTGACGACCACGAGGCGCTCGCCGACACCGTGACCGGTTTCGCGGCGCGGCACACACCGACCACGGCGACGCGGCAGGTCTTCGATCAACTCGCGGCAGGTGTCGAGCAGCCGCACTGGGCTGAACTGGTCCGGCAAGCTCTGCACGCCGTCCACATCCCCGAGGAGTTCGGCGGGCAGGGCGGTGGCCTGGAGGAATTGGCCGTCGTCGTCGAAGCCGCCGGAGCCGCACTGCTTCCCGGCCCGATGCTGCCGACGGTGATGGCCAGTGCGGTCGTGGCCCTGGGCGGTGACGGTGCGAAGCGCGCTGCGCTGCTCGGAGAGTTCGCCGCGGGCGCTACCGGAGCCGTCGTCCAACCGTCGCACGGAGTCTCGGCCACGCGTGACGGTGATGGCTGGACGCTCTCGGCGTCGACCCTGCCGGTACTCGGTCTGATGTCGGCCCGCGTCGTGATCGTCGGTGCACGTTCGACGGACGGCGACGTCTGGCTGCACCTCGATCTCGACGCGTCCGGTGTCACCCGAGAGGCGTTGGAGGGCACCGATCTGACCCGCGACGTCGGTCGACTGAAACTCGACGACGTCTGGGTGGCGCCGGGCCACGAGATCGTCGGCGTGGACGCGACCGCGGCCCGCACCATGATGGTCGGACTGCTGACCGCCGACGCTGCGGGAGTCATGCAATGGTGCCGCAAGGCGTCGGTCGAGCACGCCAAGGTGCGTGAGCAGTTCGGCCAAGCCATCGGCATGTTTCAGGCCGTCAAGCACAAGGCTGCGCGGCTGTTCATTGCCGAGGCGTTGGCGTCCGCGGTCGCGGCCGACGCCATCCGCAGTCTGGATCAGGATGCCGATCAGCAACGGGTCGCCGCGGAGACGGCGGTTATCATCGGCGTCGGCCGGGCGGTCGACGCGGTGATGGAGGCGATCACCATCCACGGCGGGATCGCCGTCACGTGGGAGCACGACCTTCACCTCTACTGGCGACGCGCGATCAGTGTTGCGGCGCAGGTGGGTTCGGTGCGCACGGCAGTGCGCAGCCTCGGCGAGGTCGCGCTCGGAGCCAAACGCGACTTCACGATCGACGTGGACGACCCCGAGTTCCGAGGGTGGGTCGGTGGCGTGCTGGACGAGGCGCTCGCCTTGCCCGCCGATGAACCGAGCACCGACGATCCGACGAAGGTCTACACCAAGGGGCGCCGCCGCGAATTCCTCGCGGAGTCAGGTCTGGTCGCGGCCCACTGGCCGAAGCCTTGGGGGGTCGGTGCGACGGCCGCGCAGCAGGTGATCATCGCCGAGGAGTACGCCAAGCGGGACGTGGCCCCGCCCAAGGTGATGGTCGGTGACTGGGCGGTGCCGACGATTCTCGCGCACGGCACGGATGCGCAGAAGGAGCGGTTCGCGGGGCCCACCCTGCGCGGCGACATCGTCTGGTGCCAGCTGTTCAGCGAGCCGCAGGCGGGGTCCGACCTGGCGAGCCTGAACACCAAGGCCGACAAGGTCGATGGCGGTTGGTCGCTCACGGGTCAGAAGGTGTGGACCTCGGATGCGCACCATGCGCACTGGGCCATCTGTCTGGCCCGCACCGAACCGCGCGCCGCGAGGAAGCACCGGGGATTGAGCTATTTCCTCGTCGACATGCACGCGCCCGGTGTCACCGTGCGGCCACTGAAGCAGCCGAGCGGTGACTCCCACTTCAACGAGGTCTTCCTCGACGAGGTCTTCGTCCCCGACGACCAACTGCTCGGGGAGCGCGGCGAGGGTTGGGCGCTGACCATGACCACACTCCTCAACGAGCGGACGACGATCAGCTCGATGATGACCCTCGGCGACGACGACCGGGTGCGCAAGATCATCGACGAGGGCCTGTACTGCGGCGACCGCGCGGACGCCATCGAGGCCCTCGGCGAGATCGTCGCCGAAACGACGGGCGTTGCCGCACTGAACTATCGGGAGTCGGTGCGTCAACTGCACGGCGACCTGTTCAGCCCGGGCGCGTCGGTGGTCAAGGTCGCCTCGGCAGAACTGGGTCGCACGACCGCGGCCATCTCCCTGGATCTCATCGGCCCGGCGGCAAGCGTTCGGCACGCGCCCGCCGACGTGGTCTCCAACGAGATGTTCGTGCCCGCCTTCCTGATCGGCGGGGGCACGGTGGAGATCCAGTTGAACGTGATCGCCGAACGGATCCTGGGGCTGCCGCGCGGCTAGTAGTCCGCCATGAGGCGTGGTGTCGAGTGTGTGAGTTCCCGTCGAGAATTGGCCGTCCGCCCGACGACACGCCGCACAGTCGGCGGGGCGTGGGCTCAGCTGACCTGGATCACGACCTTGCCCCGGGCATGGCCGATCTCGACCGCTGCCACCGCGTCCGCCGCCTCGTCGAGCGGACGGACGTCCTCGACGTGTGGATCCAACTTGCCGTCTGCCACCAGCGCGGCGACGATCTCGAGGACTCGGTGGGTCCGATCGCGTTCGATCAGGTGCCCGCCGAGATCGGCCACGATGGGGTCTCCCGTGCTGATCAGCTTGTTGCGGTCGGTGACCAGTTCGGCGACCGCGCGGAGAGCGTCGCCACCTGCCAGGTCGAGGATGGCGTCGACTCCGTCGGGCATGATCTGCTTGATCCGGTCAACGACGCCGTCGCCGGATGCCACCAGGGTGGCGCCGAGCGTCTCCACCAGTGCGCGCTTGTCCTCGCCGGCCGTACCGATGACGTTGATGCCGAGGTCCCTGGCGATCTGCGCCGCGGCCACGCCGACGCCACCACCGATACCGTTGACCAGCAGGGTCTGACCTTCCTCGAGGTCGAGTTGCGTCACGCCGTCGTACGCGGTCGCGGCGGCCACGGGCAGCGTGGCGGCGTCCTGGAACGACACCTGCGGTGGCTTGTGCGCCGCGGCGCTCGCCGTGACGAGGGTGTATTCGGCGTACCCGCCGGAACCAGGAGCGACCGAGCCGAAGACCTCGTCGTTCTCGGCGAAGCCGTGCACGTCCTTGCCGACGCCTCGCACCACACCCGAGACTTCGCTGCCGAGGACGGCGGGGAGATCGCTCTCGCTCGCGGCGCCGAGCATGCCTGCACGGATCTTCCAGTCAACGGGATTCACGCCCGCGATGCGGACTTCCACCAGCAGTTCGCCCGCCATCGGAGTGGGCATGTCGAGGTCGAGGAACTCTTGAACGTCGGGTCCACCATTGCTTCTGTATCCGAATGCTTTGATCATTGTTGGCGCGTACCCGTACGCCGCGCTCTGGTAAACGTAGCGCGGTGCTACCTCATACCGTGCCTACCTTCGCACGCCACCAGCCGTTGACGTCCGCGGCGATGGTCTCCGCCAAGTCCGCCGCTTGGATCGGGTCGATGCGCGACGTCGTCATCAGGCCCATCTGGCCCGCAGTCAGGATGTCGGCCTTGCGATCTCGCTCGCCGACCGCCCCGGCCATGCGACCGAGGGCGTGGTAGACGGCGGCGCGCACGCGCTCCCGATACCCGCGCACCACGCGAACGGCATCGCCGTCGAGGATGTTCAGGTCCATGGCCGTGTTGAACATCAAGCACCCGCGCGTTGCCACCGCGCGCGGCGACTCTCGCAAGAAGCGCGGCCCCGCCGGGACCTGCCCGTCGGGTCCCCAACGGGCCCCGAGCCGCCGAACTCCTCGGCCGCGGCATCAATCACGAAGGCGTCCGGCTCATCCTCGACCTCGAGTACCGCAACGCCCGACTCCAAGCCGAGAACCGCTACCTCAACGACAATCTGTACCTCAGATCCGCCAATGGTCGCCCGGTGTCGCGGCGCCCGTCAGAGCCCCGCCCCAGCCCGGGTCCCAGGACCAATCGGTAGGGTGTCCTCCCGGCGGCCCGCGAACCACGGGTCATGCGCAACGAAGCGCCAGTTAACCAGTGCATGTCACAAGGAGCAGTCTCTTGGCCCTCAACACCATCGCGCTGGAGCTCGTCCCGCCCAACGTCGACCGTGGCGCGGCGTACGCCGTCGAAGAGGCGCACAAGGTGCTGCAGCTCTCCGTCGAAGCGGGCATCGGGGGTCGGATCCGGCACGTCATGATCCCCGGGATGATCGAGGAGGACGACGACCGGCCCATCGAGATGAAGCCGAAGCTCGACGTGCTCGAGTACTGGTCGATCATCAAGCCGGAGTTGCCGGGGATGAACGGGCTGTGCACCCAGGTGACCTCGTTCCTCGACCAGCCTGCGCTCGGTCGACGCCTCTCCGACCTGCGAGGTGCCGGTTTCGACGGCATCGCCTTCGTGGGCGTGCCACGGACGATGGCCGACTTCGAGGGCGCAGGGGTCGCGCCCACGGACGCCCTCTCGATCTATCACGGAGTCGTGCCGAACCGCGGGGCGATCCTGATCCCCACCCGCGACGGCGAACAGGGTCGGTTCAACTTCAAGTGCGACCGGGGCGCGACCTACGGGATGACGCAGCTGCTGTACTCGGACGCGGTCGTCGGGTTTCTGACCGAGTTCGCCAAAACCACCGACCACCGTCCCGAGATCCTGTTGTCCTTCGGCTTCGTACCGAAGATGGAGACCGACGTCCGCCTCATCAACTGGCTGATCCAGGACCCCGGCAACGCCGCAGTCGCCGCCGAACAATCCTTCGTCAAGGAGTTGGCGGCCGCGGACCCGGCCGACAAGCGCAAACAGATGATCGACCTCTACAAGCGGGTGATCGACGGCGTCGCAGACCTCGGCTTCCCCCTGAGCATCCACCTCGAGGCCACCTACGGTGTCTCCCGGCCCGCCTTCGACACGTTCGCGGAGATGCTCGACTACTGGTCGCCCGACCGCTGACCGTGTCCCGCCAGCGTTACTTCACCGAAATTTGCAGAACGACGCGGGGCGGCTTTGCACCTCGGGCGACGATTCGTTCGATCAGGGTCACGACGTAGTACTCCCTCCGGTTCAGAGCAGATGTCATGGCCGATCGACAGCGGTTTCGTGTCGAAGAACTCGACGCTTTGCGTTGCAGCCACCTGCTCCAAGCGGCCGTCCAACTCGTCGATCTTCGTCTGGAAGTAGGCGGCGTCGACGGGATTGATCGGCTGCGCGGGAAAGCAGCCCTCGGGCCGAACGTAGGTGCCGTACCCGATTAGAATCACCTGGCCGCGGGCGCCTTGTCGCGGATGTCGGCAATGAGGGCAGACCAGTCGTCGGCGTCCGCCTCGATGGCCTGCGAGATGCCGTCCACGCCGTCGACCACGAGGTCTGGCAAGCACGGCTGCACGTCCAAGGTCGTCTGGCGGCACTCGGCTGCGATTGCAGGCGAGTCGACGTCGTTGCCGCCGACCGTGACGGTGACCAATTGGGTGTTCGCCGTGACGGCGTCCAGTTGCGGGGGCACCTGACCGGTGCGGGTGGACTGTGTCCGGGAGGCGAGGTCCTCGGTCCGTGCGCCGCTGCACGTCACGTCGGTGGACGACGCCGCCCCGATGCGACGAGCGAGTACCGACGGATAGTCGTTGGTCGACCTGAGACAGCCAACTGGTAAGGCCTGGTCGGGAACGAGCGGTGCTGCCGCGGCCGAATCGCCCATCGCCACGTATCTGGGACCAGTGCCAGACCACGCGCCGGGTGGCTTCTGGCTGGTCGAGGGCTCTGATGCGTGGGGCGGGGTGGCCACACGCGGGGCGTCGACGCAGGCCGCCGTGAGCGATGCCGCCGCGAGAACGGCGACCATCGTCCGGCGGATTCGGGTCGAAGCCATCAATCGTCTATACCCAGGACCGCCGACCCTGCCACTGTGGGCTGCGTCGCTCCAGAAACGCGCTTCGCGACGCGTGGAACGATTGGGGGCGTGCTTCCCGCCGACAATCACGTGCACTCGCAGTTTTCCTGGGACACCGGCGTGAACGCCTCGATGGAGGACACGTGCCGTCGCGCCGTCGAGGTCGGTCTACCCGCCGTCGCGTTCACCGAGCACGTCGACTTCACCGAGTGGGGTGAGCACGACCACCCGCCGGCCGGTGCACGAATCTCGACGCGGAAGCGCGTGCAGCCGGTCGACGTCGAGGGGTACCTCGCGAGCATCGAGAGGTGCCGCCACCAGTTCCCCGAACTGCGCATCCTCTCGGGCATCGAGGCAGGCGAGCCGCATCACTTCGCGGGTAGCGTCGCTGCGGTACTCCAGTCGGGCACGTTCGACCGCGTGCTCGGTTCGCTGCACTCGATCGTGCACGACGGCCGACTGGTCTTTGCCAATCACGTGTTCGGGTCGCTGCCTGCCGCCGTCGTCGTGCGCGACTACTTCGCCGAACTGCTGCGACTCGTCGAGGTGTCCGAAGTCTTCGAAGTGCTGGCGCACTGCGACTATCCCCGCCGCTACTGGCCTGCCGCTCGGGAGGGTGCTTACCGCGAGGGGGACTTCGAGGAGGAGTACCGCACCGTGTTCCGCGCGCTGGCCGCCTCGGACCGGCCGCTAGAGCTCAACACCGCCAGCCCGCTCGCGTCAGCCACCCTGATGCGATGGTGGTATGAGGAGGGTGGCGGTGCGGTGTCGTTCGGTAGCGACGCGCACGTCCCGCTGCGGGTCGGGGACAAGTTCGACGTGGCGGTCGACATCGTCGAAGCGGCAGGCTTCCGGCCCGGCCGCGACGAGTACGACTTCTGGCGCCGCTGATCGCCCGTCGCCGAACGCCTATCGTTGCCGAGTGTCCGAACCGTCCAGCCCCGAGCTGCGCGAGCTACGCCCGCGCCTCGATGGCCTGACGATCCGCGACGCCGACCGGCTGCGGCGTCGACTGCGTGGACTTCGCGGCAGCAGTCCCGCGGCGTTGGCCAAGATCGCCGAGCAGTTCGCCACGGCGGAAGCCCTCGTCGCCACCCGCCTCGCCGCCGTGCCCGAGATCACCTACCCCGATCTGCCCGTGAGCGAGATGCGACACGACATCGCGACGGCCATCAACGAGCACCAGGTGGTCGTGATCGCCGGCGAGACCGGATCGGGCAAGACCACGCAGCTGCCGAAGATCTGCCTCGAACTGGGCCGCGGCATCCGCGGCACCATCGGCCACACCCAACCGCGCAGGCTCGCCGCCCGAACCGTCAGCCAGCGCATCGCCGACGAGTTGCACGTCCCGCTGGGCGAGGCGGTCGGCTACACCGTCCGGTTCAACGACCATGCGAGTGACCGCACGCTGGTCAAGCTGATGACCGACGGGATCCTGCTCGCCGAGGTCCAGCGCGATCGTCGGCTGCTGCGCTACGACACCCTGATCCTCGACGAAGCTCACGAACGCAGCCTGAACATCGACTTCCTGCTCGGCTACTTTCGGGAACTCTTGCCGCGACGGCCCGATCTCAAGGTCATCGTGACGTCGGCGACGATCGAGCCGGAGCGCTTCGCGGCACACTTCGCTGGGGCGCCGATCGTCGAGGTGTCGGGGCGGACGTACCCCGTCGAAATCCGTTACCGCCCACTGGAAGTGATCGCGCCATCGGGTGACGACGAGGATCCCGACGACCCGGACCACGACGTGATCCGCACCGAGGTCCGAGACCAGACCGACGCCATCATCGACGCCGTCCGCGAATTGGAGGCCGAGCCGCCCGGCGACGTGCTGGTCTTCCTGTCCGGCGAGCGCGAGATCCGCGACACCGCAGAGGCGCTGCGCGAGGCGCTGACGTTCACCGAGGTACTGCCGCTGTATGCGCGGCTGCCGACGGCGGAGCAGCAGAAGGTCTTCGCGCCGTCGCAGTCCCGTCGCCGAGTGGTGCTGGCCACCAACGTCGCCGAGACGTCGCTGACGGTGCCGGGGATCCGCTACGTCGTGGATCCCGGCACGGCCCGCATCTCCCGGTACAGCCGGCGGACCAAGGTGCAGCGCCTGCCGATCGAACCGATCTCGCAGGCGTCGGCCGCGCAGCGGGCTGGCCGGTCGGGACGCACCGCACCCGGCGTCTGCATCCGGCTTTACTCGGAGAACGACTTCGAGCTTCGGCCCCGCTACACCGATCCCGAGATCCTGCGCACCAACCTCGCCGCGGTGATCCTGCAGATGGCTGCTCTCGGCCTCGGTGACATCGAGAACTTCCCGTTCCTCGACCCGCCGGATGCCCGCAGCATCCGCGACGGCGTGCAATTGCTGCGCGAGCTCGGCGCGTTCGACGGCGATGGCGCCATCACCGAGCTGGGCCGCCGGCTCGCGAAGCTGCCGCTGGACCCGCGCATCGGGCGGATGATCCTGGCTGCCGACGCCGAGGGCTGCGTGCGCGACGTGCTGGTGCTGGCCGCGGCGCTGTCGATTCCCGACCCGCGCGAGCGCCCGACCGACCGCGAGGAGGCCGCGCGACAGAAGCACGCCAGGTTCGCCGACGAGTTCTCCGACTTCAGTTCCTACCTCAACCTGTGGCGCTATCTGGGTGAGCAACGAAGAGCGTTGTCGGGCAGCGCGTTCCGTCGAATGTGCCGGGAGGAGTTCCTGCACTACCTGCGCATCCGTGAATGGCAGGACCTCACCGGCCAACTGCGGAGCATCGCCCGCGACCTCGGCATCCGGGAGAGCGACGACCCCGAGCCCGCCGACCCGGCAAGGGTGCATGCCGCACTGCTCTCGGGGTTGTTGTCGCACATCGGTTTACGCGAGGGGGACGGTAAGGACTCCCGAGATTTCCAAGGGGCGCGGAACTCGAAGTTCGTTCTCGCGCCGGGCTCGGTGCTCACCAAGAAGCCTCCACGGTGGGTCGTCGTCGCGGACCTGGTGGAGACCAGTCGGTTGTTCGGCCGAATCGCGGCGCGCATCGAGCCCGAAGCGGTCGAGCGCGTGGCGGGTGATCTCGTGCAACGCACCTACAGCGAGCCGCACTGGGACGCCAGGCGCGGTGCGGTCATGGGCTACGAGCGAGTCACGCTGTACGGGCTGCCGTTGGTGGCGCATCGCCGCATCGGTTACGCCGAGGTCGACGCAGCGGTGGCCCGAGACTTGTTCATCCGTCATGCTCTCGTCGAGGGCGACTGGCAGACCCGTCATCACTTCTTCCGCGACAACACCAGGCTGCGTGAGGAAATCGCCGAGTTGGAGGAGCGCGCCCGCCGCCGCGACCTGCTCGTCGACGACGACGAGATCCACGCCTTCTACGACGTCCGCGTGCCTCCGGAGGTGGTGTCGGCGCGTGACTTCGACGGGTGGTGGAAGAAGCAACGGCACCGCACGCCGGATCTGCTGACGTTCACCCGCGACGACCTACTGCGTCATGACGACGACGCGGATCAGCCGGATACCTGGGAGGCCGACGATCTGTCGCTGCCACTGACCTACCGCTTCGAGCCGGGCCGCGAGGACGACGGTGTCACCGTGCACATCCCCGTTCAGGTGCTCGCGCGCCTCGGAGGCGACGAGTTCGGCTGGCACGTATCGGCATTGCGCGAAGAACTGATCACAGCGCTCATCAAGTCGCTCCCGAAGGACCTGCGGCGCAACTTCGTTCCCGCACCGGACACCGCGCGGGCCGTCGTCGCCTCGATCGACCCGAGCGCCGGACCGCTACTGGACGAGCTGCAGCGCGAACTGCGGCGTCGCACCGGCGTGCTGGTCCCGATCGAGGCGTTCGATCTGGGGAAGATCCCGGATCACTTGCGCGTGACGTTCGCCGTCGAGGCCGACGACGGGACCGAGCTGGCGCGTGGAAAGGACCTCGAGGCTCTGCAGGAGCGGCTCGCCGCTCCGGTGCGCAATGCCGTGGCCGACGCCTTCGCCGGTGAGCTCGAGCGTAAGGGCCTGCGGGCGTGGCCGACTGATCTCGACGAGCTGCCGCGCGTTGTCGAGACCACCGGCGGCGGACGCGCGGTGCGCGGATACCCGGCCCTGGTCGACGGGGGCGCCGCGGTCGACGTGCGGGTTTTCGCCACACCGGCGGAACAGGCGGCAGCGATGGGACCGGGAACCCGCCGCCTCTTGCGGTTGACGGTGCCGTCGCCGTCCAAAGCCCTTGAGAAACAGCTGGACACCCGAACTCGGCTTACCCTTGGGGCCAACCCGGATGGCTCGCTCGCCGCACTGCTGGACGACTGCGCCGACGCCGCAGTGGCGGCCCTCGCGCCGAACCCGGTCTGGAGCCGAGCCGAGTTCACCGCCGTGCGAGACCGGGTGGCCGCGGCCATGGCCCCGACGATTCGCGACATCCTCAACCGCGTCGAACGCGTGCTCGCGGCGTTGCGCGAGGTGCAGCTCGCGTTGCCCGGCCTGCCGCCACCGGCCCAGTCGGATGCCATCGCCGACATCCGCGCGCAGCTCGCCGTGTTGCTCCCCGCAGGTTTCGTCGCCGCCACCGGGGGCGCGCATCTCCTGGATCTGGCCCGTTATGTGACGGCGATCGGTAGGCGCCTCGACCGGTTGCCACACGGCATCGGTGCCGATCGTGAACGGATGCTTCGCGTCCATGCGCTGCAGGACGCGTATGACGAACTGACTCAGGCGCTTTCGCCATCACGGGCCGCCGCCGACGACGTGCGTGACGTCGCGCGCCTCATCGAGGAGTTCCGGGTGAGCCTGTGGGCCCAGCAGCTCGGCACGGCGAGACCGGTCAGCGAGCAGCGCATCCACCGCGCGATCGATGCCATCACGCGGTCATAGCGCGTGCAGGAAGTCCACGAGTGCTGCATTGACCTCGGCTGGCCGTTCCTGTTGCAACCAGTGCCCGGCACCCGAGAAGACCTGTAGCGCATGAAGTTGCGGGAGAGCCGCGCGCATCCCTTCCAGAGCGTCGTCGGTGTTCCCGGCGATGAGATCGTGCTCGCCGGCAAGGTAGAGCGCGGGTTGTCGGATGACTGACCCGACGAACGGCGCCAGCACCGTCGGTAGTGCATTGAGGTTGCGGTACCAGTTGAGGCCACCGCGAATCCCGTTGCGCAGCAGCTCCTCGACGTACGTGGCGACGTCGGCGTCGGTGATCCATCCGGGAAGCTCTTGCGGCAACACCAGTTGATCGACGAACCGTTCTCCCTTGGGGAAGTAACCGGCCCAGCCACGTTCGTGAACACCGTCTTCGACGATGTCACCGCTGACGGTGTAGAGGAAACCGCGCACGAAGTGCTCCAGATCGGCTTCGATCTCGACTTCGGCGATGCCCGGCTCCTGGAAGTACAACCGGTAGTAGTCGCGCTCACCGGCCGCCGCCTGCATCAGGTCGTTCATGGTCACGCCAGGAGGGAAGCCTCCGATCGGCGGTGTGTACGGAACGCCAAGCGCCGCCACGGCGCGGAAGACGTCGGGCCGCATCAAGGCGCTATACCAGGCCACGGGCGCGCCCCAGTCGTGGCCCACGATGACCGCCTGGTCGGCGCCCAACGCACTGACGACGCCGACCGTGTCGCCGACCAGGTGGCTCAACGTGTAGGCGCCGATGTCCTCGGGCGCACTGGTCTTGCCGTAGCCACGCATGTCCATCGCCACAGCACGGAAACCCGCGTCGGCCACGGACTGGAGCTGGTGGCGCCAGGAGTACCAGGATTCGGGGAAACCATGGCAGAACAGCACCGGTGGGCCGTCACCCACGGAGACGGTGTGAATCGAGATTCCGTTGGCCTCGACGTCGCGGTGGGTGAGCGTCATCAACCCATACTGCCGCCTGCAGGCGCGCACGAAGAAGGGGGCACCCGCGTTGCGGGTGCACCCTTCGGGAGTCGTGGTTAGCGGCTCTGGTGAACCGTGGTGTCGACGTGCGGCACGTTGACGGTCGGCGTGATCTCGTTGATGAACGCGTGATGGTCGATGTCGGCCTGCGCGGCACCCGAGAAACCCAGGGCGCTGGCGGCGAGGCCACCGGCGACGATCGTGGCGAAACCAATCTTCTTCATGCTCTTCATGATGCTCATCCCTTCATCTCGAACGTGATCGAGCCGTGGCCTGGATGCCCCGATTCGGACGCTCTTACCGGTTGAAGTCGCCTTCGTTCCGGTCTGTTTGGTCGAACCGGCAAGGGAGAGGATTCATTCCACGCACGAGGCAGGGTGTCTCAGGTCACGGTTGCAGTTGCCCGCCTCCGCGCGAATGCTGATTCCAGCGCACGCTAGACGGGCTAGTGATTCGGGGTCGGCTGATTCGATTCTGCCACCGGGCGCACACTTCCTGCTAGCGGAATTTTGCGGTCGAGCACCGTGTTGGAGCAGGCAGAACACCGAGAAGGATCAAGGAAGAAGGCTTCGAGATGAAGAAGTTCGGGTTTGCCACCATGGCCGCCACCGCATTCGCCGCCGCACTCGTGGGGTTGGCCGCCCCCGCTGGGGCCACCACCGTCGCCGAGCCCGCCTCGGTTGGTTTCGTCACCGGCATCGACCACCACCAGTGGATCAACGACATCCAGCAGCAGGTGAACACCCCGCCAGCCCCCGTCGTGGGCAACGGCCGCTGAATCGGCGTCACACCAACGAAGGGCACCCGACATCGGGTGCCCTTCTTGCTATCCTGCTGCTCGTCGCCGTGCGAGTTGCTTGACGTCGTCGGGGAGTGCGTCGGCTTCGAGAATCGCGGGCAGGAGGTCCGGCTCCAACATGAGGGCGCGGTACACGAAGCCGATGGTGATGCCGTGTTCGGGACGCTCCACCACCTCGACGGAATCCCCACCGGACACCGACCCCGGCTCGATCACCCGCAGGTAGCCACCCGGCGAGCCGCCGTGCGCGAATGTCTTTATCCAGCCGTCGATTCCGAGCCGCTTGGCGAAGGTCTTGCACGGCGTCCTTGGACTGGTCACCTCGAGCAACACGCCTTCGGAGCCGATGCGCCACCGCTCGCCGATCACTGCGCCGGTCACGTCGATGCCCGCCGTCGTGAGGTTCTCGCCGAACATGCCGTTGGTGAGATCACGGCCCAATCGGGCCGCCCACGCGTCGAGATCCTCGCGTGCGTAGGCGTAGACGGCTTGATCGTCGCCCCCGTGCAACTTCCGGTTGCCGATGACGTCGCCGACGATGCCGCTGCCGAGTCCGCCGCGCTTCGCGCCGGGCGTCCGAACGGCGAGCGCTCCGCTGGCCGGACGCTTGTCGATCCCCGTCTTGGGTTCGGCGCCGTCCGCATCCACCTGCGTGCGGTTCACCGTCAATACCGATGCCACCCCCCGAATGTAGTGCGACCGCTCCGTGCGTGCCGGTCCTAGCCACCGTTCTGAGCGGCCGCCGCATCGCGCAAGATCTGCTGTAGACGTTCCAGTGGGTCACCGACACCGGGATTGAGCCGCAGCTGCCGGTCCGGGTCCGTCGGCGCCGACCCGGACGGCGAAGACGGTGCTGCCGGAGGGGGTGCGTCCGGCGGTGGCGGCGGGGGAGGGGGTGCCGCCGACGCGGCGTTGATCTTGTCGGTGAGTCGGGCGGCCGCTCCGTCGAGCAACCGTCGGCGCTCCTCGTCGGGGTCGGTGCTGCCCCTGAAGCAGCCGCCCGGGGAGCCCTCAACGGCGGCCAACGCGCTGCGATACCAGTTGACGGCCGATCTCCCGTCGAATACCTCGGCGGCGCGGTCTCCGAGGGTCTCCCTGACGAGTTCGAGGTTGACCCGGACGGAACACGACTCCCGAGACTCGGTGCGGGCCAGTGCATTGCCGAACTGCTCGTCGGCATCGTCGAGCCGGTCGTCGAGCACGGCGAGATTGCCTACGGCGAAATAGGCGTTCGCTGGTTCGACGACGTTGAGGACCTGGAGCGCCGCCACGTCACCACGCAATGCGTCAGCGTCACGCTCGGCGAAGGCGGCAGCGGCCGAACCACCCGCGATCACGACGGACCACATCTTGACCAGCACGACGATCAGCGCGACCGCGACGGGTGCGGAGAACACCAGGAGCCGACGACGCAGCCGTGCCCGGCGTGATCCGTGGCGCCACCAATCCATGGTCATACGTCGACGTCCGCGTTGGTCAGTCGCGTGCGTCGGAACTCCCGCAGCACGTAGTACAGCTCGACGAGCACCAACGCGGCCGCCAGGATCGCCGGAGCCCAGTACAGTTCCGTCCGGCCTGCGGAGTCGCCGTTGCGGAGGGGTCGGGACGCCTCGACGTCGGTGGCGTCGTTCGGAAGCGCGGATGCCAGCGGATCGACGCTGTCTCGCGCCAGATACGGCACGCCGATCTGTCCGGCGATGCCGCGCAGCGCAGGCTCGTCGATCGCCGACCGTGCGACGTCCGTCCCGGGGATCGGACCGCCCGCGTCGGTGCCGTAGCCGAGCACTGCGCCGCCGTCGACCGCCCCCTCGGGTAGGTTGAAGTCGCGTGCCGGCACCTCCGACTCCGCCGCACCCGCGCCGAGATAGAAGACCAGGTTCTTCGCCCGCGGATACTGCTGCACCGCCCCGATCAGCTGGTAGCGCAACATGTTTCCGGCCGCACCTGCATTCGTCAGCATCACGGTGTCGGGGGCCGCCGCATAGGGCACGAGCGTGGACGCCACCGGTCGCAGGCTCCAGGTGTCCACCGACAGCGGCCAGTCGAGCGCGGGCCGCGCCGCGAAGGAGATGACGGCGACGCGGGCGCCGGGGTACCGGTCGATCAGCGCGGTGACGTCGTCGCGTGCTACCGACATCCTGGTTGACCCGTCGGATTGGTCCGCCACCCGCATGTCGGGCGAGCGGTCGACGACGAGGAACACGTTGGGGGCATCACGATCCGCGACGCGGGTGGCGGACTCATCAGGGTGCTCCAGGACGGGCCGCGTGGCAGTCGCGACGAGGAGCAGCGCCGCGCCCGTCAGCCCGGCCCACCGCCACAACGCTGTCCGGGTGCGGGTCGCCGGTGTGAGCCTGCGTAGGGCGGCGATGCGGGCCACCAGGACGATCGCAGCGATGGCGGCGAACAGCAACGGGGGCAGGGCGGGCTGGAAGGTCATCGGCGCTGCACCATCGGCCAACCGGCCAGCGCGGCCGCTGCGAGCGCGATCAACGCCGGCACGTCGGGGGATTCGTGTGCACGACTGCTCTCATCGTCCTGATCGCTGAACCTGGCCGCGGGCGGGTGGTCGCGAATGTCGTCCAGGTTCCTGGCCATGTTCGACTCCGCGGGGAACGAGCGTCCGCCGGTGTCGCGGGAAATCGACGAGAGAGCGCCGGAATCGTAGCCGGTGACGACGGTGTTGACCTGGACGCCGGCCGTGATCGCCAGGTCTCTCACCCGGTCGGCGGTGAAGAGTGCCGGACCCCGGTCGCCGGGACTTCGCGGCGCGTCGGGGCCGACGTAGATCAACGAACGGCGTTGCGCGGCAGTCTGGTCGAAGTCGGGGAACCCGGTCAGGCACAGCGCCAACAAGTCCCGGGCGTCCTCGGAGTAGTCCGCGTAGGACACCGCGGGCGAGAACGCCGCCACGTCACCGCGTTGGTCGGCGGGCCGTGCATGGTCCGACAGCGTCTGCTTCGCGTACTGATAGTCGCGGGTCAGCGGTATCACCCGTCGGTTCGGCGAGGTCAGCCCGATGCGTTGGGTACCGAACCCGTTCACGTGACCGGCGAAGTAACTCAGCGACGCGCTCGCGGCTGGATCGGTCGTGGGCGCACCGATGCACAGCATGATGTCCTCGGGGTCGCCCGCACCGTATTTCGTTGCCGAGGTGGGTAACCCGGTCGGTCGTGCTCCGACGACGATCGCCCCGGCGAACATCACGACGAGTAGCACGATCGTCACGACGGCCGACCGCGTGCGCGACCGAACCGCACGCACGTACTCCGGCAACTGGGTCAAGCGCCCCGCGTTGGCCAGCGGGCGGAGGCTCCGGCGTTCGGCGCCCATCGGTCGAAGCAGTACCGCGATGATGCAGACCGCAAGGGCGACGCAGCCTGCGATCACGACCAGCATCCACGTCAGGCCCACGATCGGATCAGCTCCTCGGCCTCGCGGCTGACCCGGCCGACGTCCACCTCGGACTCCGCGTTGAACTGGACGTCGATCAGGTCTGCGAGAAGTGTTGCGGCTGGTGCGATCTCACTGCGTGCGATGGCATCGAGCTGCATGTACTCGGCGCGTACGCCGGTCGCTTCGCGGAGGAAGAGGCGCACTTCGCGACTGACCGCCTCCCCGGCAGGCGCCGCATCCAACTCGCCCGCCCGATAACTGTTCCCGATGGCATGCACCGCGCGCGCGAAACGGTGGCGGAGGATTCGGTCGCGCGTCGCTCCGACCAACGGAACGCTCCGCAACCGCCGGCGCGGCATGGTGATCAGGAGGATTGCGGCGTACCAGGCGAGCAGAGTCACCGTGAGCAGGACCGAGAGCCAGAACCACCACGACGAGTAGGGCGTCGGACCGATGACGTGCCGTATCAAGTCATCCGGCACGGGCGTACACCTCGGTCATCGCGATCAGCTGAGTCCGCACGGCGGTGCTGCTCCGGACCACCGCGTGCGGGATGCCATGGCTGACCATGAACTCCGAGAGGCGTTCGCGCCGTTCGAATTCGGCGCGACGATAGGCGTCGACCACGCGTGTACCGAGTGCTGCGCCGCTGAGGACGAAGCCGCCGTTGCCCACGTCGAAGCCGTCGCGCTCGTCGTCGGCCGAACCGACAGGGGGCATGTCCGACACCATCGCCCAAAGGACGTCGTGCCTGGCCGTGAGCCGGATGAGTACGTCGTCCAGCAGGGGGTCGAGGTCGGGCTCGTCGGACACCACGAAAATCAACAATGGACGACGTTGATGCACCGCCACCCAATTCAGTTGCGTCAGTATGTGACTGGGTGCCGGACGGGTGGTGGCGTGGTGGTGGAACCGATGCAGCATGTGCTCGACGTGCGTCTCACCGCGTCGCAGTCGGATGTCGACGCATCCGCGGGCATCACCGAATACCACGCCGATCTCGTCGGACCGCCTCAGGGTGATCAGCCCCATCGCGCCGATGACGTTGGCGGCCACGTCCCGCTTGACCTCGCCCGAGGGGGCCGACGCCGCCATGTTCCGGCCCGCGTCGGCCACCACCATGATCTTGTGGTGCTTCTCGGTCACGAAACGCTTGATCAGCACCTGGCCCGAGCGGGCCGACGCCTTCCAGTCGATGTCGCGGACGTCGTCGCCCTGCACGTACGGCCGCAGATCATCGAACTCCAGGCTGCGCGTGTGGACCAACGCATAGCGGCCACCCTCGAGGAGACCGCTGGCGTCGCGCCCGAAGCACGCCTTCGCGCGGTCGAGATGCATCCCCACCTATCCAACCGTCCACGAGCTCACGGCACCCGCACCGCCTGCAGAACCGCGTCGACGACGACGTCGGGCGTGACGCGCGCGCTGGCCGCCTCGAAACCGAGGATCAGACGGTGCCGCAGGACGCGGTGCGCCAGCTTCGCGATGTCGTCCGGCACGACGTGGCTGCGGCCGCGCAGCACCGCAAGCGCCCGAGCCGTGCGGCAGAACGCGATGGTGGCGCGTGGGCTGGCCCCGTACTCGATGAGCCGAGCCGTCCCCGGCGACAGGTGCAGCTCCGGCTCACGGGTGACGCCGACCAAGCGGCTGGCGTACCGAATGAGTACTCGGTCCATGTGCACCGCCGCCGCCAACTGCTGCACGCGCCGGATGTCGTCGATGTGTACCACCGGCGCCGTGCGGTGGTCCTTGTCGTACAACCCCGCGTCCATCCGAGAGATCACCTCGACCTCATCCTCGGTGGACGGGTACTGGACGACCTCCTTGAGCATGAATCGGTCGGTCTGCGCCTCCGACAGCGGGTACGTGCCTTCCTGATCCACCGGGTTCTGGGTGGCGATCACCAGAAACGGGTCCGGAATCGGATACTCGACGCCCGCGATGGTCGTCTGGCGTTCCTCCATCGCCTCCAACATCGCGCTCTGGGTCTTGGCGCTCGAGCGGTTGACCTCGTCGAGCAGGACGATGTTGGCGTGCACGGGCCCCAGTCGGGTGACGAACGAATTGGTCGCCGCCTCGTAGATCTGTGTGCCGATGATGTCGCTGGGCAGCAGGTCGGGCGTGCACTGGATCCGTTTGAATGCGCCGCCCACCGATTCGGCGACGACCCGGGCCGCGGTCGTCTTCGCGAGGCCGGGCACGCTCTCGACGAGCAGGTGACCGCCGGCGAGGAGACCTATCAGCATGGATTCCCGCAGGTGGTGCTGGCCGACGACCTTCGCCGAGAACGCACCGGCCACCGCACTCACGATGCGGTTGGCCTCGGCCAAGGCGGGCTGGTCGAGCTGCGATCGTGCCGCGGTCATGAGTCCTTCCGAGAGATGACGTGAAGTGTGCTGGATACCCGCATACGCCGAGTTCATGCCCTGGCTCCCGTCGACGGTGCGCGCCCGCTCCCGTAGGTTCGTCACGTCATGCTGGGACTACTACTGCCTCTCCTGGGCTTCGCGTTACTCGACTCGCTGAACGTTCTGAACCTGGGAGTGACGTCGGCGGTCGTGTACGACAGCAGGCTGAGCCGCCGGTCGGCGCTGCCCGGTGGCCTGAGCTTCGTGGCGGGGGTCTTCGCGGCGACCACCTCGTTCGGCGTGCTCACCGTCCTCGGCATCAACTTCCTGACCGACCGGGTCGAGTTCGACCTGACCCCGGCCATACGGTACTGGGGCCAGTTGGTGCTCGGTCTGGTCTTAGTCGCCGTTGCGAGCTTCTCGGGCTCGGCGCGACCCGCACCGCCCATCTGGGCGCTGAACCTGACCCGACGCAACCCGTGGTTGTTCGCGATCGTCGGGATGGCCATCGGGCTGGGCCAGGCGGCGACGTCCGTCCCGTACCTGACGACGCTGACGATGGTGTCCGCGCGCAACCCGCTGCCGACGCTGTGGCCGCTGATCGTGGTCGTCTACTGCGGCCTCGCGTTGGTGCCGTCACTGCTGGTGTTGGTCCTGTCGACGCAGCGGACGATCCGGGCCAGGCGCATGCAGCGCAACATCATTCGGGTGACGACCCGCTACGGGCCGATCACCGTGCGAATCCTGTTCCTGGGCATCGGAATAGTGCTCGTCATCGGTGCGCTGCTGAACTACCGCGCGCTGTGGTGACGGCTCCGCGCGTTTCCGCGTCACGAATTCTGTACCAAGACGCTGAATTCAAGAACCGATTCACAACCTTCGCGCAGAACTCGCCGCAGGGCATTTCCTAGGGCGCGTAATAGTCGCCGCCGCGGGAGAATTCGACGAACGTGCAGGCTTCGTCGCCGACGGTCCACGCGTCGTGCCCTGGCGGAAGCAGCATCACGTCACCGGCGGCGAAGACCTCTTCCGAACCGTCGGCCATCTGAACACCGAGCGCACCGCTGACGACGACCGCCACGTGCGGCAGTTCGCAGAGGTCGGTGCCTGCATACTCCTTGAGGTCGTTCGACCAGCGTGCGCCCTTGCCGAAGATCACCTGCGTGACCGCCACGCCGTCGAGTTCGGCTGTCTTCTTGGAGATCAGGCCGTGCACGTCGCTCTTGATGTCGGCGAAACGCGCCTTCTGCATGTCGGGGTGGTAGCTGCTCATTTCGTGATTGCAGCACGGTCTGACCCGAATGGACAGATATAAACTCACCGAGCGTGCGTGAACTCGCGACGTTGATCGGCGTGTCGCCCGCAAACACGCACGCTCGCGCGAAAAGAAGACGGCGATTAGGTGCGGGTGCCGTCGGCGACTCGCGGCGGCTTCTCTTCAGTCGCGTTGTCCAGGACCAGCTCGGCGACGCGCGATCGGTGTTGCTCCGCGCTTCCCAGCAGCGCCGCGTCGGTGGTTGCGCGCTTGAAGTACAAGTGCGCCTGGTGTTCCCAGGTGAAGCCGATGCCGCCGAGGGTCTGGATGGTGTCGTTGGCGATCCGGCTGAAGGCCGCTGAGCACGTCGCCTGCGCGATGCTGGTCGCGAGCACGGGGTCGTCCGAGCCGTCCGTCAACGCCCACACCGCGTGATAGGCCGTCGACCGAGCGTGCTCGAGGTCGACCATCATGTCCGCCAACCGGTGCTTGACGGCCTGGAACGATCCGATGGGCCTGCCGAACTGCAAGCGGTCTTTGGCGTACTGCACCGCGACGTCGAGCAGATGCTGCCCGGCACCAACCTGCTCGACCGCCAACAGCGCCGACCCGACCTGCAACGCGTGGGTGATGACGCGCTCGGCTTCGTCGGGTCCGGCCACCAGGCGGGCGGGTGCGTCGGACAACGTCACCCCGGCCTGGGGCCGCGTCTGGTCGACCGTGAGGAGCGGCGTCCGCTGCACGCCGGAACCCGCGGTGTCGACCGCGTACAACCCGACCCCGTCGGGGCCGGCCGCCGCCACCAACAGCTCGTCGGCCGCGCCCGCGTCGACGATGCGGTCGACGGTCCCGGTCAGCGCCCACGAATCACCGGACCCCGATGCGGTGACCGCGACCGCAGAGGCATCGAAGGCCCCCGCCCGGTCGTTGACGGCGAACGCCGCGGTCCGACGACCCTCGACGAGCTCGGTCAACAGTTCGTTTCGCACCGCGCTCGCGGAGGCGGCCACCAGCGCGGGGACGGCGAGGAACACCGTGCCGAACGACGGTCCGCAGGCGAGTGCCGCACCCAGTTCCTCGACCGCGACGGCCTGGTCGACGAGGGTGCCCCCGACGCCGCCGTCGGCCTCCGGCACCGAGAGCCCGAGCACGCCGAGCTCGGTGCCCAGACGGGCCCATGACTTCGGGTCGAACGGCGGATCGGACTCCATCAGCCGGCGCACCGCCTGCTCGTCGAAGTTCTCGGCGCAGAACCGGCGCACCGCACCGCGCAACTGGTCCTGCTCGTCGGTGAACGTGAACTCAGCAGATTGGCGGGGTTGATCCGCTAGCTCCTCAACCACGGGGGATCTCCTTCCACGGCATGCCTGCATCGGCACGTAGGTCGCCGGGCAGGCCGAGGACCCGCTCGCCGAGGATGTTGCGCATCACGTCTGACGTGCCACCTTCGATGGTGTTGGCACGGCTTCGCAGGTACCGCTGCTGGATCGGACCTCGCCAGTCCGCGTCGTCTCGATCCGCGTCGGGCGTCACGTACCCGTGGTACAGAATCCCTTCCGGCCCAAGCAGATCCATGCAGAACTGGTAGATGTGCTGGTTCAGTTCGGCGCCCACGAGCTTGCCGATCGAGCCTTCCGGGCCCGGCCCGCCGACGGTGGCCATCGCCCGCGACCGCTCGGAGGTGAGGCGCTGTGCCTCCGACCGCAACCACAGTTGGGTGAGCCGGTCGCGCAGGACGGGTGTCTGTCGCTCCGGCCTGGCCGCCCACAGCGAGACGGCTTCGGAGATGGTGCCCGCACCGCGCCTGCTGCCGCTGCCGCCGAGTGCGCTGCGTTCGTTCATCAGCGTGGTCATCGCCACGGCCCAGCCGTTGCCGACCTCGCCGAGGCGGTGCGCGTCGGGGATGCGCGCGTCGGTGAAGTACACCTCGTTGAACTCGGCCTGGCCGGTCAACTGGCGCAGCGGGCGCGTCTCGACACCAGGGGAGTGCATGTCGATGACGAAGTAGGTCAGGCCCTTGTGCTTCGGCACGTCGGGATTGGTGCGGGCGAGCAGCAGACCCCACCGTGCCCGGTGCGCGAGGCTGGTCCAGACCTTCTGTCCGTTGATCACCCAGACGTCGCCGTCCGGGACCGCCGACGTGGCGAGTCCAGCCAGGTCGGAGCCTGCACCCGGCTCGGAGAACAGCTGGCACCAGATGTCCTCGGTGGTGGCCAGGGGACGCAACCAGAAGCGCTTGAGATCGTCGGACTGCGCGTGTTCGCGCAGCGTCGGCGCCGCCATGCCGTAGCCCATCGGGTTCAGTCCCAGCGGCACGGGGCCGCCCGCACCCTGAAGGATCCGGTCCGCGACGGCCTGAGTTCTGCGTGAAAGCCCGAGTCCGCCAGAGTTTTCGGGAAAGTGCACCCACGACAGGCCAGCGTCGTAGCAGGCGCCGAGGAACTCCTGGACGGGCACCGACTTCGGATCGTGGTCTCGAACGACCCCCGACGCCAGGTCGGCGACCAGGTCTGAATCAGCAACGTTGCTCATCCAGCCACGATAGGAAGTCGACACCCGTCAACCGACACCGGGGGGACGTTCGGCGGTCATGCCTCTACGCAGCGATGCGCTTCAGCGCGTCGCGTGCCCGGTCGAGCAACGACGCGAAGGGACCCACGAGGAAGTTCGCGGTACCCGACTCGATGCCGACGTGTGGGCGAGTCGGCGCGATCCGCTCGGCGACGATGACCGCGGCGGTCAGCTTCTTCAGTTCGTCCGCGTCCAACTCCTCTTCGAGGCGCGTGAACTCCTCGGTCTCCTCCTTCTCGGCATGCCGGAGGACGGCCGCCTGAAGATGTATCAGAGACTTGCTGAACTCGGCGGTGCCGAACTCCAGCTTCTCGATCGCCTCCAGCGCCACCTTGGAGTCGTGCTCCTCGGCGAGGCGCGCCGCCACGATCGCCGGCCCGTCGGTGATCTTCCGGCGTACCCGCGGATGGACCATCATCTCCTCGGCGGTCTCGTGCACGGCGAGCAGCGTGCGCAACGCATTGAACGACTTCTCTTGTGCCGCAACGTCAGCCGCGTCGAGCGTCTCGACGAAGAGTCGCTTGATCTCTTCGTGCTGGGTGGTCAGGAAGTCCACGAGGTCCTGATTGCTGGTGATGGCGTCATTCCTGGGCATGGATACCTCATTCTGTCGAGCGTGTGGGTTTCGGCGCGGGCGGCTGGGCGCCTCCTTGGACTTACCCGACGGCCCGGAGAGCGAAACGGCGCCGAGGCGAGGGTCGTGGGCGGAGATGTGACCCAGCCCGCAGTGCAACTAGAACGTGTTACATTTCGGCTCGCCGCGGACCCCGAGGGAGCTGATGAGCAAGACCCGGTCACTGGCCATCGTCACCGCCGCCTACGTCGTCGCCGTCGGCGTGGCTGCGGCGTGGCTCGGTTGGGGCCCCACTACGGGTCTGCTCTGGCTCGACACCTTCATCGCCGACCTGCTGGCCACCGTCGTCATCTTCGCCTTCAGCCGCGCCTACCGGAACTCGAGTTTCTACGACGCGTACTGGAGCGTGATCCCGCCGCTGCTGCTCTTCTATTGGTGGAGCCAGGCAAGCCCGGACGTGGACCGGCTGCGGTGCTGGCTGGTGGCCATCGTGGTCGTGCTCTGGGCGATCCGGCTGACCGCCAACTGGGTGTACGCCTTCCCCGGCCTGCACCACGAGGACTGGCGCTACCCGATGTTCAAGGAACGCGCGGGTCGCTGGGAGTTCGGTGCCGACCTGGTCGCCATCCACCTCATCCCCACGTGCCAGGTCTTCCTCGGCATGGTGCCGGTGTACGTGGCGGTGACCCGGCCCGGCGCGGGCATCGCGTGGCTCAGCTGGCTGGCGTTCGTCATCGGTCTGGCGGCGGTCGCGCTCGAGCTCGTGGCCGACGTCCAAATGCACCGGTTCGTGCGGGACCGTCGCCCGGGTGACGTGATGGACCATGGCCTGTGGAGTTGGTCGCGGCATCCAAACTACTTCGGAGAGTTCGCCTTCTGGCTCGCCCTCGCCCTGTTCGGCGTCGCGGCCGCGCCGGCTGACGCGTGGTGGCTGGTCCTCGGCGCGGTAGCCATCCTGGCGATGTTCCTCGGCGCCAGCATCCCGATGATGGAGACGCGCAGCCTCGAAAGACGGCCGGCGTACCAGGACGTCCTCGACCGGGTGTCGCGGTTCGTGCCCCGCCCGCCGAAGAGGGTGACGTGAGGCGCCGCGTCGTCATCGCCGGGCTCGGCGACAGTGGGATCCTCACCGCGATCCGGCTGGCGCGCCACACCGACGTCGTCGGCATCTCGGCCAAGCCCGCGCTGGTCAGCGGTCAGGAGTTGGGCATCCGACTCAGCCGCCCCGACGACTGGGCCAACGACTACTGGATCGGCTTCGACAGATTCCGCGGACTCGACCGTGTGCGCACCGTGCACGGCAGACTCGCCGGCGTCGACCTCCTAGCGCGAGAGGTCTCGGTCGAGTACGGGGACGGCACGTTGCAGACCGAGGGCTACGACGCGCTGGTGATCTCGACCGGGGTGGCGAACGGCTTCTGGCGGCGACCGACGCTGCAGTCCGCCGCAGACGTAGGCGCCGATCTCCGCGCCGCGCACGACCGACTGACCCGCGCCGACGCCATCGCCGTCGTCGGAGGCGGTGCGGCGGCGGTTAGCAGTGCCGCCAACCTGGCGGGCACCTGGCCGGACAAGCGGGTGGACCTGTACTACCCGGGCGAGCGCCCGCTACCTGCGCACCACCCCCGGGTCTGGAGCCGAATCCGACGCAGGCTCACCGATCTCGGGGTCGGGCTGCACGACGGGCACCGCGCGGTCGTCCCCGATGGCTTCGCCTGCGACGAGATCAGCACCGGGCCCGTCCAATGGAGTACCGGCGAGGCGCCGACGTCTGCGGACGCCGTGCTCTGGGCGATCGGGCGGGTGAAGCCGAATACCGACTGGCTGCCTGCCGAACTTCTCGACGAGAACGGCTTCGTCCGTGTGGCGCCCGACCTCCGCGTACCCGGCCACGCGGGACTGTTCGCGATCGGCGACGTCGCCGCCACGGACCCGCTTCGCAGCTCCGCGCGCAACCGGGCCGACGGTCTGCTGGCTCACAACGTTCGCGCCGAGTTCGACGGGAAAAGGCTGCGCAGTTACCGCGCGCCGGAGCGCCGCTGGGGTTCGGTGTTGGGCGCCCAACCCGACGGGTTGGAGGTCTTCGCGCCCAACGGCCGGGCGTTCCGGTTCCCCTCGTGGTCGATCGACCGGATCCTGCAGCCGTTGATCGTCCGAAAGGGCATTTACAGGGGTGTCCGCAAATTGGCCGAATAACGATTCGGTCACGCGAATGATCACGATCAATTAAGAATTCGGCCCGAGCTCTGAAGATCTACCCCGACGCTCATCGATTTCGGCCCACAATGTTGCCCAACTCACGCCGCATTCGCGTAACGCCTGGCAGGAATGCTGCGAGCGAGCTTTGACGACACCGGGGGAGTCCCTGGACGACGCGTACCGTGGAGTTCGAGTCGAGGAAACGGCGAATTACACGAGACTCCCGAGGGGAAATCGATCATGAAATTCAGTGGTATGACCATGCGTCGCGGAGCCATCGGCATGGTGGTCGGCGGGCTGTTCACCGGAGTAGCTGCCGCAACCATCGCCGCACCGGCGGCGTCGGCGGCACCCGATTGCAGCGGCGCAGGCGTCGCCAACACCGTCAGCACCGTGACGGGCTCGGCGCGGGACTACCTGCGGGCCCACCCGGGTGCCGAACAGGTGGTCTTCGCGGCACACAACCAGCCGCGGGATCAGACCGCAGCCGACATCCGTGGCTACTTCACGGCCAATCCGCAGGAGTACTACGAGCTGCGCGGCATCCTGGCGCCGATCGGCGACACCCAGAGCCAGTGCAACGTGTCCGTCCTTCCGGCCGACCTGTCTTCGGCCTACGACCGGTTCATGGCGGGCTAACACCTACCAGGTGTCGACGAACCGCGGCCGCGGCGCATCCAACGGGTGCTTCGCGGCCGCGGCCAGCGTCGCGACAATCAGTTCGCGCGTGTCCGCCGGGTCGATGACGTCGTCGATCTCGAACAGCGCCGCCGCGTTCAGCGCCTTGGCGTTCTCCTGCGCGGCGGCGGTGGCCTGGCGGACGCGGTCCTCCCGCTCGTCGTCATCGGCGATCGCCTCGAGCTCCTTGCGGAGGCCCAACCGGACCGCACCCTCCAGCCCCATGGGGCCGAGATGGGCGCCGGGCCACGCCACCGTCAGCAGCGGCTCGTGCAAGCCACCGCCGCACATGGCTTGGGCTCCAAGGCCGTAACCACGGCGCAGGACGACCGCCACCAGTGGCACCCGTAGCGACGCCCCGGCGACCAGCAGACGCGAGCCGCGCCGCACCAATGCCTCCGCCTCGGCGGCCTGGCCGACCATGTAACCGGGGCAGTCGACGAGCGACACGACCGGCAGGCCGAACGCGTCGCACAGCTGCAGGAACCGCGCCGCCTTGTCCGCGGCGCCCGCGGTGATCGCACCCGCCATCACGCGGGTGTTGCTGGCGAGCACCCCCACCGGACGCCCGTCGATACGGGCCAGCGCGGTCACCATCTCCGGTGCGAACCGTTCCCGCAAGTACGTCACCGACCCCCCGTCCGCGATGGTCTCGATGATCGGCCCGATGTGATACGCGCGGCGGGCGCGCTCGGGAACCATTGAGCGCAAGCCGGTTTGGTCGGCAGCCCCGCAGGACGTGGTGCGGCCGCGGAAGTAGCCGAGGAGCTTCTTGGTGACGGCGACCGCCTCCGCCTCGTCGGCCACCACGACGTCGACCACGCCGTTCGGGGCCTGCACCGAGATCGGACCCACCTCGTCGGGTGCGACGTTGCCGAGCCCTCCACCCGCGATCATCGCCGGCCCACCCATCCCGATGGACGAGTCCTCGGTGGCGACGATCAGATCGGAGCAGCCGGCGATCACGGCGTTGCCCGCGAAGCACCGCCCCTTGACGACCGCGATCCGCGGCACTAGACCGGACAGCGCCGCCCACAGCTTGAACGCGCGCACGTCGAGGGACGACACGACCGGGTAGTCGGTGTCTCCCGGCCTGCCGCCGCCGCCCTCGGCGAAGAACACGGTGGGCAGCCGCAACCGTTCGATGACGTCGAACAGCCGGTCCTTCTTGCGGTGACCGAGCGCGCCCTGCGTGCCCGCCAGCACCGTGTAGTCGTAGGCCAGCACCGCGCAGGCGTCGCCGTCGACCCGCGCCGTGCCGGCGATCATGCCGTCCGCAGGGGTGCGCTCGATCAGGTCGTCGACGTCGCGCCGAAAGCGTTGCGCGGCGATCGCATACCTGCCGTATTCGACGAACGACCCCGAGTCGACGAGGTCGGCGACGTTCTCCCGCGCCGTGCGCCCACCCCCGGCGTGCCTGCGCTCGACCGCCTCGGGCCGGGCGGCGTCCTCGGTCAGCGCCCGGCGTCGCACCAGCTCTGTGAGGTCTGCGCGCATCGTCTCGTCAGTCGGCATGTGAACCCCTCTGCGGAATAGTGGGTGCGCGGTCACGGGTTGGGCTCTGACATGACCGCATCTTCATTCAACCCGCGCACGCTGCTGGCCGACGCGCGACTCGGCGTGCTGGCGACCATCAAGGCGAACGGCATTCCGCAGCTGTCGCCCGTGACACCGTTCTACGATCAGGCCGCGGACGTCGTCTACGTCTCGATGACCGAGGGCCGCGCGAAGACGGCCAACCTGCGGCGTGACCCGCGGACCGCACTGGAGGTCACCAGCGCCGACGGCAGGTCGTGGGCGACCGCCGAGGGGACGGCGACCCTGACCGGCCCGGGGACCGACCCGCAGAGCCCCGAGGTCGAGGCGCTGGTCGACTACTACCGAAGCGCGGCGGGGGAGCATCCCGACTGGGACGAGTACCGGTCGGTGATGGTGTCCGACCGGCGGGTGCTGATGGCGCTGACGGTCGACCGGGTCTACGGCGAGAGCATCGGTTAGCCGTACAGCTCCTCGAACTTTCTGATCGACCGCTCGATGTCGCCCTTTACGGCGCGGGCGGCGGCGACGCCGATGGGCCCGAACAGTGGTCGTCCACCGAGGTCGATCTTGACGGTGAACCTCGACCCAGCCGGGAGCGGCGCCACGGTCATGCGCAGCGCGTACTTGGTGCCGCCGACACCCTCGCCGTTGATGCCGATCAGCTGGGGCGGATCGAATTCCCTCACCGTCCAGGTCACCCGGTTGCGCATGCCCTTGGCGCCTGCCACGCCGACGAGGGTGGCGCCTTCGGTGAGTTCGTCGGGCAGATCGCTACGCCAGCCCTGGTGCATCTCCAGCCAGTCACCGAGTGTCGACAGGTCGGACACGTGCGACCATGCCTCCTCCTGGGTGATCGACAGCGTGCGGGACAGCTCGATTTTGGCCATCCGCGAATGTTAGCCCGCGGCGGCTCGCGGGAATCCGGCGGCGATGGCGTCGAGGACCGCGGGGTAGCGCTTGGCCTCGCGATGGCCCCCGGGTTTACCGCTGCTGACGATTCCGGCCGCGAGCCCGCGCTCGGGGTCGGCCCAGATGGCGATGTCGACCAGACCGGTGTGTCCGAACGCAGCGGGGGCATTGAGTCCGAACGGCCCGAATCGCTTGGAGCCCAGCATGTATCCGGTACCCCAGCGCATGGGCATCAACCCCATCGCGATGTCCGGCCGTAGGCGGCGAGCCTGAGTGGTCGCAGCGCGCAGGGTCTCGGGGCGCATGATGCGCACGCCGTCGAGTTCGCCGCCGCGGCGCAGCATCTCGGCGAAGCGGGACAGCTCGTTCGCGGTCGAGACCGTGCTGGACGACGGCACCACGCTGGTGAGGAAGTGTGGGGTGTTGGTGAACGGGATGATCTGGTGCGTCGTTCCGCCTACGGCCAGTTTGAAGGCCGCCGCGATCGGTGCGGGCAACGGCTTGCCCGTCGCATGACTGGGCGCGACCAGTGAAATGTCTTGGGGCGCAACGCCGTAATTGGTCCACCGGAAGCCGAGGGGTTTCAGGATCTCGTCGCCGAGCACGTCCCGAATGTCCTTGCCGGTGGCGGCCGAGACGATCTCCCGGGTGAGCGGCCCCCACGTCAGCGCGTGGTAGACGTGCACCATCCCGGGCGGGTAGATGGTCCGCAGGTTGCCGAGCATCTCGCGGGCGTACTCACTGTCGTTCATCCGCTTCAGGTCGGGCTTCGGTCCGGTGGCGAAGGGAACGCCCGCGCTGTGGGTAAGCACGTGCCGGATCGTCGTGCGGTCCTTTCCGTAACTGGTGTAGGTCGGCAGGTAGTCGCAGACGCGATCGTCGAGGGAGAAGACACCGCGTTCGGCCAACATGTGGATGACCGTCGTGGTCATGGCCTTGGCCGCGGAGTACACGCAGAACGGCGTCTCCGTCGTCACCGCAACCTTGTCGGCGTCGGCCGGATCCTCGGGACCATTGCCCCAGCCGTGCCCGATCGCTCGGTCGAGGACCACCTTGCCGTGGTGGCGGACGCACACCTGGATGGCGGGATGCATTCCTGCCGAGTACCAGTGACGGGTGGCCTGCCAGATGCGCTCGATCGACGCGGGGTCGACGTCGGAGTGATCCTCCTCGCCCACCGACGTGACCGCGTCGAGGTCGGCCGGGACCCTGATTCTGCCGTCGGGATTCGTCTGGCTGGTCATGCCTGCTTCCTGTGCAACGTCGCGGCCAGGTGATGTTGAAGCGGCTGGCCGACCGCGCCCATTCGCAGGGTGTAGATCAGCTCGTCACCGTCGATGCGAATCGAACGGCTCAGCGCCGTAACGTCTTTGGCGGAGGCGGTGAGTCCGATCGACGTCGCGTTCAACTCCAACTCGAGCACGTCGCCGGTAACCGTGAGCGAGCCCTCCTGGATTTCCGTGACACCCGTCGGATGCGCGAGAACCAGTTCGACGCGTCCCGGTGACGGCAGCCGGAGATACCCGGTCTCGGCGTGCAGCGGGCGGCCGTCATCGCTTGCCCTGGTCCGCTGCCCGTAGCTGAGGAACGGCTTGCCGACGTGGCCGAACGTGACCTCTTCGAGGTAGCCGAACGACGGGATCGTCGGGTACTCACCGGCGCCGGAACCCGCCCAGCTGCCCAGTAGGGGAGCGAGGGTGGCCAACGCTGGATGGAGGTCAGCCACAGACCGCGCCGGTGGCTGCCGAACCCACCAGCTTGCGGTACTTGGCCAGGACGCCGCTGGTGTACCTGGGTGCCGGCGGGTTGAAACCCGCCTTGCGGGAATCGAATTCGGCGGTATCGACGAGAACGTCAAGGGTGCCCTTGCCGACGTCGAGGCGAATCTGGTCACCGTCCCGAAGGAACGCGATCGGGCCTGCGTCGACGGCTTCCGGTGCCACGTGCCCGACGCACAGGCCGGTGGTGCCACCCGAGAACCGGCCGTCGGTCATCAGCAGCACTTCCTTGCCGAGGCCGGCGCCCTTGATGGCGCCGGTGATGGCCAACATCTCACGCATTCCCGGGCCGCCCTTGGGACCCTCGTAGCGAATCACGACGACGTCACCCGCGACGATGGTGCCGTCCTCGAGCGCGTCCATCGCCGCGCGCTCACCGTCGAAAACCCTTGCGGTGCCGACGAACACGTCGGAATCGAAACCCGCCGACTTGACCACGGCGCCTTCGGGCGCCAGGGAGCCGTGCAGGATCGTGATGCCGCCGGTCGGATGGATCGGGTTGCTCAACGCGCGCAGCACCTTGCCGTCGGGATCCGGCGGCGCGATGTGAGCGAGGTTCTCGGCCATCGTCTCGCCCGTGACGGTCAGGCAGTCACCGTGCATCAGGCCCGCGTCCAGCAGGGTCTTCATGATGACCGGAACGCCGCCGATGTGGTCGACGTCGAACATCACGTGCTTGCCGAACGGCTTGACGTCGGCCAGGTGCGGCACCTTGGCGCCGACCCGGATGAAGTCGTCGAGGGTCAGCTTCACGTCGGCCTCGTGGGCAATCGCCAGGAGGTGGAGCACCGCGTTCGTCGACCCACCGAACGCCATCACCACGGCGATGGCGTTCTCGAACGCCTCCTTGGTCATGATGTCGCGGGCGGTGATGCCGCGCTTGAGCAAGTCGACGACGGCTTCCCCGCTGCGCTTGGCGAAGCCGTCGCGCCGGCGGTCGCTAGCAGGCGGTGCCGCGCTGCCCGGCAGGGACATGCCGATCGCCTCGGCGGCGCTGGCCATGGTGTTCGCGGTGTACATACCGCCGCAGGCACCCTCGCCGGGGCAGATCGCGCGTTCGATGATGTCGACGTCGTCGCGGGACATCAGTCCTCGTGCGCAGGCGCCGACCGCCTCGAACGCGTCGATGATCGTGACGTCCATCTCAGTGCCGTCGGTCAGCGTGGCCTTGCCGGGCATGATCGAGCCGGCATAGAGGAAGACGCTGGCCAGATCGAGGCGGGCAGCGGCCATCAGCATGCCGGGCAGGGACTTGTCGCAGCCGGCGAGCAGCACGGAACCGTCGAGGCGTTCGGCCATCATCACGGTCTCCACGCTGTCGGCGATCACCTCACGCGAGACGAGCGAGAAGTGCATGCCCTCGTGGCCCATCGAGATGCCGTCGGACACCGAGATGGTGCCGAACTCCATCGGGAAGCCGCCCGCGGCGTGCACGCCTTCCTTGACGGCTTTGGCCAGCCGGTCCAGCGACAGGTTGCACGGGGTGATCTCGTTCCACGACGACGCGACGCCGATCTGCGACTTGACCCAGTCGTCGTCGCCCATTCCTACGGCTCGGAGCATCCCGCGGGCGGCGGTCTTCTCGAGACCATCGGTGACGTCGCGGCTGCGAGGCTTGATGTCGGGGGTAGATGAGCCGCTTGCGTGAAGATCATCAGCAGGAGCGTCTGAGGGCATTGATCAAGTATGCCTTCGGGTCGTTCGCCGACCAATCCACCGTACCGGATACCCCTGTGGGGTATCCGGTAAGGTGGATTGCATGAAGCCGTTCATCGCCCTGGTTGCCGCGATCGCCGCCGCACTGTTCCTGACCTCGTGTACCGGCCCGGCCTCCGACGGCCACACCGACGCGGATGGCAGCGAGTCGAGCGCTGCGGCGCCCGCGGAGAGCCCCGCCCCGAACAACGCCGCCGACGTCACGTTCGTCACGGGCATGATTCCGCACCACGAACAGGCAGTCGAGATGTCAGACCTGGTGCCCCAGCGTTCCACCGACCCGGCGGTGATCAAGCTGGCCTCGGGCATCTCCGCGGCGCAGGGCCCCGAGATCCAGACCATGAAGGTCTTCCTGGTCCAGTGGAACGCCGACACCGACACCGGTCACGAGGGTCACGAGGGCGGTATGGACGGCATGGAGATGCAGGGAATGGTCGATGAGGCGACAATGACGAGGTTGGAGTCGCTCAAGGGTGCCGAGTTCGACAAACTCTGGCTGCAGTCGATGATCGGCCACCACGAGGGAGCCATCGCGATGGCCAACACCGAGATCGCCGACGGGGCCAACACCGACGCCAAGACGTTGGCGAAGCAGATCGTGACGGTACAGCAGGCTGAGATCGGCCAGATGAAGCAGATGCTGGGAGGGTGACGGTGTCCGACGTGGTCGAGGCGACCGAGCACGGCTATTCGCCCCACAAGGAGAACTACGCGAAGCGCCTGCGCCGCATCGAGGGTCAGGTGCGCGGCATCGCCAAGATGATCGACGACGACAAGTACTGCATCGACATCCTGACGCAGATCAGTGCCGTGAACAGCGCGCTGCAGTCCGTCGCGCTGGGATTGCTCGACGAGCATCTGGGCCATTGCGTGTCGCATGCGGTCGCCGAGGGTGGCGACGAGGCTGACAGAAAGCTCGCCGAGGCGTCGGCGGCCATCGCCCGACTGGTGAAGTCCTGACCGGGAAGATGCGGCGAACGTAACGAACTGACGCATGGAGCCGATCAAACGAGCAGGTCACTGCCGTTTCGATCGAGCGGTGTCCGGGTGCTGGCGAGTTCCGCCGTAGATATCCGGTCTCCGCGCTGTGCGACACTGGAATCACTTGTGCATTGGAGGTGGCGCATGCCACAGAGAACGTTCACGCGAACCATGACGCGATTCGCCTCGGCGATCTTCGCAGCCGGACTGGTCGGCGGCGCGCTGATCGGCAGCCCGTCTGCCTGGGCAGATCCCGAGGTCAACCCCGATCCGGCGGCAATCGATTCGCCACCCATCGAGCAGCCGGCACCGCCCCCGGTCGGGGACGTGCCGCCGCCTGCGCCGCTGCCGTTCGGGTTCGCTCCGCCGGTCGACCCGATGGCGCCTGCGCCCGTCGATCCTCTGGCCGCGCCCGCGCCCACGGTGATCCCCGAGGGCACGCCCGCGGGTCAGGATCCCACGCCCTACACCGGGAAGCCGGTCTTCGCTCCGCCGACGTTCAACCCGAGCAACGGTGCGATGGTGGGCGTCGCCAAGCCGATCGCGATCAACTTCGCGCGGCCGATCGCGGACCGTCAGATGGCCCAGTCGGCAGTGCACGTCTCGTCGGTACCGCCGGTGCCCGGCAAGTTCTACTGGTTGAGCGACACGCAACTGCGCTGGCGCCCGATCAACTTCTGGCCGGCGAACACGACCGTCAACATCGACGCGGGCGGCACCAAGTCCAGCTTCCGGACCGGGGAGTCGCTGGTGGCGACCGTCGACAACACCACGCATCAGATGCAGATCGTGCGCAACGGCACGCTGGAGAAGACGTTCCCGGTGTCGATGGGCAAGACCGGCAACGACACCCCGAACGGCACGTACTACGTACTCGAGAAGTTCCCCAGCATCGTCATGGACTCCGCGACGTACGGCGTGCCGAGCACCTCGGCGCAGGGATACAAGCTGACGGTCCAGAACGCGGTCCGCATCGACAACAGCGGCAACTTCGCACACAGCGCGCCGTGGTCGGTGGCCGACCAGGGCAAGCGGAACGTCAGCCACGGGTGCATCAACCTCAGCGCGGCCAACGCGCAGTGGTTCTTCGACAACTTCGGCAGTGGTGACCCGATCGTCGTGAAGAACTCCGTCGGTACCTACAGCCAGAACGACGGGGCACAGGACTGGCAGATGTAAGACCGAGCAGACGAGAACGGCCGCCCCATCGGGGCGGCCGTCTTCGTGTGAGGCTAGTTCCAGATGCGCACGCGCTTCTCGGGATCCAGATAGAGCTCGTCGGATTCGTCAACCTCGAAGGCGTCGTAGTACGCGTCGATGTTGCGGACGACACCGTTGCACCGGAACTCCGGCGGCGAGTGCGGGTCGATCGCGAGCCGCCGGATGGCTTCTGCGTCGCGGGACTTGGTGCGCCACACCTGCGCCCAACCGAAGAACACCCGCTGCACGCCCGTCAGCCCGTCGATCGCCGGGGCGGGCTCGCCGCCCAGCGACAACTCGTAGGCCAGCAGCGCGATCGAGAGCCCGCCGAGATCGCCGATGTTCTCGCCGACGGTGAACGCGCCGTTCACGTGTTGACCGCCGCTGAGCCGCCGCGGGACGAAGTCTTCGTACTGGGCGATCAATGCCTGGGTGCGAGAACCGAATTCGGTGCGGTCGCTGTCGGTCCACCAGTCGACGAGGTTGCCGTCACCGTCGTACTTGGCGCCCTGGTCGTCGAAGCCATGGCCGATCTCGTGGCCGATCACCGCGCCGATGCCGCCGTAGTTGGCTGCGTCGTCGGCAGCGGCGTCGAAGAACGGTGGCTGCAGAATCGCTGCGGGAAAGACGATTTCGTTCATGCCGGGGTTGTAGTAGGCATTCACGGTCTGCGGCGTCATGAACCACTCGTCACGATCCACCGGGCCGCCCAACTTCGCCAGCTCTCGGTCGTAGCCGACGGCGTTGCCGCGCTTGTAGTTTCCGTACAGGTCGGCGCGGTCGATCACCAGGCCCGGGTAGTCCCGCCACCGCACGGGGTAGCCGATCTTGGGGGTGAACTTGTCCAGCTTGGCCAGTGCTCGCTCGCGCGTCTCGGGCGTCATCCACTCCAGCTGGCTGATGCTGACGCGGTACGCCTCGCGGAGGTTGGCCACCAACTCGTCCATCCGCGCCTTCGCGTCGGGCGGAAAGTGGCGTTCGACGTAAAGCTTTCCGACCGCGTCGCCCATCAGGTTCTCCACCAGGGCCACGCCGCGCTTCCAGCGATCGCGGATCTCCTCGGTGCCGCTGAGGGTGCGGCCGTAGAAGTCGAAGTTCTCGGCCACCAGCGGGTCGGTCAGCATCGGCGAGCGTGAGCTGATCAGCCGCCAGCGGAGCCAGCGCTTCCAGTCCTCGAGGTCCTCGCCGGCCCACAGCGCGGCGAAGGCGGTCAGGAAGTCCGGCTGGCGCACCACGACCTCGGCGGCGGCCTCCGGGGTGGTGCCGATCGCTGCGATCCAGCCTGCCCAGTCGAACCCGGGCGCCTCTGCGGTCAGGTCGGTGAAGGCGCGCAGGTTGTAGGTCAGGTCGGCGTCGCGACGCTTCACCACGTCCCAGTGTGCGGCCGCAATCTTGGTCTCCAGCACGACGATTCGCTCAGACGTGGCCTCCCACTCGTTCGGCTGCGGTTCCTCGCCGAAGGCCAGAGAGAACATCCGCGTGATGTGTCCCGGGTAGGCGGCCAGGATCTCGGCGTGCTGGGCGTCGCGGTAGTACGACTCGTCGGGCAGACCGAGGCCGGACTGCGATAGGTGCAGTAGGTAGCGCGTCGAGTCCTTGGAGTCGGTGTCGACGTACAGGCCGGTGCCACCGCCGACGCCGGTGCGCTGCAGCCCCCCGAGCACCGCCGCCAACGCGGTCGCGTCGTCGGCGGCGTCGATCGTCGCCAGCTCGTCGAGCAGCGGCTGGACGCCGACGCGCGCGACGGTCTCGGTGTCCATGAAGCTGCCGTACAGATCGCCCACCCGCTGCTCGTCGGTGTCCGGCGCCGCGTCGAGCTCGCTGGCTTCGACGATCAGGTCGCGCACCTGCTCCTCGGCGCGGTCGGCGAGCAACCGGAAGGCGCCGTCGGTGGCCCTATCCGCCGGGATGTCGTAATCGGCCAGCCAGCGACCGTTGACGTGACCGAAGAGGTCGTCCTGGGGGCGGGCGTCGTCGTCGACGTAGGACAGGTCGATACCGCTGTGGGTGGCTTCTAACGTCACCTCACCATCCTGCCATCGGATGCACTGTGCGTGCCGGGGGGAGCGGGGTCGACGGCAAACGCGGCCGCCGGGTCACGCCGGGTACCCTCACGGCCATGCCAGACCAGCTCGATGACGAGCCCACCCAGGCGGGCAACGGCGGTATGACCGGGTTCGGCATCGGCTCCGCGGTGCTCGGCGTCATCTCGGTGGCCGCAGTCGTCCTGGCGGCGCTGATGTGGGTGGGCCATCGCCACGAGGTCGACGACCGCGCCTACCAGACCCGCGTGCTTCAGGCCGCCGCCGACTGGACCGGCGTCCTGATCAACATGAACAAGGACACGGTCACGCAGAGCATGCAGACACTGCACGACGGCACCGTCGGTCAGCTCAACGCGAACTTCGAAACCGCGGTCGAGCCGTTCAGCCAGGTGGTGCAGAAGCTGCAGTCCCAGACGGTCGGCCAGGTCGAGTCCGTCGCGATCGAGTCTCGATACCACGCCTCGCCCGGTGACGCGGGCCTACCGCCGGTGCCGCAGCCCGAGCTGGCGACCGTGTCGTCGCGGACCGACAACGTCATCGTGGTCGCCACCTCGGTCAGCCAGAACGTGGGTTCGAAGCCGTTGACCGTGCACTGGACGCTGCGGCTGGCGGTGTCCGACGTCGACGGCAAGCTGCTGGTGTCGCGGTTGGAGACCATCAGATGAGGAACCGGTTCAGGGTCCTGGCGTTCGACGTGCTGGCTCCGCTCGGGGCGATTCTGGCGCTGGTCTACGTCGGCATCGCGCTTGCGTGGCCGCTGTGGTGGGTGTCGGTGTGCTCGGTGCTGAGCCTGCTGATCGGGCAGGGTGTCGTGGTCAACGCCGTGCTGTTCCGCCGCGACGGCGTCACGGTCGGCACCGACGACGACGGTCCTGGTCTGCGATTGGCCGTGGCGGGTCTTGCCACCGTCGCGTTGGCCGCGGCCGTCGTGGTCGGCTACACGAAGTGGACGGCACCGGAGGCCGCCATGCATCGCGACATGACCGAGGTGGTCGGCATCGCCAGCAGTGCTGCGGAGGCGTCGGCGACGTTCACCCCGCAAAGTCCGAGCGCCAACTTCGACCGGTTGACGGCGATGATGACGCAGTGGGGAGCCGACGGCTTCCGCGGCGAGTTCGCAGCCATGGCAAAGGATTTGACGGGCAAGGGGCTCACCGTTCAGGCCAGCACCGTCTCGGCGGGAGTCGAGGCCATCGGCCCGCAGAATGCGGTCGTCGCCGTGATCATGCGCGGCACGCAGAACGCGCCGGGCCGGCAACCGGCGACCGTGCCTCTGCCACTACGGGTTTCGCTGATCAAGCAGGACGGGCGCTGGCTGGTCGACGATCTGTCGCCCATCAACTCCCGCTAGTCAGTCGGGGCGGCCGTTGCGCATCTTGGCGAAGCGGTCGGACAACCGCCGCATCCTGATCATCAACGATGCCGCCGGGCTGGTGGTGCCTTGGAGGTAGCTCGCGAACTGGTCGCCGGGAATGCCGATGCGCGACGAGAACTCGTGCTGCCCGAGACCGGACCGCTGGAGAAGCCCGTGGACGTGGCGCGCCACCTCGGCACACTCGTTGGCCTCGAGGTCTGCTCGGGTGCGGGCCAGAACCTCGTCCAAGGCCTTCGACACGCCGTAGGGCGGTGCCGTATCCAGGACTTCCTCGACCTGACGGGCGGTCCTGCCGTACGGGTCGCGCTTGATCGCGACGACGATGCGCTGCCATACGGTCAGATCGTCGGTCTCGAGCGCTGCACGAATCGCTGACGTGGGCCAGAACTCCACCGGCCGCTGGTCGACGGCTGGACGTCTCCGCGCTGCCGTCGCGGCTTGGTTCGGGCGCCCGGCGGCGTCGCCACGCGCGTCCGTCGTCAACGTCACCTCGCCTCCTCCAACATTGCAACTGCCACGGACAGGCAGCGCTGCCTGACGTGTGCCCAATCGGACTCCGCCTCGGGGCTCATCCACTCTTCGGCGTCACCAGACGGGTGTGGGTCGGCTAGCCGCCGTACGAGCTGCGTCGCCACCCACTGGCTTCTCAACCGTTGTCCACAGTAATACCGGTCCATTCCTGCCAGCACCACTGCCGCAGCTTGAGTCTCCATCGACTCGACCAGATCGGCAAACTCTGCGTAGTCCCGTGCACTGTTGCGGCACATGATCAGGTAGCACTTCAGACGCAGGGTCTCGGCCCCGGTGGGGATCTGCAAACGGTCGCCGGTCGGCAGGAGGACGTTCGTGGTCTCCATCGGGCTGAGCCGTCGCACCATCGGCTCGTCTGCGTCGGCGGCCGCCGCCAGTGCATCGAGTGCCACCGCGAGCCGGCCGCGCCACATGGTCACCGGATGGACGGGCTGGCGGGGGAGGAACCGGGTCCCACCGTTCTTCTTGCCCGACTTGCCGTGGTGAGTGACGTTGAGCCGCAGGGTGTCGCCGGGTCGTAGCGCGGCCAGGGGCTCGTCGCCGCCCTTGACGTGTTGTGCAAGCGATCCGCCCAGCGGCAAACAGCCACTGAACGCCAGCGGGTCGGCGACGGTGATGGTCTGCGGCGCGAGCGTCTTGAGTTTCGCCGCCGACTTCACCACGTTGCGGATGTCGGCGCCCGACGGCCCGATCCTGGAGATGTCTTCCGGGATGACGATGAGATCGCCGATGTCGGCCTTGGGCAGCGGCTTCTCGAAGTCCACCGACGGCAGAATGCGATCGAGCCAACCGGGCAGCCACCAGTTCCACTGCGCGAACATGGCCATCAGCGCGGGCACCAGCACCAGGCGGACGATCGTCGCGTCCACGGCGATCGCGACGGCGCACGCGACACCGAGCTGGGCCACCAGCGGCATGCCCGCGAACGCGAATCCGATGAACACCGCGATCATGATCAGAGCCGCGCTGGTGATCGTGCGCGCACTCGTGCTGACGCCGTATGCGACGGCGTCGCGGGTGTTGTTGGTCTGGAGGAATCGCTCGCGGATCCGGGTCAGCAGGAAGATCTCGTAGTCCATCGACAACCCGAAGGTCATCGCGAGCACCAGGGGCGGGATGGTGCTGTCCAGTGATCCGAGCGGTTGGAATCCCAACGCCTCGAGCCAGCCCCACTTGAATACGACGACGAGGCTGCCGTAGGCGGCGGCCACGGACAGGCACGTCATCAGGACGCCCTTGAGCGCCAGGAACACCGAGCGGATCGAGATCAGGAGCATCACGAATGCGATCAGCGCGACGAACACGAAGACCATGGGCTGAGTCGCGGCCACGCGTTGGTCGAAGTCCTTGAGTAGTGCGGTGGGGCCGCCGACGTCGATGACGGCAGGGGACCCGGGGGCGGCGCGTGGCAGCTCGGCGCGCAACCAGTCGACGGTGTCGCGCGCTGCCGGGTCCTCTGGGTCGATGGAGAGCACCGCCGACAGCAACGCGTTGCGGTTGTCATTGCCGAAGACCGGGGGCGACACCGTCGCCACGTCGGGCCCCTGGCTCATCTTCTGCTGGACCGCGTCCAGGGCCCCGGTGTTCTCCGACCCGTTGGCGTTGCCGTCGGGGAAGGTGACCAGGACTCGGATGGGGCCGAGCGCGCCGGGACCGAGCGCCTGTGACGCCGCGCTGATGCCACCACGGATCTCGTGGGTGGGCTCGAACTGGCGCTGCAGGCTGTTACCCAGCGTCATCGCGAACGCAGGAGTGGCGAGCACGATCAGCACGAGCGTCGCGCCGAGCGCCGACAGCCACTGTCGTCGCATGACCCAGCCCACCCAGCGGGTCCAGAACCGCGACTGCGTCGTCTCGGGTCTGCGCGAGACGTGCAGCCACGACGACCGCTTGGACGCCGCCTTCCCGACCGTCGCTAGTACCGCGGGGATCAGCGTCGTCGAGGTCAGCACGGCGACTGCGACCGCAAGGATCGCACCGGTGGCCATCGACGCCAGGACGGGCGTGTGGATCAGGTAGATGCCGGTCACCGAGGCGATCACCGTGAGGCCCGACAGCAGCACCGCGAGACCGGAGGTCGCCATCGCGGCGTCGGCCGCCTGCGCAGGGTCACGGCCCGACCGCAATTCCTCCCGGAACCGCATCAGGATGAAGAGGGAGTAATCCACGGCCAAGGCGATGCCGAACATCGAAACCGTCGAGGTGACGAAGACCGACATCTGGGTGACCATCGACAGTAGATAGACGAGCCCCATGGTCACGACCACCGTGCAGATGCCCAGCACCAACGGCATCGCGGCGGCGGCAAGCGATCCGAAGACCGCCAGCAGGACGATCATGACGATCGGGAGGTTCCACTTCTCAGCCTGAGCGATGTCGTGCTTGGTGGCCTCGCTCGCCGCGGCACCGAGCGCGCCCTGGCCGATGACGTAGAGCTTGACCTTCCCGTTCTCGATCTGCCCCGGTTGGTCGCCGTCGATGCCGACCTTCTTGCGCAGTTGCTTCGCCAGGTCGGAACTGCCGCTGTTGAAGTCCGTCTGCAAGGTGAGGACGTACGGCCGGTCCGGCTGGGGCGGCGGCTGCTGCGGATTCGACACGACCTTGACGCTGGGGACCTCGGCCGCGATGCGTTCGAGCTGCGCGACGGCCTGGTTCATGTCGTCGAACGAGGCATCCGCGCGTGGCGCAGCGACCAGCGCCAAGGGGGAGGCGCCCTGATCGGGGAAGTGATCCTGGATCGCGTGCTCGACGGTCAGCGACTGAGATCCGGCCACTTCGAAGCCGCCGCCGGTGAGGTTGCCCGACTGGTTCAGCGCAAGGTACAGCGAGGGAACCAGGAGGAGCAGCCACGCTACGAAGACTGCCCAGCGGTATCTGCGCAGCTTGCTGCTCAACCGCAACATGAAATGCTGGATGGCGGACCCCTGCCTTACTCCCCGCGTTTCGTAGCGAGAGCCTACCTCAGCGTGGGGTATGGTCTCCGCCCCGCGCGACGGGCCGGATCGCTGCCAGCTACCTCGTCCACTGACCTGGGGCTTTGCTGTGCGGATTGGTGGCTGGGCTCGCCTGATGGCAGTATGGCGCGTGAACGCTGCGGGTCGGGGGTCTCTCCCAGCGGCGAATATCGGTGATCCGTGCGGTGGGCAGGCAATTGCACGACCGCCCCAGGTGAGGAGTTTCCCATGAAGACCACCACTCCCGCCCTTCGGCGCTGCCTCGGAGGCGTGTTCGCTGCGTCTGCAGTCGGTGGTGTGATCGTGACAGCGATGGCGGTGCCGGGGGCGCCGTCGGCGACGGCCGCGCCGGACCCCTGCGCGGCGAGCCAGGTTGCGCGCACGATCGGTTCGGTGGCCACCTCGACCGGTAACTACCTCGATGCGCACCCCCAAACCAACACCGCCCTGACGACGATTTCGCAGCAGCAGGCGGGACCGCAGTCACTCGGTGCGTTGAAGACGTACTTCGACGCGAACCCGCAGGCGGCCAAGGACATGCAGGCGCTGCAGAGTCCGCTGGTGAGCCTGTCGACCCGCTGCAAGCTGCCGGTGACGCTGCCGCAGGTGATGGGGCTGCTGCAGGGGGCGCAGTCGCAGGCCGGCTCGCCGCCCGGAGGTTTGCCAGGCGCGCTCCCCACGGCACAGACGGTAGGGGTGCCGGGGACCTCAGTGCCGGCGCAGTCATCGCCCGCCACGGCAGTCGCACCCGGCACCGGCCCGCTGCCGGGGCCTTCGACGACGACTCCCAGGTAGCCCTCAGCGACTCGCCCGCGTCTTCACGAGACGCCCGTGAACTGGAAGTTCGATCTTTTTGACGCCGGTTTGGCCGCAAGGCAAGAAAGTCGTCACCGATTCTGCTTAGCTTTCCGTTGTCGGTGACTGCACAGGTTTGGCGGTCACCGAGGAACCTGAAGGACTCTGCACATTCGATGAAGGAGCTTGATCATGTTGCTCTCGGCCCGTGCTGGGCGACGTGCGGTAGCTGGCGCAATGGGCGCCGGCGCGATCGCAGGCGCGATGTTGTTCGGTGCGCTTCCGTCTGCCATGGCAGATGATCCAGCCCTCAACCCCCCGAACTGCACCGCCGCGGACCTCGCAGGCGTGGCGTCGGGCGTCTCCGCGTCGACCTCGGCGTACCTGTTCACCCACCCCGACGTGAACTACTTCTTCACCAGCCTCGAGGGTCTGCCGCGCGATGAGGTGCGCACGGAGGTGGCCACCTACATGGAGCAGAACCCGGGCGTGAAGGCCGACCTCACGGGCATCCGTCAGCCTCTCGTCGACCTGAAGAACCGCTGCGGCGCGGCGCCTGCCCCAGCCATTCCGTAGACCTGGTGCGGGTGGCGGGGCCACCTGCGCTTGACGGCGCGGGTCGCACGGTGTTGATGGTGGACGACGATCCGGACGTCAGAACATCCGTGTCCCGTGGATTGCGGCACTCCGGTTTCGACGTGCGGGTCGCGGCGACTGGCAAGGAAGCGCTGCGCCTGCTGTCCACCGAATCGCACGACGCGCTGGTGCTGGACGTGCAGATGCCGGAACTGGACGGCGTGGCGGTGGTGACCGCATTGCGGGCGCTGGGCAACGACATCCCGATCTGCGTGCTGTCTGCGCGAGACACGGTCAACGACAGGATCGCCGGTCTCGAAGCGGGTGCGGACGACTACCTGACCAAGCCGTTCGACCTCGGCGAACTGGTCGCCAGGCTGCATGCGCTGTTGCGGCGGTCGAGTTTGTCGGACCGTTCGCCGGACACGATGACGGTCGGACCGCTGACCATCGACACGGCCAGGCGGCTGGTGTTCGTCGAGGGCGAGCGGGCAGAACTGACCAAGCGAGAGTTCGATCTGCTTGCGGTTCTGGCGGAGAATGCGGGCGTGGTGTTGTCGCGGCAGCGGTTGCTCGAGTTGGTGTGGGGTTACGACTTCGACGTGGACACCAACGTCGCCGACGTGTTCATCAGCTACCTGCGACGCAAGCTCGAGCGCGAAGGCCACCCCCGGGTGATCCACACCGTTCGCGGGATCGGGTACGTCCTGCGCGACGAGCCTTGAGGTGCGACTGCCCCGAGTCGGCCGGTCCGCCTCACTGCGTACGCGCGTCGCCCTCGCCTCGGCGGTCGCGGCGGCCGCCGTCGTCGCGGTGTTCACCGTTCTCACGTCGGTGGTGTTGGCCAACAACGACGCCGCGCAGCTCGACCGTCGACTGGACGCGATCGTCGACGCCAGCGTCTACGACCAAACGAATGGCGTGCTCCAGACCGGGCGGTCGCGATCGTCGGGTCAGGTGGTGTTCCAGCGGGGCTTCCAGCTGCCTCTGTTGCCGCCGGGGAGCGAGACCGTCGAGGTCAACGGCATCGAGTATCGGGTACGCACCATCCCGGTGGACCAACAGGGCGGGGTACTAATGTCGGTCGGCATCCGTGCCGACAGCATCCTGCTGAACCGGGCGCGTATCCCGCTCTACAGCGCAGTCGGCGTCGTGACCGTGCTCATCGCCGGGGGACTGGGGTGGATGCTGGCGGGTCCGGCGATCCGGCCGTTGCGCAGGCTCACCGAGCAGACCATGCGACTGGGGAAGGGCAGCGACCGGATGACGGCGGTGAAGGGCGCGCGGGAGGCCGAGGAGCTGTCCGATGCGATGGCCGGCATGCTCGAACGCCTCGCCGCTGCGCAGCTGGCCACGACGAACTCTCTCCAGGCTGCTCAGGACTTCGCGGCCAATGCCGCACACGAATTGCGTACTCCGTTGACCGCGATGCGGGCCGACCTCGACACCCTGAGGATCCACGACCTGCCCGCCGACGAACGGGACGAGGTCGTCGGCGACCTGGCCCGTGCCCAGCGCCGGGTGGAGGCCATCATCACGGCTCTCGGACAGCTCGCGTCGGGACAGTTGGCGCAGGCCGAGGACCGTGAACTGATCGACGTCACGGACATGCTCGACCGGGTGGCCCGCGAGAACAGCCGGGCCGGCGACGTGGAGATCGTCGTGCACAGTGACGATGCCATGGGCACGATCTGGGGTTGGCCGGCTGGGCTGCGGCTCGCGGTGGACAACCTGGTGCGCAATGCAATTGCTCACGGCGGCGCCACCACGATCTTGTTGACCGCACACCGGCATGCCGCAGTCGACGGCCGCGACGAGGTGCTCACCATCGTCGTCGACGACGACGGATGCGGACTTCCCGCCGACGAGCACCAGTTCGTCATGGGCAGGTTCGCCCGTGGCAGTACGGCGGCGCCCGGTGGATCGGGCCTCGGACTCGCGTTGGTGGCGCAGCAGGCGGCGCTGCACGGTGGCGGCATCGAGTTGTCGACCGGCCCACTCGGCGGTCTGCGCGCCACGCTGACCGTGTCGACTTCGCCTGAACCGGAACCGTTTTCAGAGGGCGACGGCTCGCTCAGCGGCGAGCCAGGGCCCTTGCGCCGAGGCGCCAACCGAGTAGCAGGATGGCGGTCGAAAGCGAAGCGACCACCACGAAGCTGATCGCCGTGCCTTGAGATGTGGCCTTGCGCAACAACATTCCGATGACGACGGTGCTCAGCCAGATGACGAGGCCCGTCGGGGCCAACGAGGTCGGACGTTGCCATGCCCTGGCGGCCAGCCAACCGGCCGCAGTGCCGGACAGGAACGGCCATGCCGTTTCGAGCACGCCCGCGACGGTGATCCCCTCGGCGTGACTCCGCCTGCCGATCGCGCAGAACACCAGCACGCACACGACGTCGGCGAGCAGTGCGGTCGCCGCGGCGCGCGCCGTCGCGTCGCTAGCCTCCTGCATAGGTCATCACGTCGAGTACCAACGGACTGAGGTTCTTCTCGTCACGCGACGCACTGCCCGGTGCCATCGGGGCGGGTTGGCCCGTCAACAGCGGATCCAGCGCTTCCATCGACGCCATCCTTCCGTCCAGGGTGAAGTCCTTGAAGACGAACGGTAAACCGTTGGAGCGCAACGGGTCCGGTGTGCTCATCACGTGGAAGTGAAGATGTGGCGCGTCGGTGTTGCCGGTGTTGCCGAGGTTGGCGATCACCTGACCGGTGGTGAGTTGGTCGCCGGGCTTCACCTTCACGGAGCCGGTCTTCAGGTGTGCGTAGAACGCATAGTTGCCCCCGCCGATGTCCTGTACGACGTGGTTGCCGCCGTACTGCTCGAGCGTCAATCCGGTGGGACTCTTGCCCGCCACCTGCTCGGGCAACCCGTCGAGCACGGTGACGACGGGCCCGTCGGCGACCGCGTGGATGTCGGCGCCGAAGTACGGGTAGCTCTCCGGCTTGGTTTGATCGCCCTTGACGATGGTGCCGTCGGCGCTGAGCTGTAGGTAGTCGATCGCGAATCGCTCAGCAGCCCAAAGGTTTCCGTCCAGGGGGTTCATCGCGGTCCGGTGCGCCGTCATGTCGCAGCAGCTGTTGGCGTCCAGCCAGCGCGGACCGGTCAGCGGTGGCGAGATGACGACCGGCTGATGCGTGGACACCGTCACGGGGGCGACGTCGTCCTCGGTCATTGTGGCGGGCAGAAGCGGTGGCATCGGCTTGGCCAGGTCGACGACGATGGTGTGCGACAGATCGGCGGGTACCGGCGCCGAGCCGTCGAGCACGACGTCGAGCCATACGATGCCCGCCTGCCCGGGGCCCAAGGTCGTGGTCGGGATCTCCCCGGCGCCGAGGGCGCGCGTCCAGTACTTCAATCCATCGCCGGACAACGACACGAGCTCGTCGCCTCCGGCCTTGACGGACAACGACTTCAGCGTGACGTCACCTCCGAGGGCATTGATCAGCTGCAGCTCGTAGGCGAGGTGCTTCTTGCCGTCGGTCGTCGGCACCGGCACCGGTGCCGCGATGACACTCGCGATGATGGGAGTGGCTTGCACCCTCGCGGCAGTGGTGGGTGTCGCCGTGCCGGCGGTCGACGTCGCCGAGCCGGAGGCTCCGGTCGACTCGGACGGAGTTTGGCTCGAAGTCCCGCAGGCGGTGAGGAGGGCGGCCGCACCCAGAATCGCGAAGGTGTTCCAGATGGTGCGGTGCATCCGCCGATCCTATGGCCCCGCCTCGGGCTCGTGTCTTGCTTCGGGATCCGGACTGAACTGGCGCGGTGGTTGGACCTCCGCCTCGTAGACCGCTTCCGGGCCGGGGCTGAACTGCTCTGGCGTGGATGACGATGCGTCGGGCTCGAGGGCCGCGTCCGGGTCGATGTCCTTCTCGGTGCGGAACATGAAGAAGAACACCACCCAGCCGATCGCCGAGATGAAGATCCAGCTCACCAGCCGGTAGATGAGCATCGCGGAGATCGCGGACGCCAGCGTCATGCCGCTGGACACCAGGCCGGGGACGAGGACGGCCTCCACGACCAGTAACCCACCTGGCATTAGCGGGATGGACCCGACCGCGCGCGCCGCCGCGTAGGCCACCGTGAGACCCGCCAGTGACGGCTTGCCGCCCGCGGCGTATGCGGCGAATGCCAGGCAGGCGACGTCGGCCACCCAGTTGAAGAGTGACCAGCTGAACGCCGTGCCAAGGGCACGTCGGGTCAAGCTCACCGACTCGAGCTGCTCGAGCATCTCGCGCCACTTGTGCAGGCCGGTGTCGGCCGGCTTGCCCCGCACCGAGTTGAACCAGGACAGCAGGCGCACCCCGATGCCGTCGATCTGATGAGGATTCGAAGCAACGCTCTGCGCCAACACCAGCAACGCGACGAAACCGCCGAGCGTGAAGATGAGCGACAGGGGGTTCTTGCTCGCGCCGAGGAGGAAGGCACCCGCGAGCCCGAGCAGGGCCAGGCCGACCACCTGCAACACCCCCGACATGACCAACTGCCACGACGCGACCATGGGCGAGGCGCCCCAAATGCGTTGCTGCCGATAGACGAACGTCGCCGAGAGCACGGGGCCACCCGGCATGGTCGTCGACAGGGCATTGCCGGCGTAGAACGCGGCCTCCGACCGCCACTGCTTTACGTGTACGCCCGCGGACTTGAGCAGGGTGCGCTGGATCTGGGCGAAGCTGTGCATCGACGCCAGCGCGGCGAACACCGAGGCGAGAACCCACCACCAGTTGGCCGACAGCAGGCTCCGCCATGCCTTCGCGAGCTGGTCCCATACCAGCACCACCTCGACGGCGAGCACCGCGAGAGCGACGCAGATGATCGCCCAACGCAACCACCAGTACTTGCCGCGCTGGCGAATTTCCCGGGTCGCTTCGCTCCTGCCCTCCGGGGCATCTTCCCGGGTCGCTTTGCTCCTGCCCTCCGAGGCGTCCTGCGACACGGCTACAGGGTAACGGCGCGCGACCGCCCGACGAGCTTGCCCGGATCGCGCGCGGCGAGTCGTTACGCTACCGGGATGCCAGAGGGCTTCCTCTTGTCGCTTGACCCGCAGGCCGACGCGTCGGTGCACCCACTCGTCCGCAAGACCGCCGCATGGTCGTGGCGACTGCTGATCATCATGGGTGCGCTCATCGCGTTGTTCTGGGTGGTGATGCACCTCGAGGTCATCGTGGTGCCGGTGTTGCTCGCGACGATGGTGACGGCGATGTTGCTGCCGCTCGTCGACCACCTCGACCGCCGCGGACTGCCGAGGGGCGCGGCCGTGGCCGCGGTAATTCTGTGCAGCATCGTGGTGGTGGGCGGCATCCTGACGTTCGTAGTCAGCCAGTTCATCCAGGGCGCCCCCGCACTGGTCGACCAGGTGACCCTCAGCATCACCAACGCCAGGAACTCGCTCAACACCGGCTTGCTGTCGCACTTCAGCAACGACCAGATCAAGAGCGCGACGGACACCGCCATCGAGGCGCTCAAGAACAATCAGTCGAAGTTGACCAGCGGCGCTCTGTCGACGGCGGGCACCATCACCGAGATCGTCACCGGCGCGTTGCTGATGTTGTTCACGCTGATCTTCTTGCTGCAGGGCGGCCGCAACATCTTCGCGTTCGTCACCAAGATCTTCCCGCTGACCGTCCGCGACCGTGTGCGCGACGCGAGCCGCGCCGGCTTCCACTCGTTGATCGGCTACGTCCGTGCCACCTTCCTGGTGGCGCTCGTCGACGCGGTCGGCATTGGAACCGGCCTGGCGATCATGGGGATTCCCCTTGCGCTGCCCCTGGCGTCGCTCGTCTTCCTCGGTGCATTCATCCCCTTGGTGGGCGCGGTCCTCACCGGCGGGCTGGCCGTGATCGTCGCGCTGATCGCGAAGGGCTGGGTCTATGCGTTGATCACGTTCGGTCTGATCATCGCCGTGCAGCAGTTCGAGGCGCACGTCCTGCAGCCGCTCGTGATGGGCCGCGCGGTGTCTCTTCATCCCCTTGCGGTGGTGCTCGCGATCGCTGCGGGCGGTGTCACGGCCGGGATCGTGGGCGCACTTCTGGCGGTCCCGATAGTCGCGGTTCTCAACAGCGCGGCGCGCGTGCTGCTGGCCGACGACCCGGCTGCCGAGGAGGCCGCCCTCGCCGCGGACGTCGGGCCACCCATCGAAGGCAAGGCCGACGACCTCGAGGCCGAAACCTAGAGCCGGCCTTCCCTGCGCAACAGATCAGCCGCGCTTACCCCGCCGCCGCGGCGCTTGGGATTCTCCTCGGTGTCGCGCGTGTCGATCTTCTCGGTGGGCTCGGAGTCCGAAGCCCGCTGAGTGGGAATCGCCGTGGTGGGTGGCTCGGCTGCCGGAGAGGGCGGTGGTTGACGTCGACCAGCCGTCGGTGGCCGCTGGACCTCCGATTGCGAGCCCGAACCAGTGGCTCCGCCGCGCAGGTCGCCGAGCCACGACTCGATCTCGCGGCTCCCGGTGGCGCTCGCCCCGCGGGAGCTGGATTCTCTGGTGGGGGTCGCGGTCCGCGGCGGGGTGGCGGGCCGATTCGGGTCGATCCGTGGCGTGCGCGTGGTGGCGGCATCGGCCGGCGCCGGTATCCGGGTGGTCTGATCGGCGGGCGCGGCGGGCATCCGCGTGGTCGGCGGCTCGGCAACGGGCGCCGACGTGGTGGTCGGGATGCGCGTCGTCCCCGCGGCCGAAGGTGGGCTGACACGCTGCGGAGCGACCTTGCCCGTCGTCGACGACCGCCCACCCTGCGGATGGGTGGGGTCGTGAGGTGGCAGCGCCCGCATGGGTGCACCGGCGCCGACGAGAGCCTCGGAATCCACCTCGGGCTCGCGGGCCGTGGGCCGCTTGCGCTCGTCGGGGAGTTCCACTTCACCGAGCCCCAGCCGCTCCTGAATGCGCTTCATCCACTGCGGCGCCCACCAGCAGTCGTCGCCGAGCATCTTCATGATCGCTGGAACCAGGAACATTCGGATGATCGTGGCGTCGAGCAGCAGGGCCAACAGCAGACCGAAGGCCAGGTACTTCATCATCACGAGGTCCGAGAACACGAACGCGCCCGCGACGACCGCAAGGACGAGTGCGGCGCCAGTGATCAGGCGGCCCGTGGTGGCGGTGCCGATGCGGATCGCCTCTGCCGTGGACAATCCGCGCGCTCTGGCCTCCACCATGCGGGAGACCAGGAACACCTCGTAGTCCGTCGACAGACCCCAGATGACGGCAATGATCAGACCGATCATCGGGGCCATGAGTGGCTGCGGCGTGTAGTTCATCAGACCCGAGCCGTGCCCGTCGACGAACATCCACGTCAGGATGCCCATCGTCGAGCCGAGGGTGAGCGCACTCATCAGCGCGGCCTTGATGGGCAGCACCAGTGAGCCGAACGCCAGGAACATGAGCACCGTGGTGGTGAGGATCAGCACCACGACCATCAGCGGTAGCTTCGCGAAGAGGCTGTGGATGCTGTCCTGCTCCAGGGCGGGGGTGCCGCCGACCCAGATCGTCACGCCCTTGGGCGCCGAGAGGTTCCGCAGCTCGTCGATCTTCTTGGCGGCGTCGTTGCGCTGTTCGAGACCGTTCTGCAGTACACAGGGCAGGTCTTTCGACAGGCAGGGGTGCGGTTGTCCGTCGGTGCCGACCGGTATCGCCGGATCCTTGACGTCCGGCGCCACGGGGCGCTCGTCCCAGGTGCCGGTGAAGCCGGTGATCTGGGCCGCCTCGTTCTTGACCTGAGCGAGCTGCTCCGGTGTCGCGTTCTGGACGACCAGCGTCAGCTTCTCGGTGCGGTACCCGGGGAAACTGGAGTCGAAGGCGTTCTGTGCCTGGCGCACCGCATTGTCCGGGGGCAGGTACTTCTCGCTGATGCCTCCGAGAGCCAGCTGACCCAGCGGGATGACGAGCAGGATCATCACGATCACGATCGGCAGCGCGAACAGTCCCGGCCGCTTCATGACCTTGTTGACCAGCGTGCCCCAGAAGCCCTTCTCGACCTCTTCGCGGGTTTTCGTCTTCTGCGTCTTCTCGGCCAGGAAGTTCAGCCACCAGATGGTCGGCTTGCGGATCAGCGGGATGTACCTCGCCAGGACGAGGATCGCGGTGACGGTGGCGCAGAAGATCACGATGCCGAGCAGGATCCAGAACAGGGCTCCCTCGACGACGCCGGCATCCCGGAGGGCGTAAGCGCCGTAGGCGAGTCCGCCATAGGTGCCGAGGTAGGCGAACAGCAGGCCGATGAGTGCCAGGCCTGCGCCCTGTTCGCCGGTCCTCTTGATCTGGGAACGGGCGATGTGCCCGATTGCGATGCCCACCGGGGGAAGAAGGATGCCCGCCGGGATCGAGGCGAGGGCGAGGGTGTTCTTCTTCGGGTTGGAGGCGTCAGACTTGATGGTGTCGGGTAGGGCGAACCTGGTCAAGGAGCTCACCCCGAGCGAGTCAACGCGGTGTCCGAGGACGGCCAGCGCGGCGATGAGCACGGTGTTCGACATGATCGCCGCGAGCATGACCGAGGCGATGATCGCGTAGGTGATCGACTTGAGGAAGCCCTGCGGGAAGAGCAGCAGGGGCACCGACGACGCCACGATGATGACCGCAGAGAACATGACGGTGCGACCCGACGTCATCATCGTGCGCCGCACTGCCGCCTCGGTGTCGTAACCCTCGGCCAGCTCTTCTCGGAACCGACTCACGATGAACAAGCCATAGTCGATCGCGATGCCAAGGCCGATCAGCGTGACCACGGGTTGGGCGAAGAAGTGCACGGGGGTGAACTCGGCGGCCAGGCGCATGATGCCGAGCGCACCCATGATTGTCAGTCCGCCGATGATGGCGGGCAGGCTCGCGGCGATGACGGTGCCGAAGACGAAGAACAGCACCACCGCCACCAGCGGGATGGCCGCCACCTCGGCGCGCTTCTGATCGTCGCCGATGGTGCCGGTCAGCTCACTGGCGATGGGCTGAAGGCCGGCCAGTTTGATCTTGCCGTCGTCAACGGTCTGCAGATCGGGCTGAATGATCTTGTAGTTCTTGAGGATGGTGTCGTCGTTGTCACCCTTGAGCGGCATGACGACGAACGTGCGGGTGCCGTCGTTGGCGAGCGCGGCGTTGGTAGTTGGGTCTCCGGTGGGACTCTCCAGATAGCCCCGCCAGTAAAGAATCTGGTCGGGGTGGTCCGCGACGACCTGGTCGAGCTCGTCCTTCATCTGCTTGGACCACTGCGGGTCATTGGCCTTCTTGCCCTCGGGCGCGTCCAGGACGGCGACGATGTGGCTGAGCCGGTCGCGCCCGTAGACGTCGTCGGCCAACTCGGAGGCAGCGACTGACTGGCTGGTGTCGTCGTAGAAGCCGCTCTGGGTAACGTGCTGACCCAGGCTTGCGCCGTAGATGCCGCCACCAAGGCACAGCGCGACCATGATTCCGATGACTGCGTATCGGAACTGGTACACCATCCGACCCCACCAGGCGAACACGTGAGCTCCTAACTGGTCTTCTTCAAGTTGTCTCTCCCTCGGCTGCTTCTATCTGTTCACGCGCGCGAGGTAAGTAGCGAGGACAGCGGCCGGAACGGCTGCAGCCACGCCCCTTGCTGGGGCAGCGAGTCAAGGCCGATTCGCGGTAGCGGCTCCCGGAAGACACCGGGGATGTCCTCGAGATCGACAAACTCCAAGGTATCCGACGCTAGCGCCCAACTGGCATGTTCGCGAAATCCGAGAACGCTTACCGGGATGCCGTCGCGGGCGATCTCCTCGAGGGGGAGCCGGAACGCCTGCCCGTCAGCGGACGCCACGTACACGCTGGCGAGGCCCTCGCTCAGGCGCAGCGCGATGTGGTCCAGCATGTCGCTGTCGACGTCGCTGTCGTCGTCGATCTTGGGTTTGGCGAACACCGCGAAACCAACGTTGCGCAGCGCCTCCACCCACGGGCGGACGACGTCGGCGCTGCCTGGTGCGATGTTGGTGAAGACCGTGGCCTCCGGCTCGAACGTGACCGGCGGCTCCGCGGACGAGCGGGCGCTCGACAAGTCGGCGGTACGGGCCAGGAGCCACCGACCAAGCGCGTCGAACCGTGGCCGGTGGGCCGCGGTCGGGCGGCCGCCCAGGATCGACCCGAGACCCATGTCGAGGTTCGGTGCGTCCCATACGAGCAGTACCCGCTGAGGACTCCGGAGCAGAGTCTCCGCACTGTCGCCGACCTCGCCGGCGAGCGCATCGGCAACGTCGCCGACGTCCTGCCCGACGATCCCGAAGTCCTCGGTGACGCTCATGGCCGCTTCTCCCAGAGGAATTCGGCCACCGCGCTGCCCGCGCGCTGCGCCTTGTCCTCGTACTTCGTTACGGGTCGTCGTACCGAGATGGGCAGCTCGGGACCCGCTCCCGTGATGGCGTCACCACTGAGCCTGCGCAGTCTGGGTTCGGCGTCGCCGACCTCGCCGATCTGTTCGGCATATCCGGGATGATCCGTCGCGGCGTGCAGGATCCCGCCGGGCCGGAGCCGGTCGGCGATCAGGGCGACCGTCGCGGGCTGCATCAGTCGGCGCTTGTGGTGCCGCACCTTGGGCCAGGGGTCCGGGAAGAAAACCCGCACGCCGGTCAGGGACTCCGGTGCGAGAAGGTGCTCGAGCACGTCGACACCGTCACCGCGGATCAGACGCACATTGTCTAGGCCCTCGCGGTCGATGCCGTTCAGCAGCTGCGCGAGGCCGCGCTTGTAGACCTCGACCGCGATCACGTCCAGGTCGGGCTCGGACGCGGCCATGGCCAGGGTCGAGACGCCGGTTCCGCAGCCGATCTCGAGCACCAGCGGCGCCGAGCGTTCGAACCAGGCCTGCGCGTCCAGCACTCCTGCGAGGTTCCCGTCGGAGTCCCTGGCCTGCATTCCGAGCTCCGGCCAGCGGCGATCCCACGTCTCCCGCTGCAGACCGGACAGCGCTGACCGGCGGGATCGGAAGCTGGTGATGCGCGGATGAGGGTGCGCGAGGAATGGGGTTGGGTCGGAAACCGACTCCGAGGCCGCCTCCCAGGCCTCCTCGCGCTGCACGTGCATCCGTCCATGGTCGCTCATCGAGGACGGTGGACCCGCATCGTGGTGCAATTCGATACCCAACAGTTGTCTTCTTCAGCTACCCGGCGGGTTCTGTGAATAGCGCCGCCTGCCGGGGGTCCGCGGGGGTGCGACGATGGTCCCGGGGGGCCGGAACATGACACAGGAGTTCATCGGCGAGCTGGCAAGCGTCGCTGAAACCGTGGGTAGCGCGCACTTCACGCCGGTAATCAACCGTTTGCGGCGACCGGTGCGCGTTGCGGTGGTCGGCCGGACGGGTGTCGGCCGGGGCCGGGTGGAGGCCGCACTGCGGCAACGGGGTGTTCACGTGGTGCCGTTCGGCGCCAGCGGCGACGCGTTCGACGTCTGCATCCTGGTGATCGCCGAGACTGCCAAGACCGAGGATCTCGCGGTCGCACGATCCGCTCGTCGGCCGGTGCTGATCGTCCTCACGAAGGCCGATCTCGCGGGTGCCGGTGCAGGGGGACCGATCGCCGTCGCCCGCAGGAGGGCTGTGGCCGTTCACGAGCTGACCGGCGCCCCGGTGATACCGGTGGTGGGACTCCTGGCGGCACTGGAGGACGGCGGCGACCTCGAGCACGATCTCGTGGCGGCACTTCGTCGATTCGTGACCGAGCCGCCAAGCCTCACCAGTGTCGACGCCTTCGTCGACGATCCTCATCCGGTCGGTCGTGACGTGCGTGCCCGCCTGCTCGCACGCCTCGACAGGTTCGGCATCGCGCACGCGGTTCTCGCGCTGGCCGACGGGTGTGATGCCGGTCGGCTGGGTTCGCACCTGTCTCACCTCGGCAACCTCGACGAGGTGGTCGCCGCACTCGACGCGACGGCGGCACCGGTCAAGTACCGGCGCCTGCGTGCGGCCATCGCCGAAATACGCTGCCTCGCAGTACAATTGGATGCCAGTGCGGTGTCGGATCTACTTGTTGACGACGTCACGGTGATGGCTACCATGGGTGCTGCCGTCGAGGTGATCGAGGCCGCCGGTCTGTCCGTCGACCGCGGCGACACGGCACCCGCCCACCTCGAACGTGCCGTCCGGTGGCGAAGGTACGGTCGCGGGCCCGTCAACGCCTTGCATCGCCGGTGCAGCGCAGACATCGTCAGGGGCTCGCTGCGACTCCTCGACGGTGCGCGGAGGTCGTCGACGTGACCTCGCCGGATCGGGTCGTCCTGGTGGTCGGACCGCCACTGTCGGGCGTGAGCGGTGTCATCGAGGGTCTGCGCACGCAAATTCCCGACCTGACGGTGGTCGGGGCCGACGGGCTCTCGCCGGAGCGTGCGCCCGACGCGGTGCTCGCCGTGGTGTCGGCGGTGGCGCCGGCTACCCGGTCGGACTGGGCGCTCTTGGAGCGGGCGGCGGCACGTACCGATCTGGTGGTCGGAGTGGTGTCGAAGGTCGATGCGCACAGGGGTTGGCGCGATGTGATGGAAGCCGACCGGATACTCGTCGCGGGTTGGGACGTGCGCGCCGAGTCGATGCCGTGGGTGGGTGTCGCCGCTGCCCCCGATCTCGGTGAACCACGCCTTGGCGATCTGGTCGCCGAGCTGGACGAGCGCCTCGCGGATCCGGATCTGAGACGACGAAATCAGTTGCGGTCTAGTGAGTTTCGAGTGCAAGCGGAGCGGTCGCGAGGGCGCCCGATCACCGATCGGCGCGCGTCGGCGGCCAGGGCCGGTGCCGTAGAGCTGAGAGGCGTGCTCCAGCGCACCCGCCTGCGGCTGCTCCGGTTCGTCAGGGACGGGTGCTCGGAGTTGCGCGCCGAACTGCGCGAGGTCGCCTCTGCGGTACCCGTCGGCGGATCGGCCGACTTCGAGACGCTGGTGCGGGCCGAGGCCGACCGGTTCGTCGTCGAGCTCGACGAGGAGATCGCCCGCGCGATCGGCGCCGCCGCGACCGACCTCGGGCTGGAGCAACGCGGCGCAGTGCCGCTGCAGCCAGTCCGCCGTCCTCCGCCCGAGGTGAGTCGGTCGCCGTCGTCGTCGCGGCGATTGGAGGGCCGGCTGATGGCGGTGCTGGGGGTTGGCTTCGGGCTGGGGATCGCGCTGGCGTCGAGCCGTCTCCTGGCAGGGGTGGCGCCGGGCCTGTCCGTCGCGGGATTGACGGCGGGCGCGGCCGTGGGTCTGGCAATGATGGCGTGGGTGGTGCGCGCACGTGGGCTGCTGCACGATCGCGCGTTGCTCGACAGGTGGGTCACCGAGGTCGGGGCGGCACTGCGGTGGCACGGCGAAGCGGTGGTCGCCGAACGACTGCTCGCCGCCGAATCGGCGTGGGCGAAAGCGAGGCCAACCCCGGGTTCCGTCGACCCCAAATGGACCCGCGAAGACATTACTGATCAGTACGAATGGTGATCGAACCGTTGATCGGCGGCCAATTTGGCGGGAAACGCCATTCTGAATCGTTCCTGTGAGAGAACGGACATACTCCCGAATTACCGCGGGTAAGTCACCCACGTTAACCTCAACCCAGGTATAACCGAGACCGCCAGCAGGAGATTTTGATGACCTCAGCGACCATTCCCGGTCTGGACAGCGCGCCGACCAAACACGAGGGGCTGCTCGCCTGGGTTCGCGAGGTTGCCGAGCTGACTCAGCCCGACCGCGTGATGTTCGCCGACGGTTCCGATGAAGAGTACGAGCGCCTGTGCGCGCAGCTCGTCGAGGTGGGCACCTTCCAGAAACTGAACGACAAGAAGCAGCCGAATTCCTACCTCGCGCTGTCGAATCCGTCCGACGTGGCGCGCGTGGAGTCGCGGACCTTCATCTGTTCGGCGCGCGAGATCGACGCGGGCCCGACCAACAACTGGATGGATCCCGCCGAGATGCGGGAGCTGATGACCGGCCTGTACCGCGGATCGATGCGCGGTCGGACCCTGTGGGTGGTGCCGTTCTGCATGGGACCGCTCGGTGCGGAGGACCCCAAGCTCGGCGTCGAGATCACCGACTCGGAGTACGTCGTGGTCTCGATGCGCACGATGACCCGGATGGGCAAGGCCGCACTCGACAAGATCGGCGACGACGGGTTCTTCGTCAAGGCTCTGCACTCGATCGGCGCTCCGTTGGAGGAGGGCCAGGCGGACGTGCCGTGGCCCTGCAACGACACCAAGTACATCACCCACTTCCCCGAGACCCGCGAAATCTGGAGCTACGGGTCCGGGTACGGCGGCAACGCGCTGCTCGGCAAGAAGTGCTACTCGCTGCGCATCGCGTCGGCGATGGCCCACGACGAGGGCTGGCTCGCCGAGCACATGCTGATCCTCAAGCTGATCTCGCCGGAGAACAAGGCGTACTTCATCGCCGCCGCGTTTCCGTCCGCGTGTGGCAAGACCAACCTCGCGATGCTGCAGCCCACCATCCCCGGCTGGCGCGCCGAGACCGTCGGCGACGACATCGCGTGGATGCGTTTCGGCAAGGACGGCAGGCTCTACGCAGTCAACCCCGAGTTCGGCTTCTTCGGCGTCGCGCCGGGCACCAACTGGGATTCCAACCCGAACGCGATGAAGACCATCGCCGCGGGCAACACCGTCTTCACCAACGTCGCCAAGACAGACGACGGCGACGTGTGGTGGGAGGGTCTGGAGGGCGAGCCCGACCATCTGATCGACTGGAAGGGCAACGACTGGATCCTGCGTGAGACGGAAACCAAAGCGGCACATCCGAACTCGCGTTACTGCACCCCGATCTCGCAGTGCCCGACGTTGGCCCCCGAGTGGGACGACCCGCAGGGCGTGCCGATCTCGGCGATCCTGTTCGGTGGCCGCCGCAAGACGACCGTTCCGCTGATCACGCAGGCACGCGACTGGCAGCACGGTGTCTTCATCGGTGCCACGCTGGGCTCCGAGCAGACCGCCGCCGCCGAGGGCAAGGTCGGCACCGTGCGCCGTGACCCGATGGCGATGCTGCCGTTCATGGGCTACAACGTCGGCGACTACATGCAGCACTGGATCGACGTCGGCAAGAACGCCGATGAGTCCAAGATGCCCGCGGTGTTCTTCGTGAACTGGTTCCGGCGCGGCGACAACGGTCGCTTCCTGTGGCCGGGCTTCGGCGAGAACAGTCGCGTGCTGAAGTGGGCGATCGAGCGCATCGAGCACCAGGCCGAGGGCAAGTCGACCCCGATCGGCATCGTGCCGACGGCCGCCGATCTGGACCTCGACGGTCTGAACGTGGACGCCGCCGACGTCGACGAGGCGCTCGCGGTCAACGCCGAGGAGTGGCGCAAGGAGCTACCTCTGATCGAGGAGTGGTTCGAGTTCGTCGGCGAGAAGTTACCGACCGGCATCAAGGACGAGTTCGACGCGCTCAAGACCCGCTTGGCCGAGGCGGACTAGAGCTCGGCGCGGATGCGATCGATCTGTTCGTAGGTGTACCTGACCATGACAGCCGTGGTCATGTTTTGCCCTGTGCGAGCGAGCGATTCGTAGCTGGAATCGCCGAGTAGTTCCCGCAGATGCGCGACGGTCGACACGATCTCGGGGAGTGATGACTGGGTGAACGGGTTCACCGCGAATCCGCAGACGACGGCGGCCGGGGGTTCACCGTTGGTAATAGCAAGCGGCGACAGCATCGACGCGATGCTCGACGCCGTCTGCCCGCTGCCGCTGTCCTGCGCGATGGTCAAACCCCGGCGCAGAGCGTCATACGCCGCGGCGGGAGCAACCTCGCGGTGGGTGGTGCCGTATGCGAACAGGGCCCACGCGGCCAGGTTGGGATTGTCGATGGTGTCGGCGACGGCGAGAAGCTCTTCCGTTGCCGCGGTTGCTTCGTCGTCGGCGCCGGCCATCTTCAGCGCGAGTGCCAAGATTGCTTGTGCGTGAACGTAGGTTTCCGGACGGCGCGCGATGACGTCTCGGCACCACTCAACCCAGCGCCCGGCCTCCCCTGTCATGGCATAGCAGCTGCCCACCGCTGCTTCGGATTCCTTGCGTACGTCGTCGAAGCGCCCGCTCCTGACAGCTGCCTGACCGGCCTCGGCGTACCTTATCGAATCGTCGATCCGCCCAGCCGCGAAGCACAGCGTCGCAAGGGCATAGAGCTGAGCCAAGCGCCGGTGCTGCACCGCGGCCGCGGGTTCGATGAGTTCCTCGGCCCACCGGATGGGCTCGTGCTGCTCGCCCCAGAATCCGACGAACCCGGCAAAGTGCGCGACGCTCGCTGCGGCATCTAGGTCATCGTGGTCGGCGGCCCACCGGAACGCAGCCCGTAAGTTCGCCAACTCGAGGTCCAACCACGCGTAGGCCATGCGTTGGCGGGGGCCGTCCCATAGTGCCAACACCTCGGCCTCGAACTCGGCGAAATAGTGGGCGTGACTGGCGCGGACGTCGTCGGCCCGGCCGCTAGCCGCGAGTTGCTCCTCGGCGAATTGCCGAATCGTCTCCAGCATCGAGTACCGCGTCCGGTGCGCGGACTGATCGGCCACCAACAACGACTTGCGCACCAGAGCGTCGAGAAGATCGAGAGTGGCGTATTCGTCGTCGGAATCGGCGACGGCTCCTGCGCCATCGATGTCGAACCCGCCGGCGAAGACCGAACATCTCACGAGGAGTGTCGCTTCGGCATCGTCGAGCAGGTCGTACGACCACTGCACCGCATGGCGCAGCGTCTGGTGACGCTCCAGTCCCCGCCGCGATCCGACCAATAGCCGAAAGCGGTCGTCGAGTCGGTCGCGCACCTCGATGACCGTCATCGACTGCATTCGGGACGCGGCCAACTCGATCGCCAGGGGGATGCCGTCCAAGCGGCGACCGATCTCGGCGACCGCGTGCTCATCGCAGGCATCCGCGAGCGAAACATGTGGCGCCACCGCGTGCGCGCGGTCGAGGAACAGGGTCGTGGCCGCCGAGTTGAGCCCGATGGCGAGCGACGGCACCGGCCACAGTTGTTCGTCGCTGACGCGCAATCCCTCGCGGCTGGTGGCGAGCACGCGCACCGTCGACGACCGGCCGAGGATCACCTCGATCAGGTCGGCGGCGGCATCGAGCACGTGCTCGCAGTTGTCGAACACAAGCAGTCGCGAGCGGCCCTCCAAGGCGGCGGCCAGGCTGTCCGCCAAAGTCATGCCCTGCTGCTGAGTAACGCCGAGCACGGCCGCCACCGCGTCTGGCACCGATTCCGGTGCGCCGACCGGCGCGAGTTCGATCACCCAGACCCCGTCCGCGAAGCCGTCCGCCGAGAGCGCGGCGACCTCCAGCGCGAGCCGTGCCTTACCGACCCCGCCGACGCCGGTCAGCGTGACCAACCGATGCGCCTTCAGCGCCTCCTGGACCTCGATGAGCTCCGATGACCGCCCCACCAAACTCGTTGTGGGTGCCCGCAGATTCCCGGCGTTCGCATCCAGTGTGTTCAGCCCCGGGAAACTCCGCGCGCAGACCAGGGGCGTCGACCTGAAAGACGTCGACCGGTTGTGCCAGATCGCGAAGCCGCCGCGTACCGAGGACGATGAGGTCGAGTTCGTTCACCAGCCCGGCGGTTTGGCCGTCGAGCAGGATCTGGCCGCCATGTCCGGCGGACATCACCCTGGCAGCGCGGTTGAGTACGGCGCCGAAGTAGTCGCCGCCGCGCTGCTCGGCTTCACCGGTCGCGACGCCCATGGTGACAGCGCCACGCATCACCTCGTCGTGGGTCTCCAGGGCAGCCGCCGTCGCATTGGCGTCGGCCTCCCACCGCCGCGTCGACCGCTCGATGTCGGTGAACAGAAACGTGATGACGCCCGAAGGCGTGGCCATGTCATCCGTCACCGCGTCCATGGAGCACCCCCGCACGTCCGGAATTCCCCGGCGATGTCATGGTATGGCGATCTACTCCGCCACAAGATCAATTTCGCCGTCGCAAGAGCGCCGCAAGAGCACTACTTGACACTCGTCAACTTCCGGCATCGTAAAGTCAGCGCATGCAGATTCGCGACACCGCCGTAGCGACCCCCGACAAGCCGGCCATCATCATGCATCCGTCTGGCACGGTGGTCACGTTTGGCGAGTTGGAGGCCAGGGCGAACCAGTTGGCGCATCTGTTCCGGTCGGCCGGACTGGCCGAGGGTGACGCAGTGGCGATCGTCATGGAGAACAACGAGCACATGCACGCCGTCATGTGGGCCGCCCGCCGCAGCGGGCTGTACTACGTTCCCATCAACACGCACCTGACCGCGGCCGAAGCGGCCTACATCATCGACAACAGCAGTGCGAAGGCGATCATTGGCTCCGCGGCGCTGCGCAAGGTGTGCGAGAACCTCGGCGAGCACCTCCCCAATGGCCTACCCGACGTGCTGCTGATCGCCGACGACGACCTCGAAGGCTGGGATCGCTACCCGGAATGCGTTGCCGTTCAACCTGATACGCCCATTGACGACGAGTGGGAGGGTGATCTGTTGCAGTACTCGTCGGGTACCACCGGACGCCCGAAGGGCATCAAGAGGGCACTGCAACACGTCTCACCCGCCGAGGCGCCCGGCATGATGTCGGCGCTGGTGGGGGTCTGGATGCACCCCGGCGCGGTCTATCTGAGCCCTGCCCCGCTCTACCACACCGCGCCGTCGGTCTGGTCGATGAGCGTGCAGGCCGCCGGCGTGACGACCGTCGTCCTGGAGAAGTTCGACGCCGAGGGCTGCCTCGACGCGATTGCGCAGCACCGCGTCACCCACGGCCAGTTCGTCCCAGCCATGTTCACCCGAATGCTGAAACTGCCTGAAGACGTGCGCAATTCGTACGACGTGTCGAGTCTCGAGCGGGTGATCCACGCGGCGGCTCCGTGCCCCGTCGAAATCAAGAAGCAGATGATCGACTGGTGGGGGCCGATCGTTGACGAGTACTACGCCTCCTCCGAGGCTCACGGCTCGACGCTCATTTCGGCCGAGGAGTGGCTGACGCACCCGGGTTCAGTCGGTAGGCCGATGACGGGTGGCTTGCACATCCTCGACGAGGACGGCAACGAAGCGCCCGCAGGCAAGGCCGGGGAGATCTACTTCGAAGGCGGCAACACCTTCGAGTACCTCAACGATCCCGAGAAGACCGCCTCATCCCGAAGTGCCAAGGGGTGGATGACGGTGGGCGACATCGGCTACGTCGACGAGGAGGGCTACCTCTACCTCACCGATCGACGGCACCACATGATCATCTCCGGCGGCGTCAACATCTATCCGCAGGAAGCGGAGAACATGCTCGTCACCCATCCCAAGGTGATGGACGCCGCGGTGTTCGGCATTCCGGACGACGAGATGGGACAGAGCGTCAAGGGGGTCGTGCAGACCGTCGATCCTGAGGACGACACCGACGCGTTCGGCGACGAGCTGATGACGTGGTTGCGGGAGCGCTTGGCGCACTACAAGTGTCCACGATCGATATCGTTCGAGGCGCAGTTGCCACGCACCGACACGGGCAAGCTGTACAAGCAGGAGCTGATCAAGAAGTACTCGTGAAGCGCGTCGCGCTCTGCGACGGCGTGACCGTCGGCGTCGGTGCCGGTAGCGAAAGTGAGCTGGCGGAAGCGACTTTCACGCTGGTCGAGGAGCCGACTGCCGACGGACGGACGATCGCGGTGGCGTCGGCCTCCGACACCGTCGACGAGCTCCGCGAGCGTTGCTCTCGCTGGCCGATCGCCGCGGCGGTGTGCGGTGACGTGCTGCGCGCGTTCGACCCGGCGGCGTCTACCTTCGCGGGGATCATCACCGAATCCCTGGCCTACTCGACGCTGCAGTCCGGACCCGAGTTCGCCCGGTGGCTTGCCGAGCGTGGTCCGGCCACCGTGCCCGAACTTCTCGACCCGGTCGTGGCCCAGCGCGAAGGGGACATGCTCTACGTGCGGTTCAACCGGCCGCAGCGTCACAACGCCTTCTCGACCGACGCGCGCGCCGCACTGCTCGATGCGCTCGAGGTTGCCCGCCTCGACCCGACGGTGACCGAGGTGGTGTTTTCCGGCAACGGCCGATCCTTCTGCAGCGGAGGTGATCTCGCCGAGTTCGGTACCTTCGCCAACCCGGCGTCGGCGCATCTCGCCCGCACGCGGCACAGCCCGGCGCTGGTCCTCGACGAGATCACCGCGCGCCTCGGCACGTCGTGTCGAGCCGAGGTGCACGGCCGGGTACTGGGCAGCGGACTCGAGATGGCGGCGTTCTGCGGACACGTGACGTGCACGCCCGATGCGACCCTCGGTCTGCCCGAGTTGACGCTGGGGCTCCTCCCCGGCGCGGGCGGAACCGTCAGCATCACGCGACGGATCGGCCGCTGGCGCACGGCGTACCTGGTGTTGACGGGCCGGACGATCGACGCCGCGACCGCCCTCGACTGGGGCCTCGTCGACACCATCCACCCAGCGATTTCGGCGCGCTAACTGTTGCCCGGCGAACGTTGGCGCGCCGAAATCGCAGGTGGGGGCTAGGTGGAGCGGCGCAGGGTCACGCGGTAGGTGTACTGCTCGGGCAGGAAGTGGCTGACGGCCAACTCGACGGGTGTGCCCGCCGCGTCGGAGTAAAGCCTGTCGACCCGCAGCATCGGATGACCCCGACCGCAGCCCACCGCGACGGCAACCTCGTCGTCTGCCGTCGAGACCGTGATCGACTGGGCTGCTTCGGCTATCGGGTGGGCGAGATGCGGCTCGGTCAGGCCGATCACGGTGCTGGTGCTGACCGCGCCGTCGGTCAAGTCGGTCAGTCCGAGCACGGGCCTGGCCACGGACTCCGGCAGGTGGACCCGCGTCAGGACGAAGGGCACGCCGTCGTGCAGTCGACGGAACACCACGGTGTAGACGACGTCGTCGTCGAGTCGCATCCTGCTGGCCGCGTCGACGTCGACCCGGCGACGGAGTCCGGTGAGCACTTCCATGGTGGTGTCGTCGGACAGGCTCATCAGGTCTTCGATCGAGCCGAGTTGTCGGAGGTATCGGTGTCCGCCGTCGCGTGCGTACGTGCCACGGCCAGGGATCCGGTACACCACGCCTTCGGCCACCAGGTCCTGGAACGCCCGCCGCACGGTCTGCCGTGACAGCCCGTGCTGCGCGACGAGCTCGGACTCGGTGGGCAGCCGTGCGCCGTCCCGGTACGCCCCGGCGGCGATGTCGTCTCGAAGTGTCTGGCGCAGAGCCTGATACGCCGGTGCGGGCCGCATGATCAGATCCCGCCGCGAGCCACCAGCTGCCCCGCGATCACGTTGCGCTGGATCTCGTTGGTGCCCTCGCCGACGATCATAAGGGGCGCGTCACGGAAGTAGCGCTCCACGTCGTATTCGGTGGAGTAGCCGTAACCGCCGTGGATCCGCACCGCGTTCAGCGCGATCTCCATGGCGGCCTCGGAGGCGAACAGCTTGGCCATGCCCGCCTCCATGTCGGCGCGCTCGCCGCAGTCGTAGCGGTCGGCCGCGTGGAACGTCAGTTGGCGTGCGGCGGTCAGCTTGGTCGCCATGTCGGCGAGATAATGGCCGACTGCCTGGTGCTTCCAGATGGGCTGGCCGAAGCTCTCGCGTTCCTGGGCGTAAGCCAGCGCATCCTCGAGGGCCGCGGCGGCGACCCCGAGGGCTCGCGAGGCGACCTGGATGCGGCCGGTCTCGAGGCCCTTCATCATCTGGCCAAAGCCCTTGCCGGGCGCTCCGCCGAGGATGGCCGTCGCGGGCACCCGGTACTCGGCGAACGAAAGCTCACACGACTCGATGCCCTTGTAGCCGAGCTTGGGCAGATCCCGCGACACGGAGAGCCCGTCGCCGTGTTCGACGAGGACGATCGAGACGCCCCGGTGCTTGGGCGTCGCGTCGGGATCGGTCTTGCACAGCAGGGCGATCAGGCCGGAGCGCCGTGCATTGGTGATCCACGTCTTGGCGCCGTTGATCACCAGGTCGTCACCGTCGGGGCGGGCAACCGTGGTCATCGCCTGCAGGTCCGAACCACCGCCCGGCTCGGTGAGCGCCATGGTCGCGCGGACGTCGCCGGTGGCCATGGCGGGCAGGTAACGCTGCTTCTGCTCGTCGGTGCCGAACAGGTCCAGGAGCTTGGCGACGACGGTGTGGCCGCCCATCGCACCCGCCAGGCTCATCCAGCCGCGCGCCAACTCCTGGGTGACCAGCACATAGCACCGCGTCGACACCGGCGTGCCGCCGAACTCTTCAGGCACCGCCAACCCGAAGATGCCGATGCGCTTCATCTGTTCGATCCACGCCTCGGGGTACTCGTTCGCGTGCTCGACGTCTCGCACGGTGGGCTTGACGTCGCGATCGACGAACGAGCGCACGGTCGCGACCAGCATGGTCTCTTCGCCACTGAGATTCATGGGGTCTAAATGTACGGCCATATTGACACGCTGATTGCCAGACTGCCAGCATGTGAAGCCGTGACTTTGTCCGGCCATATCGAAGGCGGCCCACACTTCGACGATCTCCACGTCGGCCAGGTGTTCGACTGGGCACCGTCGATGACCTTGACCGCCGGCGGCGCGGCCGTGCATCAGTCGATCCTCGGGGACCGCTTGCGCCTGCCGCTCGACCAGACGCTGACGCACGCCGTCACCGGTGCGCCGGCCGCCCTGGCACACCCCGCATTCGTCTGCGACGTCGCAATCGGCCAGAGCACGCTGTCCACGCAGCGCGTCAAGGCCAATCTGTTCTACCGCGGGCTGTGGTTCCACCGCTTCCCGTTGATCGGCGATACGCTGTACACCCGCACCGAAGTCGTTGGTCTGAAACAGAATTCGACGAAGCCCGGGCGCGCCCCGACCGGTCTTGCCGCGTTGCGGATGACCACCATCGACCAAGCCGACCGGCTGGTGCTCGACTTCCACCGCTGCGCGATGCTTCCGCTGCGCGAGGGCGTCGGCGCCACCGGCCACGCCGACGACCTCTCGGCCATCGGTGCGGACGCTCCCCGCCCATTCGATCCGACCCGCGATTGGGATGCCGACGCCTTCCGTGCCCGTGTTCCCGGCCCACACTTCGACCCGGCGATCGCAGGCACCGTCACGCGTAGTACCGCCGACGTGGTCACCGGTGCACCGGAGCTCGCCCGACTGACCCTCAACGTCGCTGCGACGCACCATGACTTCCGCGTCGGCGGGCAACGACTGGTGTACGGCGGACACACCATCGGGCTGGCGCTGGCGCAGGCGACCCGTGCGCTGCCGAACCTCGTCACCGTGCTCGGCTGGCAATCCTGCGACCACACCGGCCCCGTGCACGAGGGGGACACGCTCTACAGCGACCTCCACGTCGACGAGGCGACGCCACTGCCCGGTGGGCGCGGCGGGATCCTGGCGCTGCGGTCCGTCGTCCATGCCGTCGGTGAGCCCGACCGGCAGGTACTGGACTGGAGATTCGGCGCCCTGCTGTTCTAGGTACGGGGACAATGGGCACCGTGGACGGGGCGCAGCGGGACTGGGGAGCAAGCGGACTGGCTCACCTCACCGGGCTTCCGTCGGGTTTCCCAGACTTCTCGCGCGCCGGGGTCCTCGCCGCCGCGCGGTCGACGGCCGCCGATCTACACCGCCATCTCGGGGTCCAGGTGAACGCCGCCGAACTGCTCGCCGGTCGCGCGGCCCTGCTCGGGCTGTCGCGGCGGGGCCGGATCTCCGCTGGCGGAGCGACCCGGCTCGTCGCCGCGCGTGACGGGTGGTGTGCGTTGACGCTGTCCCGGCCCGACGACGTCGATGCGGTCTCCGCACTGGTCGAATCGGCTGAGCAACAGGGCGATCCGTGGCCCATCGTAGAAGCCTGGGCATTGGCCGGACTGCCGCCGACGTCGTCGAACGTGCCAGGCTGCTCGGCCTGCCCGCGGGCGCTCGGGGGGAGACCGTCCCCGCTGCTCCCGCAGTGCGTCGCATCGGCCCCGCCGCTGCGCTGCGCGAACCGTCTGATCTGCTGGTCGTCGACCTGTCGTCGATGTGGGCGGGACCCCTGTGCGGGCAGTTGCTTCGACGGGCGGGCGCCACCGTCGTGAAGGTCGAGACCACGGCCAGACCTGACGGCACCCGAGCCGGCTCGTCCGCCTTCTTCAACTGGATGAACGCCGGAAAGCTCTGTTATGCAGCTGACTTCGAAGACAGTAGTCGGCTGCGCGCCCTGCTGGAGGCGGCGGACGTCGTCGTCGAGTCGTCACGGCCGTCGGCGTTGCAGCATCGCGGCCTCGGCCCAGACGACGTCGCCGCCCGAGACGGGCGCGTCTGGGTGCGTATCACCGGCCACGGCAGCGACGGTGAACGCGCCAACCGGACGGCGTTCGGTGACGACGCCGCGGTGTCGGGCGGGCTGGTGGGCGACAGCCCCGAGGGTCCGGTGTTCTGCGGCGACGCGATCGCCGATCCGCTCACCGGACTGCACGCCGCGCTGGGTGTCGCCGAGTCGCTGTCCCACGGCGGTGGCGAGGTCGTCGACGTGGCCATGGCGGCGGTCGCCGCCACCTACGCCTCCCTGCCCGAAGTGCCTAGCGAAAGTAGCTGTCCTGCAATGGTTGCTAGGAAACCGGGTCCGCAAACCCGGGCTGCGGACCTCGGCGCTGACAACCAACGCGTCGAGCGGCTGATCGCCGAACGGAGATTGACCTCGTGCTGATCCAGCGTGCGCACCTGCTCGACGGCACCGTCGCCGACATCAGGACCGACCACCAAGTCGTCGAGGTTGCGCAGGACCTGACGCCGGCACGAGGAGAGCCGGTGTTCGACGCGTCCGGGTGCACCGTCATCCCTGGACTGCACGACCACCACGTGCACGTGCACTCCGCGGCGGCAGCCACGACGTCGGTGAGTGTCGGACCTCGGGAAGTACGCGACCGAAACGGTCTTCGGGCCGCGCTGGCCACCGCACACGTCGGCGAGGACGGCTGGATTCGCGCCGTTGGCTACCACGAGGCGGTCGCGGGGGAGTTGGACCGCGTGGCGCTCGACGAGGTTTCACCGCCGGTGCCGGTGCGCGTGCAGCACCGCAGCGGAATCCTGTGGACCCTGAACTCTGCGGGCCTGGCCCGCGTCGGTCTCCCCGATCACCCGGACGGCCGGCTGCGCAGCGCCGACCCGAGTTGGTCTGGCGCCCTGGCCCGACGGGAAACCGGACTCGCCGACGTCAGCCTCAGGCTTGCGTCCTACGGCGTCACCGGAATGACCGATGCGACACCCGATCTCGGGGTGAACGACGTCGTGCGATTCGCCGAGTCACATCGCCACGGCGAGCTCCTGCAACGGGTGCACTGCCTGGCACCCGGCAAGCGCATTCTGCACGACGACGACCTGGACCTCGACGGGCTGACCTCATGGGTCGTCGCCCGCCATGCGGCGGGTGCCGTCGTCGCCCTGCACTGCGTCACGGCGGCGCAACTCGTCGTCGCCATCGCCGCGCTGCGTGCGGCGGGATCCCGCCCGGGGGACCGCATCGAGCACGCCGCCGTCGTACCGGACGACTGCCTGGCCGACCTCGCCGAACTCGGACTGGCCGTTGTCACCCAACCGAACTTCGTGGCCGAACGGGGCGACCAGTACCTCGTCGACGTTCCGCAGGACGAGCTTCACCAGCTGTGGCGCGTGGCGTCGCTGATCGCGGCGGGGATCCCGGTCGCGCTGTCGACGGACTTCCCGTTCGGCGACGCCGACCCGTGGGCGGCCATGCGGGCCGCAGTGCACCGGACGACGGCGTCGGGCACCGTCATCGGTGCGCAGGAGCGGATCGCGGCGCGCACGGCGCTGACGTCGTTCCTCGGCGCGCCAGAACATCCGACGCTTCCGCGGTCGGTCAGCCCCGGCGAGCCCGCCGACCTGTGTGTCCTTGCCGGAGCGCCGGACCACGTGCTGCGCGAGCTCGACGCGAGCCTGGTCGCCGCCACAGTCGTCGAGGGCCGTGTCGTGTACGAGCGCAGCTGATGGGTGCTCGCAGGTAGCGCAGATGGAGGCCAGCATCGGCGACGCCGGGGCCCAGGTGGACGAAAGTTTTTCCACATGCCCACCACCCACGCCGACGTCATCAACGCCGGCCTGCTCGGCTTCCTGAAGGCGTGAGGTTTTGCCGCAACCAGGCCACCTGGCTGGCGAAGAAGGCCTGTGACACAGAAGCTTTCGGCACCGCGCCGTCGAATCCGTGAAACGCGCCCGGCACGACCTCGACCTCGCACGGCACCCCGGCCGCCGTCAAGCTTTCGGCGTAGGCGAGGTCCTCGTCGTGGAACAGGTCGTTCGTGCCG
>NZ_DASQEU010000087.1:0-3634 GCF_035633495.1 Mycobacterium sp. | reverse complement strand
CAGTCGCGGACGAAACGTGTACCCCAGGAACGTGAACGACGTGACCTCATGATCGTCACGCCGGTCCGCGTCCTGGCAGTACACCACGTGGGTCTTGTCCGGATGAAGCTCCAGACCGACCGACGCCAGTCGCTCCGCGAGAGCATCCCGCACCTGACGGGCCTGCTCCTCGCTGCCGCAGTGAATCACCGCATCATCGCAGTAGCGTTCGAACGTGACGCCCGGGAATTCCCGGACCAGCCACATATCCATCGCATAGTCGGGTCGCCCCGGGGATTTTCACCCCGAGGCTCCCACGGAACCGGTTATGTTGAGATCCACATAAGTGGTTGTATGTCCAGCCCACGATTATGTTGAGGCGGCGCTCGGGGTGCGCGGATGTGCTTGGTGGGTGGGGTTTCTGGTGGTGACGCGCTCAACATAATCGTGGCTGTCGATCGATGCTCGTTGGATTCGTGTTCTGCGATCCGACTGGAGGCAGCGATGGGCAGGCGGGTGTGGGTTCCGGTGGTGTCGGGGCCGTTGGCGCCGTTCGCGGCGGGGTTCGAGTCGTGGTTGAGGTCTCGGGCGTACTCGCCCTCGGCGGCGGCGGACCGGGTGTATCAGTTCGATCAGCTCAGTCGTTGGCTCCAGCGGGAGGGCCTTGGTGCCGGGGAGCTGACCGGTGAGCAGGCCGAGCGGTTCGCCGCGGCGCGGCGGGCGGCGGGTTTGGTGACGTGGGCCGCTCCGCGTAGCGCGATGCTGCCGGTGGGGTATCTGCGTGGCCTGGGGGTGGCGCCGCCGCCGGTGCCGGTCGTCGCGCAGGGGCCGCTGCAAGAGTTGCTCGCGGATTATCGCCGCTATCTGTCGATCGAGCGTGGACTGTCCGATCACACCGTGTTCGATGCGTACGAGCCGGCCGCGCGGCTGTTCCTGACAGCGGTCGGGGCGAACCGGCAGGTGAACCTGGACCAGCTCTGCGCGGCGCAGGTGACCTCGTTCCTGGCCAAGGAATGCCCGAAGCGCAGCGTGTCCGGGGCACGGGACCTGGTGTGCGCGTTGCGGTCGTTGCTGCGGTACCTGCACGTGGCTGGGCTGATCGAGGCTCCGTTGGTGTGGGCGGTCCCTTCGGTCGCCGATCTGCGTGATCGCAGTCTGCCGCGCGGTCTTGAGCCCGCCGCGGTCAACAGGCTGCTGGCCAGCTGTGATCGGCGCCGGCTGGTCGGCCGCCGCGATTACGCGATCCTGTTGCTGTTGTCGCGGCTGGGGCTGCGTGCCGGGGAGGTCGCCGCGATACGCCTGGACGACGTCGACTGGCGCCGGGGCGAACTGCTGGTGCACGGCAAGGGCAACCGGCAGGACATGTTGCCGTTGCCGGTCGATGTGGGCGAGGCAATGGTGTCCTACCTTCGCCGCCGCCCGTGCTGCGAGGCCCGGGCACTGTTCCTGCGGGTGACCGCCCCGCGGGTCGGGATGGACCGCTGCACGGTGGCCTGGGTGGTGCGCGCTGCGTGCGACCGGGCAGGGCTGGCCCGGGTGGGCGCGCACCGTCTGCGGCACACGGCCGCCACACAGATGCTCAGGGCGGGCGCGTCGCTGGCCGAGATCGGCCAGGTACTGCGCCACCGGGAGCAGAAGACGACCACGATTTACGCGAAGGTCGACCGGAAAGCGCTGCGGCCGCTGGCGCGTCCGTGGCCAGGGGGTGCGGCATGACCCGCGTGCGGGCAGCGATGGAGGACTATCTGCGGATCCGTCGTCGTCTCGGGTTCGAGATGCCCCAGGACTGGCGGCTGCTGGAAGGTTTCGTCGATTTCCTCGAGCAGGCGGGCGCGGAGAGAATCACCACCGAGCTGGCACTTGACTGGGCGCGGAAACCCGCGGACGCGCACCCGCACTACTGGCGGCAGCGGCTCACGGTCGCACGTGGGTTCGCCCGCCATCTCGCGACGATCGACCCCACCAGCGAGGTTCCCTCCACGGACCTGCTCCCCGGGCACCGACCCCGGATCGCCCCGTACATCTACGCCGACAGCGAGATCGCCGCACTGATCGACGCCGCCCGCGGGCTCAAACCGCCGTTACGCGCGGCGCGTCATGTCACGCTGATCGGTTTGCTGGCCGTCACCGCCATGCGCCCTGGGGAAGCGGTTGCCCTTGACCGTGACGACGTCGATCTGCGGCACGGGGTGATCCACGTCCGCGCGGGCAAGCAGAAAAAGCAGCGCGAGGTCCCGCTGCACGCAAGCACGGTCAGCGCGTTACGCGACTACACCCGGCTGCGCGACACCAGCTTTCCGACACCCTCAACGCCGGCGTTCTTCATCTCCGCGCGAGGTGGGCGGATGGCCCGTTCCGAGCTCAACCAGACGTTCACCACGCTGATCCGCGAGGTCGGTCTGGAGGGCCGCGGCGCCCGCCGCCGCCCGAGGCCGCATGATCTCCGGCACACGATGGCGGTGCGGACGCTGCTGGGCTGGCTCCAGGCAGGCGAGGATGTCGACCAGCGGATGCCATTGCTGTCAACGTATCTCGGTCACGTCGACCCCGCCAGCACGTACTGGTACCTGGAGGCGGTGCCCGAGCTGCTCGAAGTGATCAGCCGACGCCTGGAGCAGCTGCCGGAGACACTGGCATGACCCTGCTCGCGCCGGCGCTGCAAGCATTTTTCACCGACCGGCTGATCACCCAACGCAATTCCAGCCCCCAGACCATCGCCGCCTACCGCGACACGTTCAGACTGCTGCTCACCTTCGCGCAGCGACAGACCGGCAAGCAGCCGTTCCAGTTGGACATCGACGATCTCGACGCGCCGCTGATCGGCGCGTTCCTCACCCATCTCGAAAAGGAACGCGGCAACAGCCCCAGGACCCGCAACGCAAGACTCGGGGCGATCCACTCGTTCTACCGCTTCGCCGCGCTCGGACATCCCGAGCACGCCCACACGATCGCGCGGGTGATGGCGATCCCGACCAAACGCCATGAACGCAACACCGTCTCCTACCTCGACCTCAACGAGATCAAAGCGCTGCTGTCCGCGCCCGACCCGACCACCTGGCTCGGTCGGCGCGACCACGCGCTGCTGCTGCTCATGATCCAGACCGGGGTCCGCGTCTCAGAACTGGTCGGCCTGCGCGTCAGCGACATCCACCTCGGTATCGGCCCCCATATCAAAGTCACCGGGAAAGGACGGAAAAAGCGCGCGACCCCACTGACCAAAGAAACCGTTGCGACCCAACGCCGATGGCTCACCGAACGCCGCGGCAATCCGGACGACCCACTGTTCCCGACCCGCCCGGGCCGGCCACTGAGCCGCTACACGGTCGGGTTGCTGGTCTCCAAGCACGCCGCCACCGCGGCAGTCAGCTGCCCGTCCCTGACATCAAAGCGAGTGACCCCACACGTGCTGCGGCATACCAACGCCATGCTTTTACGGGCCAAGCAGGTCGACATTGCCACTATCGCTTTGTGGCTCGGCCATGAGAGCACCCAGACCACCCATATCTACGAACACGCCGACAGCGCGCTCAAGGAACGAGCGATCGCCCGGACCGCGCCGCTCGGCGCCAAACCCGGCCGATACCGACCGTCGGACACACTACTCGCCTTCCTCGAAACCCTCTGATTATGTTGAGCGTGCCACCACGAGAAACCC
>NZ_DASQEU010000086.1:0-8315 GCF_035633495.1 Mycobacterium sp. | reverse complement strand
GCCGTCGGCCGCCAGAACCCCTGAAACCCCTGTCCCGCGTTCGTCGTTCGGATCGGTGACAACTCAACCGGATCGCCCGCCTCGACCATCTGCCCGTTGCCCACGATCATCGCGACGTGGCCGTCCCACACCGCCAGGTCGCCCGGTCGTAGCGAGGCCTGGTTGACTGCCGACCCGACGTCCTGCTCCTGGGCGAGCCGCGGAAGATTCAGTCCGGCTTCGTGATACGCCCATTGTGTCAGGCCGCTGCAGTCCAGGCCGACGCCGGGCGTCGTGCCGCCCCAGTCATAGGGCACGCCCAACTGCGTCAGTGCGTGCCGGACGGCGCTGGCGGCGACGGCATTGGGTGCGGTGGCCGTGCTGCCGTCGGGGAGTTGCACCGAGACGCCGCTGCCGAACATGCCGGGATCGGCGAGCGGCCTTGCGTCGTCGCCCGCCAGACCCGAGCCCTCCGGCTGTAGACCGGACGAACCCGAGAAGTCGGCGGGCACCGATCCGCCAAGCCCGGACCCCAGGCCCGTACCCAAACCCGACCCGGACCCGAGCCCGCTGCCGAGGCTGGGCAGTGCGCTCATCGGCATCGTCGGGGTGGCGCCGGGCGCCGACTCGGCCACCGCCGCCTGGTGCCCGTCGAGTTCGGCACGCAGATCCTCGATCACGCCGTTGGCCTCATCGAGGGCCCGTTGCGCCTCCGCGATGAGTTCGTCCACGGCACCGGGTTCGTCGAGCTCGGCCTCGAGCGCTTCGGCGCGGGACTCGAATTCGTCGACGATCGTCTGCAGCCGCGCCCGGGCACGGGCCACGGCGTCGGCGGCATTCGCAGTGGCGCTGCCGAGGCGACCGGCCCGGGCCGCCAGCGCATCGACGGCTGCGACGGTCGCCTGGGTGAACTCTGCGGCGGCCTCACCGGCGTCACCAACCCAGCGCGTGCCCTGCCACGACCGACCCGTCGCGACGGCGACGTCGGTCAGTGCGTCACGAATACTCGCCAGCGCCGTCGCGGCGTCCGGTGCGCCCGTGCCGACCATCGCCTGCAGTTCACGTAGCGGAGCGGCCAACCCGCTGACCAGGGCGCTCGGCATCGGCTAGGCCTCGAGTAGCGAGAGTGCTCGCCCCGCAAGCCCTTCGGCGGCACGATAGGCATCTGCAGCGGTGCCCGCCAACGACCGAGCTGCTGCGAGGCGCTCGGCGAGTTGCGTCGCGTGGCGCGCCTCCTGCAGCAACGCTCGATTCAGTACGGCCAGGAATTCGGCCCCGACCGAACCGAACGCGTCGGCCGATGCCGTCGCGGCGGTCAGGTCCGCGGCCACGGAGGTGAGGTCATCGGCGTGACGAAGCTGGGCGATGCTGAACCCGTGGATGTCGGAAGTGTCGGCGATCATGCGTTTATGACGGCGGCCGGAGCGCGCCGGTTCCATTAGGGTTCGACCGCATGGACGTCCGCGTTGTCGATCATCCCCTCGCCGCCGCTCGGCTCACCACGCTGCGCGACGAGCGCACTGACAACGCCGGCTTCCGCGCCGCCCTGTGCGACCTGGCGCTGATGCTCGTCTACGAGGCCACCCGCGACGCCGCCTCGACGCCCGTTCCGATCCGCACCCCGTTGGCCGACACCGTCGGATCACGGCTTGCATCTCCGCCGCTGCTGGTGCCCGTGCTCCGTGCCGGTTTGGGGATGGTCGAGAAGGCGCAGCAACTGATCCCCGAGGCGAAGGTCGGGTTCGTGGGCGTCGCCCGCGACGAGGCGACCGCCCTACCCACCCCCTACCTGGAGTCGCTGCCCGAGGACCTCAGCACCACTCCGGTGATGGTGCTCGACCCCATGCTCGCCACCGGCGGATCGATGGCCCACACCTTGCGCCTGCTGCACGCGCGCAACGCCGTGGACATCACTGCAGTCTGCGTGGTGTGCGCACCGGAAGGCATTGCGGCGCTGGAGAAGGCGTCACCCAATCTGAAGCTCTACACCGCGGCGATCGACGACGGACTCAACGACGTCTCCTACATCGTGCCGGGCCTCGGCGACGCCGGCGACCGTCAGTTCGGCCCGCGCTGAAGCAGTTCGGCCGCGGTGACTCTGGCTGCGTCCAGGGCGCTCGCCGCCTCGGCGCGTGCGCTTGCCAGGTCATCACGGGGCGGTAGCCGAACTTCGATATACGCCTTGATCTTCGGCTCGGTTCCAGACGGTCGGACGGCTAGTCGCACGGTGTCGCCGACGAAGACCAGCGCGTCGGTGCGGTCCTGTCCGCGCCGATCGAGTAGATCGGACAGCGCTCCGAGGTGCCTCGGCGGGTCGGCGCGCAAGCGTGCCATCACCGCGTCGGCGTCGGTGTGCACCGAGACGGCGCCGGTCATGTGCACGCCGTGCCGTAGAGCCAGTGCGTCCAGCGCATCCACCGGGGTACGGCCCTCGTCGCGAAGCGCCGAAACCAGGTCGCAGGCGAGCACGGCGGCACTGATGCCGTCCTTGTCGCGTACCGCGGCAGGGTCGACGCAGTATCCGATCGCCTCCTCGTAGGCGTAGACCAGCGTGCTGCCCGCCAGGCCGGTATCGGCGCGCGCCAGCCACTTGAACCCGGTGAGCGTCTCGACGTGCTGGGCGCCGTGTCCGGCGGCGATCGCCGCGAGCATGCGCGACGACACGACGGTGCTGGCGACTACGCAGCTCTTCATGACGTCGCCCGGCTCTGTCTGCGACAGCACGTAATCGCCGAGCAGCCAACCTGTTTCGTCTCCCGAGAGCATCCGCCAGCCCGACGGCGTCGGGATGCCCACCGCGCACCGGTCGGCGTCGGGGTCCAGCGCGATCGCTACGTCGGCCTCGACCTCGGCGGCGAGTGCGAGAAGCAGGTCGGTGGCCCCGGCCTCCTCCGGGTTGGGGAAGGCGACGGTGGGAAAGTCCGGGTCCGGTGAGTATTGCTCGGCGACGGTGTGGACGTCGGTGAAGCCGGCCTCCCGCAATGTCAGCAGGGCAGGCTCCCCGCCGACGCCGTGCATGGGCGTCAGGGCGATGCGCACATCGCCCGTTGCGCGTCGCACAGTCGCGGCGCGACGGACGTAGTCGCCGATCAGGTCGGTGGTGGCCGGTGTGACCTCGGCGCGGGCGACGTCGGTCGGCGCGATCGCCATGGCCGCTTCGATTTCGCGGTCGGTCGGCGGGACGATCTGCATGCCGCCGTCGAGGTAGACCTTGTAGCCGTTGTCGGCGGCGGGGTTGTGCGACGCCGTGATCTGGACGCCTGCGGCGGCACCCATGCGGCGTACGGCGAACGCCACCACCGGCGTGGGTGCTGGGTCCGGCAGTAGGGTGACCGAAAAGCCCTCGGCGGCAAGCACTTCAGCGGTCGCCAAGGCGAAGTCGTCGGAATTGTGGCGAGCGTCGCGGCCCACCACGACGGTCGAGCCGCCCAGGCATCTGTCCTTCAGCACCTTGGCCAGCGCCCAGGTAGCCGTCGTCACGGTCTCGACGTTCATGCCACCGGGTCCCGGACGCATGGGCCCCCGCAACCCCGCCGTACCGAACGTCAAGGGTTCGTCGGTCATGGCGCTCATTGTGCGGTGCGGCCGTCGGATTGCCCAGGCTCGTCGCCGTCGGCGAGTTTACGGAGCACGGGCGCGACGAGCATCAGCAGGTTGAACTCCAGTTCGGTGAGCGTCTCGCGCATCGCCGCGTTGAGCCAATCGTCGCGTTCGGCGCGGTCGGCCTCAAGTAGTGCCACCCCGTCCGCGGTGACTTCGATGAGCTGGCGGCGTCGGTCGTCGGCGTCTGTTCGGCGCGCCACCAGCCGGCGCGACTCCAACAGGTTGATGCCGTCGGTCAAGGACTGCACGCGCACGTGCATCCGGGCGGCGAGCTCGGCCGGAGTGGTGACACCGGCCCGGCTGACTTCGCCGAGCACCTGCTGCTGGCTCAGTGTGAGGCCGTTGTCGCTGCGATGGCGACGAAGTTGCCGGGTGAGGGCCATGATCGACTCGCGCAGTTCTGCCGCGTTGGCCGTGGTTGATCGCATTACCAAGTTATACCTTGGTATTTATATGACCAAGACCAGTTTGAGATCATGATTTGACAAGCGCATACTTGTTTTCATGTGGAAGTGGGCGCTGCTGGTCGTGGTCACGGTCGCGGTGACCTTGCCCTTGGACGTGCTCGGCGTCCCCTCCGCCGCGCTCTTCGCGGCCCTGGTCGTCGGCATCTTCCTGGCGCTGATGTCGCTGGCGCCGGCCGGCGTGCCCCGCAAGGCGGGCATCGCCGCCCAGGGCGTGCTGGGCGTCTACATCGGCACGATGGTGCACCGGGATGCGCTCACGGCACTCGGTTCGGACTGGCCGATCGTGCTCGCCGTCGCCGTCTGCACGCTGATCCTCAGCATCGGCGCAGGTGCGCTGCTTGGTCTACACCGCGACATCAGCCCGCTCACCGGATCGCTCGCCTTGGTCGCCGGCGGTGCCTCGGGTCTCGTCGCGATCGCCCGCGAGCTGGGCGGTGACGACCGCTTCGTCGCCGTGGTGCAGTACCTGCGGGTTGCCCTGATCACCGCCTCGGTGCCGGTCGTCGTCACCCTCGTCTACCACGCCGAGAAGACCGCCCACGCCGCAGCTCTCGCCCAAACCGACTCGGCACCTTGGTATTGCAGTATCGCGATGCTCGCGGTCATCGTGCTCGTCGGTGCCACGGCCGGTCGGCTGGCCCGGCTTCCCGGCTCCGGACTGCTCGGCCCGATGGCGGTGACCATCGCCCTCGAGCTGACCGGAACGTCGTTCGGCCTCTCCGTGCCCATGGCACTGGTTCAGCTTGGCTACGCCGTCATCGGTTGGCAGGCCGGTGTCGCCTTCACGCGCGAGTCCATGCGTGCGATCGGGCGCGCGCTCCCGACGGCACTCGGTCTGATCGTGTTGCTCAACGTCGCCTGCGCGGGCCTGGGCATCCTGTTGGCCCACGTGACGGGCATCAGCCCGCTCGAGGGCTACCTGTCCACCAGCCCCGGCGGTATCTACGCCGTGCTGGCCACCGCCGTCGAGACGGGATCCAACGTCACGTTCATCATCGCCGCGCAGGTCGTACGGGTGCTGCTGATGTTGTTCGCCGCGCCGCTGATGGCACGCGGCTTGATCGTGCTGACGCGGCGGCTCGTCTACAAGCGCGTCAGCACCTCGGAGAGCAGGGAACCCATCCGCGTCGCGGACTGACGCCCCGCCTCTAGCACCTCGACGTGGCTGAGCGGTTGGCCGGTCATTCCGGCGGCCAGGTTCGTTACCAGCGAGACGCCGAGCACCTCGGCGCCGGCAGCGCGGGCCGCGATCGTCTCGTGCACCGTCGACATGCCAACCAGGTCGGCGCCGAGCGTACGCAGCATCCGGATCTCGGCCGGTGTCTCGTAGTGCGGACCGGGCAGCCCGGCGTAGACACCCTCGGCCAGTCCCGGATCGACCTCGCGGGCCAGCGCGCGCAACCGCGGTGCGTACGCGTCGACCAGGTCGACGAACTGCGCGCCGACCAGCGGCGAGCGCGCCGTCAGGTTGAGGTGGTCGCTGATCAGCACCGGCTGGCCCACTGCATGGTCCGCTCGGAGCCCGCCTGCGGCGTTGGTCAGCACGACCGTGCGAGCCCCTGCCGCACAGGCCGTACGCACGGGATGAACGACATGACGCAGGTCGTGACCCTCGTAGGCGTGGATCCGGCCGAGCAACACCAACACTCGCTTGCCGCCGACGTCGACCACCAGAATTTGGCCACCGTGGCCGGCGGCGGACGGCGGGGTGAAACCCGGCAGCTCCGCCATCGCAATGACGGCGGACGGCTCGCCGAGCTCGGCGGCGGCCGGTGCCCACCCCGAGCCGAGGACGACGGCAACGTCGAAGGAGTCGACCCCGGCGCGCGTGCGCAGCGCAGCCGCGGCTTCGTCGGCAACGTGTCGAGGGTCGGTCACACCGGTCACAGGGAGGAGCGTAAGGGACGGTGAGATACTTCTCCGATGCCCACCGCCACAGCGTCGACGACCGTCGAGGACGTAGTCCAGCGACGTCGTGGCGACCTCATTGAGCTATCGCACTCCATTCACGCCGAGCCCGAACTGGCATTCGCCGAACACCGCAGCTGCGCCAAGACGCAGACGCTGGTCGCCGAGCGCGGATTCCAGGTCACCGCGGCGCCCGGGGGATTGGACACCGCCTTTCGCGCCGACTTCGGCAGCGGATCACTGGTCATCGGCATCTGCGCGGAATACGACGCACTGCCGGGCATCGGCCACGCGTGCGGCCACAACATCATCGCGGCGTCGGCGGTCGGCACCGCTCTGGCGCTTGCCGAGGTCGCCGAGGAGTTGGACCTGACGGTCGTGCTGCTCGGCACGCCCGCCGAAGAGGCAGGCGGCGGCAAGGCCCTGATGTTGGAGGCAGGCACGTTCGACGACATCGCGGCAACGGTGATGCTGCACGCCGGGCCGCTCGACATTGCCCGCGCGCGGTCACTGGCGCTGTCGCAGGTCGCCGTCGAGTACACCGGCCGCGAGGCGCACGCGGCCGTCGCGCCGTTCCTGGGACTCAACGCCGCCGACGCGATCACGGTGTCCCAGGTGGCGATCGGGCTGCTGCGACAGCAGTTCTCGCCCGGTCAGATGGCGCACGGCATCGTCACCGACGGCGGGCAGGCGACCAACGTCATACCTGCCCGCACCGAGATGCACTACACGATGCGCGCCAACGACTCCGGATCGCTGCGCGAGCTGGAGGGCAGGATGTCGGACTGCTTCCTGGCGGGTGCGGTGGCCACGGGCTGCAGCCATCAGGTCGAGGCGACCGAGCCGTCCTACCTCGAGCTGACGCCTGATCAGTGGCTTGCCGACGTGTTCCGCGCCGAGATGGTGCGGTTCGGCCGGACGCCCGTCGGGCCGGAGGTCGAGGCTGCGTTTCCGCTGGGCAGCACCGACATGGGCAACGTCACCCAGGTCATGCCGGGCATTCATCCGATCATCGGCATCGATGCCCAAGGCGCCTCGATCCACCAGCCGGCGTTCGCCGCGGCCGCCGCTGGGCCGAGTGCCGACAAGGCAGTGATCGAAGGAGCCGTCATGCTGGCCCGCACCGTCGTCGAGCTGGCCCGGACACCCGCGGAGCGTGACAGGGTGCTGCGACACAAGGCCGATCGCGCATGAACATCGCGGAGACCACCGAGGCGTGGCTGGCTGCCCATTACGACGAGCTGGTGGCGTGGCGGCGGCACATCCACCAGCATCCCGAGCTGGGGCGTCAGGAGTTCGAGACGACGCAGTTCGTCGCGTCGCACCTGGCCGACGCCGGCCTGAACCCCAAGGTTCTGCCGGGAGGCACCGGCCTGACGTGTGACTTCGGACCCGAGCACGCGCCGCGGGTGGCTCTGCGCGCCGACATGGACGCGCTACCGATGGCCGAACGGACGGGTTCGCCCTTCTCGTCGCTGGTGCCGGGCGTCGCCCACGCCTGCGGTCATGACGGGCACACGGCGGTTCTGCTGGGGGCGGGCCTGGCTCTGGCATCGGTTCCCGAATTGCCCGTCGGCGTGCGCCTGCTCTTCCAGCCCGCCGAGGAGTTGATGCCCGGCGGGGCCATCGATGCGATCGCCGCCGGTGCGCTCAACGGGGTGTCGCGAATCTTCGCGCTGCACTGCGATCCACGTCTGGAGGTCGGCAGGGTCGCCATCCGGCCGGGGCCGATCACGTCGGCGGCCGACCAGGTGGAGATCACCTTGTACTCACCTGGCGGGCACACGTCGCGGCCACATCTGACCGGTGACCTGGTCTACGCCTTGGGCACCCTGATCACCGGTGTTCCCGGTGTGCTGTCGCGGCGGGTCGATCCGCGCAACAACACCGTCATGGTGTGGGGTGCCGTCAACGCCGGCGTCGCTGCCAACGCGATCCCGCAGACCGGCAGCGTGGCAGGCACCATCCGGACCGCCAGTCGCGAGGCCTGGGTGGTGATGGAACAGCTTGTCCGCGAGATCGTTTCGTCGTTGCTCGCGCCTCTACAGGTCGAGTACAGCGTGCACTACCGCCGCGGGGTCCCTCCGGTGGTCAACGAGGAAGTGTCGACGCGGATCTTCACCCACGCGATCGAGGCCATCGGTCCCGACGTCCTGACCGACACGCGACAGTCCGGTGGCGGCGAGGACTTCTCCTGGTACCTCGAGGACGTCCCCGGCGCGATGGCGCGACTCGGCGTGTGGCCGGGGCGCGGTCCGCAGCTCGACCTACACCAGCCGACGTTCGACCTCGACGAGCGGGCTTTGGGCGTCGGGGTGCGGGTATTCGCCAACATCGTCGAGCAGAGCGCCGGGCTCT
>NZ_DASQEU010000085.1:0-28228 GCF_035633495.1 Mycobacterium sp. | reverse complement strand
CCGACAACTCGACCCGCCCCACCTCCCACGGAGCCTCCAGTCCCAACAGATGGCGGTACAACTCGATGTCGCGCATGCCGCAGATCCTGCCGCTGACCACCCGTCAAACCAAGCCGGACCCACGTAAAAGCCGGAAGAGCCCGATATCAAAGTAGGGAAACGCCATGATCATTCTCGGAATCATTCTTCTCATCGCCGGATTCGTGTTCGGTATCCCGATCCTGTGGACCATCGGGATCATCCTCCTGGTCATCGGGGCGGTGCTGTGGATATTGGGATCGATGGGACACGCGGTCGGTGGCCGCCGCCACTACTACTGACCGGCCACCGGCAACCACGCGGCTGATCCGATTCGACGGCACATGAAGCGCCCCAACGCGAATACCCTCGCCCGCTTCACCACTCGCCCCTCGGGCCTCCCGGAAGTCGACTATCCAAGGAGACAGACATGACGCGTATCGTCGGGCTACTCGTGCTCATATGGCTCGTCGTCGGCGGCGCCGGCCAGCGCGGGTATTTCACCCACGCTTCACAAACCTGTGCCAGCGCCGGAACGATCGCGGTGACCGTGATCGCCGGACCCCTGAACTACTTCGGGGTCAACCCCAAAGTGACGAACTGCAACGTCCCCCAACCCAGCTGACAACGCACCGCGTTGCTCCGCAATCGACGCAGTGGCCGTGACCACAGCCACCCCGCCACCGATGAACCCATCGACCATGCTCAACCAAACCAAGGAGCCGACATGGCAACCAGCACTATCGTTTTGATCGTCGTCGTCGCGGTCGTAGCAATTCTGCTCATCGCCGCACTCGCGTGGCTCGCGCGTAAGAAACGCACCGAACACCGTCGGGTCGAAGCCGGCGACATCCGCGACAAAGCCGTCGCGCAATCCCACAAGGTGGGGCAACGCGAAGCGCTCGCCGACGAGACCGCGGCCAAGGGCCGCGCCGCTCAAGCCGAGGCCGAGGCTGAGGCAGCCCACGCGAAGGGCCTACAACACCAGGCGCAAGTACGTCGCAGCGACGTGGCCACCGCCCGCGACGAGGTGAACCAGGAGTTTGCGCGCGCCGACAAGATCGATCCGGACTCGCAAGCCAGCGACACGCCGCGAGAAGACTCCGAAACGAGCGAAACACCTCCAGGAACCTCCGCCGGCAAGCAAGGCCCACCAGCGGTGCCCAGGGCCGGGTGACGCCGCGAACCGCCGACGCCCGGGGTTGGGTTATCGCCGATCGAGAGTGCTGCGGCAACGCAGCTGTCTATGCCGGCGCAACGTCGTCTGAGTCCGATTGCGGCGTCCAATCCATGACTAGCACCAGCACCGCCGAGCGTCGGAATCGTAGTGATCGATGCGGAGTGACGCTGCGCCGCAACATTACCCCCGCCAGGGGCAACCTGGAACTGATACCGGAGAGCAGCCCCGTCGCGTGAGAAGATGTCAGAGGCAACACGCGCACCTCAACGGAACTCGCGACGAACGTGCATATGCGGGCGCGTTGGCGCGGCTCAGCGGGCAAGGCTACGGTCAAACGATGAGCATCGCAGACATCGGTCCCCGTCCCCAGGCGTTCAACCTGGAGGCCCAGACGCTGGAGAACCCGAACTTCCGCACCGTGGCCTGGAGCGGCAACTACCTGCAGGTCACCCTCATGTCGATTCCGGTCAACGGCGACATCGGACTTGAGAACCATGGTGAGACCGACCAGTTCATTCGGCTCGACCGCGGCCGTGGTCGAGCCCAGATGGGACCCGGCAAGGACGAACTGACTTTCGACCAAGAGGTAACCGACGGCTGGTGCGTCATCGTTCCGGCCGGCACCTGGCACAACGTCACCAACATCGGCGACGAGCCCATGCAGGTCTACACCATCTACGCGCCGCAGCACCACACACCGGGCAAGGTGCACCAGACCAAGGCGGTCGCCGACACCGACACCGACGACGAACCGGCCGACTGGTCCGTTCAACCAGACCAGGTTGCAGACCAGCACGCCTGAACTGAGCCGCCCGCCGGACCAGAACCTGCCGACAGCGAGCCGGTCCGCGGCGCGCAGATGTGCAGGTAGGTGGGATTCCGGCTCCTGCTTGAAGTCGATGCCACCGACGGGTTCGGGCCGTTTCCTCGGCCACGCAACCTGCAGCCTGACGCGGTTCGTTCAGCCGCGGTGGACCGCAGCGCCTCACGGTGCCCGAATCGCGCAGGTCCATGCGTCCCGGTTTGGGCCATTCTTCCAACGGTGTGGGGCTTACCGCGTGCCGGGCTGTCGCCCGATTTGCCACCCGATGAGCAAGTGGCGACAGCACACCGCGAACCGGTCACCTACATATTTGTCTCCTCGGCGTCGGCCTGCGGGATCGGCAGCGGTCGGCGGTTCGCACATGTGGTAGACACACCGCTATGTCGGAACGGAGCCATGGCGTCCACTTCACGCCCTGACATGGGCGGCGATCGATTGCTGATCCCGGGCGACACCTGCCGGCGAACAGCGCGCGCTGACCGGTTCGCCTACATCGTCGACGGCGCCGACTACTTCCGCCACTGCAAAGCGGCGATGCTGCGCGCCCAACACCGCATCATTTTGATCGGTTGGGATTTCAATATGCGGATGACATTCGAACAGGGCGGTAAGACACTCCCCGGCCCCAACCAGCTGGGCGCCTTCCTTCGTCGCCTGGTGCGGCTCAGGCCCACCCTCGAGATTTACCTGTTGCGGTCGAACCTGCGTCTTCTGCCGGCCTTCGAAGGTATCTGGGGTGATTACACACCGGTGTCGCTCCTCAATTGGCTGGGCGGCGAGCGGCTCCATTTCGCCATGGACGGGGCGCACCCGACTGGCGCCGTGCACCACCAGAAGATCGTGGTAATCGACGATGCAGTGGCGTTCTGCGGGGGCATCGACCTCACCCTCGAGCGCTGGGACACATCAGAACACTTGGACTACAGTCGGTTCCGTCGCGCAGCTGGCGACACCTACGGGCCGCGACACGAGGTCGGCGCCGTGATGGACGCCGCTGCCGCCGAAGCACTCAGTGAGGTGGCCCGGGACAGGTGGCACTCCGCGACCGGGCTGACGCTGGCACCACTGGACGTCGGCCAGGCGATCTGGCCCTCCGGGCTGGAGCCGGCATTGCGCAACGTCGACGTCGCCGTGGCGCGCACCCTGCCGGAGCTGGGCGACCGCACCGAGGTCCGCGAGGTGGAAACGCTCAACCTGGCGGCGATCGCGGCGGCACGCCGCACCATCTACCTCGAAAACCAGTACCTGGCCTCACGCAGGCTCGCCGATGCGCTGGCCGAACGACTCCAGGAGTCCGACGGCCCGGAGATCGTCATCGTCATGCCGCGCAACTCCGAGAGCCGTCTTGAAGAACAGTCCATGGACAGCGCGAGATACCGGGTCCTGCAGGTGCTTTGGGCCGCGGACAGCCACCAGCGGTTTGCCGTCTATTGGCCGGTCACCGACGCCGACTCACCGATCTACGTCCACTCCAAGGTCATGGTGATCGACGACCGGCTTCTGCGGATCGGCTCGTCGAACCTCAACAACCGGTCGATGGGATTCGACAGCGAGTGCGATGTGGCTGTCGAAGCCGAGCCGGACTCCTCGGAGCACGCAGACATTCGCGAGATGATCACGTCGGTACGGAATCAGCTGGTGTGCGAACATCTCGGTGTCGCACCAGATGACTTCGGAAGTGCCGTTGAGCAGCACGGGTCGTTCCTTCGCGCCGTAGAAGCGCTTCGCGGCGACGGACGGACTCTGCGGCGTTTCACCCAGGACACCGTTGCCGACGAAGCCAGCCTCCTCGCCGAGAACGACTTGATGGATCCCGACCACGTGCCCAGATCGCTCGCCAAGAGCGTTCAGCGGTGGCTAGAAGGATTCACCAAGGGGCCACCGAGCTCACAGCCGGCGCAGAGCCTCCGGCAAGCGATACGGTGGCGTTACGCGCTCCCAGATCGGGTAAGAGACCCGCGGATTGGGGAGCGACCCATGAGCAGAGAACCCACGTCGGATGGAAAGCAGACCGAAGAACCGAAGGGCGGCCGGCCCGGACCCGCCGACCATGGCCGCGAAGGCGGAATTGCGACTCGGGAGAACGCCCCTGAACTGACCGACCCCGACCACGTCAGCGACTGATCGCGCACCCGCGCTGCGAGTGCAAAGGCGCGGCCCTGCAACTCGTGCGGCATGTCGTGACAACCTAATCGTTTAGTAGGGATGGGTTACCCGTCGTATTGACCGGGTTCTGTTCCTGACGGGTCTGCCGCCCGGTGATGCCCGAGGTGTCCCCGCGTTCGACGTCTTACGAAAGAACGGCGCGCCTGGCGGCAGATCGCGTGGTGTGGTGGTGGGATGCCGTTGCCCGAGCCCGCCGCAGGGTCGACCTCCCGAGGGATGTTCCCGGGCTTCGAGCTCTTCGACGCAACGAGGTCCTGCGGCGTGATGGAGTCACGGACGGCTAGTGAGATGACGGACCTTCGAGTCCGCGATTAGGGCAGCCGCGTGACCCCGCCGAGGTTCGTGCTCGACCGAACGATCGAAGGAGTGATGACACCTTGCCTCTGTACTGCGGAATAGATTGGGCCACAGAACACGACATCGCCGTCATCGACGACGACGGGCGTGTGGTGACGCGGTGACGGGTCGACAACGATGCGGCCGGCTTCGCGCAGATGTTGACCCTGCTGGCCGAAGCTGGCGACACCCCGGACTCCGATCCCAGTCGCGATCGAAACTGATCGCGGCCTGTGGGTGGCGGCGCTGCGCGCAACCGGACGGGCGTTCTATCCGATCAACCCGCTGGCCGCGTCGCGCTACCGGGCACGCCATGCTCGCGGCTTGACTCTTAACTTCGTGAGATGTCTTTCGTCGTCTCGATCGGCGATACCCGCTTCCATGCGATCGAACCCACCGCGCGGATGTCGTGGGCTTGGATAATGGGGCGATGGCCAAGTACGACGTAAATGAAGCCGCCGTGGCACGCGCACACGGGCTGATCGACTCGAAGCAGTACGTCCTCGACAGCGACTGGGGCGAGGTGCAGCCGGGAGCGGACGCAGAAAACACCTATCTCGAATCCCATGACTGGGACGACTACGCGCAGTGGTACCTGGGTCTGACCGTGGGCGCCAGTGACGCCACCAAGGCGCGGTATGCCTTTGTCTACGGCGACTTTCGACGGATCCACCGCACCGCGCTGATCGCGTGTGTGTACCGGGCGTCGCAGTGGCGGCACAAGGCCGTCGAACTCGCGGCCCACGACCTGTTGCAGCACCTCGACAATGCGGTCGGGATCACCGCGTGACGATCAGCTACGGCGAGGTGCTGTGTGAGCGGATCAGGGCGAATATCGGCGAGCCACGACCGAAAGGTGGTGACCGACCCGACGAAGCGGCATGCGGCCGTGGCAGCGGTGGTGGTCGACTCCGACCTCGGGGAGGATCGAATCGATCCGGCGCCGGTAGACGATTGGATCGCCGGGCGGCCGATGTCGGAGGATCCCGACGGCCCGATGATCGATGTCTCGGGCGGTGCTGTTTTCTTGCTGTGTCGCAGGACATCTCGGCTCTCGTCGCACTCCGCTCAATGGGCGCTGCCAGGCGGTGGTCTATCACCGTGAGTCCACCGCGGCGACATCGCCGTGGTGAATGTCGTTCATCGCCTCGTCGTCATCGCGGATCCTGCTTGCCCTGCACCGGGTCTCCCTCGAGGATCACCACGGCCGCTTCCTCGGCCAAATCGATGGCGAGACTGCCCATTTCGGAGAACTAGCCAACCACTTCGTGGGGAAGGACGGCGGCTGGATAGCGTCGACGAACGATGCGGGCCGCCATGAGCGGCGAGTCCGCCCCTCCATCTGCATCAGAGCTGATGTGGTCGGCGCCCATGACATACGTAGGTAACTGGCCACCGGCGCATGCCGCGCCAGCACCGCGAGCGCCGTACGGTCAACCGTCAACCTCGAGGCGCAGGCGGGCCAGGATCTCCAGCTCAGTCAGCACCCCCTTCGCCGCGTCGAGGTCGACTGTCAGTAGAGCGAGCGTGGCGCACCGGATGGCGTCGCCCGCCGATTCACACATGCGCGCGAGGTCGGCGTTGAGCGCGTGCAGTTGCCGGTGAAACTCGGTACGCACGGTGCCCCTCTCCTGCCGCGGGATTAGCACCCGCGGTATCGTGGAAAAGCATGCGCGTTTCGGTCCGCATCAGGTCGGGCATCCTGATCCACCCAGGACGTGAGTACACGGGAGGTGCGCCGATGTTGAGGTCTTCAAGGCGCTGCGCAGTTGCTCACACGGGGAAGCATTACGGCGCTGCTTTGCTATTGGGGGAGTCTTCGGTGGGTAACTGATACCCGTGCGTATTGCGACGTTCAACATCCTGCACGGCAGGACCGTGGAAGACGGAAGTGTGGATCTCGACCGGTTGCGCGCGTGCGTGCGCAGGCTCGATCCCGATGTGCTCGCGCTGCAGGAGGTCGACCTCGACCAGGATCGGTCGGGTCGCGCCGACCTGACCGCCGTGGCGGCTGAAGCGATGGGGGCAGTCACACATCGCTTCGTTGCGGCGATCTCCGGGACGCCCGGCGCCACCTGGATCGCGGCCACCGGTGAGGAGTTGCCGGGCACGGCAGCGTACGGAATCGCGTTGCTGTCGCGCTTCCCGGCAACGAGTTGGCAGGTCGTCCGGCTGCCGCGAATCCCCACGCGCTTCCCGATGTATCTGCCCGAACCCAACCGCGTCAGCGTCGTCGACGAGGAGCCCAGAGCCGCGATTATCGCCCAACTGGACACCCCGCTGGGGCCGCTGTCGGTCGCGAATACCCATCTGTCCTTCGTGCCCGGGTGGAATCGTCGGCAATTGCGCCGGCTGGTCAACGACATGCGCGGACTCCCGGGACCGCGTGTGCTGCTCGGCGATCTCAATCTCCCCCCCGGTCCGGCGGCGAGGTGGTCACGGATGCGCGCATTGGCAAGCGCCACAACGTTTCCCGCTAAAGTTCCGCAACGTCAACTCGACCATATCCTCACCGACCATCCCGGGCTGCATGGTCGCAACTGCATGGCACCACCTGCGCTGCTCTCCGATCACCGCCCGTTGGTCGTCGACGTCGACGTGCTCTGACGTCCCGGTCCTCGTACCGCGCAGTTTGGCCAGCGAACACCCGGGTAACGGGTTACGCGCGGCTGGCGCCGGCGCGGAGAGCGCTTGTCACGTCCTCCCCCGCCGTGCCGGTCAGAGCTTTCCCAGCTCCGCGGCGGTGAACAGCTCGAGCTGCTCGCCCGCCGTCGCGGCGGCGCCGGTCTCCTGGTCGCGGTCGGTGGTGGGTTCCATCTGCGCGTCCTTTCTGTCGTCGTTGCGACGCGGCCGCGGCGTCGCCGCCGCCCCGATCGACGAGGCCGAGAAGGGCCACAAGGGACAGCCGTCCATGCTGACTCGTGACCTGCGGGCTGCTCCTTGGCTGCGCGATCCTCTACGGCGTCGAGGGACCCGCGATGCACTCCACGATGTCGCGACCCTCAGTGTGCTTGTAGCCGCCGAACTGTTTCTCGTCGTGGAACTGTCGCACCCCTTCATCGGCGAAATCGCGACCTCTCCTGAGCCGCTGCGCGAGGTTGTCCAGCTTCTGTCGCCATCTCCGGCGTAGTCGCCGCGCCTGTGCGGGGACTACGGTGGCTGGTCCGCTGGACCGCAATCAGTCTGCAGCAGCAGCGACGAGAGTCGTGCGTACCCAATTGTTCGAACGCTGTGACGCGACCCCGGCGTTAGCGCAGTGCCAGGAACTGGTCGAGCTCGTCACCGCCTACCTTGACGCAGCGCAGGACACCGCTGCACGGGAGCGATTCGAGCAGCATCTGCAGCGATGCGACGGCTGCGCCGCCTATCTCGAAGAATTGCGGGTCACCGTCGCCACCGTGGGCGCCCTCGCTCACGAGCAGCTCCATGCCGCCTTCCGCGCCCGACTGCTCGAGGCGTTCGCCGCAACCGCCGGCTCGGGTTAACAACAACCATCAACGGGTGCCCCCGCACCGCGGCCGCAACACAACACGCCGGGTCCTCGAACATCGCGACGCTCACGCGACGGGCCGACTGTCAGGGCGGGGGCGGGCCGACACCGGTGAGTGTCTGCTCGGAGGCAGTTCGTCCGTCTTCAACCCCGCGGGTGCGCCTCAATTGTTGCTCGGCGGGCACGAGACGTTGACGTAGACGGTATCGAACTCGGGTGGTTGCATCAGCATCATCATGACGCTCGCCATGGTCATCGTTCCGTTCAGTCCTTCCAAGAACGGCCGAAGGGTGCCCCGAGAGGATCCCCCAGCCGCTTTTCGGCCGGTGAAGACCAGGTAGTAATCCAGCGGAGCGCTCAGATTGATGTCGAGGATCGCCTCATGCTTCGTGTATGCCTTCACGTTGACAGAGCGACCGTTGAGGGCGTCGCCGGTCATGAAGCGGCCGTCGTAACCCGCCGCGTTCGCTGCGTTCTCTAGCTCGATGCCGAAGATCCGAGCAGCGATCCACTCTCCGATATGCCCGGTGTTTACGGGTCGATTCAGCAATCGTCCCAAGCGTGCATCGAGTGCGTTTCGTTCGCGGAGCAAGGCTGCGAGTTCAGCCAGCCCCACGTCCTTGCGGTCATCCATCACATAGACACGGTGACATAGTGCTTCGGTCGCTGCGCATAGATGGCGTGCATCCGTCTCTGCGCTGCCGGACGAACGCTCGCGCGACTCAATTACTCGTACGCCTTGCCCGGTAGATCGAGAATCGGTTCGACTCGCGGCATTTGCTGCGCTCGACCGTCGTTTGGCCGTGAGCTGGGGGTTCTCGAGCTAGACCGATAGGCAGCAAAGGTCATCGCTTGTCAATCAAATAGTGCCGCTGAACTGCGCCGCACCCCCGACTATTGATGACCTTCCGCTTACTGGTGGGGACCGGAAATAGTCCAGGATCGATTTCCCAAGCTGAATACGCGGGTTCGATTCCCGTCATCGGCTCCACGAAAAACAGTTGAAACGCCTTGGCGTCCGCCGAGCACTTCCCGCTGCCCGCCCCGAAAATGGGGGTAAACAGTCAGACACGCATCGTCGCGCTCAAACCGCCGTCGACCACGAGGGTCGTACCGGTGATGTAGGCGGATTCGTCGGAAGCGAGGAACACAGCCGCACCGGCGGTGTCCCAGGCATCCCCGATGCGGCCCCGGGGTGTGCTTTCGTCCAGGTGTCGCCACACCTGCTGCGGATCATCGGAGACGGTGTCGACCCACCTCTCGAGGGTCGGTGTACGCACCACGCCCAACACGATGGTGTTGGCCCTGATGCCCTTCGGGGCGTATTCAAGCGCCACCGTCTGGGTGAACTGGATTATCGCCGCCTTGCTCGACGCGTAGGAGATCGACGGGGCACCCACCCACCGGATGCCGGCGATCGAACTCATGTTGATGATCACGCCCGCGCCCTGACGTTCCATGATTGGCAGCGTGTACTTGCAGGTGAGGAACTGCGAGGTCAGATTGGTTCGGAGGACCTCGTCCCAGCTCTGCTCGCTGGTCTCCACGGGCCCACCGACATGGTCGACCCCAACGTTGTTGTGCAGGACGTCGATCCGACCCCACGTCGATACGCAGCGTTCGACCATGTCGCGGACCTGATCGGCCACGGTCACGTCGGCCTGGAAGGCCTGCGCCTCGCCACCCTCGCCGACGATGAACTCCGCCGTGTCACGGGATCCACCGCTTCGGTCGACGCACAGGACTCTGGCTCCTTCGCGGGCGAATCTCACGGCCGTTGCCTTGCCGTTGCCCCAGCCGGGCGCGGCGCTCGAGGCGCCGGTCACGATCGCGACCTTCCCGCTCAATCGGTCAGCCATTGCCGAGCTCCTCCTGTCGAGACGAACGATCGGCAACGAGGGTTATCGCACGACGTCGTCACCAGAGTCGCTGACACGGAAGATGCTGGCAGACAATTGCGCACGGCGACGGGAAACACGTTGACGTAAGTGGTGGCGGTCTGAACGCAAACCACGCAAGTCGATCAGACCGCGCAAGCCATCGTGCGGCGCATTGGTCTGGCCCACTGGACGGTGAGGGTGCCGCGCATGCCGTCGTGGTACTTGCAGTGGAATCGATACGCTCCGGGTGTCGTGGGGGCCGTGAAGGTCGAGATGCCTCCGCTACCGGATACCCGAACGTCGAACGCGTTGTTCGTGTCTGCGACCAAGCTTTGCGCGTTCTCGTCATCGTTGACGACGGTCACTTGTTGGCCGGGACGCACCGGCGCGGGCACGCTGAATGCGAATTTGGAGATGACGATGTCTGCGCGCGGCGGGGCGGGCGTCGCTGTCGGCGCCGACATCGACGTTATCGCCGGGGCCGATGACGATGATTGGTCATTGCCGCCGCATGCGGTCAGAAGGCTACGAAAGCCACGAGTGACGAGATCACAAGGATCAGGGTCCTCATTGGTTTGGCCGTCCTCTCGTACGGGTCGATCCGATGGCAGTCAGGCCATCAGCTCGACAGCCCGTGCGAGGTGTACCCGCTTTGGCGGGCCGGCACGCCAGCCGAAGTCTCCGCCTGAATGCCGACCCGTACTCATCGCATCTGCTCAGTATGGGCACGAGCTGCGTCCGTACCCACCAGCGCGGCGAGTCGGCCATTGAGGCATAGCTACGTCAGCACCCGGACGCGGGGCCGACGGAAGAGCAAAACGCCCAGGTCCGCCTGCGGGAATCACTCAGCGCTAGCCCGCCGCCGATCTCGCATCGATCACCCGGGAGTACCCCATCTTCCGCGTCGAGTTCTTGCTTGTTGGGCGCCGAGTTCGGGCTTGGCCCCAGGGGCATGGCCACTCACCCGACAGACACAGCGGGTTTGCGGCGAGACAGTTGTTGTGTCGCCGGAACATCCGGCGAATCTCGTAATTCCATCTCACACAGGAGAAATCACAATGATCAGCACCGTCTCAAGCCGGTTCGCCCGATTCGCCGCTCTGACCGTCATCGGCGCCGGAATCATCGGCGCCGCCGCGCTCGGCCTGAGCGGCACCGCCAACGCTGCCCCCACCGCGCCGGTTGTGTTTGCGCCAACCGCCCCCGCCCTGACCAATCCGGCAAAGACACTCGGCGCTCCCGCGGTTCGCCCGGCGACGAAGGTGGCGCCTGTCGCTGCTCCCGCCGTTCGTCGCGCAAGCGAGGTGGCGCGCGGCCCCGCCCCCGCAGCCCGTCCGGCAACGAAGGTGGCGCGCGTCGCTCCTCCGGCTCGTCCGGCGACCCAGGCGGGCAACCCCAGCGGACGTCGGCAGTGACCCGTCGGCCGATTCGCTAGTCGCTCGACCACATCTGGGCAAGAACATCGAGGCTCTCCCCGCGCGTGTGGGGAGAGCCTCGCTGCATGAGCGCGGCCGACCAACTCCGTGTCGACATACCTGTCGCGGCCAAGACGGAAGGCCTGAACGTTATAACAGCCGTTGAATATGATTGCCCCGCAGTCACAGTCGCGGCAAGTCCCACGAACCATCTTCGCGGTGCACGCCACGCGGCCGCACCAGATGGAGAACTCCCCTGATGCCACGCGAATGCGCCTCCCAATCACGGGGTCTGGTGGGCACACAAGGCATCTCGGGCGAATCCAAGTCCGTGCCTCAGGCGAGGCCCACTAGGATGGATGCGTGGTGACGAGCGGCGTCGATCTCGACCGAGTGCGCCAACTACACCAATTGCGCTCGTTCAGAATCGGATCGGTGTTGCGGATCGGTGTCGTGGCGCTCATGCTCGGCGCGATGCTCGTCGGCACCACGCACGCCGAATGGCCAGGGCAAGAGGTTGTGCTCGTGCTGTACGTCGTTGCGGCGGCATCCGCCCTGATCTTGGCATTCTCCCCTGCTGTCAGCCCACTACTGGGTACGAGCCAGCGCCAATCATTCCTCTTCACGATCATCGACGTCGCAGCGCTCATCGGATTTCAGATGCTATCGACGGCTGAGTACATACCGTTGGTGGTCGTCGCACTGTTGCCGATCATGGTGGGTCTCGATGTCTCACTGCGACGAGCCACTGTCGTGCTCGGCTTCAGTGTTGCGGCGTTCGCGTTCGTCGTGCTTCAGGACCGCGCGATGACTCACCAGCTGGGATGGCCCCCAACGCTGTTCGTGATCGGAATGTACGGATTCCTTTGTTGCTGTTCCTTGTTGGTCGTCTACCTAGAGCAGCGCCATGCCAACGCTATCGCGGGCCTTACGGCATTGCGGGAGGATCTGCTTGCCGAAACCATGACCGCCTCGGAAGTGTTGCAGCGCAGGGTTTCTGAGTCACTTCACGATGGACCACTACAAGACGTGCTGGCCGCGCGCCGGGAGCTGCGCGAGTTGGCCACGACAACTCCAAGCGAGGCGCTGGACCGTGCGTTGGCTGGCCTACAAGACGCCGCGGGGCAGCTTCGTGAGGCGACTTTCGAGCTGCACCCGGCAGTTCTCGACAAGGTCGGCTTGGGGGCCGCGGTCGAACAACTGGCCTCCTTCATCGCGGACCGCTCAGGCATCGCGATCGTCACCGACATCGATTACCCAACCCGAAGCAGCACCGTCGACCCCATCTTGTTCGGAGTGGCTCGCGAGTTGCTGTCCAACGTCGTTCGGCATTCGCAGGCCACTGACGCATCGGTACGGCTCGCGCTCACTGCGAAGGGGTATCAGCTCGATGTGGCCGACAACGGCATAGGGATACGACGCGAAACCGCCGCGCGCCGCCTCGGTGAGGGACATATCGGCCTGGCCTCGCATCAAACCCGAGTCGAAGCCGCCGGCGGAGACTTCACGTTCATTGACGTAGCCGTCGGGACCCACATTCGGGTACAGCTGCCGCTTCGATGAAGAAGTCTTGGTACCGACATCGCGCCGAAGTCCGGAGCTGATTACGCGAATTCGTTTCGCGTCATCGGCTCCAGATTTGCCAGCGGAAACACTGTTCGAATCGTTCAAGAATCGTCGGAGTCGTCGCACCGTCGAGAGCCACATCTATTGGGCCACGTTGAAGACCGGGGCGACCAGCCGTGACGAACTCGCCGCCCTGCTAACACGGCGCGAACGGAATAAGCCTTCGCCGACGAGATTGGTGTCGATCAAATTGGACCGATCGAGCATCACGGCTCCGGCGACGGCTACCTGCCGCAGCCGTTCACGCTTGCGGGCGGCATTGCGGCGGAGACGAAGAATGTCCGGTCGTCCCTCGGCGCGGTGGTACTGCCAACTGCATGACACGGTCACCATCACCGAGCCATCGCTGCCAAAGACGTCAGTTCGAACGGGCGCATCAGTGTCACCTTCGACGAGGGCAATGTCCCCTTCGAATTCACGACGTTCCGCAAGTCGCTGAAGGATCGAGCGAAGCCGATTTACCTCGGAATCGAAACCATTCTATCGATGCGCGAATATGGCGTATAAGGGCAGCAGTCTTTGTTGGCCGTAATACACTTCCAAGGCGTCAATCGCCCCATAGGGGGCGATCGACATCGATCCACTCGGAACTTCATGCATTGAAGGGGTCAGCCGTGCCTGCGGGCGCAGTCATGACTTGGAAAAATCGGACCGAGGAGCTGTCCCGCTCTTTGCACATGAGAATGGCCGTTGTGACTGCTCATTCGCTCGAACCCAAATGCCGGGGCAATGGATGGCAGATCCAGGTAGCCGGGGAGCGCTCCAGCGGCCGTACGGACGGGACCACATGAGCTCCGCGCCGGATTCTCGTCAGCCGGCAGGGCATCGACTTCCGCCGCCGGCGACGGGGCCTCCCGCGCAGACACCTGATATTCCTTCGGACCCGGAACGGATATCGCTACCGGGCAACGCTCATCACTTCGTCGAAGTGCCCTCGGTGCCGGTCCGCGCCCCGGATCCCGGCGTCATGTCCGGCCGTCTCGTAGTCGCCGTGGTCGTCGCCGTGGTGGTGACTATTGGAGCTTTCGCGACCACCGTCGGGTACATCTTCGCCGGATCGCAGCGTCCCAAGCCCCTCAGACAGGTCACCACCGGGCCGTACACGACCTTCGTCTCGACGGAATTCCCTCCGACGAAGCTCATCCTCATGGCGGTATTCGGCATCATCATCATCGCGGCGACCGCGATCGCCTTCGAGGCGATCGCGGCCCTCATGTCGATCAGCCCGCGACGCCGCCTGCTCACCTCTTACCGGGCCGATATCGGCCGGGCAGCCACCGACGGAAAGGTCCGCGTCACGGCTCTGATGCCCGCGCACAACGAGGAGTTCTCCCTCCCTGTGACGTTGAGCGCGCTTCTCGCCCAGATACGACCACCAGACCGCGTCATCGTCGCCGCGGACAACTGCACAGATCGCACGGTCGAAATCGCGCGGGAGATGGGCTTCGAAGTCTTCGAGACCATTGACAACGCGCACAAGAAGGGCGGCGCGCTCAATCAGGCGCTCGCGCGGATACTGCCGGAGTCCGACGCCAGCGACGTCATCCTCGTCATGGACGCCGATACCAGCCTCGCCCCGCGGTTCATCGAGGTCGGGGCGGCGCGTCTCGAGGCAGACCCAGAGCTGACCGCCGTGGGCGGTGTCTTCTTCGGTGAGGACGGGAACGGTCTCGTCGGGCAGTTGCAGCGCAACGAGTACGCGCGCTACTCGCTCCAAATCCGCGCGCGCCGCGGCCGCGTGTTCGTCCTCACCGGCACCGCCACGATGTTCCGCGCCGATGCACTGCTCGATGTCGCTGCCGCCCGCAGCGTCTTCGTCCCCGGCGAGACCGGCAAGGTCTATGACACTTCGGCACTAACCGAGGACAACGAGATCACCTTCGCCCTCAAGTCGCTGGGCGCGACCGTGACTTCGCCCATCGAGTGCAGAGTGACGACAGAGATCATGCCGACGTGGAAGGACCTGTGGATCCAGCGCAAGCGCTGGCAGCGCGGCGCCCTGGAGAACCTCAGCGCCTACGGCATCACCCGGGCGACCATCCGCTACTGGGGCCAGCAGGTGGGCATCGGCTATGGGGCATTCGCACTCAACCTTGCGCTGGTGCTGCTGTTCATCACGTTCCTGGCCGTAGACACCTGGATCTGGTTCCCGTTCTGGCTCATCATCGGGCTGGTCTTCCTCATCGAGCGGGTCATCACCGCGTGGAGCGGCGGCTGGAAGGCCAGAGGTCTCGCTGCGCTCCTGTTCCCCGAGCTCGCATACGACGTCTTCCTGCAGATCGTGTTCTGCAAGTGCCTCTTCGACATCACTATGGCCCGCCGCGCGACATGGGGGCATGTCCTGCACCCGACCGCTCCGCTCGGATGATGACCGACCTCCCCGCCGGCATCGTCCTGCCTGAGAGCGTCCTCACCTCGAACTGGTTCCTCCTCTTGCTTGCGGTGGTGGCCTTCAACACGATCATCTACGTGGGACTCACCCTCTCCAAGCTCGTGCCCATGCCCCGGCAGGTCCATCCCAGCCGTGTGCGCAGATGGATGCGCAGGCTCGGCATGGATCCAGACAAGAACACCGCGGTGGACGACATCCCCAGGCCCGAGCGTCCGGACAGCCCGGACCTCTACGAGAACATGCGCCGCGGCATCGCCCGCCGCGACATCCCCCACGCTTTCGGTCTCGTAGGCGCGGTCATCATTCTCGCTGATCTTGCCGCCCTGGTCGTGTTGAGATCGGATCGGCTTCCGCTCCACGTGGTCGAGCTGTCCGTCGGTGCGCTGTTCCTGGTGTGCGCCCAGGTTCTGGGCCGGCGCCACTTCCGGGCCGTGACGGTGATGTGGACCTGGGCTCTCGCGTGTGTGCTACTCGTCTGCCTCGTGACTGGCGAGGTGGTCTACACCCATGAACAGTTCCCGATCACGTACGCGTTCATCGTCATGACGGCGTTCGCCCCGATCACCCTGTCCTGGCGGCCGAGCATGGCCGGCGGGGCACTCATGCTCGCCGCATTGATCACGGCGAGCCAGCTCATCGACGACAACGACGACATCGGGTGGGTCATCGCGGGCATCGCCGCACTCCTGACCAGCGCGACGCTGCTGCGGCTGCGCCTCACCGCGATCACTGCGCTGAGCGACGAGAAGGCCCGTTCGGAGGCCCTCGCCACAACCGACGTGCTGACCGGGATGCTGACGAAGCGCGGGCTACTCACCGTCGTGCCGACAGTGGCCGGTTCGGCCGAGCGAACCGGCGAGGAGGTCTGCCTGATGCACTTCTGTGTTGAAGGTCTGGCGACGGCCAATGCCCAATACGGCGTCCACTACGGCGATGACCTCCTCCGGGCGGTCGCGAAAGCCATCCGGGTGACGGTACGCCTGGGCGACCTCGTCTCGCGCTGGGAAGGTGACGAGTTCCTCGTCTTGGGCATCGGGGGCAGGCCGGACGCGGACGACCTCGCCCGACGGATCCAGGAGACGGTACGAACGAGCGGCATCAACCTCGGCAAGTGGCCCACAACCGTCAGCGTCGGGACCGCAGTGGGCGACCCGCGGCGGACCACGTTCGATCAGCTGGCGCTGGTGGCCAGGAATAATCGTTCGGAAGCGACGCAATTGCCGTGACTGTCTGACCCGGCACTGCAAGAGCTCTCATCAGCACCAAAGCTCGCTGCTTGTCGAGTGGCCTGGGCACGCGTTCGGCGCGATCCGCGCCCGGTGGCGTTGCCCGTCTTGCGCACCGGTCATTGGAGCCGAACAGGCGACAATCCATCACAGCGCCGGATGGTCATCGAAGAGGTTCGCGACCAGCCCTTCGACTCTTGCTGCTGTCGCACAAGCGCTTTGGCTGTACTCTCCTGTGCGCGAGCGGCACACCCGACGACGTGCTGGCGATGAGATCGTGCGTCGCAGCTTCGAGCGGTACGGTCGTCGAAATGAGCGCAGTGGGCACCGTGCGGCTTTGGCATTGCGAGGCGGGTTGGCGAGTGATCGATTCACTCGACACCCCCGCCGGCTGCTGGGCCGACTTCAGCCACCTTTGCTGCAACGGCGAACCCGAACCCGGCGCGGGTGACGTCGTCAGAGTCTCCGGCAAATTCCTGGAGGCCTTCGAAGGTGCGCCCGTGGACTTCCAATGGGAACGCGTGGGCCAGGACGGATACGACTTCCGCGCGACCACGGGACGAGTCCGTCAGCGGCAACCACCACATCGCCTCATCCGTCACTACAAGGCTGTTGAGGGACCCAATCCATAGAGTGGGCGGCCTGGCACGGCCACACCCTTCAAGGGTCTCAGCTAACGGGCATGGTGCAGTGAATTGAGCTCCATCGGCTACCCCTTCTGAGTAGCTGGCCGCTCGATGGCAAGAAGGGCATCGGCTCATTGCGTACCAGCTCGGCGAACACGACCTGCCGCGCGCGTTGCAGGAGTTGGACCGCGCACGCCGCACGAGTTCGACGTACCGGAGTGATCGACCAGAAAGGCAGCCGATGACGGGCGCTCCCATTACTGGCATGCTGCGCGAGCGCGCGAGCCTGCAGCCCGACGACATCGCCTTCACCTTCATCGACTACGAGCAGGACTGGGACGGTGTTGCCCACACCCTGACGTGGGCCCAGCTATACCGGCGGGTGGCGAGCCTGGCAGACGAGCTCCGATTGCGTGGGTCGAGGAGCGGCGACCGGGCCGTCGTTCTGGCGCCACAGGGACTCGACTACGTGGTGGCACTCCTCGGATCGATGCATGCGGGTGTGATCGCGGTGCCGCTCTCGGTGCCGATGGCTGGCATCCACGACCAACGTGTCACTGCGGTAGTACGCGACGCGTCGCCCTCGGTCATCCTCACCGCGTCGTCGCTCGAAGGCCAGGTGGCCCCGTACGCCGTAGCGCAGGGCGATCATTCCGCACCGACGGTCCTCGCGGTCGATTCGCTCGATCTGGACACTCGGCGACGCTCCACCGCCAACCATGAGACGCCGCCGGAAACGGCTTACCTGCAATACACCTCGGGATCGACGCGCTCGCCGGCCGGCGTGATGGTGTCGAACAAGAACCTGACGAGCAACTTCGAGCAGATAACGGCCGGGCTGTTCCCGGACTACGGCAAGGTCTCCCCGCCTGGCACCACTGCCGTGTCGTGGCTGCCGTTCTATCACGACATGGGCCTCATCCTGGGCGTGTGCGGACCCATCCTCGGTGGATGGCATTCACTGTTCACCAGTCCGCCTTCGTTCCTGGCCCGACCGGCGCGGTGGATGCAATTGCTGGCCAGCAGTCCTCGCGCGCTGACGGCGGCGCCGAACTTCGCGTTCGAGTTGGCGGCGGCACGAACGTCCGACGATGACATGGCGGGCCTGGACCTCGGCGACGTGCTCAACGTGCTCAGCGGCAGCGAACGGGTCCACGTGGCGACCCTGAAACGCTTTGCGCAGCGGTTTGCCCGTTTCAACCTGCGCGAGCGGGCGTTGAGGCCGGTGTACGGACTCGCCGAAGCGACGCTCTTCGTCGCAGGCCGCGAGCCCGGCGACGGGCCGCACCTCGTCAGCTTCGACCCCGAGAACTTGTCCGCCGGCCACGCGAAGCGGTGCGAGAACGGAACCGGCACAGCGCTGGTCAGCTACGGCAACCTGGAGTCACCGGTCCTTCGGATCGTCGATCCCGAGACGAAGTCGCAGGCTCCAGAGGGAGCAGTCGGTGAGATCTGGCTTCACGGCGACAACAACTGCCTCGGGTACTGGCGGAAACCCGAGCAGACCGAGTACACGTTCCAGGCGGACATCGTCTCGCCCGCGGCGGGCACTCCAGAAGGGCCCTGGTTGAGGACCGGCGACCTCGGGTTCATGTCCGAGGGAGAGCTCTTCATCGTCGGCCGCATCAAGGATCTGCTGATCGTCCGGGGGCGCAACCACTATCCCGATGACATCGAAGCCACCATCGCAGAGATCACCGGTGGCCGGGTCGCGGCGATCGCGGTGGAGCAGGATCGCACCGAAAAGCTGGTAGCGATCGTCGAGGTCAGGACCCGCGCCCAACCCGCGGACGTGGCGATGGACCAACTCCGCACCGTCAAGCAGCAAATCACGTCCGCCATTTCGCAGGAGCACGGACTCAACGCCGCGGATCTGGTTCTGGTGGAGCGCGGTGCGATTCCGGTCACGACCAGCGGGAAGGTCCGACGCGCATCGTGCGTCGAGTTGTACCGGGACCGTCAGTTCATCCGGTTGGACGACGAGGCCGTCACCGCCGGCTGACTCGCTTCCATGGGCTGACACGCCTTGACGCGTTGACGCCGATAACGTTGCGAGCCAACGCTTTTCCTACCGCCCCCCGCCGAGGCGTGCCGACAGCGCGCCGGTGACCACTAGTGCAGTAGCACGGCGAGGACGGTCACGGGAACTAGCGTCCACACACACTACCGATCTTGACCGGAACTGGATCGAATGGAAAGTCGTTGTTCGACAAAGCGATCCGGTTCGCGCTGGGCGATTACGCGATTGCTGCGACTCGTTGGAGGAAACCGCGGACTTTGCATCGGGCAGCACCGGGGCGGCGTCGGCTCCAGGCCCGCAGGCCGCGCCGACGTCACGATTTAACCGTTGTTGAAATCCCCATGGGTCGTGGTGTCCCAGGGTCGGCGCGACGCGTAGAGCGCGATGTAGGCGCACACCAATCCGTCCAAGGGATCTTCACACCTGTTCATATCGACCGATCGAGTCGCAGCCAGCGCCATGATCCGGCGCCGAACCCAGTTCGGGATGTTCATCGAGTCGCAGAGCTGGATCGTGGGTCTCGAGGCGCTCGATGCACCCCACGAGCCTGGACAGATCCGACTGTCTCTGAACACGATCCTTGTTGCGGCGCTTGTATTGCAGAATCCGGCCGAGACCGAACAGAGAAGCTATCGCCGTCCCTCAAGCAGACGGTTCAGCGATCGTCATGACCAGCCGGGACACGACACCGCGATTCGGCTCGCCCGCCGTTCCGCGCGGGAGTCGCTCACGGGGCTGGCACCTCCTGGCCTTTGGAGAGCACGGTGAGGCCGTCCTGCACGATGAAGCCACGCGCCTCGTCGGCCTTCGGGTCGACGCCGATCTCGGCGCCCGCAGGCACCACGACGTTCTTGTCGATGATCGCGTTGCGGACGACGGCTCCTGCGCCGATCTCGACGCCGTTGAGCAGCACGGAGTCCGAGACCTCCGCCCCCGACCCGACACGGCACGACGGGGAGAGCACCGACTTGCTCACGTTACCGCCGGTGATCACCACACCGGGTGAGAGGATCGCGTTGTGGGTCGTCGTCGGCTTGCCGAGTTCGCCCTCGACCAGCTTCGCCGGAGGCAGGGCGCCGTAGCTGGTGAAGATCGGCCAGGCCGAGTTATAGAGGTTGAACTCCGGCAGCGGCGCCACGAGGTCCATGTGGGCGTCGAAGTAGGACTGCATCGTCCCGACGTCGCGCCAGTAGTCGCGGTCACGCTCGTAGGACCCCGGCACGTCGTTGTCCTTGAAGTCGTAGACCGCAGACTCCGAACGGTCGACGAACCACGGCACGATGTCCCCACCCATGTCGTGCTTGGAGGCATCGGCAGCAGCGTCACGGGTGACGGCGTCCCGCAGCGCATCGGCACTGAAGACGTAGTTGCCCATCGACGCGAGCACCTCGTGGGGCGCGTCGGGCAGCCCCTCGGGATCGGTCGGCTTCTCCAGGAAGGCCCGGATGTTTTGCGGCGACTTCGGGTCGACGTCGATGACGCCGAACTGGTCGGCCAGCTCGATCTGCTGCCGGATGGCGGCCACCGTGCAGCCGGCCCCGCTCTCGACGTGCTGCTGCACCATCTGGGAGAAGTCCATCCGGTAGACGTGGTCGGCGCCCACCACGACGACGATGTCCGGATCCTCGTCATTGAGCAGATTCAGCGACTGGAAGATGGCGTCCGCGCTGCCGAGGTACCACCGCTTGCCCACCCGCTGCTGGGCAGGCACCGGCGTTACGTAGTTGCCCAGCAGCGTCGACATCCGCCACGTCGTGGTGACGTGGCGGTCGAGGCTGTGGCTCTTGTACTGCGTCAGCACGACCACTTTGAGATAGCCGGAGTTGACGACGTTGCTGAGGGCGAAGTCGACGAGGCGGTAGATGCCACCGAAGGGCACTGCAGGCTTCGCCCGATCGGCGGTCAGCGGCATCAACCGCTTCCCCTCACCCCCCGCGAGCACTATTGCGATGACTTTTTCGCGGCTCGGAATCACAGTCATAGTCTCAACGTAATGTGACCCGCATCACGAGGCGAGCCGTTGCGCATACCGTTTCGGGCGTTCTAGGCGGCCTCACCCCGAAACCCAAGGACCCGGGCGGTACGTCCGGGTCCTCAGACGCTGCCTCCAAACCAGCCGTCTGAGCGTCTAGGCTGTAAGCACATAAAACGGGCAGGAACCGTGCGGAATCCGCGAAGTCCCTGCACACGCGTCTTGGGCCAAGAACCCTGCCGATTCGCCACCCTGCATCGACCGATGAGGGCCGTCCGAACCGATCAGAAAACAGATAACGCAATGGCTATCTCCGACGTCGCCGAATACGCGCACCTCACCGAATCCGATCTTGACGCGTTCGCCGCGGCCTTGGACGACATTCGTCGCGATGTCGAGGACAGTCGCGGAGCCAAGGACCGGGCCTACATCCGCCGGACGATCGCGTTTCAACGCGCTCTCGAGGTGGCCTCTCGGTTGGTGATCGCCGGCACCAAGCGCAGGCCCGGATGGCTGCTCGGCACTCTCGGCCTCGCGGCCGCCAAGAGCATCGAGAACATGGAGCTCGCCCACAACATCGGCCACGGCCAATGGGATTGGATGAACGATCCCGAGATCCACTCCACCACGTGGGAGTGGGACATGGCAGGCCTGTCGTCGCAGTGGCGCTACTCCCACAACTACCGCCACCACGTGAACACCAACGTCGTCGGCGTCGATGACGACCTCGGCTACGGCGTCCTGCGCGTGACCCGAGATCAGGAGTGGAAGCCGAGCAATCTGGTTCAGCCGTTACGAAGTCTTTTGCTGGCCCTCACTTTCGAGTGGGGCATCGCTCTGCACGACCTGTACTCCGAGCACGAGCGCACGGACAACGACGTCCAGAATTCGGTCCACAACCGCGCACTGTTACACAAGATCGGCCGCCAGGCGGGCAAGGACTACGTGCTGTATCCGGCGCTGAGCTTCAAGCGTTGGCGCCGCACGCTCGGCGCCAACGTCGCCGCCAACGTGCTCCGCAACGTCTGGGCATACGTGGTGATCTGTTGTGGGCACTTCGCCGACGGGGCAGAGAAATTCACCCCGGAGACGCTGAAGAACGAGACCAAACCCGAGTGGTATCTACGACAGATGTTGGGCAGCGCCAACTTCGACGCGGGACCCGTGATGGCCTTCATGAGCGGCAACCTTTGCTACCAGATCGAGCACCACCTCTTTCCCGACCTGCCGAGCAACCGCTATGCCGAAATCGCCAAGCGCGTCCGGGACCTGTGCACCAACTACGACCTGCCCTACACGACGGGTCATTTTATCCGCCAGTACCTGCTGACGGTACGCACCGTGTTCACGTTGGCACTGCCGGACCGGTTCCTCACGGCGACCGACGACGATGCACCAGAGACTCCCTCCGAGAACAACTTTCGCGCTGCGCGACTAGGTCTCCAGCAGATGCAGCAGGTACGCGCCGTAACCTGACTTCACCAACGAGTGTGCGCGCTCGGCCAGCTGATCGTCGTCGATGAACCCGAGCCGCCAGGCGACTTCCTCCGGCACACCGATCTTCAAGCCCTGCCTGCGCTCGATGGTGCGGACGTAGTCACTGGCGTCGAGCAGCGAGTCGAAGGTGCCGGTGTCCAGCCACGCGGTGCCGCGCGCCAACACCTCGACGCCGAGCCGTCCCTGGTCGAGATACGTCTGGTTGACGTCGGTGATTTCATACTCGCCGCGGTGAGAGGGACGCAGGGACCGAGCGATCTCGACGACGTCGTTGTCGTAGAAGTACAGCCCCGGCACGGCATAGTGCGATTTCGGAGTGGCCGGCTTCTCCTCCAGCGACAGCGCTCTGCCATCGTCGCTGAACTCGATGACGCCGTAGGCCGACGGATTGGCCACCCAGTACGCGAAGATCGCGCCGCCGTTCACCTCGCTGAAGCGGGTCAGGCTGGTGCCCAGACTTGGGCCGTAGAAGATGTTGTCGCCCAATATCAAAGCGACCGAATCGTTCCCGATGTGGTCGGCGCCGACGACGAACGCCTGCGCGACACCGTCGGGTCGATCCTGCACTGCATAGGTGATGTTCGTGCCGAACAGGGAGCCGTCTCCGAGTAGTCGGGTGAAGGCCGCCACGTCACCTGCCGTGGTGATGACCTGGATGTCGCGGATCCCCGCCATGATCAACGTCGACAAGGAGTAGTAGATGAGTGGTTTGTCGTACACGGGCAGCAGCTGCTTGCACACCCCCATGGTGATCGGATACAGACGCGTACCCGTCCCGCCGGCCAGGATGATTCCACGCATGGAAGCACCCTAAGTCAGATGCACACCTAGCCCGGCGTCGCGGGGGCGCTGGTCGGCGAAACCGTCACCGTCTGGGTGACGGTGCTGGTGCTGGTGCTCGTCGACACGGTCGTGCTCGTGCTGGGAGTCGTGGTCGCGGTGGTCGGACTTTCCGTCGTGGTGCTGGTCGTAGGCGTCTCGGTGGTCGTGCTCGACTCCTCGGTCTGCGTCACCGTCTCGGTGCCGCCCGTTGGGGCCGGTACGACGGAGCCGTTGGACGACGTCGACGTCGTGGTCGTGCTCGACGTGGTCGACGTGGAACCGGAGCCGTCGTCGCCGGTCAGAGACACGATGGCGTAGACGATCACCGCAATGACGATCACGCCCAACGCTCCGAGACTGACGAGGCCCGGTGGCGTGCGGTACCAGGGCGTCGGCGGCTCCGCCGGGGGCGGCTGCTGACCGTACTGGTCCGGCGCCCCGTAGTTCGCGTATGCCGTCGGCTCGCTGTAGGCCTGCGGCTCGCTGCGGGGGTAACTGCCGTACTGCGTCGGCTCGCCGTCGGAGTAGTACGGGTCGTCTGGGGGTCCGCCGGGACCTTCGTTACGCGCCACGAGGTTCGATGTTAAACCAGTGGCACCTCCGCTCCCCGGGCCATTACCCGATGGGTAATCGACCGTCGGCACGCCTCCGACGAGAATCTCGACCATATTCCCTCGTATGCCGTGGCCTACCTTCGCGACGTCGAATTCGGGACGACGTGATCCGGTACATGTGCGAGATCGACGACACCTTCAAGCCCTTCGGTGGCGAATTCATCGTCCACGGAGGCGATCTCGACGTTCGCGAGGGGCACTGGGACGGGGCGCTGGTGATCATCCGCTTTCCCGATCGCGACTCCGCCGTGCGGTGGTACGAGTCGGCCCACTATCAACGCATCCTTACCTCTGCGGTTGAACCATTCGGTCTCGATGGCGGCGTTGGTCGAGGGAGTCAAACCAGGACACACCGGTAGCGCGCGGGTCGACGAAATCTTCGCGGGCTAGGTATTCGCGGCGGGCGCCGCGGCTCCGGGCACCGTCCGAGAGCGGCGGGACACCCCCGAAACCCACGCGTCTTCAGAGTTTTTTCTCGGCAGTCGCCGCGATCTGCATGCTCGCTACCGCCGGCCGTCCATACGCGGGAGCGTCAATCTTCCGGCGAATCAGCCTCATAGCAGTAATAATTCCGGTGCGCGTCGCGTCGGCAAGCTCCCGGGCGGCCCAATACGGCAACCGCAGAATTGGACAATCACGCCCTCCAGCGGATCACCGCATCCTGGGACTTGGCAGGCCAGGGGCGTGCGACGAGGCGTCGAGTCCTGAAAGTCCGAGTTGCCATCCATCGTATTTCGGAAAAGATGCAATGGCACACCGGCTGGAGGCGTACAGGTAATGGACACCGCCGGGACACGACCTCGACATATGACCAAGGGGAATCTCATGAGCAAGTTGCGCAAGGCGGTGACCGTTGGCGTCGCCGCGGCGCTGGCCACATTCGGAGTCGCCGCGTGTGGGGGTGACTCCGGAAGCAGCAGCGGCGGTGGCACCGGTGGCGGTGACATCAACGTCTCGATGACGTCGTTCCCCGACTACGTGGACCCACAGCTGTCGTACACCGTCGAGGGCTGGGAGGTGTTGTACAACACCTACACGCCACTGCTCACCTACAAGCACGCCAAGGGCGAGGAAGGCACACAGGTCGTTCCCGGCCTGGCGAAGGACATGCCGGTGATCTCGCCCGACGGCAAGACCTAGAAGCTGACGCTCCGGCCCAACATGAAGTACTCCGACGGCACAGCCATCAAGGCGTCGGACTTCACCTATGCCATCCAGCGACTGTTCAAGGCCGACTCCGGCGGCTCGGTGTTCTTCGAAGGCATCGTCGGCGCCAAGGACTACGCCGACGGCAAGGCGCCCACCATCAGTGGCATCACCACCGACGACGCGACCGGTGACATCACCATCGCGCTGGAGGATCCCAGCGGCACGTTCAACAACGTGCTGGCGCTCATGTTCGCGGCGCCCGTGCCGCCGAGCACTCCGCTGGACAAGGATGCGACCAACAATCCGCCGCCCTCGAGCGGGCCCTTCATGATCACGAAGGTCGAAGCGCCGCAGACGTTGACGATGGAACGCAACCCCAACTTCAAGACCGTCAAGGACGCGGGCGCTACCGAAGTCGCCGACGCGAACGTCGACAAGATCACGGTCACACAGAACAAGAGCAACTCCGCACAGGTGACCGGCGTCGAGCAGAACACCATTGACTTCATGGTCGACCCACCCGACGCCGATCGCCTGGCCGAGGTGAAGTCGAAGTTCGGCGAGCGGTTCCGCTTGGACGACTCGATCAACACGTACTACTTCTTCATGAACAACAAGACGGCACCGTTCAACGACATCCAGGTTCTTCAAGCGATCAACTACGCGATCGATCCGGAGGCTCTCAACCGGGTGTTCGGCGGCCGCCTACATGCCACGCAGCAGATCTTGCCGCCGGGAATGCCCGGGTACGAGGAATGCAAGCTGTATCCCGGACTTGACATGGCAAAGGCGAAACGACCTCTGGCCGAGGCCAATCCGACGGACAAGGACATCACCGTCTGGACCGACGACGAACCGGACCGCAAGCGCATCGGCGAGTACTACCACGACCTGCTCACCCAGCTGGGCTTCAACGCCACGCTGAAGGTGGTCGCCGGCGACGTCTACTTCGCGACGATCGGCAACACCTCGACGCCGGACCTGGACACCGGGTTCACCGACTGGTTCCAGGACTTCCCGCACCCGGACGACTTCTTCCGTCCGCTCCTGAACGGCGCGAACATCCTGCCGACGAACAACAGCAACTACTCGCAGGTGGCCATCCCGGAGAACGACGCCAAGATGAACGAACTCGCCCAGGAACAGCTGACCGACGACGTCAAGAAGCAGTACGCGGCACTGGACAAGGCCTACATGGAACAGGCCGTCTGGGCGCCGTACGGCAACGAGGAGTACGCCACGTTCGTCTCCGATCGGATCGACTTCGACAAGACCATCCCCCATCTGCTGTTCACCCAGGACTACTCGGCGCTGGCCCTGAAGTAGATGAGCGCCCCGATCGGGGACGTCGAAGCAACGGGGATAGCGCCGGTTCCCGCCGACGTCCCGCCCGAAGCCTTTCGGGGTCGCAGCCCCTGGTACCTGGCGTGGGTCCGGTTGCGCCGCAACCGGGTAGCCCTGGGGTTCGGCGTGCTCTTCATCGCCATCGTCGTGGTGTGCCTGGCCGCACCCCTGTGGGCCGACCACGTCGCGCACACGGGACCGAACGAGAACCACATCACCGACAAGATCATGGTCGACGGGCAGGAGGAGTACGTCGTCTCCCCCGACGGCACTCCGATCGGGCCCGGGCTCCACGGCCGCTACCTGCTCGGCGCCGATCAGAACGGTCGCGACGTGATGGTGCGGCTGCTCTACGGCGGACGGACGTCGATCTTCATCGGCGTCGCCGCCGCCGTCGTCACGACCGTGTTGGCCGTCCTCGTCGGTCTGCTGTGCGGCTACTACCGCGGCTGGATCGACTCGATCCTGTCCAGGATCATGGACGTGGTCTGGGCGTTCCCGGTTCTGCTGCTGGGCATCGCCCTCGGTACGACGCTGGCGCTCGGCGGGCTCAAGATCGGTGGTCTCGCCATCGCAGGCGACTCGCTCTGGATCCCGATCATGATCATTGGATTGGTCTACGTGCCCTACATGGCCAGGCCGATTCGCGGCGAGATCCTCGCATTGCGTGAGAAGGAGTTCGTCGAAGCCGCTGTCGCACAGGGCAAGGGCCCGGTTCAGATCATGATCTCGGAACTGCTGCCCAACGTCGTGTCGACCATCATCGTCTTCTTCACGCTCAACATCGCGAACAACATGCTGCTCGAATCGTCGCTGTCGTTCCTCGGCGCAGGCGTGCGGCCGCCCAACGCGTCGTGGGGCACGATGATCGCCGACGGTTACCAAACCATCTACACCGCACCGCACCTCACGATCGTTCCAGGCGCAATGATCGTGTTGACGGTGTTGTCGCTCAACGTGTTCGGCGACGGACTGCGGGACGCACTGGACCCGCGGGCCAAGATCAGGCTGGAGCACTAGCCATGTTGCGATTCGCCGTGAGGCGATTCATCGGGATGGTCGCCGTGCTCTTCGCGATCTCGGTGATCGTCTTCCTGATCTTCAACGTCATACCGAACTCCGACCCCGCACAACGCATCGCGGGCAAGAACGCCAACCCCGCGCTGATTGCCAGGGTCAGCGCCGATCTCGGTCTCGACCAGCCCCTGCCTGTGCAGTACCTCACCATGATGAAGCGGATCTTCACCGGCCCGCTCACGTCGTATGCGAGCTCTCAGAACGTCGGTGAGCAGATCTTGAAGGGACTACCCGCCACGCTGTCGCTATGCATCGGCGCGGCCGTCCTCTGGATGGCGCTGGCCATCGTGTTCGGCTACCTCAGTGCCGTCCACGCAGGCGAGTTCACCGACCGCGCGCTCACCATCCTGGCGCTGGTGGGCATCTCGGTGCCGGTGTTTTGGCTCGCCGCAATCCTGTTGTACTACTTGAGCTTCAAGGCGCAGATCTTCCCCACCAGCAGCTATGTACCGCTGACCAAGAATCCCGGCCAGTGGGCATATCACCTGGTGCTGCCCTGGATCACCCTGGCGGTGCTGTTCGTCGGCTTCTACAGCCGCGTGCTGCGATCCAACA
>NZ_DASQEU010000084.1:0-1821 GCF_035633495.1 Mycobacterium sp. | reverse complement strand
AGCGAAGCGAAGCCGACCGGCAGGACGGGCTTGAGCCCGCCCAGGCTGCTCTCGGCGTCACTGCCGGTCTTTCCCTGGGACACGCTGGCCGACGTCACGGCCACGGCCAGGGCGCACCCCGGCGGTATCGTCGACCTCTCGGTCGGCACCCCCGTCGACCCCGTTGCCCCGGTGATCCGTGACGCGCTCGCGGCCGCCAGCTCTGCCCCCGGCTATCCGACGACTGCGGGGACGCCAGCCCTTCGGGCCTCCGCGGTGGGCGCGCTGCAACGTCGCTACGGCATCACCGACCTGGCCGACGATGCCGTGTTGCCGGTCATCGGCACCAAGGAAGTCATCGCCTGGCTGCCGACGCTGTTGAACCTCTCGCGGCACGACATCGTGGTCGTCCCCGAATTGGCGTACCCCACCTACGACGTCGGAGCGCGCCTGGCGGGTGCCGAAGTCGTCGCCGCCGATTCGCTGACGCAACTGGGGCCGCGGGTACCCAAACTCGTCTACGTGAACTCGCCGAGCAACCCGACGGGCGCGGTCCTCGGCGTCGAGCACCTCCGCAAAGTCGTCGAGTGGGCGCGCAGAAGGGGGGCGCTGGTTGCCTCCGACGAGTGCTACCTCGGCCTCGGTTGGGATCCTGAAGCGGCGCCGGTCTCGGTGCTGCACCCCTCGGTGTGCGATGGCGACCACACCGGACTGCTCGCCATCCATTCGCTGTCGAAGACCTCGTCGCTGGCCGGATACCGGGCAGGCTTCGTCGCGGGTGATCCGGCGGTGGTGGCAGAACTGTTGGCGGTGCGCAAGCACGCAGGAATGATGGTGCCGACGCCGGTGCAGGCCGCCATGGTCGCCGCCCTCGACGACGATGCCCACGAGAAGGTGCAGAAGGAGCGTTACGCGCGTCGGCGCGAGGTGTTGCTCACCGCCGTCCGCGGCGCCGGTTTCACCATCGACCACTCCGAGGCGGGCCTCTACCTCTGGGCGACGCGCGACGAACCGTGCCGGGACACCGTCGCCTCGCTCGCTGAACTCGGGATCCTGGTCGCGCCGGGGGAGTTCTACGGGCCGCGGGGGGCCCGGCACGTCCGGATGGCGCTGACCGCGACCGACGAGCGGATCGACGCGGCCGCCAAACGTCTGGCCTGACGCGCCGAGTGTCCACTTATCGCACGGTTTCGGCGCATTTGCGTGCCGTAAGTGGACACTCGCGGTCTGGATGACGAATCGCTGTGGCGGCTATGATGTCGCCCTGAGGCTCAGCGAAAGCAGCAGCCGCACATCGGGATCGGCCAGCGAGGTGCCCAGCTCCTCTTCGATCCGTCGCACCCGGTAGCGAACCGTATTCGGGTGCACGTGCAGCCACGCCGCAGCAGCGGCGACGTCACCGAAGCTGTCGAGGTATGCCCGCAGGGTGTCCACCAGCGTCGGATCCTTCTCGCGCAGCTCACCCACACTCGGGTCGACGAGGCGATCGTCGGCGCCGATCATCGTCACGATCTCGTCGAGCAGCACGGTCGTGCGCGATTCGGCGAGCGACGTCACCTGGCCGATGACACCGGGGTGCCGTTCGGCGCTGTCGAGCACGCGGTCCACCTCGGCGCGCGCCGTCGCGATAGCCGCCAGACCTGTTGGGGGAGTGGCGATTACGGCTCGTAGCTCCAACCCGAGTTCGGCACGCAGTGCGCTGATGGTGCCGCGGATCCACGACGTCACCGCGGACGCCTTGCCGGTGTGCGGGAACAGCACGTAGACGCGTGAGGTGCCTGCCACCACCTGCGCATCCCGCCGAAAGGCGCTGGCACTCAACGCGAGTACGTCGGCGAGTCG
>NZ_DASQEU010000083.1:0-45916 GCF_035633495.1 Mycobacterium sp. | reverse complement strand
CGACCTGGCGGTGTGGGACGGCCACGTCGCGATGATCGTGGGCAACGGGCAGATGGTCGAGGCGGGCGATCCGGTTGAGTTGTCACCGATCCGAACGACGAACGCGGGACAGGGGTTTCAGGGGTTCTGGCGGCCGACGGCGTGAGTCGTCAGCCGTGCCGGGCTGCTTCCTGCGAAAGTTGCACTCGCGAGCTGAGTCCGAGTTTGGTGTAGACATGAGTGAGGTGGGTTTGCACGGTGCGGGGTGAGACGAAAAGCCTTGTTGCGATGTCCTTGTTGGCGAGGCCTTCGCTGACGAGTCGGACGACTTCGCGCTCGGTGGGCGTCAGGGATGCCCAACCGCTCGTGGGGCGTTTACGTTCGCCGCGGCGGCGCTGTGCGTACGCGATCGCTTCGTCGGTGGACAGGCCCACTCCCTCCGCCCACGCAGAGTCAAAGTCCTTCTCGCCCATCCCGTCACGAAGTGCCGCCACCGGGAATTCGAAAAAGGCGTCGAAGATCTTGAAGCGGACCTGACCGGTGCGTTGCCGGATGCAGTCCGCGGCGCCGAACAGCCGCACTGCTTCACGGTGACCGCCCGCGACGACGGCGAGTAAGGCGAGGCAATCGAGGGTAGCGGGAACGCTGGCGTACGCGCCGGCGCAGGCGGCGGCTGCCAGCGCGTCATGGGCGTCACGGTCCGCCTGCTCGGGCTCGCCCTGCGCAATCGCCACGCCGGCGCGCGTGGTCAGTGCCAGCGACAGGTGTAAGCCGCTCGTCACCACGACGGTGTCGTCGGCCCAGCGCCGGGCCGCGGTTAGATCACCGCGAGCCAGCGCAGCCTGGGCCACGTAGACGTTCCAGATCGCCGCCATCCTGGGCTGCACGGTGAGGTGTTTCCAGCCCGCCGCGATCGCATCGTCTGCCGCGGCGACGTCGCCCGCGGCCAGTTCCGAGGCAGCCAACGCCGCGTAGGCCATTCCCGGGTAGAACCCGCCAAGATCGGCCGCGGCCTCGATGGCCGCGTTGGCCGCCTCCCGCGCCGCCGTGGGGTCCCCGTGGTACGCCAGCGTGAGGGCCTGCATGAATAGGGCCGAGCAACGCCAGACCACATCGTGGGCCGCGTCGGCCTCGGCATCCACCTCACGCAGTTGTTCGACGGCCCCCGCGAGATCACCGGCCATCAACTGTGCGCAACCTAGAGCCCAGCGACACCGACGCGAGATGGACCAGTCACCGATGGTTTCGGCGAGGTCGCGTCCTTCTTCGGCGGCCGCCCGCGCTGCGACCGGTTCGCCAGCCATGACCGCTCCGTAGGCTTGCCAGCCAAGGATCTCGCTGAGCCAGGCTTCTTCGCCCATCGAGCGGGCAAGGCCGATCGCCTCGGCGAAGTATGGCCGGGCCACATCGGAGTCGTAGACCGCACTGGCGCCGCAAGCGGTCAAGGCTCGCGCCAGTAGGGCGGGGTCATCGACTTCTCGAGCGATAGCGAGGGCTTGCATGGCCTGCTCCAGGCAGGCGGCGGCGCCCGTATACGCGTCGAGCACGGCGTAGTCGGCAAGCGCCCGCGCGCGCACCGCGGGCGCTCCACCCGTCGGGTCTGCGCCTTGGTCGGTGAGTACGGCGTCGAACCAGGCCAGGCCTTCCCGGATCCGCCCTCGTGCCAGCCACAGCGGCCGCAGCGATGACGCCAGCTGCGATGCGAGCTCGATATCGGAACTTTCGCGGCTCCACACGAAGGCGGCCCGCAGATTGTCGATCTCGGCTTCCATCTGGTCGAGACGCTGCTCGTGTCCGACCCGTGTCGGGGTATCGAGTGGCGCCGCCACGACGGTGTAGTAGTCGCAGTGACGGGCACGCACGGCGTCGCCCTGGCCTGATTCGCCGAGCTTTTCCAGCGCGTACTGTCGCACCGTCTCCAGCAGCCGGTATCGCGTTCGGCCACTTGCGCTTTCGGCGACGACCAGGGACTTGTCGACCAGCAGTATGAGCAGGTCGAAGACTTGGTAGCGTTTCACGTCGCCACTGCCGGCGACCGCCTCGGCGGCGTCGAGGTCGAACCCGCCCATGAATACCGCGAGGCGGGCGAACAAGGTGCGTTCGGGCTCGGTCAGTAGTGCGTGCGACCAGTCCACCGAGGCGCGCAGCGTCTGCTGGCGGCGAACCGCGGTGCGAGCGCCGCCGGTCAGCAGCCGGAAGCGGTCATGCAGGCTGTCGCGGATCTCGGTCAGCGACATCACGCGCACCCGCGCCGCGGCCAGCTCAATCGCCAAGGGGACACCGTCGAGGCGCAGGCAGATCTCCGCCGCGGTTGCGGAATTGTCCTCGGTGAGACGGAAATCGGGGCGGACCTGTCGCGCGCGATCGGCGAACAACTCGATCGCCTCGTCGGCCAGCGACAGCGACGGCACCCGCCAACTCACCTCGCCTGCCACCCCGATCGGCTCACGACTCGTCGCCACGAGAGTCACTGCAGGGCAGCCGCCCCGCAGGGCTACGACCAGCGCCGCGCACGCGTCCAACAGATGCTCACAGTTGTCCAGCACCAGCAGCATCCGACGGTCGCCGATAGACCGCAGCAGCGTGTCCATCGTGGAGCGGCCCGGGTGGTCGGGCAGGCCCAGCGCACGAATAACCGTCACAGGCACCAGATCGGGATCGGTGATCGGTGCCAGATCGACGTACCACACACCGTCGCCGAAGCCACACCCGATCTGGGCCGCCACCTGTACCGCCAGGCGCGTCTTACCGACACCGCCCGCGCCGGTAAGCGTCACCAGACGGTTGCCAACCAGGATCTGCGGCACGTCGTTCATTTCGGCTTCGCGGCCCACGAAACTCGTAAACTGTGCTGGAAGGTGCTGGGCGGCAACGGTTTCACGCGTGCGCAGCGGCGGGAAGTCGTTGCGAAGGTCGGGATGGCACAGCTGCACGACCCGTTCCCGGCGGGGCAAGTCGCGCAGATGGTGGGTACCCAGATCCGTCAGCCAGGCGTCCGCAGGCAGCAGGTCGAGAACCAGATCTTCGGTTATGCCCGACAGCACGGTCTGCCCACCGTGGGCCAGATCGCGCAGCCGTGCCGTCCGGTTGACGGTCGTACCGACATAGTTGCCCTCGTCGCGCAGCTGCACCTCCCCGGTATGCACGCCGACGCGCAGCCGGATCGGGGCCAGCGGTGCCCGCTGCAACTCCACAGCGCACGCGACCGCGTCGCTAGCACGTGCGAACGCGACCACGAAACTATCGCCCTCGCCCTGCTCCACCGGCCGCACACCGTAATGGGCCGCGATGATGTCGCACACCAAGCGATCGAGCCGCGCGATAGCGGCCGTCATCTCCTCCGGTTGGCTCTGCCACAGCAGCGTCGAACCCTCGACGTCGGCCAGCAGCAGCGTCACCGTCCCGGTCGGAAGCAGCTCCCCCATGTCGACGCTCCAGTCAGTTGCGCTCATGGTAGCCAGCATCGGCCGTCACCGACCTGCAAAACATCAGCGGAAACGCGTAGATTGCCGCCCCTGCCGCGCGGAATTACGACCCCGCACCGCGCCGATCTCCGCGGTCTGACCGACGATCTCGCGCCGACGACATCGGATAGTCGACTCGTACCGACCCGAGGAGACCACCATGAGCACTAACACCAGCCGTCCGAGCGGCCGTCAACCCGTAGTGGTGGAACTGGACCGGGAAGCGGCCCGAGCGGCGATCAGCGCGGCGACAGGGCGGTTCACCGCACTGCTGCGGGAGACCGACGACGTCGAGCGCCCGGCCGCGGGCACCGACTGGACGGTCGCCGAGACCGCGGCCCATGTGTCCATCGTGCTCACCGGGTTCAGCGCGGCGATCACCGGGGAGCCGCAAGCGCTAACCCCGGAACAGTACCTGGATGCGGACTTTCCGACCCGACTGGCGGCCACCAACGCCGCCACCATCGACATGGTCGACCACACCGACGCGGGACGGATCGCGGAGCTGATCACCGCTGGGGCACAACGGTTTCTGCGGCTCGCGGCGGAGGCCGATGCGGAGCTGGAGTGTGAAACGCCGTGGTATGGCCCGGGCCGAACCCGCACCGTGGACTGCCTTACCGCGCTGGCGCTCGGGGAGCTGACCGTGCACGGGCACGACATCGCGACCGGGACGGGCCGGCCGTGGCCGATCTCCGCCGCGCACGCGAAGCTCATATTGGGCACGGTGTGCCCGAATATGTCACCGCTGGTCGTCCGACCCGAGGCTGGCCGCAGCGCGTCAGCGACGTACGAGGTCCGGCTGCGCGGCAACGGCCCGCGGTACGTCATCGGGGTCGCGGACGGCAAGGCGGAGGTGCGGGCCGCCGGCGGACCGGTGGACTGCGTCATCTTCGCGGACCCCGTGACGTTCCTGAAGGTCGTCTACGGGCGGATGCCGCTATACCGAGCGTTGCTGCGCGGCGGGATTGTGGCGACGGGCCGCCGTCCGTGGCTCAGCCTGCGTTTCAAGGACCTGTTCTTCAACCCGTGAGTCGGAGTCGCGGCCTGTATTCACCGTCTGCACCCATATCGATGACTAGCCGAAGCGGGCGATCCCGTCCAACTTTCGCCGATCCGCGTCACCAACGCCGGGCAGGGATTTAGGGTTTCTGGCGACCTATCGCGTGAACGGCCCGCTTCATGGCATAGCCTCGGCCCACTGCATATGCCCCTCAAAGCCAAGTTCGGTAGCCGACGTGAGATAACGATCCCGATAGTCGTGGTAGACGCCCTCGTCGCCGCGAGCGTCGGCGAGCAAAGCGCGCAACCGCAGCAGCCACAATTCCCCGCATATGGAGGCCATTTCAAGCGGCGCTGTTGCCATCCGGTCGGTCACCGCCTCGGCCTCTGCCAGATCGCCCTCGCCGCCACGGTCGAGCAATGTCCCGACGAAAACTGTGCTGGCTACGACGCCCCATGCGAACTGGCCCCGCTCGAACAACAAGTCGAGTGCGGTGCGCATACCGCTGATGACGTCGACATCACCGTGCCTGGCTTGTTCACGACCGACGTACAACTCCACCACCGGCAGCTCGGACAGATAAAACCGGCCCTCCAGAGTCAGCTCACGAACCTCCGCAAGCAACTCGAGTCCACGGTCACGGTCCGCGCAGTCCCCGTGAACCAGCAACAGCCCCTTAGTGTACTTGGCCATGCTCACGGCCAGGTCGTCACCGGCCACCTCAGCCATTCTGAGCGCATTGTCGATTTCGCGGCATGCGGCGTCGTCGGCCGTATAGATACCACTCGCAATACCTGCACCGTAGGTATAGAACACAACGGTCGCCCTGGTCCACGGATCGCTGCTGCGGGCCAGCTCGATCGCCCGCTCCATGTCGTCGCGCCATCCCCGAAGCGCCAAGCACCATCTCGCAAGGCTCCGAGTTGCATACGCGGCGGCCAGTGGAGAGCCCATGACATAGTTCCCTTTGACCGGATCGTCGTGGGCCAAGTCGATGACAGTGTCCGACCATCTCAGCACTTCCTGGATCTCGCCCGTCACGACTCTGACCCCGATCGTCCCGACCGCAAGACCTACCATCAACGTCGGATCGGCGATGGACTCGATCAGCGCAGTGTGCTCGGCGGCGAGCTGGGATGCCTCCCGTATCCGCCCCTGAACCACGCCTTCGGCCAGGAGCCCCGTCATGGCAATCGCCGGCGATGTCTTGTCTCCGGCGCGATCGCACAACTCCTGCAGTTCCTCGAAACGGCGACCGCCGACACCGGCATGAAGCCGCCAGGCGTTGGCACACCACAATGTGCGCGGAGCAATCTGCATCGATATGGCGTCAGGGTCGTCGGCGGCGATGGTGTCGGCGACCTGCCGCGCGCGCTCCCAACTCAAGCACGCACCGGCAATATCGCGGCTCGCCAACCACGCTCCTGCTCGCATGTGCCAGTCGTATGCGGCCCGCAAATCCCCCGCGCCCTGCAGATGCTCGGCAATCAGCGCGGCGTTCTCGTCGCCCAACGACGCGCTCGCTGCAATGGCGTCTGCAAGGCGGCGGTGCAGCCTGGCCCGATCCGCCTTCAGCTGGGACTCGTAGGCCACCCGACGGATCAGCGGGTGGCGGAACCCATACTCCGCCCGCGGTGCGAACGCCACCTGATCGATCAGCTCGGCGTCGAGGAGCTTCCGCAGCACGGTGCTGTCGGCGAGTTCGGACAGCAGGTCCTCATCGAATCGCACACCGATCACCGCCGCAGCGTTGAGCGTCTGTTTAGCCGCAGCATCGAGACGGTCGATCCTGGCAGCGATCGCGGCCTGAAGCGTCGCAGGCACGGTAACGTCCGCGTGGTTACGAGTGCATACATAGTCACGTCGTGCCCCCTCGAGCACGTTTCGGTCGGTGAGGTCACGCACGATGGACTCGGCGAAGAAAGGGTTACCGGCCGCTCGGTCGGCGATCTGCGAAATCAAACCGGCAACGGATGAATGTGAACCAAGCAACTCACTGACCAGCGATGTGGTTTGCGAATCATCCAGCGGTGCGAGAAAAATCGTCTGGGTGCCGGGAACGTGTGACAGCGCTCCACGGTATTCAGGCCGGTACGTGACAAGTACCAGCGAGTGAGTGCGGGCCACCACCGACAGAAAATCCGCCAGCATCGACTCGCTGGTCGGGTCGATCCAGTGCGCGTCCTCGATGACATACACTGCCGGGGCCGACCGGCCCAGATACGCCGCGTTGACCATCGTGGTGAGACGTCGGCGCCGTGCGTCAGCGGCGATGTCCGGGACGTCACGCCCCGGGTCGCGAATCCGGAGCAGATCATCGAGCAACAGAAGATCTTCAGGATCGAGATCGGGGACTCGGTCGCGGATGCGGTTCCGGGCCGACTCGGCGTCTAACTCATTGATCCCGAACGCCGTCCGCAGCAGCGCAGCGATCGCAAAGAACGGGACTTCAGCGGCATGGGATTCACAGAAGGCAGAAAAGACTTCCACACCAAGGCTTCTCGCAATCGACGCCGTTTCGGCCACCAGGCGGCTCTTGCCAATACCAGCGGGACCGACGAGGCCGATCACGCATCCGTGGCCGCCGACCGCCCGTTGCAGCATTCCAGTCAATGCACCCACTTCCCACTCACGTCCCACCAGCGTGGATGCGTGGCGGCCGCCGAGTTCACGATGCTCCGTCATTGCCAGGAGGCGGTGCGCTGGCACGGGCCCGGTTGCGCCTTTGATGTGTGCCGTCTCAGGCTCAGCTAGGGTCGCAACATCTGCGACGATCCGCGCAGTGGCGTCTGACAGCATCACGCCACCAGGCGGTGCCACGGACTCCATCCGCTGTGCCAAACCAACGTGCTCACCGATCGTCGTATAACCCAACGAAGTAGAACCGATGTCACCGGCGATGACCTGACCGGAGTTGAGGCCGATTCGCAAACGTAGGTCAATTCCGTCTCGGCTCGCGACCCCAGTCGCTATCGGAACCATCTGCTCCTGAATACCCATCGCCGCCAGACAGGCCCGAGCGCCATGGTCTTCATACGCGATCGGAGCGCCGAAGACCGCCATGATGCCGTCGCCGGTGAACTTGTCGACGGTCCCTCCGTACCGCTTCACCACTCCAGCGGCGTGATCGACAAGTTCGGTCATGATCTCGCGGAACCGTTCCGGACCCACCGCCGCCGCGATGTCCATGGAGTGCACGACGTCGGCGAACAACACCGTCACCTGCTTGTACTCCGCCGATCGGGTGGCCTCCGTCAGTGGCGAACCGCACTCACTGCAGAACTTCGCTGTCGCATTGAACTGCGTGCCGCACGACCCACACGACAGTCCCGCCGCCGCAAGTGCATCGCTACCGTCGTCCACGTCAGTATCGTGTCACCGCTGGTCAGGCCTGTCTGCCATATCGCACCGGGGATGCAGGCCGCCCGTCTTCAGCAGACCGACGAGCCGCCGTCGGCTGCGTTCACGATCGGAACCACTTTTGATGCCCAGCCGAGGGGGGCGATCCCGTTAAGTTGTCACCGATCCGAACCACCAACGCGGGTCAAAGTTTTCAGGGCTTCTGGCGGCCGACCGCGTGAGAGCCGATCCGAACCGAACACCGAAGGCCCCGGTTCAGCAGCCGTTACCGAGTCATCGCAACCGTGCATCAAGATCAGGTGCGATCTCGACGAACCAGTCCAGTGACGCAGGATTCGCCATGGCGTCGCGGTTGGCTACGTGATCGGGAGGTCGTCCGAGAAGGATGTTCCGCACGGGCACCTCCATCTTCTTACCCGTGAGCGTCCTCGGCACCTCGGGGACGACGAACACGTCGTCGGGGACATAACGGGGCGACAACTCCGTTCTGATCGCCTGGAAGAGGCGTGTCCGCAAGTCAGCCGAAACCGCCGCATCCCCGTTACTCAGCACGACGAAGAGCGCTAGGCAAGACTTCCTGCCGAGGTACTCAAGGTCGATTGCCAGGGAATCGAGCACTTCCGGGAATTCCTCCACCACCCGGTAGATCTCGCTGGTACCCATGCGCAGCCCGTGGCGATTTATCGTGGAATCAGACCTTCCGAAAATGACCCCCGTGACTGACTCAGGCCGGGGAATCAGCTCGAGCCAATCACCGTGTCGCCAGTAACCGGGGTAGGTCTCGAAGTAACTCTCGCGATATCGCGTCCCATCATCGCCCCAAAAACAGAGCGGCATCGACGGCATGGGTTCGGTGACGACCAGCTCGCCCATTCGGTTGATCAACTTCTCACCGGCGTCATCCAGTGCTGAGACCGCGACGCCCAAGCCACGACACTGCATCTCGCCGGCGTACACCGGAAGTGTCGGGCACGAAGTCAGAAACGCCGCACCTGGATCGGTCCCGCCGGAGATTCCAGCAAGCATCATGTCCTGCTTCACGTGCTGGTACGCCCAGCGGTACGCCTCGGGCGTCAGAGGCGATCCGGTGGACCCCAGCGTGCGCACTGCCGAGAGGTCGTACTCGTCGCCGGGCGACAAGTTAGCCTTGATGCACGTCGACAGATACGCCGGACTGGTGCCCAGGAAGCTGGCGCGTTCGCGGGCGGCGAACTCGAACAGTGTTCCGACGTGTGGATGGCCGGGGCTGGCGTCGAGCAATAAGAGCGTGCAGCCGGCTGCGAGTGTTACCACCGACAGATTCCACATGATCCATCCGGTCGACGCGTACCACAGAAAGCGATCGCTCCCGCCGACGTCGAGGTGGAGCGCGGCGGCCTTCAGGTTCTCCAAGAGGAACCCGCCATGGCCGTGCACGATCGGCTTGGGCTTGCCACTGGTCCCCGAGGAATAGACGATCCAGAGCGGATGATCAAACGCGACCGGTGCGAACTCGAGCGAGGCATCCCTTGCCACCGCATCGCCGAACGACATCGTCTGCACGGTGCCGGTTGCCTCGAACGTCGCGCCAGCGTCGAGGTGAGGAATCAGAATCAGCGTCTCCAATGACGGTAAACCGCCGACGATCTCGCGGATCACGTCTCGGCGGTCGAATGCCTTGCCCCCGTACCGATACCCGTCTACCGCGAGCAACATCTTCGGTTCGATCTGCCGAAACCGATCTAGTACGCCAAGCGTGCCCATGTCCGGTGCCGCGCTCGACCACACAGCACCTAAGCTCGTGGCCGCCAACATGGCGATGACAGCCTCGGGAACGTTGGGCATGTACGCGGCGACGCGATCACCCTGTTGGACACCGCAACTCCGCATCGTTGCTGCCAGCGCGGCGACCTTGTCTCCCAACTCGCCCCACGTCAGCTCGATGCGCGAACGACACTCGGACTCCGAGACAAGCGCGGTTCGTGAAACCCAATCCGGATCAAGCGATCGCCAAAGGGACTGCTCGGCGTAGTTGATCATGGCTCCGTCGAACCAGCGAGCCCCAGGCATCACCCGGCGATCGAGCACCGTTTCATAGCGTCGATGCGAGATGACCCCGCAGAAATCCCAGATGGAGGACCAAAAGGTCTCCAGGTCGTTCACCGACCAACGCCACAGCTCCTCGTAATCGCCGAAGTGAAGTCCCCGCTCGGCATGCAGCCAGCGCAGATACCTCGTGATCCCGGCGTGTTCCACGCGGTCCTGCGAAGGGACCCATAGGGGCTCGGACGCTCGCTGGACATCGGCATTCATGCGCAACCTCCAAACTCGGGCTTCTCAGTTGAGAGGCCCCACTCGACACTAACGCGAGCTGAGAATGGAAGAGACGACTTCACGACCGGGGTTCGGCGAAGACATCACACCATTTCGATCTGCATCCCCATTGACACCCAGCTGAGGCGGGCGATCCGGTTGAGTTGTCGCCGATCCGAACGACGAACGCGGGACAGGGGTTTCAGGGGTTCTGGCGGCCGACGGCATGAGGGCGGACGCCTCATTCGTAAAGGCGCGCGATGACCTCGGCGGAGTTCTTCACGATGACGCTGCGCTTCGCCTTGAGGCTGGGCGTGAGATCACCTGCTTCAATGGATAATTCGCGATCGAGGATGGCGAACTTCTTGATCTGTTCCCACCGGTTGAGCTGCTCGTTGAGCGTATCGATATAGCCGCCTATCAACTCCCGGGTCGACGCGTGGCGCGCTATCTCGCTGAGCGACAGATTCGCAAGACCGTGCTTGGCCGCCCAATCCATGATCGCCTCCGCGTCCAGGCTCACCAGCGCCACGCAGTAGGGCTTGGCGTCGCCGTAGACGATCATCTCGCTGCTGTAAGGGCAGATCGCCTTGAAGGTCGTTGCGATCGCCGACGGCGCGACGTACTTGCCCTGCGAGGTCTTGAAGAGATCCTTCTTTCGGTCGGTGACGCTCAGGAATCCGTCATCGTCGATCGTGCCGATGTCACCCGTGTACAACCAGCCGTCGCTGTCGAGCGCTTCGGCGGTGGCTTCCGGCAGGTTGTGATACCCGGTCATCACGCCAGGGCTCTTCAACAGGATCTCACCATCGTCGGCGATCCTGACCTCGGTGCCGGTGAAGGGCACACCGACGGTGCCAAATCGGTAGGCGTTGGGGCGGTTGATGAATGACGCGGCTGCCGTCTCGGTCATGCCGTAACCTTCGAGCACGATGATGCCGATGGCGTCGAACCATCGCGCAATGTCGTGGTTCAGCGGTGCGGCGCCGGAAACGAAGAACCGCAGCCGCCCACCGAAGCCGTCCCGGATGGTCGAGAACACCAGCCTGTCGGCTATCCGCTGCTGGACCGACAGCAGTGGCGATGACTTCCGTCCGACTTCCCTGGCCGCAGACGCCGCGAGTCCCACGCCGATGGCCCAGTCGAAGATGGCCTTCTTCACCCGGCCTTCTTCGGCGATCTTCGCCTGGATTCGGGCGTGGGCCTTCTCGAAGATCCGCGGAGCGGCGCCCATGAACGTCGGATGCAGGACGGCGAGATTGTCGACGATCCTGTCGACGCGACCGTCGATCGCCGTCGGATAGCCGATCACGAGCGGCACCACGAGCATCACCTTGCCGAAGGCATGCGCGAGCGGGAGCCACAGGAAGTTCAGGTCGTCGACATGGAGGAAGTCGACGGCATTGATCGCAGCGGCGGTGTACATCCACGCCCGGTGCGGAAGCCGCACGCCCTTCGGCCGCCCCGTGGTTCCCGAGGTGTAGATGATGCTGGCCAGGCTGTCGGGACGGATGTCGGCGACGCGCTCCTCGATGATGTCGGGAGACGTGGCAAGCAGCTGCGCACCGGACGCTTCGAGTTGGTCGAGGGTCATCACGAACTCGCCGTCCCCGTGGCCGTCGATGATCACGACCTTTTCGACGTCGGGCAGGTCGGCGCGATGCTCGAGTAACTTGTCGACTTGGGCCTGGTCTTCGGCGATGACGACGCGGCTGCCCGAGTCGGCCACGATGAACGCGATGTCGCGGGCCTTCGTCGTCGGGTACAACGTCGTGGTGGCAGCCCCCGCGCACAGCACGGCCAAGTCGGCCAGCGCCCACTCGTAGCGCGTCGACGACGCCAGCGCGACTCGGTCCTCGGGGGCGATGCCCAGCGCGATCAACCCGGCGGCGAGGCGGCCGGCGCGCTCACCCACCTGCTGCCAGGTGACGCTCGTCCAACCGTCGCCCTCGGGGAACCGGAAGGCTTCGGCACGTGGCGTGGCGGCGACGCGGTCCAAGAACAAACGGGCGACCGACGACGCCTGGTCGTCGATTCCACCGAGCTCGTACGATTTCGCCCTGACTAGTCCTACCATCAAACAAGCGTAGGTACGTTCCGGTCCATCTGGTGCGGAATGACATTCTTGTCAACATATTCGCTGGATCTTCGGTGGGGCGAGCCATCCCCTCCCCCGGCAGTGAATCGGCAAGAGTCGAAGGTCCCACAGACTGGGTCGAACGACCCCATTGCGGGCCACAGGAGGAGTCAGCGATCAACTCAGGCAAGAGCAGAAATACACGCAGAACTGAGCCGTCACCGAGTCAAACGGCCCCAGCCGGGCTATCCTGCGCTGATCCAGCCCTCTTGCGAACGTAACCGGGGTACCAGGAAGTGAAGGCGGCCGCGCCGACGAGGGCGGCATAGCTCAGCGTGTGGCTTGCCCACTCCGGCAGCAGAAGGTGTTTCATCAGCAACCATGCCACCACCGTGTTGAAGGTGAACACCGAAGCCCAGGCCGCGGTGATTAGCTCATTGGTGCGAATGAAGCGGGGATCGTCCCACTTCGACGGGTCGGCGTGCTGACGCGCGTACTCCAGGGTGAATGGCTTGCCGGTCAGCAGGGTCGTCCAAGAGCCGATGGCCAGTGCACCGTTCGCCAGGACACCCAGATGTTCTATGGCCCAAAGGTTGTGAAAACCGATGATGGCGATGGCGGCTCCGCTGAAGAAGGCCAGGCCGACCCACATGATGATGCCTCGATGAAGCCGCAACACCGCCATCAGGACGGTCAGGCCGAGCGCGACCACCAGACCGACCTCCACGCGGTGCATGGTGTCCTTGGCGATGATCAGGAACGCGATCCATGGCGCGAAGGACACCACCAGCTTGAGGAATGACACGGTGCACCTTCCATCCACGGCCTGCGGGTTCGCATTGGCCGGCCTGTCCAAATCGTCGCGCCGCAACGCACACCGCCCCAGAGTAGGAAAAGGTCCCGAGATGGACCGTCTTCGTCCCCGAGTGAATCTCCGAGTGGGGTCAGTTCAGCCGCGGGTCGATGAGGGTGACGCCGACGGGAGACGCGGTGTCGACCAACGGCAGGAGCCGCGCCCCCTCGGCCAGCCCCACCACCCGCTCGACGAGGTCCTGGGGACGCAACGTGCCCTCTTCGACCAGCCGCAACATGCCGGGGTAGTCCACGCTGGCCATGCCGTGACTGCCGAGAATGTCCAGCTCCCAAGCGATCACGCGGTCCATTGGCACCGCGGGGTGCCCGCCGACGCTGGGCAGCAGCCCGACTTGGACGTGACGACCATGGCGCCGCAGGCTGTGGATGGCGTCCGCGCAGGCGCGTGGCGTGCCGACCGCGTCGACGGCGACGTGACTGCCCCCATCGGTGAGGTCGTGCACCTGGGCCGCGACGTCGGGACCGTCGGCGAGCAGGGTGTGTTCCGCGCCCAGCCTGCGCGCCAGCGCCAGCGCCGCCGGGGTGCGCTCGACGGCAACCACCCTGGCGCCTGCGGCCACGGCGACCTGAACGGCGCTGAGGCCGACGCCGCCGACCCCGACGACCGTCACCCACTCACCGGGCCGGACGCGGGCCCGGGCGTTCAGCGCACGGTAGGCGGTGGCGAACCGGCAGCCCAATCCTGCGGCCTCGGCATCCTCGACGACCTCCGAGACCGCGACGAGATTGGTGTCGGCCGCATGCAGCGCCACGTACTCGGCGAAGGAACCCCAGTGCGTGAAACCGGGCTGGGTCTGGTCGGGACACACCTGCGCCTGACCGTTCAGACACCACTCGCAGGTGCCGCAGCCGCACACGAAGGGCGTCGTCACGCGGTCGCCGGGCGCCCACCGACACACGCCGGCGCCCACCGCGACCACCACGCCGACGAGCTCGTGACCCGGTACGTGCGGCAGCGCAACCCCGGCGTCGTGACCGGCCCAGGCATGCCAGTCACTACGGCAGAGACCCGTGGCGTGCACCTCCACGACCACGCCCCCTGACGAGGGCACCGGATCGGCGACCGCCCGGACGTCCACGGAACCGCCGAACTCCTCGAAGACCACTGCGCGCATGAAACCATCGTCCATGTTTGGCATGCTGTGCCACATGACGCGCTGGTACGCAGTCGAACCCGCTGACGAAGCTCTCTTCACGTCGGCGCCACACGTCTTCCGGTACACCAAGACGCTCGCGGCACCGCCCGAGAAGGTGTGGGAATCGCTGGCCTCCGACGAGTCGCTCGCCGCCTGGAGCGCGACGGTCAGTGCGGTGAACTGGCTGAGTCCCCGACCCTTCGGCGTCGGCACCACTCGCGAGGTCGTCCTGGCCCCCGGATTGAGCCGCGTTCGCGAACGCTACTTCCGCTGGAACGAGGGCCGCGGCTATTCGTTCGCCGTCTACGAGGCGAACCTTCCCGTCTTCAAGCGCTTCGCCGAGGACTACGTGATCGAACCGGAGGGTGCCGACGGCAAGGCGACGCGGTTCACGTGGACGGTCGCCATCGAGCCCAAGAGTGGGTTCTCGTTGCCCTTCAAGCCGTTGGCCCCGTTACTCAAGCTGGCATTCGGCCGGATGGCCGCCGACGGGGAGCGCTACTTCGCCCGCACCGCCTGACGGCAACCCGCCCAGACAGCGTCGTTAGGCTGTGCCGCATGGCTGCTGACATCGTGCCGTTGAGGCTCGGGCTGACCAAGGGCGATCTGTACACACTGTGGGCTCCCTCGTGGCGTGACGCCGACGACGAGTGGCAGGCGTTCCTGGGCAAGGACGACGACCTCTACGGCTTCGAATCGGTGGCTGACCTGGCGGCATTCGTGCGGACCAACGCCGACAACGACCTCGCCGACCACCCGGCTTGGCCCGCGCTCAAGGAGTCCTCCGCGCACCGGCTGGATCCAGACGAGGACCATCAGCACGACCTGATCGGTGTGCCCGAGTTGGCCGCTGAGAAGCCGACCGAAGAATCGGTGGCGACGCTGCTGAGCGCGCTCGCGGTCGTGCAGGCCATCGGCTCGGTGTGCGATCTGCCGGTGGTGTCGAAGTTCTTCAACGGCAACCCGGTCCTCGGTTCCCTGGGCGGCGGCCTCGAGGCGTTCGAGGGCCGTGCCGGCCGCAAGCGCTGGGCCGAGATCGAAGCAGTGATCGCCCGCAGCTGGGACGGCGTGGTGGACGCGATCGACGAGATCGTGACGATTCTCGACGTGGACTCCGCGGCCTCTGAGAAGGCCGAGGCCGAACTCGCCGAGTCGGCACCCGAATCGGAGGTCGAGGACGAGGCCGCGGACGACGTGGTGATCGAGGACGAGGTCGACGCCGACGACGAAGAGGCCGCGCTGACCGCACAGGCCACGGAGCAGGTGCTCGGCAGCGACGAGAGCTTCTGGGCGCACGTCGGGATCGACCCGATCCGCCTCCTGACCCGCGGCGGCACGTACTACACCCTGCGCTGCTACATGAATGACCAACCGATCTTCTTGGGCCGCAACGGACGCATCAGCGTGTTCGGCTCCGAGCGGTCGCTGGCGCGTTACCTCGCCGACGAACACGAGAGCGACCTGTCGGATCTCGCCACCTTCGACGACATCAAGACCGCGGCCACTGACGGCTCGCTGCAGATCGACGTCACCAACGACAACGTCTACGTGTTGCGGACGCTGTCCGACGACATCGCCGACGGGCCCGACGCCGTAGACGTCGATCAACTCGAACTCGCCGTCGAGTTGATTCGCGACGTCGGCGACTACGCCGAGGACAACACCGTCGAGGAGGCCCTCGACGCGGACCAGCCGTTCGGCAGGTTCGTCGCACACGTCCTGTCCCCCGACAAGGTCGGCAAGCCCCCCGCGCCGTATGCCAAGGCCGTCGCGCAGTGGGAGAAGGTCGAGAACTTCGTGGAATCTCGCCTCCGCGAGGAGTGATGAGTTTTCCGCGGGCCGGCGGTCAACATCGGCATGACCACGACTGACGGCCTCATCTCCCGCTCCATCGACGTCCCCGGCGCCCGACTGCACTACGAGGTGCGAGGGAGCGGTCCGCTGCTGCTCGTCATCGGCTCCCCGATGGCGGCCGCGGAGTTCGCACCCCTGGCGCACGCCATGGCCCACGACCACACGGTCGTCACCTACGACCCGCGGGGTTTCGCGGGCAGCCCCGTCGACGATCCGGACGGGCCCTCGAACCCCGAACTGCGCGCCGACGACGTCGTGGCGATCCTCGACGCGCTCGGCGCCGAGTCCGCCGACGTGTTCGGTTCCAGCGGTGGTGCGGTGACCGGTCTGGCACTGGTCGCCCGCTATCCCGGCCGGGTCCGCACGTTGGTGGCGCACGAACCGCCGCTGCTGGAACTGCTCCCCGATGCCGAGCAGCAGCGGGCCGCCACCCAGGACATCACCGACGCGTTCCTCACCGACGGACTCCATGCCGCCTGGGCGAAGTTCATGGTCAACGCCGGCTTCGACCTGGCCGACCTTGACGTCCCGCCCGAGCCGCAGGGCGCCCCGGTGAACCCCGAACAGGAACTTGCGGAGGGGGCGCGCTTCTTCCTCCACGACCTGGCTCCCACCACGCAGTACCTACCCGACTTCGAGGCGCTGCGGGCGTCGCCGACGCGCGTCGTCATCGGCCTCGGCGCGGAGTCGGGCCATCTGCTGACCCAGCGGACCTCCGTCGCGGTCGCCGAGCGACTCGGTGTGGACACCACGGAATTCCCTGGCGATCACGGCGGATTCCTCGGCGCCCCAGGCGACTTCGCGAACCGGCTCCGCGAAGTCCTCGCGCCCTAATCCCTCACCTCCCCCTCGCGATTTCGGCGCGTTAACGTTCGCTGGGCGACAGTTCGCTGGGCGACTGTTAGCGCGCCGAAATCGCTGTACGCGGAGTTGACGGCGCAGTAGAGTATTTGTTCGGAATCACGGGAGGGAGGCGGAGCCATCGTCGACCGCATGAACCCGAAAGTCGCTGTTGAACGTCGACATTGGTGCCACCGGCGACATCGGGGTCACACGATCTAATCGAGGAACAACCCATGACGTCCACCCAGCTGCGCCGGCTTCTGACGGCAACCCTGTTCACATCGGGCATCGCGCTCGGAACCGCCGCGACGGCAACCGCCGAGCGAGAGTGGGACATCGGTGCGTACGACGATTGCATGTCGAAGACGGCTAGAAGCCCAGAGGGGTGCTGCCTCCTCTCCGGCGGAGAAATTGCCTTTGACGGACACTGCCAGGCGCCCCCCGCTGTGCAGGAGGGCGCAGACCTGCAACAAACCACGCCGATCAGGCAGCTACCGCCCCTCGGTGACCTCCCCACGCTGACACCGGACAGTCCCGTCCTGATGCCAGGTCAGGCCGCGGGATAGCATCCCAACCCCCGCGATTTCGGCGCGTTAACGTTCGCTCAGAGACTGTTAACGCGCCGAAATCGCCAAAGGGGGGCGGTGCTTAGCCGATGAGGACGGCAAAGCGGGGCTTGATCACCTCGTCGATCAGCGTCAGGCGCTCACGGAACGAAATGAACGACGACTTCATCGCGTTGATGGTGAATCGCTCGAGATCGCTCCAGCCGTAGCCGAAGGCCTCGACGAGACGCAGCATCTCCTGGCTCATCGTGGTGTCGCTCATCAACCGGTTGTCGGTGTTGACCGTCACCCGGAACCGCAATCTGGCCAGCAGCGCGAACGGGTGCTCGGCGATGCTGGCGACGGCCCCGGTCTGCACGTTGCTACTGGGGCACAGCTCGAGCGGAATCCGCTTGTCGCGCAGGATGGAAGCCAGTCGGCCAAGGGTCGCGTCGTTGTCGTCGTGGACCTCGATGTCGTCGACGATCCGCACGCCATGGCCCAGCCGGTCGGCGCCGCAGAAGGCGATCGCCTCCTGGATGGACGGCAGCCCGAACGCCTCGCCGGCGTGAATGGTGAAGCGGGCGTTGTTGTTCCGCATGTATTCGAAGGCGTCCAAATGCCGCGTGGGCGGATACCCGGCCTCCGCGCCGGCGATGTCGAAGCCGACGACGCCCTTGTCGCGGAACCGGATGGCCAGTTCGGCGATCTCCCGCGATCGGGCAGCGTGCCGCATCGCGGTCACCAGGCACCGCACCGTGATCGTCTTGCCCTCTGCCGCGGCCGCCTTCTCGCCGTCGGCGAAACCGGCCAGCACCGCGTCCACGACCGCGTCGAGCGACAACCCGCCGTCGATGTGCAGCTCGGGGGCGAACCGAATCTCGGCGTACACCACCGAGTCGGCGGCGAGGTCCTCGACGCATTCCAATGCCACCCGGTGCAGCGCCTCCGGTGTCTGCATGACGCCAACCGTGTGGGCGAACGGCTCCAGATAGCGGACCAGCGATCCGCTGTGCGCCGCCGTCCGGAAGAACGTGGCCAGCCCCTCGACGTCCGTCGTGGGCAACCCGTCATAGCCGAACTGCTCGGCCAGTTCCACGACCGTCGCCGGGCGCAAGCCGCCGTCGAGGTGGTCGTGCAGCAGGGCCTTGGGCGCCTGCTGAATCGTTTCGAGCGTCAACGGCGTCGTCATTGTTTCTCCATGCTCCTCACGCCCGCGCGGGGATCCGATCGATGATCAACGGACCGCCTCCCGGCGCCTCGTCGCCGACGGTCCAGCCACCGTCGAGCTCTGCCATCGCCCCGTCGAAGCGCTCGGGTGTGTCGGTGTACAGAGTGAACAGCGTCTCGCCCGCGGCGACGGGTTCACCGGGCCTGCGGTGGATGCGCACACCGGCGCCGAACTGCACCTGCCCGCCGGGGGTCGAGCGACCCGCACCGAGGCGCCACACCGCCAGTCCCACCGCCATCGCGTCGATGTCGCCCATCGTGCCACCACGCGGAGCAGTGACCGTCTCGGCGTGCGCCCCGACCGGTAGCGGCTGCGAGAGGTCTCCGCTCTGGGCGCTGACGAGATCGCGGAATCGGTCCATCGCCGTACCGTCGCGCAGCGTCTGCGCCGGGTCCACGTCGTCGACTCCGGCGGCGTCGAGCATCTCCCGCGCCAGCGCCAGCGTCAGCTCTACGACGTCGTCGGGGCCGCCGCCCGCCAGCACGTCCAGCGACTCGGCGACCTCGATCGCGTTGCCGGCCGTCAGGCCCAGCGGCCTGTCCATGTCGGTCAGCAGCGCGCGGGTGTCGATTCCCCGTGCGTTGCCGAGCGCCACCATCGTCGTCGCCAACTCCCGCGCCTCCGCCTCGGACTTGAGGAAGGCGCCCCGCCCCACCTTGGTGTCCAACACCAGAGCCCGGGCGCCCTCGGCCAGCTTCTTGCTCATCACCGAGCTCGCGATCAGCGGCAGCGACTCGGTGGTGGCGGTGACGTCACGCAGTGCGTAGATCTTTCGGTCGGCGGGCGCCAGGTCGCCCGCGGCGAAGATCGCTGCGCCGACGTCCTGAAGTTGCTGCCGTATCTGCGCTTTGGAGAGCTCAGCGGTGAAGCCGGCGATGGACTCCAGCTTGTCCAGGGTGCCGCCGGTGTGTCCGAGTCCACGGCCTGCGGCTTGTGGGACGGCCGCTCCGCAGGCCATGACGACGGGCACCAACGGGATGGTGATCTTGTCGCCCACGCCGCCGGTGGAGTGCTTGTCCACCAACTTCAATGGCTTGCCGTCGCGACGGAGGTCGCCGAAGTCGAACCGCTCGCCGGAGTCAATCATCGCGGCCGTCCAACGGGAGATCTCGCCGGGCGTCATCCCCTGCAGGAAGATTGCCATCAGCAGTGCCGACATCTGTTCGTCATGAACCAGGCCGCGGGTGTAGCCGTCGATCACCCAGTCGATGGCGGCATCGGGCAGGACGCCGCCGTCGCGCTTGATCCTGATGACCGTCGGGGCGTCGAACGCGAACTGCGTCACTGAGTTCGATCCCATGCTCTGACGGCGCCCAGGTCATCGGGTCCGAAGGCGTCCGGGAGCAGATCACCCAGCGCACGCGGGCCGGACGGATGGTCGATCAACATCTCGGGCCCGCCGTGTTCGAGGAGCACCTGTCGGCATCGTCCGCACGGCATGAGCAAAGCTCCGGTGGCGTCCACACACGTGAGTGCGACGAGCCTTCCGCCGCCACCGGAGTGCAGCGCGCAGGCCACGGAGCACTCGGCGCAGAGACCCAGGCCATATGAGACATTCTCCACATTGCAACCGGTCAGAATTCGGTCATCTGCGGTCACCGCGGCGGCTCCAACCGGGAAGCGGGAGTACGGCGCATAGGCATGAGTGCTGGCTTCTATCGCGTTGGCCCGCAACAACTTCCAGTCAATATCGGGCATCTCGCCAGTCCGTCGCCGAGTCTCTGAATGCATTTAGAAGCTCCAGTTCCCTACTACGATTTCGGATTAGGTCACCCTAATTTCCATGGTAACGGGGCAATCAACGGTTCCACGCTAGTTCTTTCCATGCATCGTTTGGGATTAGAGTCGGCAAGAGGTTTGGGCAAAGGTTGGCACTGGTCCCCACCGTCTACCAAACCTTGCACCGAGGGCGTTGGAGGCCGGAGATGAGTACAGCCACAGCAGCGAATTCCGCGATACCCGCTCCGCGATCGTCGCCACCGCGCCGCCGCACGTTGTATCGCGGCGACCCGGGCATGTGGTCGTGGGTACTTCACCGCATCACCGGCGCGACCATCTTCTTCTTCCTCTTCGTGCACGTGCTCGACACCTCGTTGGTTCGGGTCAGTCCGGAGGCCTACAACGCGATCATCGAGACCTACAAGACGCCGATCATCGGCCTGATGGAGATGGGTCTCGTCGTGGCGGTGCTCTATCACGCACTCAATGGCATCCGCATCATCCTGATCGACTTCTGGCAGAACGGCCCCAAGTATCAACGTCTGATGCTGTGGGTGGTGCTCGCGGTCTGGATCTCCGTGTTCATCGTCGCACTCGGCGTGATGGGCATGCACATGGCGGAGCGTTTCCTGTGAGCCCTTCGGGCGAGAACCCCTACGACCACGTCAGCGAGCGCGGCGGCCCCGCACCCGTCATGCAGCGCAGCCATGACCGGCCCGCCGGCCTGGACAACCCACGCGCACCCCGCCGCCGCAGCGCCATGCCGAACTTCGAGAAGTACGCCTGGTTGTTCATGCGCTTCTCCGGCATCGTTCTCGTCGTCCTCGCGCTCGGCCACCTCTTCATCGGCCTGATCTGGGACGGCGGCGTCTACCGCATCGACTTCAACTACGTCGCCCAGCGCTGGGCGTCCCCCTTCTGGCAGACGTGGGACCTGTTCCTGCTGTGGCTGGCCCAGCTGCACGGCGGCAACGGCATGCGCACGATCATCAACGACTACGCCCGCAAGGACTCGACGAAGTTCTGGCTGAACACCCTCTTGGCGTTGTCGGTCCTGTTCACGGTGGTGTTGGGCACGTACGTCCTGTTGACCTTCGACGCGAACATTTCGTAAAGATGGAGAGCACAGCATGCTAATCGAACATCGCTACGACGTCGTCATCGTCGGTGCCGGCGGCGCGGGCATGCGGGCAGCCGTCGAGGCCGGCCCGCGCGTGCGCACCGCCGTCCTGACCAAGCTCTACCCGACGCGCAGCCACACCGGCGCCGCGCAGGGCGGCATGTGTGCCGCACTGGCCAACGTCGAGGACGACAACTGGGAGTGGCACACCTTCGACACCGTCAAGGGCGGCGACTACCTCGCCGATCAGGACGCCGTCGAGATCATGTGCAAGGAAGCCATCGACGCCGTCTACGACCTCGAGAAGATGGGGATGCCGTTCAACCGCACCCCCGAGGGCCGCATCGACCAGCGCCGCTTCGGTGGGCACACCCGCGACCACGGCAAGGCGCCCGTTCGCCGCGCCTGTTATGCCGCCGATCGCACCGGTCACATGATCCTGCAGACGCTGTACCAAAACTGCGTCAAGCACGACGTCGAGTTCTTCAACGAGTTCTATGCCCTGGACCTGGTGCTCTCGGACACGCCGGGCGGACCGGTGGCGACGGGAGTCGTCGCCTACGAGCTGGCCACCGGCGACGTCCACGTCTTCCACGCGAAGGCGATCGTCTTCGCCACCGGCGGGTCGGGGCGCATGTACAAGACGACCTCCAACGCGCACACCCTGACCGGTGATGGCCTCGGCATCATCTTCCGCAAGGGACTTCCCTTGGAGGACATGGAGTTTCATCAGTTCCACCCGACGGGCCTGGCCGGTCTCGGCATTCTGATCTCCGAAGCCGTGCGCGGCGAGGGCGGCCGTCTGCTCAACGCCGACGGTGAACGGTTCATGGAGCGCTACGCGCCGACGATCGTCGACCTCGCGCCTCGAGACATCGTGGCCCGGTCCATGGTGTTGGAGGTGCTCGAAGGCCGCGGCGCGGGTCCCAACAAGGATTACGTCTACATCGACGTGCGGCACCTCGGCGCCGACGTGCTCGAGGCGAAGCTCCCCGACATCACCGAGTTCGCTCGCACCTACCTCGGCGTCGACCCCGTCACGGAACTGGTGCCCGTCTACCCGACGTGCCACTACGTCATGGGCGGCATCCCGACCACCGTCCACGGCCAGGTGCTGCGGGACAACAATCTGATCGTGCCGGGGCTGTACGCCGCCGGCGAGTGCGCCTGCGTGTCGGTGCACGGCTCCAACCGACTGGGCACCAATTCGCTGTTGGACATCAACGTGTTCGGCCGTCGGGCCGGCATCGCCGCCGCCAGCTACGCACTGGGTCACGACTTCGTCGACTTGCCGGTGACTCCGGCCGGCAGGGTGACCGAATGGGTGGGCGACATCCTCTCCGAGCACGGCAACGAGCGCGTCGCCGACATCCGCGGCGCACTGCAACAGTCGATGGACAACAACGCGGCCGTCTTCCGCACCGAGGAAACCCTCAAGCAGGCGCTCACCGACATCCACGGCCTCAAGGAGCGGTACGCCCGAATCACGGTGCAGGACAAGGGCAAGCGGTACAACAGCGACCTGCTGGAAGCCATCGAGCTCGGCTTCCTGCTCGAGCTCGCCGAGGTCACCGTCGTCGGTGCGCTGAACCGCAAGGAGTCCCGCGGCGGTCACGCGCGCGAGGACTACCCGAACCGCGACGACACCAACTACATGCGCCACACCATGGCGTACAAGCAGGGCGGCGACCTGCTCAGCGACATCCGATTGGACTACAAGCCCGTCGTCCAGACCCGTTACGAGCCGATGGAACGGAAGTACTGATGAGTGCACCTGTGCTCGACAGCCCCGACACGCAGGCCACCCCGCCCGTCCCCGAGGGCTCCGTGATGGTCACGCTGAAGATCGCGCGTTTCAACCCGGACGATCCCGACGGCGCCGGCTTCCAGAGCTTCCGGGTGCCGTGCCTGCCCACCGACCGGCTGCTGAACCTGTTGCACTACGCGAAGTGGTATCTCGACGGGACGCTGACGTTCCGCCGGTCGTGTGCCCACGGTGTGTGCGGTTCGGATGCGATGCGCATCAACGGCGTGAACCGGCTGGCGTGCAAGGTGCTCATGCGCGACCTGCTGCCGAAGAAGGCGGGCAAGCAGCTCAGCATCACGATCGAGCCGATTCGCGGGCTGCCCATCGAGAAGGATCTCGTCGTCGACATGGAGCCGTTCTTCGACGCCTTCCGCGCCGTGAAGCCGTTCCTCATCACCAGCGGCAACGAGCCCACCAGGGAACGCATCCAGAGCCAGACCGACCGCGCGCGCTACGACGACACCACCAAGTGCATCCTGTGCGCGTGCTGCACGACGAGCTGCCCGGTGTTCTGGAACGACGGCTCGTACTTCGGGCCCGCCGCCATCGTCAACGCGCACCGCTTCATCTTCGACAGCCGTGACGAGGCTGCCGCCGAGCGGCTCGACATCCTCAACGAGGTCGACGGCGTGTGGCGCTGCCGCACCACGTTCAACTGCACCGAGTCCTGCCCGCGCGGCATCCAGGTGACCAAGGCGATTCAAGAGGTCAAGCGCGCGTTGCTGTTCGCCCGCTAACCCCTCCCCCTTCTGCCGCGATTTCGGCGCGCTAACGTTCGCTCGGCGACAGTTTGCGCGCCCAAATCGCGGTGGGGGGTGTCACACAATCGAGGGCTGTCTCGTCCAAGAGGCATGACGATTCAACAACCTCGCATCGCACCCCTGCCGCCGAAGAAGGCCTCGCTGACGGCCCGGCTGATGTACCGCTACGCCAAACGTCGTTTCGGCGAGGTGCCCGTCCCGTTCGCGGTGGGTGCGCACCACATGCCGCTGCTCGTCGCCAACGCCGTCCACGAGACGCTGCTGGAGCGCGGGTCGAAGAAACTCCCGGCTGACGTCCGCGAACTCGCGGTGTACTGGACGGCACGCACGGTCGGCTGCTCGTGGTGCGTCGACTTCGGCGCCATGCTGATCCGCCTCGACGGCCTGGACGTCGAGCGGCTCAAGCACATCGACGACTACGCGACGTCCCCGCTTTTCACCGACGACGAGCGCGCGGCGATCGCCTACGCCGACGCGATGACCACCGACCCGCACCTAGTCACCGATGAACAGGTCGCCGATCTACGTGTCCGCTTCGGGGATGCCGGCACCATGGAGTTGACCTACCAGATCGGTATCGAGAACATGCGGGCCCGGATGAACACGGCGTTGGGAATCACGGAGCAGGGCTTCAGTTCTGGGGATGCGTGCCGGGTTCCGTGGGCCGACGATCAAGCGGCGAACCGGTGAACTTGTCGGGGTTGGCGATGTCCCAGATGGCACAGACCTTCCCGTCGCGGACGGTCAACGCCTGGATGTGGGGCTGCATCGCGGGCCCTTCGTCGTTGGCGTCGAATCCCGTGGCGATCATCCCGAGTTCGCCGTTGACCAACGCCAGCTGAGCCGCCTCGAAGAACCTCGACCCGTACCGCTTGGCCAGGCCGAAGATGAATCGAGCCACCTTGTCCGGACCGTGGATGACGCGAGCGGCGGTGGGCGCCTTGCGATTCGAGTCGCCGGTGAAGGTCACGTCGGGGTGCAGTAGGGCGACGACGCCCGCCATGTCGCCGACGGACATGGCGGCCATCAGCTTTCCGACGACCTCGTCGTGGGAGGCGTCGCGGGCGGGCGCGTCCGCGTCTGCCACCATCCTTCTGGCCCTTGACGCGAGCTGCCGTGCCGACGCCGCACTGACACCGAGCACATCAGCGATCTCACCGAACGGCATGGCGAAGCCATCGTGCAGAACGAAGGCGACCCGCTGGTCGGGGGTGAGTCGTTCGAGCACCACCATCGCGACGAAACGGGCGTCTTCGTCGGCGACGACGGCGGTAAGCGGGTCGGTTCGGTCGAGCGGCGTCACGACGGGCTCGGGAAGCCACTCCCCGTAATAGGCCTCGCGACGGTGGGCAGCCGAACGCAGGCGATCGAGCCCGATCCGGCTGACGACCGTCGTCAACCACGCCCGCAGGTCGGTGATCCCGTCGCGCCGAGGGCCGAGGGCCGCCCATCGCAGCCACGCGTCCTGAACCGCGTCCTCGGCGTCGGCGAACGTCCCGGTGAGCCGATACGCGACCGCGATGAGGTGCGAACGCAGTTCCTCGAACTCGTCGCTCCGCAGCGCGGTGGTCACCAGCCCAGAATAGCGACGTGACATGGGTGAACGGCAGTGCCAGGAGTGCCGCGAGCGTGCGCAAAGTAGGACTCGCACCCGGCGTGTCGGCCGCAAACACGCACGGTCGCGGGGGAAGAGGGCACCTGCCGCCCGCGGCCCCTGACCACATCAGCAAACGTCGAACGGCCCGACTCGACGGCCGACTCGCGTCTGTGAACATCCTGTGAGCACTAATTTCGTTGTCAGCGAGCGGTTTGACAACTGAAACCGTATTCTCCAACCGTTCGTCCTAGGTCAACCAAGGAGATGCCATGAGCAAGGGTGAGTTGGTCGTCGGCTCCGCCGGCGGGGCGACCGTCGACAGCAAGGGCCTGAAGGGTGGCTCCCTGGGACTGATGTCCAGCGTCGTGGTGGGCATGGCGTCGACGGCACCCGCCTACAGCCTCGCTGCGGTCCTCGGACTGATCGTGGCCAGCGGCGCAGGCGTCAAGGCCGCGTCGATCGTGCTGCTGGCGTTCGTGCCGATCTATCTGATCGCCGTTGCATACCAAGAGCTGAACAAGGCGGAGCCGGACTGCGGCACCACCTTCACCTGGGCGTCCCGCGCATTCGGGCCGCTGATCGGCTGGATGGGTGGCTGGGGCATCATCGCCGCCGACGTCATCGTGATGGCCAACCTGGCGCAGATCGCGGGCGCGTACTCGTTCACCTTCATCGGCGACCTCGGCTGGACGTCGGCGGCCGACCTCGCCAGCAGCACGCTCTGGTCGACGGTGGCCGGTGTCATCTGGATCGTCGTGATGACCTACATCTGTTACCGCGGCATCGAGGTGTCGGCTCGCCTGCAGTACTTCCTGCTGGGCTTCGAGGTCATCATCCTCGTGGTGATCTCGGTCTACGCGCTGATCAAGGTCTACACGAGCAATGCGCTGCCCGAGTCGATATACCCGTCGCTGTCCTGGTTCTGGCCCGGCGGTCTGGACTTCGGCACCGTCATCGCCCCTGCGATCCTGATCGCGATCTTCATCTACTGGGGCTGGGACACCGCGGTGGCCTGCAACGAGGAGTCCGACGATCCCGGCACCACGCCGGGCAAGGCGGCGGTGCTGTCGACGTTCCTCCTGCTGGCCACCTACGCCATCGTGACGGTGGCTGTTGTCGCCTTCGCCGGCGTCGGCGAAACCGATGCGGGACTTGGCAATCCGGACAACTCAGCCGACGTGTTCGCCGCGATCGGGCCCGCCCTGTTCGGTGACAGCGTGATGGGCCACATCGGTCTGCTCCTACTGTCGGCGACGATCCTGACCTCGGCGTCCGCCTCAACGCAGACGACGATCCTGCCGACGGCTCGCACGACGCTGTCGATGGGCGTCTACAAGGCCCTGCCTGACTCGTTCGCGAAGATCCACCGCAAGTACCTGACCCCGACGGTCTCGACAATCGTAATGGGTGCCGTGTCGATCTTCTTCTACGTGATGTTCACCTTGGTCAGCAGCAGCCTCCTCCTGGCCCTCATCGGCTCGGTCGGCCTGATGATCGCCTTCTACTACGGGATGACCGGGTACGCCTGCATCTGGTACTACCGCAAGACGTTCACCAAGTCGCCGCGGGACTTCCTGATGCGCGGCGTCGTGCCCCTGTTGGGCGCCATCATGCTGACCGTGGTCTTCGCCTACGGACTGATCTCGTACGCGAAGCCCGACTACCTGGTCGACGACGACGGCAACAACGTCACGATCCTCGGCTTCGGCGCGGTCGCCGTCGTGGGCATCGGCGCGCTGGTCCTCGGAGTGGTCATGATGTTCGTCTGGTGGGCGATGTCGCCGAGCTTCTTCAAGGGCGAGACCCTGCCGCGCCGTTCGGATCTCCTCCTCGAGCCCGCCGTCGGCTCCATCGCTCGCTTCGGCCTGCCGGACTCCGGCGACATGCCGACCGTCATCTCCCCCGATCTGTCGAACCTGCCCGCAGGCGAGACTGCGGTCGATCCGGCCACCGGTGAGGAGTTCACCAAGAACGGCTGACACGGCACCGTCACCGTGTCCGCTCCCCTGGTGGGCTGCGAACGCCCGTATCTGGCTCGAAGACCCGCGGCGTCCACCGCGGCGCCCGCCCAGCCGTAGGCGTTCACGCACTGCACGGCGCCGTCCGGCGTCCGCACCAGGGCGATGAGATCGCCGCCGAGCGCCACGTCATGCGGGTAGACGACGGTCAGGACCGCGGCAGCGACGATCGCGGCGTCGATCGCCGTACCGCCGTCACGATAGGCGCGCATTCCCGCCTCGGTCGCCAGCACGTGAGGCGTGGCCAGGGCACCGGTGGAGGAGCCCGCCGGGGCCATCAGAAGTGACGCCGAGTTGCGCCGGAACGTCGCTGCGGAAGACGGCAGCTAGCAGAGTGAGCGACTCACCGGTGGCGCCACGGATGCGGTTCGCCGCCGCCAGCGTGGTCGCTCGGTGGACGCCGAGGTACAGACTGCCGAGGACGTCGAGGTCCATCGTGAACTCCGCAGGCGCATCGGTGCGGACGCACAACGCCCGTCCGCCACGGATCTCCAGCGCGAATCGTCCTCCGTCGGAACGGAATCCGTCACCGATCTCGATGACGGTGTCAAGGTCCGCCAGGTAGGCGCGGGCCTGCAGGGCGGCAAGCACGTCCATGATGCGCAGCCAGAGCCCGTCCTGCGCGCCGGTGGTTCGGACCAGCCGGGAATCGTCCAACAGATAGGGCAGCGGGTCGGCGGGATGGCTGGAGATGCTGATCGTCTCGACCAGATCGAGACCGAGCAACGCGCGCCACAGCGCCACGTGCGCCTCGGGCGTGACGGCCGAGAACTCCTCCACCCGAACGCTTCTCGACGGACCGCTATGCACGCGGTAGAGCAGGTAGCCATCAGCGTGCAGGAAGCAGAACCACGGCGTCCCACCGCCACGCAAGTCGTCCCAGTCGGCCAGCAGGTCGTCCCAGAGCGGTGTTGGTCGCTCCAGACCACCCGGCGTGATCAACCGACAGCGGTCATGGATCGAGGCGAGTTCGTCGCGGTGCTCACGCGGCTGCACGGTGCGCACCCCGCCGGGATCGGCTGCGGCGCGGTGGAACCGGGCGAATCGCCGGTCCAGGGTCAGCTCCGTCTCGACCGTCGCGGGGCCGTAGCCGAAGCGGCCGTAGATGCCACCCTCGGTGGCGGTCAACCCCGCGATCGGATAACCGGCGTCGGCAAGGCGCTGGTGCAGTTCGGCGTACATCGCGCGGAGCAGTCCGCGCCGTCGGTGCGTCGGTGCGCCACCGAGCTGCGGGGCGGCATCAGCGTGCGCCATGCCGCGAACGTCTCAGGGTGCCAGAAGGCGCCGTAGCTGGTCGCGGCCAGCTGCCTTACCGCGGTCCAGTCGTCGTCGGTGATGTCGCGCAGGACGGGACCATCGATGTCGCTCATCGCTTGCTGAAGATGATTCGGTGCCAATCCTTTTCGGCCTTCGCGGTGATGTCGCTCATCACGTGCTTGATGGTCAGGTACTCCTCGAAGGAGTAGTCGCTCATGTCCTTGCCGAATCCCGATGCCCCGACGCCGCCGTGCGGCATCTCGCTGATGATCGGGATGTGGTCGTTGATCCACACGCACCCGGCATGGATCTCGCGTGACGCCCGCTGCGCCCGGTAGACGTCGCGGGTCCACGCCGAGGCGGCAAGGCCGTACTCCGTGTCGTTGGCCTGCCGGATGCCGTCGTGGTCGTCGGTGAACGATCGCGCCACGAGCACGGGTCCGAAGATCTCGCTGCGGTACACCTCCGATCGCTCGTCGACGTCCGCAATAAGGGTGGGCCGGTAGAAGGAGCCGGGACGGTCGGGGGCGGTACCGCCGGTGACGATGCGGCCGCCCTCACCCGGCGCGCGGTCGACCATGCCCGCCACCTTGGCCCGGTGCGCGTGGGTGATCAGCGGGCCGAGGTCGGTGCCGGGATCGTGCGGATCGCCGACGACGACCTTGCTCATCAGTTCGCCGACGCCCGCCACGAAGTCGTCGTAGAGGTCGCGCGCGACGATGGCCCGCGTGGCCGCGGTGCAGTCCTGCCCGGTGTTGATCAGCGAGGCGGCGACCGCACCCTGGATGGCGGCGTCGAGATCGGCGTCGTCGAACACCAAGAAGGGCGCCTTTCCGCCGAGTTCCAGTTGCGTGCGATGCCCGTGCTGGGCGGCGGCCGACATCACCTTGCGTCCGACGGCGGTCGAGCCGGTGAACGTCACCAGGTCGACGTCGCGGTGCCCGGCCAGCGCCGTACCGACGTCGCCACCGGCACCGGTGACGACGTTGAGCACACCGTCGGGCAGCCCGGCCTCGCTGGCCAACCGCGCCAACGTCAGCGTGGTCAAGGGCGTCACCTCGGCGGGCTTTATCACCACGGAACAACCGGCGGCCAGCGCGGGAATGACCTTCCACACCGCCATCTGCAGTGGGTAGTTCCACGGCGTGATGGTGGCGACGACGCCGATGGCTTCGCAGCGGATGCTCGAGGTGTGGTCGGCTGAGTACTCGGCGGTGGCCTTCCCCTCGAGGTGCCGCGCCGCGCCCGCGAAGAAGTCGATGTTGTCCACGCTGCCCGGGACGTCGAACTCTCCTGCGAGCCTGACGGGCTTACCCGTCTGGCTGACCTCTTCGGCCACCAGCGCTTCGGCGTGCGCGCCCGCAAGACGAGCGAGCTCGAACAGCACCGCCGACCGTTCTGCCGGCGTCGCCGTGGCCCAGCCGGGTAGCGCCGCGCGCGCGGATGCGACGGCAGCGTCGACGTCGGCAGGCGTCGCCAGCGCGCAATCGGCAACCACGTTCCCCGTCGCCGGGTCGATGACTTGATGCATCCCTCCGCCGGTGATCACCTCGGCGCCGTCGATCCAGCTGCTCGCGATCGTCATGACTTTTACGCTAGCCGACCTCCGGAGGACGAGCTACGCATTACCGCCGTGACGAACGTGTAAAACGAACGATTTCATGGCTTTGGTTGCCTGGAACGACGGATTCCGTGCACAATCGTCGTCATGGTCGATCGGGATGGTCAGCACTTCCAGGCCGTCTCACTGCGGATCAACCACTCCCGCCCCGGTGCGGCGTTCCAGCTCGACGAGCTCTCCAAGGCCATCATCGAAAAGCTGCAGCAGGACGGCCGGCGGTCCTACGCCGGCATCGGCAAGGCAGTCGGGCTGTCCGAGGCCGCCGTGCGGCAACGCGTCCAGCGCATGGTCGACGCCGGCGTGATGCAGATCGTCGCCGTCACCGATCCGATGCAACTCGGCTTCGCGCGCCAGGCGATGATCGGCATCCGTTGCACCGGCGACACCACCAAGATCGCCGACAAGCTCGCCAACATCGAGTCCGTCGACTACGTGGTGCTGACCGCGGGTTCGTTCGACGCCATCGTCGAAGTGGTCTGCGAGGACGATAGCGACCTACTCGATCTGCTCAACACGAAGATTCGTGCCGTACCAGGGGTGATATCCACCGAAACATTGGTATACCTCAAACTCGTTAAACAGCAATACAATTGGGGCACTAGATGACACTCATCGATTCAGATCCAACCGTAGACACCGACCTGGCCGCCAAGGCCAAGCGTTACCTCTGGGGGCACTTCGCCCGCCATGGCGACGACATCACTCCGCCGATCATCACCCGCGGCGAGGGCATCCACATCTGGGACAGCGACGGCAAGCGGTTCATCGACGGCCTGTCCGGGTTGTTCGTGGTTCAGGTTGGCCACGGCCGCAAGGAACTCGCCGAAGCCGCCGCCAAGCAGGCTGAGCAGCTCGCCTTCTTCCCGTTGTGGTCCTTCGCCACGCCTCCGGCGATCGAGCTTTCCGAGCGCCTCGCCAATTACGCACCGGGTGACCTGAACCGGGTCTTCTTCACGACCGGCGGCGGCGAGGCCGTCGAAAGCGCGTGGAAGCTGGCCAAGCAGTACTACAAGCTGACCGGCAAACCCGGCAAGTACAAGGTGGTGTCGCGGTCGATCGCGTATCACGGCACGCCCCAGGGCGCACTGTCGATCACCGGCATCCCGGTCTTCAAGGCGCCGTTCGAGCCCCTGGTCCCAGGCGGTCTCCGGGTGCCCAACACCAACATCTACCGCGCGCCCGCGCCGTATGACACCGACCCCAAGGCGTGGGGGCGGTACTGCGCCGACCGGATCGCCGAGGCCATCGAGTTCGAGGGTCCCGACACCGTGTGTGCGGTCTTCCTCGAACCGGTGCAGAACGCCGGCGGCTGCTTCCCACCGCCGCCCGGATACTTCGAGCGGGTCCGCGAGATCTGCGACGAGTACGACGTGCTGCTGGTGTCCGACGAGGTCATCTGTGCGTACGGGCGAATCGGATCGATGTTCGCCTGCGACGACTTCGGCTACGTGCCGGACATCATCACCTGCGCCAAGGGCCTCACCTCGGGCTACTCGCCGATCGGCGCGATGATCGCCAGCGACCGGCTGTTCGAGCCGTTCAACGACGGGCACACGGTCTTCGGGCACGGCTACACGTTCGGCGGCCACCCGGTGTCGGCGGCGGTGGCCCTGGCCAACCTCGACATCTTCGAACGCGAGGGCCTCAACGACCACGTCAAGGAGATGGCCCCGGCCTTCAAGTCCACTCTCGAGAAGCTGCATGACCTGCCGATCGTCGGCGACGTCCGCGGCGAGGGCTTCTTCTACGGCATCGAGCTGGTCAAGGACAAGACCACAAAGGAGACCTTCAACGACGAAGAGTGTGAGCGGTTGCTTCGCGGCTTCCTCACCCCGGCGCTGTTCGAGGCGGGCCTGTACTGCCGCGCCGACGATCGCGGCGACCCAGTCGTCCAGTTGGCGCCCCCGCTCATCTGCGGCCAGAAGGAGTTCGACGCGATCTACGACATCCTGAACGGCGTGTTGAGCGAAGCAAGCCGCCGGATGTAGGCGAGCCGCCGATGTCCAAACCGTCCATCGATCCCGTCCGCTGGCAACCCCCGCCGTCACAGCCGCTGCGCGAGCCCGACCTCGTTCGTCGGCTGAGAATCATTGCGCTGCCGGGCTTCGCGCCGGAGGACGTGGTCGTCGACGGCCGAGGTGGCGTGTACACCGGGGTCGTCGGCGGCCAGATCATGCGCATCGATGCGGAGTCCGGGTCACACGAGGTGGTCGGCGACACCGGTGGGCGACCACTCGGAATGGCCGTGGCGCGCGACGGCCGACTACTGATCTGCGACAGCCACCGCGGGCTGCTGGCGATGGACACCGCGACCGGTGACATCGAGACCATGGTTGACGATTTCGAGGGTCGTCCGTTGAAGTTCTGCTCCAACGTGGTCGAGTCATCCGAGGGCACAATGTATTTCACGGAGTCCACCGACCGGTTCCACTACGAGTACTACAAGGCCGCGGTGCTCGAAGCGCGCGGATCGGGTTCGCTGTTCCGCCGCGACCCCGACGGCGCGGTCACGCGGTTGGCGTCCGGTCTGCACTTCGCCAACGGCGTGACGCTCACGGCCGACGAGTCCGCCGTGGTGTTCGCCGAGACGACGGCCGCCAGGGTGTCGAAATTCTGGCTCACCGGCCCGAAGGCGGGCACGGTGACGCCGTTGACGGAATCGCTGCCCGGCTACCCGGACAACATCTCGACAGCCCCCGACGGTCGCATCTGGGTCGCGATGGTGTCCGAGCGCAACGCCTTCACCGAGTGGCTGGTACCCAAGGCGCCGGGGATGCGGAAGCTGCTGTGGCGCTTGCCGTATGGCGCACTGCCCGACGTCAAGCCCGTGGTGTGGGTGATCGCGCTGGATCCGGAGGACGGCCGCGTTCTGACGCAGCTGCGCACGCGGCATTCGACCTTCGGGTCGACGACCGGCGTCGTCCAGGAGGGCGACCGGGTGTGGCTCGCGGGCATCGGGGCTTCGGCGATCGCGTACTTCGACATGTAGCGGAACATTGCCACGCGCCGCTCACCGATCGGCGGCCAGTCCCAAGGGCAGCAATGGTCACTCTGGTAGCAGCGTGGCAACCCGGAAAACGGCTAACCGTCGCCTAATCTGCAGACACCATGGCGACCTTCCGAACCGTGTCCCGGCGCGCTGCCGCGCTGGTAGCTACCCCCTTGTTGGCGAGCTTCTGCCTGCTGGGCAGCCCGGCGCTCGCCTACGCCGACGACGCCTGCCCCTACCGCGTCGTCACGCCACCCGCGGTGGACTCCTCGGAGATTCCCGAGGCAGGCGACCCACCTCAGCCGTTGCCCGTACCTGCCAAGCCGCTGGGCGGTGACGCGCTCTCCGGCTGCGGCATCATCACCGCGCCGGGTACTCCGCCGGTGCCCGACGACGTCTCCGCCGAGGCCTGGGTCGTCGCCGACCTCGACAGCGGCGACATCATCGCGGCCCGGGATCCGCACGGCAGGCACCGTCCCGCCAGCATCATCAAGGTGCTGGTGGCAATGCAGTCGCTGCGGGAGCTGCCGATCAACAAGCAGGTCATCGGGACTGCCGACGATGCGGCGGCCGAGGGCACCCGGGTCGGGGTCGATCAAGGCGGCAAGTACACCGTCAACGACCTCCTGCACGGCCTGCTCATGCACTCGGGCAACGACGCCGCCCACGCCCTGGCGGGGCAGCTCGGCGGCATGGACACCGCCCTGCAGAAGATCAACGACCTCGCCGGAAAGCTCGGTGGCCGCGACACCCGCGCCGCCACCCCGTCGGGCCTCGACGGCCCCGGCATGAGCACGTCGGCCTACGACCTCGGGCTGTTCTACCGCTACGCGTGGCAGAACGCCGTGTTCGCCAACGTCGTGTCGACCAAGACCTACGACTTCCCCGGACATCCCGCGCGCGACGGAGGCGAGGACAGCCCCGATTACCAGCTGGAGAACGACAACCAGCTGCTGTACAACTACCCGGGCGCACTGGGAGGCAAGACCGGCTACACCGACGACGCGGGACAGACGTTCGTCGGGGCGGCCGACCGTGACGGACGCAGGCTCGTCGCGATCATGCTGCGAGGCACGCGCCTGCCCGTCGCGCCGTGGGAACAGGCCGCGCACCTGCTGGACTACGGCTTCGCCACGGCGCCGGGAACGAAGATCGGCTCGCTCATCGAACCGGACCCGTCATTGGTCGTCAGGGAGGCCAACCCGCTGGGCGACAACGTCGCCGCGCAGGACGTCGCGGCGTCGCCGCTGCCGAGTGCCGATGCGGTGCCGGTGCGGGTAGGAGTCGGCGTCGTCGGTTCGATCATCGTGTTCGGCCTCATCATGGCCGCCCGGTCGCTGAACCGGCGACCCAGTAGCTGACCGTCAGCGCCGTCGCGTCAGTCGTGAAAGGCCAAGCGCGCCAAGGGCACCGACTCCTGCCGCAGCGATGGCGCCGCGCACTCCGAGTCCTTCGCGTAGCTGAATTCTGGTGGTGATCTCGGCGGGATCGGGCGGCCCGACGGATGCAAGGGCGAGGTTGTCCGCCGACGTCGCGGCCCACGCCGTGGCGAAGAGGATGAGCCGCGCCGTGATGTAGGCGAACACCATCAGACCGAGCACCGGGCCGAACGTGGCGCCCGCCGGACCCTGCAGCACCGACGCCAGGTACACGGAGGCCACCAGCTTGAAGATCTCGAACGCCACCGCGGCGAGTAGTCCGGCCCTGGTGGCGCTGCGGAAGCTGACCGACTCCCTCGGCAAGCGGGCGATGATCCAGGTGAACAGCAACCAGGAGATACCGAGGGACACCACCACCGAGGCGACCCGCAACAGGATGCCCAACGCCGGGAAGTCGGGGATGCCGACCCACTCGAGCACGTTGCGCATCACCGTCCCGTTGCCGAGGAGCGACAGCGCTACGGTGACGACGATCGCGGCGAATGCCGAGAGCAACGCCAGCAGGTCGGAGACCTTGGTTTTCACGAAACCGGCGGGCTCGCCGCGCTGAAGGCCCCACATCTGGCTGAGCGCCTCGCGCAGGTTGGCCATCCAACCCAGCCCTGCCCACACGGCGGTGGCCAGACCGATGACACCGATCGAAGTGCGTGAGTCGATCGCCGAGTCCATCAGGTCGATGAGCTGTTGCCCGAGGTCGCCGGACACCGCCCCCTTGATCTTCATCTCGATCTCGCCCAGCAGGTCCGGCCTGTTCGCCAGCACGAAACCGCCCGCGGCGAAGGCCACCATCAACAGCGGGAACAGCGCGAAGATCGTGAAGTACGTGATGCCGGCGGCATAGAAGTCGCCCTTGCTGTGGTCGTAGCGCGCTTGGGCGCGCATGACACGGTCGAACCATGGAAATCTGGCCCGAAGCCGGTCCATGACGCCTGGCGTGGCCGGTTCAGTCACGCCGGCCTCCTAGTGTTAAAGACGCTTGTCGAGCAACCCTAGTTTGTCGTATACCCGCTGCAGCGTCTTCGCAGACACGTCGTTGGCCCGCTGCGCGCCCGCGGCCAGCACGGACTCCAATTCTGCGGGGTCGGCCAACATTTGGTCGACCCGCGCCTTGATCGGCGTGACGAACTCGACGACGGCCTCCGCGGTGTCGGCCTTGAGATCGCCGTAACCGCGACCCGCATAGCCCTCGACGAGTTCGTCGAGGGCTATGCCGGTGACGGCCGACTGGATCGTCAGCAGGTTGGACACCCCCGGCTTCGCGTCGCGATCGAAGCGGATCTCGCGCTCACTGTCGGTGACAGCGGACCGAATCTTCTTGGCGGTCTTCTTCGGATCGTCGAGCAGGCTGATCAGACCTGCGTCGGTGGCGGCCGACTTGCTCATCTTCGCGGTCGGATCCTGAAGGTCGTAGATCTTCGCCGTCGCCTTCTGGATCATCGGTTCGGGCACGACGAGGGAGTCGGGGAACCGCGCGTTGAACCGCTGCGCGACGTCGCGGGCGAGTTCGAGGTGCTGACGCTGGTCCTCCCCGACCGGAACAAGGTCGGTGTCGTAGAGCAACACGTCGGCGGCCATCAGCACCGGGTAGGTGAAGAGTCCGACTGTCGTGGCGTCCGCGCCCTCCTTCTGCGACTTGTCCTTGAACTGGGTCATCCGCGAAGCCTGACCGAACCCCGTGAAACAGCCCAGCACCCAAGCCAATTCGGCGTGTGCAGGCACGTGGCTCTGTACGAACACGCAAGCCTTGGCCGGGTCGATGCCCAGCGCCAGGTACTGCGCCGCGGTCACCAGGGTGCGCTTGCGCAGCAGGTTTGGGTCCTGGGCGACGGTGATCGCGTGGAGGTCGACGACGCAGAAGTAGGCGTCGTAGCCGTCCTGGAGCCCGATCCACTGGCTGACCGCCCCCAACGCGTTGCCGAGGTGAAGGGAGTCGGACGTCGGTTGCACGCCGGAGAAGACGACGCGCTGGTTCGAGGCACTCATGATGTCGTCGATCTTTCCACCCGCGTCATCCGGTTTCGTCAAGGGTCAGCCGACGCAGCACGTCCAGGAACACGCGCCGCTCGTCGGCGCCCAACTCGCCGAGCCACCGTTCCTCACCGCGTTGGATGTCGGCCTGGACCGCGTCCTTCACGGCCCGCCCCGAGTCGGTGATGGCCAGCAGGCGCACGCGGCGGTCGTCGGGGTCCGGCTGGCGCTCGATGTGACCGCTGTCCTGCAGTTCGTCGAGTGTGCGGATGATGCGCGTCTTGTCGGCGCCGATCGCCTCGGCGAGTGCCGCCTGGGTGCGCATCGACGACCGGTCCAGCGCCGAGAGGACGACGTAGCCCCACATCGTGAGGCCGTGCGCGTCGAGGATCGGTTGCTCGGCGGTCATCAACTCGCGCACCAGCGGAGCGAGCATCGCGGCGAGATCGGGGCGACGGGACGACTTCGACACCGGATCATGATAGGCATTGCCATATCGTATGTGTTTGCTTATCGTATGTCTATGCCTACTAAATCGCCCGAGTTCCTTCCGTTCCACCGCACCGCGGTACTCGCATCGATCGACGTCGTCGACCGCGTTCGGCTCGAAGATCTGGACCGACCGACGCCATGTTCCGGCTGGAACCTCTTCGACGTACTGGCCCACATGACCGTCCAGCACCGCGGATTCGCCTCAGCAGCTGAGGGTTTCGGCGATGACCTGGAGATCTGGCGACCGGAGAACGTGCTCGCCTCGGTGACCGCCGATCCGGCCGGCACCTACGCCGCGGCCGCCCACGACGTCCTCGACGCCTTCGCCGCCGACGGGGCTGCCGACGCTGAATTCGTCCTCCCCGACTTCGGCGGCGCGAACGTCCCCTGCGTGACGGCGATGGGGTTTCACTTCGTCGACTACGTCGTGCACGGCTGGGACGTCGCCGCGGCACTCGGCGTCCCCTACGCGCTGCCGGCCGACGTCGTCGCAGCGGTGCTGCCGCTGGTGCTGGCCGTGCCGGACGGCGACTTCCGCGAGCAGGCCAACTCGCCGTTCGCGCGTGCCGTCGAACCCGCGGGCACCCATGACTTCGAACGCATCCTGCGGCACCTCGGCAGGCGACCGGAGTGGAATCAGGCGTACTCGACGGTCACCGGTGCGTGATCGGACCAGCGCAACGCGTAGGCGTCGGCGCGCTCGACCCGGGCGGAGACCGCGCGGTCGGCCAGTCGGCGGTTGACGAGTTGGTAGTCGATGCGCCAGCCTGCGTCGTTGTCGAATGCCTTGCCGCGCCAGGACCACCAGCTGTACGGGCCCGCGACGCCGGGACGCATCGCTCGCACCACGTCCACCCAGCCGGCGGCCAGAAGATCCGTAAGCCATTGACGCTCGGCTGGTAGGAAGCCCGCCTTCTTCTGGTTCGCCTTCCAGGCCTTGATGTCGTTCTCGGTGTGCCCGATGTTCCAGTCGCCGCACACGACGGCGTCGCGATCGGCACGGTTCACCGTCCCCATTCGCTCGGCGACGGCGACCATGAAGCGCTCCTTCTCCAGCTGCCGATCGGTCTCGGCCTCGCCGGTCGGAAAGTACACGCTGGCCACGGTCACACCTGCGGTGTCAACCTCGAGGTAGCGCCCGTGCGCGGCGAACTCGCCGGCGTCCGGCCCGACGAGGGTCCGCGTGATCTGATGACGACTGAGCACGGCAACACCGTTGCGACCCTTGAGATGTGGATCGGCCGACGCCAAATGCCAGCCGTCGGCCAACGCCGGCGCCAGCGCCTCGGCAAGCTGATCGTCGTCGGCCCTGGCCTCCTGCAGACACACGACGTCCGCGCGCGTCCCCGCGAGCCAGGGCAGCAGACCGAGGTTCTCCGGCGAGCGCTGCTTGACGGCGGCGCGGATGCCGTTGACGTTGATGGTGCTGACGATCACAGAGGACAGACCTTAGCCGGGGACGCGCGGGCCGTTTCTTGCGGTACCGCCGGTATCACCTTAGGGTCGGCGACATGCCAGAACGCGCGCCCATACACCTCGGCTCCGGCGAACCGATCGTGTTGCTACACCCCTTCCTCTGCTCGCAGACGGTGTGGCGGACGGTCGCGGACCAGCTGGCAGACACCGGGCAGTACGAGGTGTTGGCGCCCACGATGCTCGGCCACCACGGAGGACGGCGGACGCCGTCGTGGTTCATGGACACCTCCCACCTCGTCGACGACGTCGAACGCCGGATCGACGAACTGGGCTGGGACACGGCGCACATCGTCGGCAACTCGTTGGGCGGCTGGGTGGCATTCGAGTTGGAGCGCCGCGGCCGGGCGCGCAGCCTGACGGCGATCGCGCCTGCGGGCGGTTGGTCGCAGCATTCGCTCACGAAGTACGAGACCGTGCTGAAGTTCCTGCTCGGCGGTCCGGCGCTGGTCGCGGCGCGGCTACTAGGTCCCCGGATTCTCGATCTGCCGTTCGCGCGCCGCATCGCGACACTGCCCGTCAGCGGGCCCGCCGACGGTCCGAGTCATCCCGACCTCGTCGCGCTCATCGAGGATGCGACCCACTGCACGGCCTACTTTCAGCTCTTGGTCAAGACGCTTCGGCTCTCCGGGCTGCTCCAGCTCGCCCACGTGTCCATCCCCACCCAGCTGGTGCTGTGTGAGAAGGACAGGGTCTTCCCCCACCCGCGAGGCAACAAGTACCTCGTCGAGAACCTGCCTGCCGGCACCGCGGTGATCCGGCTCGACGGCCTCGGTCACATCCCGATGCTCGAGGCTCCGGGTCGCATCACCGAGCTGATCGCCGATTTCGTCGCTCAGCACACGGAGCCGCAGCGGCAGGCCCCGCCCGCGGGTTAACTCCCCCCGCGCCGCGAGCGTGCGTGTTTGCACGCGACACGCCGCCAAGACATGGCACTTCACGCACTCTCGCGGGAGGTGGCCGGGCTAGCGCAGGGCCTTCTCGAGGTGATCGGCGATGGTGGCCAGATACTGCTCGCTGGTCTGCCAACTCTGCTCGGGGCCGATCAGCAGGGCGAGGTCCTTAGTCATGAAGCCACCCTCGACCGTGCCGATGACGACCTCCTCCAGTGTCTCCGCGAACTCGATCACCTCGGGCGTGTTGTCGAGCTTTCCCCGGTGCTCGAGTCCTCGCGTCCAGGCGAAGATCGAGGCGATCGGGTTGGTCGACGTGGGCTTGCCCGCCTGATGCTGCCGGTAGTGGCGAGTGACGGTGCCGTGCGCCGCTTCGGCCTCGACCGTCTGGCCGTCCGGCGTCATGAGCACCGAGGTCATCAGTCCCAGTGAGCCGTAACCCTGTGCGACGGTGTCGGATTGGACGTCACCGTCATAGTTCTTGCAGGCCCAGACGTAGCCGCCCTCCCACTTGAGGCAGGAGGCGACCATGTCGTCGATCAGTCGGTGCTCGTAGGTCAGCCCCTTCGCCTGGAACTCTGCGGAGAACTCCTCGTCGAAGATGCGCTGGAACTCGTCCTTGAACATCCCGTCGTAGCCCTTGAGGATGGTGTTCTTCGTCGACAGATAGACCGGATAGTTCTGTTGCAGAGCGTATTTGAACGACGACCGGGCGAAGTCCTGAATCGACTTCTTGAAGTTGTACATGCCCATGATCACACCGCCGTCCTCCGGGACGTGGACCACGTCGTGCACCAGGGGCTCGCTACCGTCGTCCGGCGTGAAGGTCACCGTGAACGTGCCCGGCCTGTCGACCTTGGTGTTGAACGCGCGGTACTGATCGCCGAAGGCGTGGCGTCCGATGATGATCGGCTTGGTCCAGCCGGGTACCAACCGGGGCACGTTCTTGATCACGATTGGTGCGCGGAAGATGGTTCCGCCCAGGATATTTCGGATCGTTCCATTGGGCGACAACCACATCTCCTTGAGGCCGAACTCCTTCATCCTGGCCTCGTCTGGCGTGATGGTCGCGCACTTGACGCCCACGTGGTGCTTCTTGATGGCGTTGGCCGCGTCGACGGTGACCTGATCGTCGGTCTCGTCGCGGTGCTCCATGCCGAGGTCGTAGTACTCCAGGTTCACGTCGAGGTACGGAAGGATCAACGTGTCCTTGATGAGCCTCCAGATGATGCGGGTCATCTCGTCGCCGTCGAGCTCTACGACCGTTCCCTGGACCTTGATCTTGGACATGCGCGTCCGCCGCCTCCTCCGTGGTGTCTCGCCGTCAGCCCTGCGCGGACTCCAGCGCAGCGTTGAACGTCTTGCTGGGCCGCATCACCGCCGTGATCTTCTCCGCATCTGGGTAGTAGTAGCCACCGATGTCGACGGCATCGCCCTGCGCCTCGTTGAGTTCGGCCACGATGGTGTCCTCATTGTCGCTGAGCGCCTTGGCAAGTGGCGCGAAGTGTGCTGCCAGCTCCTCGTCCTCGCTCTGCGCGGCAAGTTCCTCGGCCCAGTACAAGGCGAGATAGAACTGGCTGCCGCGGTTGTCGAGCTCACCGGTCTTGCGAGAGGGATTCTTGTTGTTGTCCAACAGCTTTCCGGTTGCCGCATCGAGGGTCTTGGCCAGGATCTTGGCCCGCTCGTTGTCGGACTTGATGCCGAGACCCTCCAGGCTCGCGGCCAGCGCGAGGAATTCGCCGAGCGAATCCCAGCGCAGATGATTCTCCTCGACCAGCTGACTGACGTGCTTGGGCGCCGAGCCACCGGCGCCGGTTTCGTAGAGGCCGCCGCCCGCCATCAGGGGCACGATCGACAGCATCTTGGCGCTGGTGCCCAACTCCAGGATGGGGAACAGGTCGGTCAGATAGTCACGCAGGATGTTGCCGGTCGCGGCGATGGTGTCCTGGCCACGCATCGCGCGCTCGATCGTGTGCCGCATCGCCCGCTCCTGCGACATGATCGAGATGTCGAGACCATCGATGTCGTAATCGGCGAGGTAGGTGTTGACCTTCGTACGCAGTTCGTTCTCGTGCGGACGTTCCTGGTCCAGCCAGAAAACCACCGGCATGCCGGAGTCGCGCGCCCGGGTGACGGCCAACTTGACCCAGTCGCGGATCGGCGCGTCCTTGACGACGGGCATGCGCCAGATGTCGCCGGCCTCGACGTTCTGGGTCAGCAGTACCTCACCGGAGTCGACGTCGACGATGTTGGCGACGCCGTCCTCGGGGATCTCGAAGGTCTTGTCGTGGCTGCCGTACTCCTCGGCCTGCTGCGCCATCAGACCAACGTTGGGAACAGTGCCCATGGTGGTCGGGTCGAACTGGCCGTGCGTCTTGCAGAAGTTGATGATCTCCTGGTAGATGCGGGAGAAGGTGGACTCGGGGTTCACCGCCTTGGTGTCCTTGGGGCGGCCGTCGGCGCCGTACATCTTGCCGCCGAGGCGGATCATCGCGGGCATCGAGGCGTCCACGATGACGTCGCTGGGCGAATGGAAGTTCGAGATGCCCCTAGCCGAATCGACCATGGCCAGTTCGGGACGGTGCTCGTGGCAGGCGTGCAGGCCGCGAATGATCTCTTCGTGTTGCGAAGCGGGCAGCGACTCGATCTTGGCGTAAAGATCGGACAGTCCGTTGTTGACGTTCACGCCCAACTCGTCGAACAGCTTCTGGTGCTTGGCGAACGCGTCCTTGTAGAAGATCTTCACCGCGTGGCCGAAGACGATGGGGTGCGACACCTTCATCATCGTCGCCTTGACGTGCAGCGAGAACATCACGCCGGTCTTGTACGCGTCCTCCATCTGCTCTTCGTAGAACTCGCAGAGGGCCTTCTTGCTCATGAACATGCTGTCGATGACGTCGCCCTCGTCAAGCTTGACCTCGGGCTTGAGCACGATCGCCTCGCCGCCCTTGGTGACCAGCTCCATCCGCACGGTGCGAGCGCTGTCCAGCGTCATCGTCTTCTCACCGTGGTAGAAGTCGCCGTGCTTCATGGTCGCCACGTGGGTCCGCGACGCCTGCGACCACTTGCCCATGCTGTGCGGGTGCTTGCGCGCGTACTCCTTGACGGCCTTGGGTGCGCGCCGATCCGAGTTGCCTTCGCGCAGTACGGGGTTCACCGCGCTGCCGAGGCACTTGCCGTAGCGCTCCTTGATCTGCTTCTCGTCGTCGGACTTCGGCTCGCCGGGGTAGTCCGGTAGGTCGTAGCCCTTGGCCTTCAGTTCCTTGATCGCCGCCAGCAGCTGAGGGACGGAGGCGCTGACGTTCGGCAGCTTGATGATGTTGGTGTCCGGCAACTGCGTCATCTCACTCAGCGCTGCCAAGTTGTCCGGCACGCGCTGCTCATCGGTCAGATAGTCGGAGAACTCGGCCAGAATGCGCGCCGCAACGGAGATGTCGCTGGTCTTGACGTCGATGCCGGCCGCGTCGGCGAAGGCGCGCACCACCGGCAGGAAGGCGTACGTCGCCAGCAGCGGCGCCTCGTCGGTCAGCGTGTAGATGATGGTCGGCTGCTCAGTCACTTATCAATCTCCCGGCGTCACGGTCGGTCAGCGTTCAAGGGCAAGTATCGCGTCGGATACGAACCTACGCGCAGCGCGCGCTCCGGAAATGGCGTGGGTGACTTCGGCGACCGGGCGGCCGAACCTTTGGCGTGCGGATGGTCGCGTCAGACCGTTGGATGCTTGGTCATCGGCACTGAATCATGGTTAATCCACCCTCTTACGACCCCCGTTGGCGGATAGCATCCCGCTTCGTGCGACGAACCCTGGCGGTGGCCGCCGTAATGGCGGCGTTCGCGATGATGACCGGCTGCGGCAGCGAACCACCCCCCGCACCCGAAAAGCGCTCGGCGGCGCAAGCGGTCGTCATCGTGTCGGGCGGGGACGCGACCAGTCCGTTCACCACCCCGGACCAGGCATGCGCCACCGGCCTGGCTGCAGGCAACACCGACACCGCACTGCGTGAATACCTGCTCAAGCAGGGCTACACCGTCTACACCTCACCGGCCATGGCCGGCCGCGGGCAGGTGGTCGACCAGACCGGCTTCGGCCCCTTCGGAGTCTGCCCCGTCACGCTGCCGGACAACATGACCGTCGACTCCACCGGCAGCATCGACACCGCGGGCGAACACCTGGCCCGCTTCCTGAACTGGCTGCACACCGAAAAGGGAGTCACCGAGGTCGACTTCGTCACACACTCGATGGGCGGGCTGTACTCACGCGCCGCGATCCGGGTGCTGGCAACCACGAACTCTGCGGTGCACATCCGCTCGCTGACCACGATCGGCACGCCATGGCAAGGCTCCTACCTTTCCGACTACGCCAATGACATCGTGCCGCTGACCGACTGCCTCGCCGACAAGCTCTGTGAGACCGCGATGAAGGGCTTCAAGACCGAGGTGCTGCGGCTGATGGCCGGCTCGGGGCGCGAGGTCAACCAGGCGTACCTGATGGGCAAGGGCGGCTGGAACGATTTCCAAGCCGGCGTGCTCGACAAGATCCCCGTCGTGCTCATCGGCGGCAAGAAGTTCAATGCGCCCGCCGGCAAGGTCAACCCCGCGGTGTGGCCCAACGACGGCATCGTGGCGCTGCGCAGCGCGCAGGCCATCGACGTCAGCGACCCGGTGTTGCCACACCGCCGCTGCTACAGCTTCGACGACACGCACAGCATCTTCGTCTCCAATGCCGCCGGATTGGATTGGAAAACGGCGCTGACGTGGGACCCGGAGGTCTTCGACGTCGTCCACCAGGCCATCGAGGACGCGTCGAAAGCGCTCGAGACGCCCAACCGCCAGGACTGCCCGGCCTAGCAACCGCGGCTGCCCCTCACGCAGCGCCGACGGTCCGCCGTTCAACCTGAAGGGCATCGCACACACCGGCGAGCAGAGCGAGAATCCACAAACCCCTCGACGCGACCGAACGGATCTCCGGTCACTTCGCTCCTGCCGACCGCAATGAGTTACGCTTCATTTCGGTATTGAGTGCCAGCGTTAAGCCCCGGCTAGCTGGCCGGCAACCCTCCAACCGCGGTGGGGTGCCCTGGGTGATGACCAGGTTGAGTAGTCGCAGTCGGCTACACGGCAAGCGCGGGCCCGCCATGACGGGCCCCCAGAGTAGACAGGGAAACCTGATGCGGAGGCCCACGTTGTGCAGTTGTCGCTGAACCAGCCCCACATCTGATTCGTGCCCCTTTGGGCACCCCCTTCTCATTTCCAGGAGACATCCATCATGAACGACGACATCGATCCGACCGCAGGTTGGGCGTTCGAGACCAAGCAGGTGCACGCCGGCCAGACCCCCGACATCGCGACCAATGCGCGGGCACTGCCGATCTACCAGACCACGTCCTACACCTTCAGGGACACCGACCACGCCGCCGCCCTGTTCGGCCTCGCCGAGCCCGGCAACATCTACACCCGCATCATGAACCCCACCCAGGATGTCGTCGAGCAGCGCATCGCGGCGCTCGAAGGCGGCGTGGCCGCCTTGTTCCTGGCTTCCGGCCAGGCCGCAGAGACCTTCGCCATCCTCAACCTGGCCAGTGCCGGTGACCACATCGTCTCCAGCCCGCGGCTGTACGGCGGCACCTACAACCTGTTGCACTACACCTTGCCGAAGCTGGGCATCGAGACGACCTTCGTCAACGACCCCGACGACCTGGACTCCTGGCGGGCTGCGGTACGGCCGAACACCAAGGCGTTCTTCGCCGAGACGATCTCCAACCCACAGATCGACGTCCTAGACATCCCCGGCGTCTCGTCCGTGGCACACGAGAACCGTGTGCCCCTGATCGTCGACAACACCATCGCGACGCCGTACCTGATCCAGCCGATCGCCCACGGTGCCGACATCGTGGTGCACTCGGCCACCAAGTACCTCGGCGGGCACGGCACCACGCTCGGTGGTGTGCTGGTCGAGCGCGGCAAGTTCGACTGGGGCAATGGCAAGTTCGAGGACATGGTCCTGCCTTCGCGCGGCTACCACGGCGTGAAGTTCTGGGAGACCTTTGGCGACTTCGCCTACACCATGAAGGCGCGCATGGAGGTGCTGCGCGTGCATGGTGGCTC
>NZ_DASQEU010000082.1:0-23216 GCF_035633495.1 Mycobacterium sp. | reverse complement strand
ACGTGACCGCTCACCCTCAATCTTCGAAGGAGCTACGTGAAGCCCAATCGAACGGGTGCTGCGCTGAGCCTGCTGGCCGCCGGTGCCTTGCTGCTGTCGGCATGCGGGAGTGACAACAACACCTCGACGGGATCCGGTGGTGAAGGGGGTTCGTCGGCGGGCGCCGTGGACTGTGGTGGGAAGAAGTCGCTGAAGGCCAGTGGTGCCACTGCGCAGGCGAACGCGATGACCCGGTTCATCACCGCCTATGAGGCGGCATGCCCGGGCTTCACCCTCAACTACACCTCCAGTGGATCCGGGGCTGGTGTTTCCGAGTTTGTCGGTGGCCAGACCGACTTCGGCGGTTCCGACTCTCCGTTGAACGCGGAGAAGGGCGAAGTAGACAAGGCCGCGCAACGGTGCGGTGGCAATCCCGCCTGGAACCTTCCGACCGTCTTCGGGCCGATCGCCATCACCTACAACGTCGCGGGTGTGGACGGACTCGTGCTGGACGGTCCCACGCTGGCCAAGATTTTCAACGGCGCGGTCACAACTTGGGACGCCCCGGAGATCAAGGCGCTGAACGAAGGTGCGTCGCTTCCGGCCGAGAAGATCAACGTCATCTTCCGCAGCGACGAGTCGGGCACCACGGACAATTTCCAGAAGTATCTGGACGCCGCCTCGAACGGCGTCTGGGGCAAGGGCGCCGGCAAGACATTCGCCGGCGGTGTCGGCGAAGGCGCCAAGGGCAACGAGGGCACGTCCGCGGCGATCAAGAGCACAGCCGGTTCCATCACCTACAACGAATGGTCGTTTGCGAAGAGCCAGGGGCTGTCCGTCGCCAAGGTCATCACCTCGGCCGGCCCGGAGCCGGTTGAGCTGACGGTGGAGTCGGCCGGCAAGTCGATCGACGCCGTCAAGATCAAGGGTGAGGGGAACGACCTGGTGCTGGACACCAACTCGTTCTACCTGCCGACCGAGGCCGGCTCCTATCCCATCATGCTGGGTACCTACCAGCTCGTCTGCTCGAAGTACCCGCAGTCCGATGTGCCTCAGGCTCTCAGGGCGTTCCTGACCGTGGCTATCACCGACGGCCAGAAGGGTCTCGAGGACAACGGGTACATTCCGATCCCCGACGCGTTCAAGGGCCGCTTGGAAACCGCCATCAACGCGATCTCTTGATTAGGTGTCGTAGGAAATGACGGTGAAACCCGAACCGACCTCTGTGGGCTCGTCGACGTCGGCGAGCCCACAGCAGAGCGGGGACAATACGGGGATGCCAACCAAACCGGCTAAAGGCTCGTCGCTGAAGGACGGGAGCGGCCGCTGGGGTGACGGCCTCTTCGGGTCCATAGCCATCGCCGCGGGTGCGACGATCATCGGGGTCATCGCCCTGATGGCGCTGTTCCTGATCATTCAGGCGGTGCCGTCACTTCAGGCCAACAAGGCGAACTTCTTCACCAGTTCTGAGTTCGTCACCACCGACGAGAACAATCTGCGGTTCGGCGTCGCTGACCTCTTCCGGGTCACCGTGCTGAGCTCGGTCTTCGCGCTGGTGGTGGCCGTGCCGATTGCGATCGGCATCGCCACATTCCTGACGAACTACGCGCCGCGCCGGTTCGCCAAGCCGTTCGGCATGCTGGTCGATCTGCTTGCCGCGGTGCCATCGATCGTGTTCGGCCTCTGGGGGATCTTCGTGCTGGCGCCCTGGCTGGAACCGGTGTCGAGGTTCCTCAACGACAAGTTGGGCTGGTTCTTCCTGTTCGCGGACGGCAACGTGTCGCTGGCCGGTGGTGGAACCATCTTCACGGCGGGAATCGTGCTCGCTGTGATGATCCTGCCGATCATCACATCGGTGTCGAGAGAAGTCTTCAGCCTGACTCCACCAGGTCATGTCGAGGCTGCGCAGGCCCTGGGAGCGACGAAATGGGAAGTGGTCCGGATGACCGTCTATCCCTACGGCCGAAGCGGGATGATCGCGGGGTCGATGCTCGGTCTGGGCCGGGCCCTCGGCGAGACCGTCGCCGTCCTGATCATCCTGCGGTCGGCCGCGAAGGCCGGAAACTGGTCCCTGTTCGACGGCGGCTACACCTTCGCCTCCAAGATCGCCTCGGCGGCATCGGAATTCAGCGCGAAACTGCCGACGGGTGCCTACATCGCCGCCGGTTTCGTGCTGTTCGCCCTGACGTTTGTGGTCAACGCGCTCGCTCGACTGGCAGCGGGAGGAAGGGTTAGCGGAGGATGACGCAGGCAGCGCTCGATAAGGCCCTCAAAGGGCCGACCTTTCACCCGACCAGCACGAGCCGCAAGGTCAAGAACAGTGTCGCCGCAATTCTGTTCTCTACATCGTTCCTGATCGCAATGTTGCCGCTGGTGTGGCTGTTGTACACCGTGCTGTCGCGGGGCTTCCGGGCTGTCATCAGTTCGGGGTGGTGGACCAAGTCGCTGGCCGGCGTGTTACCCGAGCAGTTCGCGGGCGGCGTGTACCACGCGATCTACGGAACGCTCATTCAGGCCGGCATCGCAGCGGTGTTGTCGGTTCCGCTCGGCGTCATGGCCGCCATCTACCTTGTCGAATACGGCCACGGTAGGTTCGCGAAGATCACCACCTTCATGGTCGACATTCTGGCCGGTGTCCCCTCGATCGTGGCTGCGCTGTTCATCTTCGCGCTGTGGATCACGACGCTGGGATTCCCGCAAAGCGCGTTCGCGGTGTCACTGGCCCTAGTGCTGTTGATGCTGCCGGTCGTGGTGCGCAACACCGAAGAAATGCTGAAGCTTGTTCCCGACGAACTGCGCGAGGCGTCGTACGCCTTGGGCATTCCGAAATGGAAGACCATCGTGCGGGTCGTCGTGCCCACAGCGCTTCCCGGCATGATCAGCGGCATCCTCCTAGCGCTGGCGCGGGTCATGGGTGAGACTGCTCCTGTGCTGGTGCTGGTCGGCTACGCCAGGTCGATCAACTTCAACGTTCTCGAAGGAAACATGGCGTCGCTGCCGCTGCTTATCTACACCGAGCTGATCAACCCGGAGGCTGCCGGGCGTTCGCGGGTGTGGGGCGCTGCGCTGACACTCATCTTGCTGGTTGCTCTGCTGTACATTGCGGCGGCGTTTGTGAACCGGTACCTGATGCGAAATCGGGCCTGAGGCCCTCGAGGAGAGAACACCATGGCCAAGCGGATTGACCTCAAAGACGTCAACATCTATTACGGCTCGTTTCATGCGGTCGCCGACGTGGCACTGGCGGTGCCGCCGCGCAGCGTGACCGCGTTCATCGGGCCGTCGGGCTGCGGCAAGTCGACCGTGCTGCGTTCGCTGAACCGGATGCACGAGGTGATCCCGGGTGGCCGCGTGGAGGGTTCGGTGCTGCTCGACGGTGAGGACATCTACGGCTCGGGAGTGGACCCGGTGAGCGTGCGCAAGACCATCGGGATGGTGTTTCAGCGGCCGAATCCCTTCCCGACCATGTCGATCAAGGACAACGTGGTGGCCGGTCTGAAGTTGCAGGGCGTTCGCGGCAAGGGCGCCCTCGACGAGGTCGCTGAGCGGTCGCTGAAGAGCGCGAACCTCTGGAACGAGGTGAAGGACCGGCTCGACAAGCCGGGCGGCGGTCTGTCGGGCGGTCAGCAACAGCGGTTGTGCATCGCCAGGGCGATTGCGGTGCAGCCCGATGTGCTGTTGATGGACGAGCCGTGCTCGGCGCTTGACCCGATCTCGACGCTGGCCATCGAGGATCTGATCGCCGAGCTCAAGCAGGATTACACGATCGTCATCGTCACGCACAACATGCAGCAGGCCGCGCGCGTGAGCGATCAGACCGCGTTCTTCAACCTCGAGGCAACCGGAAAGCCGGGCAAGCTCGTCGAGGTCGACGATACCGAGAAGATCTTCTCGAATCCGAGTCAGAAGGCGACCGAGGACTACATCTCGGGCCGCTTCGGCTGACCGTTTCGATTCATCTGTCCGACAGTGGAAGTGCATGCCGTTGGTGAGGAAGGCGGTCAGGCGGGATTGACCACCGAGGCTGGGCGGGCGGATGCGGTGAACGGACACGGTGAACGCTGTGTGGCGCATCCGCCGACGCGCGGCAGCCTGGTACTCGCCGAAGCCGATTCAGTCGTAGCGGGTGAACTCCTCGAAGCCGCCGCGCAGCTCGGCATCGAATCGACCTGGTGCCGCGACGGGGCCGAAGCGCTGCTCGCCGTCGGTGCAGAGATTCCCAACGTCCTCGTGATAGCGGCACACACCGACACCGTCGATGCCTCTCGAATCTCTTCTGCCGTTCGCAGCCGTTCGGATATACCCATCTTGGTCGGCGCCGCACCCGGGGAGGAAGCACTCGCCCGACAGGCGTTGATCGCCGGCGCTTCGGCAGTCATCGTGCGGCCCTACGACTTCGCCGCCATTGCACCCTTCGCTCTCGATTCCAACGACTCCTCGGCGCAAGAGCCCTCTGTGTTCACCGCCGGTCCCATCCACGTCGATCGACGCGGCTATGAAACCCGAGTGCGCGGGAACTACGTGCAACTGACCCAACGTGAACTTGAATTGCTCGTCTTTCTGATCGTGCAACGCGGCAGCGTCGCCAGCAGCGAAGAGATCAGCACTGCCGTGTGGGGCCACCCCGCACACACCAATACCGTTGCCGTCCATGTCAAACGGCTTCGCGCCAAGCTCGGAGCCGATCCCGTGCATGGCGAGTACATCCGCACCATCCGCGGTGCGGGTTATCGGCTCGCCCCGTCGATCTGCGCCTAGATGCGCGCAAGCTAGGGCGTCCGCGGGCGAGCTGGTGTTCGACGCCCACCGGCGGCTGCACGACGAGGTGGCGCTAGGGCTGAGGTTGGCCCGTCACTAAATGGCGGGTATGGCTTCCTCGTCCGGGAACCGGCCGGTGACCTGGAAGATGACGCGGCGGGCGACCTCGACCGCGTGGTCGGCGAAGCGCTCGTAGAACCGGCTCAGCAGCGTGACGTCGACGGCCGCGGTGACACCGTACTTCCACTCGCGGTCCATCAGCACCGAGAACAGATGGCGGTGAAGGTCGTCCATCGCATCGTCCTCTTCGCGGATGCGCGCGGCCTTCTCCGGATCCCGGGTGACCAGCGCCTCCTGGGCACTGCTCCCGAGTTCGACTGCCACCCGGCCCATTTCGGCGAAGTAGCCGTTGACCTCCTCGGGCAGGGTGTGCTGGGGGTGGCGACGGCGCGCGATCTTCGCGACGTGCAGCGCGAGGGCGCCCATCCGGTCGACGTCGGCGACGATCTGGATCGAGCTGACGATCGCGCGGAGATCTCCCGCCACCGGAGCCTGCAGTGCCAGTAGGACGAAGGCAGCTTCCTCGGCGCGCGCGCTCATCGTAGCGATCTGTTCGTGGTCGGTGATGACCTGCTCGGCCAGCGCCAGGTCGGCTTGTAGCAGGGCCTGGGTCGCGCGCTCCATGGCAACGCCGGCAAGGCCGCACATCTCGCCGAGCTGGTCTGTGAGAGCAGCCAGTTGCTCGTGGTAGACGGTACGCATGTACCGAGCCTACGGGCTGGGCACGAAGATCGTCACGACATCGAGGGTGAACGAAAGGTGAATGCCACCTGCCGCGATGGTGCTTCCGGCGTCACTCGCAGGTGGTGTCGGCGGCGTTGGTGACCGTCAGGTCCTCGGGAAGGTGCGCGGTCTCTCCGCTGCGGTCGTGCACGACGTGTACCTGCACGGACGAGCCGCTGGGCGACGGGGCGTTGACCGAGTAGAAGTCCGAGCCGAGCACCACCCGAATGACGTCGCCCATTCCCGCCACGCGCTCGATGGTCGGGGTGGCGAACGAGGAGGCCACGGTGGCGGCCGCCTGCTCGTTGCCTGCCGAGAAGAACACGGTCGTCGACTGCAGCGGGCCGGGATAGTCGTCCGGGGTGTCGACGTTGAAGCCGTGCTGCTGGAGTTCGCTGGCCGCCGTCGACGCCAGGCCGTCCTCGCCAGTTGAGTTCGACACGCGCACGGTGATGTCGTTCGGGCTGGTGGTCACCGCGTCGACGAGCTCGCCGTTGGTGTCGACCGGCGCCGGGGTGGCGGCCTGCGGAACCTCGGGTACCGGGGTGTTGTCGGCGTTAATCTCCTCGGGCAGGGGATCGTCGTTGATGATGGCATCGAACAGGGCGCGCATGTCGTCGGTGCGGGGCACCTCGTTGCCGTACTCGTCGGCATATCCAACCGTGGGAACGGTGACGAACGTGATTCGCCCCGCGCTGACTCCCTGAACGGACTGGCCGAGGTCGACGAGGTCCTTGGTCTGGATGTTGTCGACGTGGCTGTCGTTGATGAACATGTTGACGACGTTGTTGAGCTTGCTGAGCGAGAAGAACGTGTCCTTGGAGATCAGCGATCGCAGCAACGACGACAGGAACAACTGCTGGCGCTTGATGCGGCCGTAGTCGCCGTTGGTCTCGGTGGTGACCTGCCGGGCACGGACGTACTGCAGAGCGGTGTGTCCGTCGACGACCTGTCTGCCCGCGTTGGCGAGGACCGTGCCGAGTTCGTAGTCCTCGAGCGGGGTGGTGCTGCAGACCTCGACGCCGCCCAACGCATCGACCATCTTGGCGAAGCCCGCGAAGTCAACGGCCATGAATCGGTTGACGGAGAGCCCCGACAGCTTCTGGACCACCTTCACCAGACACTTTGGCCCGCCGACCGCGTATGCGGAGTTCAGCTTGGTCTCGGTGTAGACCTCGTCCATCCCGTACACCGGCGACTCCGGATCGGTGGCGGGCCCGTAGACGCCGGTAGTCGGATCCCAGTGCTCGCACTTCATGGGAGTGATCGAGAGATCGCGCGGAAACGACACTGCCACAACGCGTTTGCGATCGGCCGGGATGTTGACCAGCATGATGGTGTCGGAGCGGGCGCCAGCCGCGTCGTCGGTAGTACCCGCGCCCATGCCGCTGTTCTGTCCGATACGACTGTCGGTGCCGACGATGAGGAAGTTCTCGTCGCCGAACTGCGCGCCGGGATCCAGGATGTCGCGCGAGTCGGGGTCGAGTGCCGCCACCTTGTTGAGGCTGTTGTTCTTGGACGCCTGCCACTGCCACGCTGCGCCCGTCAACGCCAGCGCGAGGACCGCGATGACCGCCGCTGCGACGCGGCCCATCACCATGGCCGTGCGTCTGCCGCGATGTGACGAGGCCTTGACCGGTTCGCGGACGGCGCCGATCCTCTCGGGGGCGGCGGGCTCCTTGCGAAGGCCCGTCAGGATCGGCAGTTCCGAGGCGTGCGCCGGGACGACGGGGATGACCTCGGTGTCCACCTCGCGGGCGGTCGTCTCGGGGGCCGTCCCGGATATCTTGGCGATCAGGTCGGCAACGGTCACACCGTCGGCGTGGCTGCCCGAAGCGGGAGACGACGGCGCGTCGCGAATTCGTGACCGTTCCCACGGCGCGGCGCCTGGCGCGGACCGTGGAGATCGGGTAATCCAGTCACTGGCGGGATCTACGGCGCCCGGTTCGGCGTCGTCGAGGGGCTCCGGTGACCGATGACCGGGAGCGGCGTTGTCGCCGTCACTCATGTCTTGCCGGCCTCCGACTGTCGGGAACGCCGCGCCCTTAGCGCGCCAATCGTCTTCGTCTGCTTCAGTCCTTGTAGCAGCACGTCAAGGGCTCCGCCAATCGAAACCCGACGTAGTGGAACCCCATCGTACGTAGATGACCTGCGATCCAGCCAGTCAGCGAAGGCGTCAGTGCAGTCTCGATGACGTCTCGCTACCGAGACGAATCAGCCGCCGGAGTGCATGGCGTCGGCTCCGGCGGGCACCGTGCAGTCGTCCGGATCGCTCAGCCAACCCTCCGGCAGGGTCACCGATCCGGGGGAGCCCTGCCTCCCGCGCGGGCCTTCTGCGGCGCGTGGGAACGGCACCTCGGGGTCCAGCTGAGACAACAGCTCGTCGAGTTCATCCAAGGTCTTGACCAGCGCCAACGCCCGCCGCAGATCGGCACCGGCGGGGAATCCGTGCAGGTACCAGGCGACGTGCTTGCGGATGTCGCGCATTCCCTTGTCCTCGCCGAAGTGGTCGGCGAGGAGTTGGCCGTGACGGCGCGCGATGTCGGCTACCTCGCCAAGCGTGGGCGGAGTGGGGGACGCGCTACCGGTGAAGGCTGCGGACAGCTCCGCAAAGAGCCACGGCCTGCCCAGGCAGCCACGGCCGATGACGACTCCGTCACACCCGGTGACGGCCATCATCTTCAACGCGTCCTCGGCGTCGAAGATGTCGCCGTTGCCCAGCACGGGAATGCTGGCGACGTGTTGTTTGAGCTGCGCGATCTGTTCCCAGTTGGCGCTGCCCGAGTAGCGCTGCGCCGCGGTGCGGGCATGCAGCGCGACGGCGGCCGCGCCTTCCTGCTCGGCGATCCTGCCCGCGTCGAGGTGTGTGTGGTGGTCGTCGTCGATGCCGATCCGGAACTTCACGGTGACGGGAATCCGGGTGCCTGCGGTGGCTCGGACTGCGGCGGCCACGATCTGACCGAAGAGCCGGCGCTTGTACGGCAGGGCGGCCCCGCCGCCGCGGCGGGTGACCTTGGGTACGGGGCAGCCGAAGTTCATGTCGATGTGGTCGGCCAGGTTATCGTCGACGATCATCTTCGCCGCGGCGTAGGTGGTCGCGGGGTCCACGGTGTAGAGCTGCAGCGACCGCGGCGACTCGTCGGGTCCGAACGTCGTCATGTGCATCGTCGCGGCATTGCGTTCCACCAGCGCACGTGCCGTCACCATCTCGCAGACGTACAAGCCGCTGACGGTGCCCGCGCGGGCGAGTTCGAGCTCGCGGCAAAGGGTGCGGAACGCGACGTTCGTGACGCCGGCCATCGGGGCCAGCACGACGGGACTGCGCAACGCGATCGGCCCGATCTGGAGGGATCGGGCCGATGCGGTACTGCTGAGCGGTTGGGCTACGACGCTGATGACGTCACCAGAAGGTTCTTCATGGCCTTCTTCTCGGCCATCTTGCGTTCGCGCTCGAGACGGCGTTCCTTGGCGATCTCGAACTTCTGGCAGGTGTCCTCGAGTTCCTCGACGAGCTTGCCGAGGTCGTCGCGCATCTCGGCGGCCTCGCCGGTGAAGTCCTCGCGCTCGAAGATGCGCCACTTCTTCAGCACGGGCATCACCACGTCGTCGAGATGGATGCGCGGGTCGTACACGCCGCCGACGGCGATGATGACGGCCTTGCGACGGAATTCGGGCACCGTGTAGCCGGGCATCTTGAAGTTACGCAGTACCCGGTGCAGGGACTTCATCGCCTGGTTCGGCGCAAAGTCGAGGCCTGCCGCACTGACGTCGCGGTAGAAGATCATGTGCAGGTTCTCGTCGGCCGAAACACGTTGCAGCAGTTGGTCGGCGACGGTTTCATTGCAGGCCTTGCCGGTGTTGCGGTGCGACACCCGGGTGGCCAGTTCCTGGAATGTGACGTAGATGACCGAGTCGAAGAGGCTCTCGGCGAACATCTCGCCCTGCGGGCCCTGGCCGGGGCTGAAGCCGCGCGTCACCTGCTCTAGGCGCAGCTCCTCGAGCTCCAGCGGATCGATGGCGCGGGTGACGACGAGGTAGTCGCGCAGGGCGATGCCGTGTCGGTTCTCCTCGGCCGTCCAGCGGTTCACCCAGTAGCCCCAGGGGCCGTCCATGCTGAAGTTCATCGCGATCTCGCGATGGTAGGATGGCAGGTTGTCCTCGGTCAGGAGGTTCTGCAACATCGAGATCTGGGCGACCTCGGACAGTCGTGACTGGTCGGGATCCCAGTCCTGGCCGCCGAGTGCGTAGTAGTTCTTGCCGTCCGACCATGGTATGTAGTCATGCGGATTCCAGTCCTTGCGCATCCGCATGTGGCGGTTGATGTTCTGCTCGACCACGGGCTCGAGTTCGTGCAGAAGCTGCAGGTCGGTCAACTCGGTCGACATGAACCCTCCCAGTTATCTGTACCTGTTGGTTGCATGCAATATATCTGTGTCCCACGGTGACATCAAGTTCCCCGCCGCGAAGTGTTGCGAAACCGTCATTGACAGCTCACGGGAAGCCGTCTCCGAAGGGTAGTGTCCCGCTGACAACATCCCCGTTCTGGCAAACGAAATCGCTGGCAGTGTGCCCAGGCGGTCAGGAAAGGCCCCACCCACGTGAAGAAGATCTTGGTTGTCGGAGGTGCGACGTTCGGCTCGGTCGCGGCAGCGTTTTCGCTTGGCGTCGGCCTCGCCTCCGCTGATGACAGCGTGGTGGGACAAACGTACGAGAAGGCGAAGGCGGCCCTCAGCGCCCAGGGGATGACGGCAGTCGTGGCAACTTCGATCGGGGGTCGCAAGGATTTGAACGAGTGCATCGTCACCGGCGCCCACGCGGCCCCCTCCCTCGACGGCTTCGGCGTTCAAAGGACAGGCACCATGCTGGTCAACATCAACTGTGCGGGACAGTAGCCGAGCGAGATGGCGGCATGCGGATTCCCGATGCGCCTTATAGCCGGGAGGCGCTGCGGCGTCCGACGGACGGCGGTACTATTTCCGCGAGCAAGGCATTGCGACTCCGCGGACAGATAGGGCTAGAAGTGAAGAAGCTCATCGTTGTTGGTTCTGGCGCCATTGGTGCGCTGGCCGTATCGGCGCTCCTCGGCGGTGGCGTGGCCTCCGCAGACGATTACGCCGGTGAGACGTATTCCGACGCATCGTCCGCAGCTGATGATGCCGGTCAGACGGTCGTCGTCGCGACGCGCGTCGGCAGCGCACTCTCCCAGGATGACTGCATCGTCGAGCGCTCGCAGTCCGCACCGTTCACCAGCGCGATCGACGGTGCCGCCGTGTCGGACACCGTGCAGTTCTACTTGAACTGCAACGGCGGTTACGCCACCGCCACCACGCCGGGACTGTCGCAGGGCAGCGAAGAAGGCCGATCGGCCAAGTCTGCTGCCGATGAGGAAGAAGCCAAGGCTCTGGCCGAGGCGCAAGCGGCGCAAGACGAGCTGGACCAGCTCGCCAACGCCGGCCAGACGCCTGGCGTACCGGCCAACGAGAACATTCCGGCCGGCTGATTCAGTGGCTTGACGCCCGGCTGAGCAGCATGTCGACGCAATAGTCGATGAACTGCTCGCGGGTGGTCGCCAATCGGCCGTTGAGGTAGGCCGTGAACAGCGCAGTGAGGGCGCCGACGAGTCCCGTGGCCACCATCGCCTGGACCGCAGGGTCGCTGATCTGCGTCAGCTTGTGTTGCAACAGCTCGATGAAGCTGGGCATCCACTCCGCGCCGGACTTCGTGAGGACGGGCTCCCGCTCGGGCGCGATCAGCAGTACCCGCCCCCGCACGGGGTCGTCGACCATGAGGGCCACGAATCTCTCGACGGCGTCGCGCGGAGTGGTCGACGACGTGAGGGCCGTCATCGCGGTGCTGCAGACGTGGTCGTACACCGCTCGGACGAAGTCGTCCCGGTCGTGGAAGCTCTCGTAGAAGTAGCGTTCGGTGAGCCCGGCGGAACGGCACACGGCGCGCACGGTGAGAGCCGCGCCGCTCTCGCCGCCGAGGACGTTCACCCCGGCGGTGATCATTTCGTCGCGCCGAAGAGCCTGGCGGTCTTGCAGTGGGACTCCGGACCAGCGGCCCCGTCGTTGACCGGAAGGCACATCTCTCCTAAGCTCGCTATGACAACGCGCGTAGTCAGAATATCGTCGGCCCCCAGGAAGGTCACCAGTGACTCAAGATACGTCTGAGGCGTGCCCGGTGACCAGCGGGACGCAACCGCTTGCCGCGGGCTGCCCCGTAGCGCCAGGGGGTTACGATTCCCCGCCGGTTCCGCTCGGGCCCGACTCGCTGACGTGGAAGTACTTCGGTGACTGGCGGGGTCTGCTGCAAGGCCCGTGGGCAGGGTCGATGCAGAACATGCACCCCCAGCTCGGCGCTGCCGTCGAGGAGCATTCGACCTTCTTCCGCGAACGTTGGCCCCGGCTGCTGCGTTCGTTGTATCCGATCGGCGGGGTCGTCTTCGACACCGACCGCGCTCCGCGCACGGCCGCCGAGGTACGCGACTACCACACCGACATCAAAGGTGTTGACGCGCAAGGCCGTCGGTACCACGCAATGAACCCCGACGTCTTCTACTGGGCGCACTCCACGTTCTTCGTGGGGACGCTGATCGTCGCGGAGCGACTCTGCGGCGGACTCAGCGAGGCGGAGAAACGCCAACTCTTCGACGAGCACGTCGAGTGGTACCGCATGTACGGGATGAGCATGCGCCCGGTTCCCAAGACGTGGGACGACTTTCAGACGTATTGGGATCACATGTGCCACAACGTGTTGGAGAACAACTACGCGGCACGTGCCGTGCTCGATCTGTCAGAACTGCCCAAGCCGCCGTGGGCCGAGAAGATGCCGGAGTGGATGTGGCGCCAGCAGCGAAGGCTGGTGGCACCCTTCTTCGTCTGGTTCACCGTCGGTCTCTACGACCCGGCGGTCCGGCAGTTGATGGGCTGTACGTGGTCCGCCCGAGACGAATGGCTGCACCGACGGCTCGGCGAGCTGGTGTACGTGGTGTTCTCGCTCCTGCCCAAGCGCAGCCGAATGCACCCCCGCGCTCGTGCGGGCTGGGACCGCGACAACGGCCGCGTCCCGGCCGATGCGCCGTTGCCGGAGACGCCGGCGCGCAACCTGCCACCGCTCGACGAGCGGGACAACCCGATGCACTACTGCCCGAAGGTCTGATCTCCTCGGGTCTATCTCCTGACCCCCGCTAGCGTGGTGGCGTGACGGCTCAGGAACTCATCGGAGGGCGTTACGAGATCCGTGGCGTTCTCGGGCGCGGTGGCATGGCCACGGTGTACGACGGCTGGGACACGCGTTTCCAGCGGCCCGTCGCGGTGAAGTTGCTGCACCCGGCGCTCAGTGCCGACCCGGAATGCCTGGCGCGGATCGAGTTCGAGACCAGGTCCGCCGCAGCGCTGAACCATCCCAATGTCGTGGTCGTCCACGACGGTGGGCACGACGCCGACCGTGGTGACGCCCCCTACCTCGTCATGGAACGCCTGCCCGGGCCTTCGCTACTCAACGTCATCGCCCGCGGTCCGCTGTCACCGCAATACGTGCGTGACGTGCTGACTGACGTATTGGCAGGGCTGGGTGTGGCCCACGCCGCGGGAATCCTGCACCGCGACGTGAAGCCGGCGAACATCCTGTTCGGTGCCGCGGGGGAGGCGAAGGTCGCCGACTTCGGCATCGCAAAGTCGGGCGGCACCGACCTCACCCGTGTCGGTCAGATGGTCGGCACGATGGCGTACCTCAGCCCGGAACGGATCGCGGGGCGCCCCGCCTCTGCGCTCGACGACCTCTACGCGGTGGGGGCCGTCGGCTACGAGGCGCTGACCGGCCGCATGCCGTTCCCGCAGACCGACCCGGCGACGTTGATGCGCGCCATCGTCGAGCATCGTCGGCCGCCGGTCACGGCCGTGCGGCCCGACGTCGATCCCATCCTCACGGGCGTCATCGAGCGCGCCATGGCCTCGGACCTACGGCAACGGTTCCCCGACGCCGACACCATGCGTGCGGCGCTGCAATCGGTGCGCCCACCGACTCGGGTACTGGCCGCTCCACTGGCAGGCGCGGGTGCACCGATGACCGGCGCGATCTCGCCTCCACCGCCACCCTCCCGACGTCGAAAGGTCTTGGCCGGGGCCGCGATCGGCGCGGCGCTCATGCTCGCGGGGGTGCTGGTCGTTGCGGAGGTGACGACGTCGCGTCCCGCCTCGTCGGAGACGCAGACGACGTCGACGACCCCCACGACGACTGCCTCGACGTCCACCATCACGTCGGCCGTTCCACCCGCCAGCACAACGAACACGTTCGCACCGTCACCCGGACGGCCAGGAAATGGAAATGGCGGCCCCAAGAAGCCGAAGCACGACCAGGGCGACTGAGCGCGCGGATCAACGGGTGCAGAGTCCGGCCGCCTCCTCCTCCGCGATGATCTGTTCCACCGGCTCGCCGAGGTTGCCTGGTGGCGGCGTGCGTCGTCGATGGTTACCGCCCGCGCGATCAACTCGTCTATGTAACCCATAGTGAGCCCGGCCGATCTGTCGCCCGGTTCGCCCTGCGAGGCGACCTCACTCTGTTTCTCTTCGTGTTCCGCTCGCAGCAGCCACGTGACCTCGGCGAGCTGGCCGCATGCAAAGCGCTCTTGCACCGCGAATACGCCGATACGGGTTGGGAATGCCCGCAAATCCTCGCCGCGCTCGACGGTGTCGACGACGTCTACTTCGACGTCGTCAGCCAAATCCGCCTGGACCGCTGGTCAGTGGGCCGAACCGCACTTGTCGGCGATGCAGCCGCGTGCGTCTCGCTGCTGGCGGGCGAGGGTACCGGGCTGGCGATGACCCAGGCCTACGTACTGGCCGGCGAGCTCCAGCGGGCTGACGGCGACTATCGGAGAGCTTTCGACGCCTACGAAGCGCGATTGCGCACATTCGTCGAAAGCAAGCAGGCCAGTGCGCAGAAGTTCCTTCCCGTGTTCGCTACACAGACCCGGCTCGGCATCTGGTTTCGCCACCAAGTGATGCGCACGATGAATCTGTGTCCCCGCGCAGACCTCCTGGTGGGTCGCAGCCTGCGCGACGACTTCGAGTTGCCCGACTACCCGATGTGAGTTCGGTGGCTGGCCCGCACGATGCCGTTGAGGCCGCAGCACTCTTGGACCGCACGAGAAACGATCAAGAAGCGATGGGTCGAACGTCACGAGTGTGGCTGGATACCGGCTCAGAACTGTGCCCCCACCAGGGCTCGAACCTGGGACCTGCGGATTAAAAGTCCGTAGCTCTACCAACTGAGCTATAGGGGCGCGGAGGATCAGGATACTTGGCCCCTTCTTGCCGGGCGGCGGTGGAGCGACCCTGAGGCCCGTTTGAGGAATTGGGGGTCGGTACCCTAAGCTATCCAAGCTCCCAACGCGCTTGCGTTGCGCGAGTACCCCGAAGAGATTCGGCTTTGGCCCCCTTCGTTTAGCGGCCTAGGACGCCGCCCTTTCAAGGCGGTAGCGCGGGTTCGAATCCCGTAGGGGGTACGACGCAACGACGGCAACGTCGGAGCAGCAGGAAAGTAAGGCCCTGTGGCGCAGTTGGTTAGCGCGCCGCCCTGTCACGGCGGAGGTCGCGGGTTCGAGTCCCGTCAGGGTCGCCAAACGGCGAGGCAAGGTATTCCGTGCCGTCCCGGCCAGGTAGCTCAGTTGGTACGAGCGTCCGCCTGAAAAGCGGAAGGTCGCCGGTTCGATCCCGGCCCTGGCCACTCAGATCGTTGGAGGTCAGCGGCATAGACCGACTGAAACTTATCGAGTTGGAGGTAGCCGCCTCCGATTTCATCCGGCCAACCCCATGGGCATCCGCCGCGACTTCTCACGGAAGGTCACCGCGAGTGTCGTCGAGAGCGTCGAGTGCCGAGGCCACGTCGTCCAGCTCGTCGTCGTAGAGGTCTGCATAGACATGCGCCGTTACCGTGATCGACGCGTGTCCCATCGTCTTCTGCAGCAGGCGAAGATCGGCGCCGGCCCGTCGCGCGAGTGAGGCGTAGGTGTGCCGAAGGTCGTGGTTGTGCCGACGTCGGCACAACCACGATCTGAGACACAGTTTTGCCGTCGACACCCTGATCCGCTGGCACCGACGCGGGGTGAACGTCGAGGAGCGCATCGGCGCCCTGTCCATCTACCTCGGCCACGTCAACCCGGCGGATACCTCCTGGTACCTGTCGGCCTCCCCGCAGCTGATGGCGCTCGCCGCCGAGCGGCTGCACGTTCGGTTCGGAGCAGGGCAAATGTGCGCGCTGGCCCCGACACTGCAGGCCTACTTCACCGAGCGGCTGATCAGCCAGCGCGCGGCGAGCCCGAACACCATCGCCGCCTACAAACACACCTTCCGTTTGCTGCTGGACTTCGCCGCGCGACGCATGCGCTATGACCTCACCGTTGTGTACCAGTCGGATATCCCGCATCAACGGATGCTCGATGGCAGCTTCGTAGAACGCTCACGCAGCCTCCTCGTTCGTCGGCCCGAACGTCTGGTCCAGTTGCCACTGGCCTTTCGCGTCGAACTCGAATCGAACGTTGAAGAGGGCGTCATCGCTCATTGTCGGCACGCTCTAGAGCGCTCTCCGCTTCGCCTGAACCGACGATCAGGTGGGGGAAAGCACCCCAACAGGGCCACGCGATTCATGAGTTACACCCAACCAGAGGGCGAATCTGATCCGTTCGACAACTCCGGGCCATAGGCTCGGGTGTGACACTTTCAGAACTTCATCGAGGAGGGGCGGCGTGCCTAGTACCCGTTCGGTTGCGCTGCTCGTGACTGCGGGCGTTATCGCTGTAGGGATCTCGACAAGCACCGCCTGGGCGGGCGGGCCGGGTGGCGCTATAGAGAACTCCGATGACATCTCCGTTGCAGTCGGTACCGGTGTGTTCGTTGAAGGCCTGGTGGGTTTCAAGGCGAACGGCGCCACCAATGACGAAGCCTCGGCGCGGGTGATCGCACAGTGCCAGAGCGCGGGTGGTCAAGAGTGCACCAGCGATGAAGTGACCAACGATAATCTCTGCATCGTGTCCGTTGCTGACGACAGCAACGAGGTCGTGGCCGGCGGTGCCGGGGTGTCCGTCGAAGCTGCCCGTGACGATGCGTTCCAGCGGGCGGCGGCCAACGGTACGCCCCTCGGTCCGACCGCCGCCATTGTCATATCGGATTGTCACTGATGGGTGAGCTGATATCGCGGCGTGCAGCGAATGACCATTGTGGTACCGGCCTAGAAGCCCAAAAGGTAAAAGACATATGACAATTCGACGCAAGGCAGCACTGGTGATGGTGAGTTTGGCGGTAGTGGCGGGCGTTTCCGCGCCTGCCGCCGACGCTCTACCGAGCTGCCAGGACTCGGGCACCACGTCCACCTGCCAAACCAACGGCAGCGTGTCGATCAAGGCTCGTCCCGGGACAGTGGCGCCCCCCGGGAACCAGCCTGTAATTCGGTGGGGGCGCCGCCGCTAGTACGCACTCTCCGCTGCGTGTGCCCGAGCCCGGCACGCTCTAACAGGTCGGCCGCCTCGCCGTGGGACTGGGTCTGGAGCGACGCGCCGGTGGTGGTGTCTGGGCGTTCCGGACTACCAAGTGGTTGGTGCTGGCTGAGTCCGGTTAATCGGAGGCGTTGAGCAGTGGGCGCAGCCGCTGGGTCTTCTCCGGTGTCCAGCCCGGCGGTTGCAGGATCGCCGCCCACGCGTTGGCGACGTCTTTGATGTAGCGGTGGCCGTGCCCGTCGGGGACATCGAGCCCGCCGGCCATGTCGGCGGACACCTGCAAGAAGGTGATTACCGAGATCCACAGCGTGCTGGGCAGCACGTCGTAGCCGCGCGGTTCGCGCAGCCAGTCCGGTTTGTGGAACAGCAGGTCGGGCTCCCACCAGGCGATCGGGTCGGAGGCATGCTGGAGGTAGACGATGCGCGGCGTGGGCCGTGGACGGGAAAGAAGCTGCCGCGGACCTTGCGGTGTCAGCTCCCTACGGAGCGTATTTGGAGCCGGGCGCACTGGGATTGCAGTCGATGCGATCCGGGACGAAGCAGTCGGGAATGAGCCAGTCGCTCATCGGATCGGCGGGATTGACGCGCACCGACTCCTTGGGCAACTCGGGAGCGTTGCCCGGCTTGAGAACGAAGGTGTTGTTGAACAGCTCCGATGCCCTGCTCAGCCAGCAGAAGGACCCCTCCTTGGCGGACACAGATGGCGCCGAAGTCCTTCGGGTTCGGCTGCGCCTCGGAACTGGGCCAAACGAGGTTGCAGAGATCCTGGGTGCCCAGGATGTGAAACGTGCCCCCGGACGCGGCGAAGGCCCCCGACACCGACGGGGTTTGATCGCTGGGCTGCCCCCCAGGTGGAGCGAAGGAATCCTAATGGTCGGCGGTACCCGAATTGGAACCGCTGCCGCTGTCGGCGAGCGCCGGCGCAATCCCCACCAACCCGGCACTGAGAACGACCAGTCACGGCGACGTCCGTCGATCCGGTGAGCGAGGATCAGCACGACCCGTTCGGGTATCGGGATGGACCTACGTCCGGCGGTGGACTTCGGATTGCCCTCGACGAGCTTGCCGCCGACTTGGGTTATCGAGCGTCGCCCGAATGAGTGTCGCGGCGATGGGAATGCACAGCTGTGTCGCTGGGTGCAGCTAACACGTCTACCCGATGAAGGGTCACCGGTTCGGAGCCGGCAATCCGAAAGGATGACTGGGAGCCGTGTCGGCGATTTCCAACAGGCGGTTGTACTTTGCGACGCGTTCCCCTCGCGCCGGAGCGCCGGACTTGATCTGGCCGCATCCCGAGCCGACAGCCAGATCGGCGATGAAAGCGTCGTCTGTCTCGCCCGAACGGTGTGAAATCATTGCTGCATAGCCGGATTCGCGGCAGACCCGAAGTGCGTCAAGTGTTTCAGACACCGTTCCGACTTGGTTGACCTTGATCAGGGCGGCGTTGCCGATGCCGGCGCGGGCAGCGGAGGCGATGATGTCGGGGTTGGTGACGAAAATGTCGTCGCCGACCACTTGGATGCGGTCGCCGAGCGCGTCGGTCAGCCGTTGCCAGCCCGCGGTGTCGGTCTCGCCGAGGCCGTCCTCGATACTCCAGATCGGGAACTTGTCGACCATCTGCCTGTAGCGGTCGATCATGTCATCGCTCGACAGCGATTCACCTCCGACCTCATACCGGCCGTCGCGGTGAAATTCGCTTGACGCCGGGTCGAGGGCGATGGCGACGCCGTCTCGCCCGGTTGTGTACCCGGCGTCGGTAATTGCTTGCGTCAGGAGCGCCAAAACCTCTTCCGGCCGAGCGATCTCCGGTGCGAAGCCACCCTCGTCGCCTAGCCCCGTCGCCAAGTTGCGCTCCGCCAGCTCCGCCCGCAGCCGGCCGTACACCTCGGCGCCAGCGCGGACCGCTTCCGGCAGGGACGGCGCACCGATCGGTGCAATCATGAACTCCTGAAAATCGAGGGCATTCGGGGCGTGAACGCCCCCGTTGACCACGTTGAAGTGCGGCACCGGCAGCCGCGGAACCACCCCAGTGGGAGTCAGCCACCGCCACAAGGGATGACCCGACTCGACAGCAAAAGCCTTAGCGGCTGCGATGGACACTCCGACGATCGCGTTGGCACCCAAACTCGATTTGTTGGGCGTGCCATCCAATTCACACAGCGCGCGGTCAACTTGCTCGAGCGAGACGAACGACGGCCCGATCAAGGCATCCACAATCGGTCCGTTGACGTGTCCTACCGCACTCAGAACCCCCAGCCCCGAGTACCGCTTCTCGTCGTGGTCGCGCAACTCGACGGCCTCGCGGCTGCCTGTTGACGCACCGGAGGGCACCCCCGCTCGCACGGTGCGCCCATCAGACAACGTCGCGTTCACGGAAAGAGTTGGCCTGCCACGGGAATCGAGAATCTCGATCGCCGACACCGATGAAAACCTAAGGGTTACCGAAGATCCTCTGCATGACGGCTGACTGGGCAACGGATCGCTTTGACAAGCGGCCGTGGCCAGCGCGCAAATACTCGATCTCCACGAACCGTTGGCCACCGTTGCGGACGCGCAGTTGTGGCGAGCCCGCCGCCATATTCGAAGATCGACGCTACCAGCTGTATCGATTGTCGGTTGCTGTTCCGTCATCCGAGGTCAAACATGCGATGTCATCACAGACAACGCAGGCATAGCGACCGGACCGTAGACACCGGACGTGGTGGTGCGCCTGCCGCTAGCGCCAGTGCAGCGCGCAGAGCTCCCGCCCTGCAACTCGCGTCGGGTTGGGACCGGGGTCGGCGAGTACGCGTAATCTGCCGTCGGCGTTCAAGCCCGTCTCACCGTGGCGGACGAGCTACACGTCCTCAGTCACGATGATTCATCCCCCTCTGGGGGGGTTCCGGCACTATCAGCACCGGTCGTCCGTGCTGGCGAGTCAGTTGGCGGGATACCGATTGACCCGCGAAGGTTTCGATGAATGAGTGCACGCCGCCGCGCGATGCGCCGAGGACGATCATCAGCGCGTCGGTCTCGTCAGCCAGGTTGGTGATGACGTCGCTCGGCCGTCCACGGGCGCCGTGGTAGGTCCGATTCGCGTCGAGCTGATCGAGTAAAGACCGTGCGGTCGTTTTGTTGTCGGCCAGTCGTTGGTCGAGTTGTCCCTCCCAATCCCAAGCGTCCGGGTCGATTGGTAGATCATCGATGTCGGCGACGTGCACGACATGCAGATGTGTGTTCAGACGTTGCGCCATGATGACGGCGAACTGTAGCGCAGCAGAACTCGTAGGTTGCAAATCCCAACCGAGAACGATTTGGGTGGCCGCCGACGATGCGCCATGCGGCAGTGTTGCGGGTGTGTCATCGGACATTGATTTGCCTCCAACTTCGTTGTTGCTCATGACGCCAAGACCAAGGCGAGTCCGGCGTCGCAGGCGGCCACGGATGCGATGAGTGATCCAAGGCCATTGAGCAGTGCGCGCAGGCGCGCCCTCTGCTCGATGAGGCGGACGGTCTCGAAACTTGGCGTGCTGAACGTGGTGTAACCACCACAGAACCCGGTACCGACGACGGTCTGCCAAGCAGCCGACTGATCGTGAAACAACACTGCACCGGCCAGGAGACCGAGCACGAATGACCCAGAGACGTTGATGCCGAAGGTGGCCCACGGAAACGCAGTGGACCAACGTCGCTTCACGGAGGCGTCGACGACGAACCGGGCCACCGCACCGGCGGCCCCGAACAGAAGAGTGAGCGCGATGATCATGACTCGTCACGCCTGCGATGAAGCTCGGCCGCCGACACGATCCCCAGCCACGCCATGACGACGCCGCCGACGATGCTGGCGAGCCCGTAACCGACCGCCGTCGCCATGTGCGCGTCCCTGCCGAGCAGCGAAATCTCTAGAGCCAGCGTGCTGTAGGTGGTGAAGGCTCCGCATCCGCCCGCTCCGCCGAACAAGCGGGCTCGCTGGCGCCATCCGCTGTCATCACCGGCGCGAACCAAGCCCTCCAATAGACCGCCCAAGATGAAGGCGGAATTGCTGAAGATCGTGGAGCACCGGTTCGACTGTGGCCCCTTGATCGGGGGACACGACGCCGATCAGGGTGGGAGTTGGGTCGAGGCCGAGATGAGCAGCTTTGAGGACGAGGAACACCGTACGTTTTTTGGTTCGGGCGAAGCTTCGGCGGACGTGTGGCGCTGTCCCAGGCGGCAAACGCGACGCTGTCGCGATCCGCGGTTGTCCAGCACATCCGCGATCGGACATTCTTCCCGGTGGGCACGTCTGCTGCCTAGACTAGGCTGTTGGATCTGGGGTGAGGCGCAGGTAGGGCTTGATTGTTCGGTAGCCGGGGAAACGTTGCGCGGCATCGGCATCGGAGACACCGAGACCGATGATGACGTCCTGCCCGGGTTGCCAATCGGCAGGCGTCGCCACGGGCTCCGCCTCGGTCAGTTGGAGGCTGTCGATAGCGCGCAGGATCTCGGGGAAGTTGCGTCCGGTGGCCATCGGATAGGCCAGGTTGAGACTGATCTTCTTGGTAGGGCTGATGACGAACACCGAGCGGATGGTGCTGGTCTCGCTGGCGTTGGGATGGATCATGTCGTAGAGCATCGAGACTTTGTGGTCCGTGTCGGCGATCATCGGGAAGTTGACGGCGGTGCCCTGGGTTTCGCCGATGTCGCGTTCCCATTTCTCGTGGGCTTGCACCGAATCCACCGAGAGTCCGATGACTTTGGTGTTGCGCCGATCGAATTCACCCTTGAGCCGGGCGACGGTGCCCAGTTCAGTCGTGCATACCGGGGTGAAATCTCCGGGGTGGCTGAACAACACTCCCCAGCTGTCTCCCAGCCAGTCGTAGAACTTGATGGTTCCCTGCGTGGTGTCCGCGGTGAAATCAGGTGCGTCGTCGCCGAGATGCAATGTCATGATGTGCCTTTCGTTGGCTGGTAGGACTGAACAGTTGTTAGGTCGTGGCTTCTTGGGTTGGGTGTGGGCGCAGTGGCGAGCGACCCTTGCCGATGTCATCGACGGTATTGGACGTGATCTGGCGTCCGCTGGAGTCTTTGGACCTCGATGGGGTGCGCCATAGGCCATCAGGTCGTGATGGACACGCCGGTGATGACCGGCACGGTCGAGCAGGCTGGCGGCGATCGACGCGCAGTAACCGCTGGCGCAGTGCGCCCACAGCTGCCCGGCCGGCAGCGTGTCCAGCTTTTCGAGCAGCATGTGCATCGGGACGTGCGCCGAGCCGGCGATGTAGCCGGTGGTGCGTTCGTCATCACGACGCACGTCCAGGAGCACCGGATCGTCGTCAGTGGCAGCGTCCGAGGAGCAGAAGCTACCGAACCCGTGGGTCGGGTACGACCACCGCGGACATTCCGTCGTGGACGACGTAACTGCGGTCCAGCAGATCTTCAGTGGCAATCACTGCAACGTGCGCGTCACCGTCGGCGCCTGGGACAGCACCGGGTCCACACAGCCGGAATCGACTGCACCGCTATGGATTCCGAAGGGCTACGAACATCCGGCCAAACCTTGGTCCAGCCGCTCCACAGGGTCCAAATCGACCGACCTGCAGAGTCCTGACCAGTGGAAACGGAAACGGCATTGGGCTGAAGACCGCCTAAAAGCGGAAGGTCGCCGGTTCGATCCCGGCCCTGGCCACCAGATAAGAGTGCAGTTCAGAGGCCTAGGTGGTCCTTGACCGTTCGCAATTGGACTCGCGCGGAACACGTTGTCGGGGTCGTACTTTGCCTCGTGATAGCCCTCGGCCCTCGACCACAGCGGCTTGCTGATCGCCACGTAGCGCGACACCCTGCGGCTACTTCACCAATGCGTTCGGCGGAACCGCGCGAAAAGAGGTTCTCGGAGATCGCCGCCCGCTTGTCCGCGTCGGTGACCACCAGCCATCGCCAGTTCTGGGAATTTCTGGCCACCAGAGCGGCTCCGAAGAACGCGATGGCGATCGCACCTGCGCCGAAGGACGCGCCGCGCCCCAGGATCATCGCTGGCGTCGGCGTAGTCGGCCTGGGCATCTTGTTCGTGCACACGGTCAACTACGCCAAGTTCGGCGAGATACAAACGTCACCCGAAGTGCTCGACAAGGTTCCGGTGCGTCTGGTTCTCGTCACCTGTCTGCTCGGACCCGACAACACGGCGACCGACCAGAACTTCGTCGTGCAAGCGCAACTCGTCGCCGCGGCGCAGGCGGGGTAGCTT
>NZ_DASQEU010000081.1:0-3573 GCF_035633495.1 Mycobacterium sp. | reverse complement strand
CGAGAGGTCGACGATACCGCCGGGGTGCGCCCTGGCCGTGGCCGTGACGTCGGCCAGCGTGTCCCAGGGAAAGACCGGCAGTGACGCCGAGAGCAGCCTGGGCGGGCTCAAGCCCGTCCTGCCGGTCGGCTTCGCTTCGCTCAGCTCTCCTCGCCCTGCGGCGGCATGTCCTTGATGACCTGCGGATCGTTGTCAGTCTGGCCGACCTTCGAGGCACCGCCGGGAGATCCCAGCTCGTTGAAGAAGTCCGCGTTGTACTGGGTGTAAACGTTCCACTGGTCCGGGACGTCGTCCTCGTAGTAGATGGCCTCGACCGGGCACACCGGCTCGCATGCCCCACAGTCCACGCACTCGTCGGGGTGGATGTACAGCATGCGTGCGCCCTCGTAGATGCAGTCGACGGGGCACTCTTCGATACATGCCTTGTCTTTGATGTCGACGCAGGGTTCGGCAATGGTGTACGTCACTGATGTCTCTCCTGTCCAGTGGGCTGCTGGTCGGTTGGGACCTGATTGGGAACCCCGAGAAGCCGAAGCAAGTATGCGTTGCTCATACCTAAAATGCTGTCTCAGTGTGCCCTAACTTGACGCGCCGCCCGTTACGGGTGGCGCGTGGTTACTGATACTAAACGTTGCACATATAAGTCGCCTAGTCACCTTTCGCGTGTCCTCAACCCAAGTCATGCAACTGGTTGCATAGGACCACGGGTGCCACTTACGCTGCCGGACGTGGCCCTCCCCCACGCGATACTGGTGGCGCTGAGCGAACAGGCCGGCTCTGGTTACGAGCTGGCACACCGCTTCGACCGGTCCATTGGTTACTTCTGGGCCGCCACCCATCAGCAGATCTACCGGACGCTGCGGACGATGGCGGCCGACGGCTGGGTGCATGTCGACGTCGTCGCACAGCACGGCAAGCCAGACAAGAAGGTGTACGGCGTCACCGACGGCGGCCGCGAGGAACTGGCACGCTGGATCGCCGAACCACTTACGGGAAGAGGCAGCTCCGTCACCGATTCGCGAACGCGCGACATCGCGGTGAAGATCCGCGGCGCCGCGTATGGGGACCCCGGCACGCTACGCGCCCAAGTCACCGCCCTACGCGACGAGAGGGCCCAGCTCCTCGACACCTACCTGGGTTTCGCGAAGCGGCAGTTTCCCAACCCGTCCGCGCTGGAGGGCCCGGCGATGCACCAATACCTGGTGCTGCGCGGCGGGATCCTCGCCGAGGAGGGCTCGCTTCGCTGGCTGGACGAGGTACTAGCTGCCCTGGGAGGAACTCGATGACCAACCCGTATCCGAATCTGTTGTCGCCGTTGGATCTTGGCTTCACCACTCTGCGAAACCGGGTCGTGATGGGCTCGATGCACACGGGTCTGGAGGACCGAGCGCGGGACACCGAGCGACTGGTGGCGTACTTCGCCGAGCGGGCGCGTGGCGGGGTAGGGCTCATCGTCACCGGTGGCTACGCGCCCAACCGGACCGGTTGGCTCCTGCCGTTCGCCGCGCAGATGGTGTCTTCGTCGGAAGCCCGGCGTCACCGCCGGATCACGTCGGCCGTGCACGATGAGGGCGGCAAGATCCTGCTGCAGGTCCTGCACGCGGGACGCTATGCCTACCATCCGCTTTCGGTGAGCGCGTCGTCCATCAAGGCGCCGATCAACCCGTTCCGGCCGCGCAGGCTGTCCTCGCGGGGTGTCGAGGACACCATCGCCGACTTCGTCCGCTGCGCGCTGCTGGCCCGTGACGCCGGATACGACGGCGTCGAGATCATGGGCAGCGAAGGCTATCTGCTCAACCAGTTCCTGGCGCCTCGGACGAACAAGCGGACGGATGCCTGGGGCGGCACACCCGAGAAGCGCCGTCGGATGCCCGTCGAGATCGTGCGTCGCACCCGTGAGGCCGTGGGACGCGACTTCATCATCTGCTATCGCATGTCAATGGCCGACTACGTCGACGAAGGTCAGAGCTGGGATGAGACCGTCGCGCTCGCCACCGAAGTCGAGGCTGCCGGGGCCACCATCATCAACACCGGCATCGGGTGGCACGAGGCCCGAGTGCCCACGATCGTGACGTCGGTGCCCAACGGCGCGTTCGTCGACATCAGCAATGCGATGGCCGAGCACGTGCGGATTCCAGTCGTGGCGTCCAACCGGATCAACATGCCTCAGGCGTGCGAGCAGATCCTTGCCGACGGACGTGTGCAGTTGGTGTCGATGGCACGACCGCTACTGAGCGACCCCGACTGGGTGCGCAAGGCCGCCGCCGACGCCGCCGACGAGATCAACACGTGCATCGGGTGCAACCAGGCCTGCCTGGACCACGCGTTCGTCCACAAGACCGTGTCGTGTCTGCTCAATCCGCGGGCGGGACACGAGACGAAGCTGGTACTCGGACCGACGCGACGCACCAGGCGGGTGGCCGTCGTCGGCGCCGGGCCCGCTGGCTTGTCCGCAGCGGTGACGGCGGCCGAACGCGGCCACGCCGTCACGCTGTTCGAGGCGGGCGGCGCGATCGGCGGCCAATTCGATCTGGCCAGAAGGATTCCCGGCAAGGAGGAGTTCAAAGAGACCATCCGCTACTACTCCCGGATGCTCGAGAAGCACGGCGTGGACGTGCGACTGAACATCCGCGCGGACGTGGAGGAACTCTCGGGCTTCGACGACGTCGTCCTCGCCACCGGGGTCGTGCCGCGGATGCCCGACATCCCAGGCATCGACCATCCGATGGTGCTGTCATACGCCGACGCGATCCTGGGCAGGCCGATCGGCAAGAGCGTCGCGGTGGTGGGTGCGGGCGGCATCGGGTTCGACGTCAGCGAGTTCCTGGTCACCACGCCGGCGGAGCCGGCAGATGGACTGCGGTCGCCACAACACCTCAAGGAGTGGAAGGCCGAATGGGGTGCCTTGAGTCCACACACGGCCCCGCAGGAGGCGCGCGGCGGCCTGACGACGCCCATCCCACTGCCACCGGTCAGGGAGGTCTACCTGCTGCAGCGAACCAAGGGCCCCCAGGGCCGCGGTCTGGGCAAGACGACGGGCTGGGTGCACCGGGCCTCGCTGAAGGCCAAAGGCGTGGAACAACTCTCGGGCGTGAACTATGAACGCATCGACGACGACGGCCTGCACATCAGCTTCGGCTCGGATCGCTCCGCCCCCCGCGTGCTCGCGGTCGACAACGTCGTCATCTGCGCGGGCCAGGAGTCGGTGCGTGACCTCGAAGAAGGGCTGCGCCGCAACGGGATCGAGCCGCGCGTCATCGGTGGGGCCGATGTCGCCGCGGAGATCGATGCCAAGCGCGCCATCCGCCAGGGCACGGAACTCGCCGCGAAGCTTTAGCTCGTGCGCCGAACGTGACGCCACGGCGAGAATCCGGTGGGAATCTCGCCGTGGCGTCACGTTCGCGGAACTACGCCTCGCCGACGACGGCGCCCCCGGTCTCCAGCGGCATGTCGATGTCGATGCCGAAGTCCTTGCGGTTCAGCACGACCGACGCCTCGAAGCCAGCGACCTCACCGTGGCCCATACCGGGGTTGACGCCGTTGAACTCGAGCTTGAGCTCGATCGGCTTGGTC
>NZ_DASQEU010000080.1:0-11225 GCF_035633495.1 Mycobacterium sp. | reverse complement strand
GCTGCTGCGGACCCACTGCGGACTGAGAGCGAGATTTAAGGCTCTGACCAGGGCTTGTACGGGTTCACCGCGAACTGAATCACCCGGTACGGCGCGTTGTCGGCCTGCGGCGACGTGTTCCACTGGCTGACGAACACGCGCAACTCGTCGAGCGTCGACCCGGGTGAGAGGTAGCCACCATAGGGCTGCGCCAGTCGGTTGTCCTCGGGCGGCGGCAGTTCGTCCACGTTGTCGGGCCACGCGGCCGCGAACACCACCGTCGTCACGGGCGCGGCACCGAGCCCGGTCGGGCCGTTTGCGACCCGGACCTCCATGTTGCCGGTGCTCGCATTGAAGTACGACAGCACCGTCTTGCCGTCGATCTGGCGGATGCTCATCTCCCCGACCGCGTCACCCCACAACGGCGTGGGTTCCTTGCCCCAGACGCCGCCGGCTGACCAGGCCTGCCAACTCGAGCGGTCGGTGAAGGACTGCGGGGTCGCCCGGTAGAGCTCGACGGGGCCGCTTCGGTCGAAGTTGTTGGCGACGACATAGACCCATCCGCTCGGCGAGTCCGGCGTGGGGATCGGGTCGTAGTAGCCACTGATCTGCGACTGCCTGCCGCCTGCGAACCCCGCTGGTCTCTGTGACTTCGGCACCGTCGGCCAATTCCCGTGAAACGGAGACGCCTTCACCAATCTCGAGGTCGACGGCACCAGGTCCTTGGTGGTGGTGACCAACATGTAGTTCTCGCGGTTGATCTGGACGATGCCCGCGGGCAGTTGCGACGATCCCGGCGGGGTCGGATCGGCCAGCAGCGGCTCGTCCGTTCCCGTGACACCGTAGTAGCGGACCCCGGTCGGTTCACCCACCGAGTCCATGTCGACGTGCAGGGCGACGGGCGAGAAGTACGGCCCGAAGGCCACCCCTTGTCCCGCGAAGCTGTCCCCGCACACTTGCAGAATGCCGCTGGGAAACTCCATGAACTCGCACAGATCCGTGGCTCCGATGCCGTAATCCCTTGTCGGCGTTCCTGTTCCAGCCGCAGGCCCGATGCGCATCACCTGACCGGGGGCCAGCGGCTGCAGCACCGGCTTCGGGACCGGAGCGGGCGGATCAGCGTGCGCGACGGCCACCGGCAGCATCGAAACACACAGGAGCGCCCAGGCCGCCCCACGAGAACTGATCACTTACAGCTGTGCGGCGAGGAGCTCGGCGATCTGAATGGTGTTGAGCGCCGCACCCTTTCGGAGATTGTCACCGGAGACGAACAACGCAAGGCCGCGTCCATCGGGCACACCGGGATCCTGCCGAATGCGTCCCACCAGTGAATCGTCGACGCCGGCGGCAGCCAACGGAGTCGGCACGTCCACCAGTGTCACCCCCGGCGCGGACGCCAACAGCTCCCTGGCGCGCTCGGGAGACAGCGACCGCGCGAACTCGGCGTTGATCGACAACGAGTGTCCGGTGTACACCGGCACGCGCACACAGGTTCCACTGACGAGAAGGTCCGGGACGCCGAGGATCTTGCGGCTCTCGAACCTCAGCTTCTGATCCTCGTCGGTCTCACCGGAGCCGTCGTCGACCAGGGAGCCGGCCAGCGGCACCACGTTGAAGGCGATCGGTGCGACGTACTTGTTCGGCGCGGGGAACTCCAGCGCCGACCCGTCGTGCACCAACTGCTCGCTGTCCTCGACCACCGCGCGCGCCTGGCCGTACAGTTCCTCGACGCCCGCCAGGCCGCTTCCCGACACCGCCTGGTAGGTCGACGCGATCATGCGGATCAGGCCCGCCTCGTCGTGCAGCACCTTGAGCACGGGCATCGCGGCCATCGTGGTGCAGTTCGGATTGGCGATGATGCCCTTGGGGCGAGTGCCCGCGTCACGGGCGAAGTTGACCTCCGACACCACCAGGGGGACGTCGGGATCCTTGCGCCACGCCGACGAGTTGTCGACGACGACGGCGCCCGCCGCGGCGAAACGGGGTGCCTGAACGCGGGACATGTTGGCACCCGCCGAGAACAGCGCGATGTCGAGGCCCGACGGGTCGGCCGTCGCGGCATCCTCGACCTCGATCTGCTGGCCCTTGAACTCCAGCTTCTTGCCCTGCGACCGCGCCGAGGCGAAGAACCGCACGCTCGCCGCCGGGAAGTCGCGTTCCTCCAACAGGCGGCGCATCACCTGGCCGACCTGGCCGGTCGCGCCGACCACACCTATCGAAACCATGCTCTAGATCCCGCTTCCCGCATACACGACGGCTTCCTCGTCGCCGCCAAGATTGAACGCCTCGTGCAACGCCGACACCGCCTTGTCCAACTCGGTGTCCCTGACGAGCACCGAGATTCGGATCTCCGAGGTCGAGATCAGATCGATGTTCACGCCGACGGCGGCGAGCGCCTCGCAGAACGTGGCGGTGACGCCTGGGTGGCTACGCATACCGGCGCCGATCAGCGACACCTTGCCGATGTGGTCGTCGTAAAGCACTTGGGTGAACCCGATTTCGTGCTGAAGCGACGATAGCTTCTCCACCGCCCCCGGGCCGTTGTCACGCGCGCAGGTGAAGGTGATGTCGGTCTTGCCGTCCTCGATCTTCGAGATGTTCTGCAACACCATGTCGATGTTGACGTCGGCGTCGGCGACCGCGCGAAACACCTTGGCGGCATATCCCGGAACGTCGGGAAGGCCGACGACCGTCACCTTCGCCTCGCCACGGTCGTGAGCGACTCCGGTCAGGATGGCGTCTTCCATCGGGATGTCCTCCATCGATCCTTTGACGAGTGTGCCCGCCTTGTCTGAGTACGACGACCGGACGTGTATCGGAACGTCGTAGCGTCGTGCATATTCCACGCACCGCAGCATGAGCACCTTCGCGCCGCATGCCGCCATCTCGAGCATCTCTTCGAAGGAGACGGTGTCGAGGTGCCGCGCGTTGGGCACGATGCGCGGGTCGGCGGTGAAGATCCCGTCCACGTCGGTGTATATCTCGCACACGTCGGCGTTCAACGCGGCGGCCAGCGCCACGGCCGTGGTGTCCGACCCGCCGCGGCCCAGTGTGGTGACGTCCTTGCTGTCCTGGCTGACGCCCTGGAAGCCGGCGACCAGCACGATGAGCCCCTCGTCCAGGGCACTCTGCAGCCGGCCGGGCGTGACGTCCATGATCTTCGCGTTGCCGTGCGTGCCGGTGGTGATGACGCCGGCCTGCGAGCCGGTGAACGACCGGGCCTCGGCGCCGAGCGAGGAGATGGCCATGGCGACCAGCGCGTTGGAGATGCGCTCGCCCGCGGTCAGCAGCATGTCCATCTCGCGCGGGGGCGGCGCGGGGTTCACCTGACGGGCCAGGTCGAGCAGTTCATCGGTGGTGTCGCCCATGGCGGACACGACGACGACGACGTCGTTGCCCGCCTTCTTCGTCTCGACGATGCGCTCGGCGACGCGGCGAATCCGGTCGGCGTCCGACACCGAGGATCCGCCGTACTTCTGCACGACGAGCGCCACTGTTCGCCTTTCCGTTCTGGGGGTCCCATAAGGATAAGGGGTCTGCGCACCCGGTTTTCCACTGCTGCCTGGCGGTCCCCGGATGCGGCGATTGTGCGGATTGATACGCGTCTCGCGGCGTGTCCCGAACGAAACCGCACGATCGCGGGCGGATCTGCCTGGCGGTGGCGCGGGACTAACCTCGGTCGATGTGATGAACCGGCTGGCCGACACGCGCGTACCGATCCACGGGCCCATCGCCGCGCGCTGGAGTCCACGGGCGTTCGACCCCGAGGCGACGGTCACCCTCGAGCAGGTGACCGCGGTGCTGGAGGCGGCCCGCTGGGCGGCGACCTGGGGACATCGACAGCCGGTCCGCTTTCTGGTCGGCCTGCGGGGCGACGAGACGTTCGGCGCGCTCGCGGCGACGCTCAAGCGCGGCAACGCGTACGCGCTTAGCGCGGGCGCGCTGATCCTGGTCTGCGCCGACGAGGGTCCCGACGAGAAGACGGCGCTGTACTCGGGCGTCGACGCGGGTGCCGCGATCGCCAACGCGAGCATCGAGGCGGTCGCGCGAGGCCTGATCGCGCACCCGATGGCGGGCTTCGACGCCAACGCGGCGCGCGCTGCCTTCGGCGTTCCCGACCAGGTGCGGCCGCTGGCGGTGCTGGCCGTCGGGACCCTGGGCGACTACTCGACGGCCGATGAGGCGATCGTCGACCGGGACTCGCAGGCCCGCGAACGTCTGCCGCTGGAGCAGGTCGCGTTCTCGGGCCGGTGGGGATCTGCGTTCACGCCGGACACGACGTCGCCAGCTGTTTGACCCGGGCTTCGAACTCGTCGTTGAACGCGGTGACCACCATCGCCACCGCGGGCGCCGCAGCACCCGGTGCGGTGTGCTGGCTCTGAGCGTCGAAGTCGAGGCGGGCTCGGACGAGTCGTTCCGCGGTGTGCGCCATGTCGCTCGCCTGTTCGGCGAGGTCGGGCGCCGTCACCTTCGCCGCTCGGTCGGCCAGGCCGTCCACCCAGGCCCGGTAGTCCAGTTCGCTGGGGTCGGTCGCCGCCTCATAGGACCCGGCGTCGGGAACGTGAGTCTTCGCGTTCAGCCCTTCGATCTGAGTCTTGTTGAAGACCAGCAACTCTCGCACCGGAGCGCAATCAGCCGAGGACGGACCACGGAAGAACACCCACCAGATGCCCATTCCCACGAGGACGGCCACCAACACCACCACCGTCGTCAGCGGCCTCACTCGCTTCACACCTCGATGCTGACACAGCCTCCATCGGACGACGCAACTGCTGCTCGCCAAGATGTCGCCGCGGACGCTTACGCGCCCGAAACACCACGATCCCGTCAAGTAACAGAAACATCGGTTAATGCCAGTGATCGGCCCCGCTCGGGGCCGCACCCCCAGGAGAAATCACTGATGGACGTAGTGGACACAGGCACCACGGCATTCATGCTGTGTTGCATGATCGGGCTCACCCTGATGATTCCCGGGCTGGCGCTGTTCTACGGCGGCATGGTCTCGGTGAAGAGCTCGACGAACATGATGATGATGATGGCCTTCGGCGCAGTGGCCGTCGTGGGCGTCCTCTGGGCTTGTACGGCTTCTCGATGGTCTTCGGCACCAGCTACGGCGGCTTCGTCGGCAGTTTCACCGAATTCGCCGGGATGAAGGATCTGCTCGAGTCGCAGACCACCATCTCCGGACTGCAGGTTAGTTTGTTCGCGTTGTTCCAGGCCCTGTTCGCGGCGATCACCGTGGCGCTGATCTCGGGCGCGGTGGCCGACCGGATGAAGTTCGGCGCCTGGATGGTGTTTGCGACCGCGTGGGCGGTGCTGGTCTACTTCCCCGTCGCGCACTGGGTGTTCGCGTTCGACGGCGTGGTGACCGAGGATTCCGTCGGCGGCTGGATCGCGAACAGTCTCAGGGCGATTGACTTCGCCGGTGGCACCGCGGTGCACATCATCGAGGCGGCCGCGATGGCGCGGGTGCCGTTGGCGGGCACCGACTGGATCCCCGGGGGGCGTCCGTGACCCGGCCGCGCGACGCTCCGCCGAGCGTGACGCCACTGCGAGAATTTCACGGATAGTTCGCAGTGGGCTCACGTTCGGTGCGACAAGAGAACAGCGCAGGGCGGCCATGACGGAAACCGCAGACGTCGTCATCGTCGGCGGCGGCATCGAGGGCGCGGCCGCCGCATGGGCCCTGGCCCAGCGCGGTGTCACCGACGTGCTGATCGTCGAGCGCGACACCGTCGGGTCGGGGATGACGGGCAAGTCCTCCGGCATCGTCCGGTGCCACCACGGCGTCAGTTCCCTGGCGGCGATGGCGACCGTCGGGCTCGACGTGTTCGAGAATGCCGAGGAGATCTTCGGACACGACATCGACTTCTGCCAGACCGGCTATGTCGTCGGAGTCGGCGAACCGAACGTGGACTCGCTGCGCAAGAGCCTGGCCGCCCAACGTGCCGTCGGCGTGGAGACCGAGGAGATCGACGCCACCGACGTCGCGGCGATGTGGCCGTACGCGGATTTGGAACCGTTCGCCGCCTTCGCCCACGAGGCGCGCGGCGGGTTCGGTGACGCCTACCGGACAGCGCAGGCGTTGGCCGTCGCGGCGCGGGGCGCGGGGGCGAGCATCCGGCAGGGCACCGCGATGACGGAGCTGCCCCTCGACGGCGATCGGGCGACCGGGGTGCGGCTAACCGACGGCACCGAGGTCACGGCGGGCACCGTGGTGATCGCGACCGGCATCTGGACGCGAGACCTGTTGTCGCCCTGCGGAATCGACGTGCCAATCCGCGTCGTGCGCGAGCAGATCGTCATGATTGCGCCCGGCGTCGACCTCGGACCCGTGCCCGTCTTCTCCGATCTGGTGTCCCTGCAGTACATCCGGCCAGAGCCAGGCGGAGAGGTGCTGTTCGGCAACAGCGACCTCTCCCACGTCCAGGACGCCGACCCCGACGACTACGTCAACCGGGCCAGCGAGGACTTCGTCGACGTCACGATCGACCGGGTCGGCACCCGCTTCCCCGGCTTCTCCGACGCCTCGATCACCGGCAGCTACGCCGAACCCGGTGATCTTCGCGGACCGGGATCGACGGTCTGGTCGTTGCCGCCGGATTCAGTGGACACGGCTTCAAGATCGCACCCGGGGTCGGCATGCTCGTCGCCGATCTGGTGATCGACGGACACAGCGCCGACGCACGCATTCCCGAGACCGACTTCAGATTGTCGCGATTCGCCGACAACGACCTGCTGAGGACGCCGTATCCGTACGTCGGCGCGAGCGAGATGCGTTAGGACTGTTGCCATGGCCTCCCCCGACCATCAAGTTCCGCTGCTCCGCAACGAGTCCGGCACCGCCCGTGACCGAGATCCCAGCGAGCCCGTCGAGAGTTGGAGTTCGAGGCCGCCATCGGACGCAACGTGCGCCAGCTCCGCCAGCAGCAGGGTCTCACGGTCGCGGAGATGGCCGCCCGAGTCGGCATCTCCAAGGCGATGATGAGCAAGATCGAGAACGCCCAGACGTCATGCAGCCTGTCGACCCTGGCGCTGCTAGCCAAGGGTTTCGACGTGCCGGTCACCTCGCTGTTCCGTGGCGCCGACGTGGAGCGGCCCGCGGCATTCGTCAAGGCGGGCACCGGAGCACGGATCGTCCGCAACGGCACCAGGGAGGGTCACGTGCCTCGAGGTCACTCTGACGGAGAAGAGCCAGACCTACCCGCTCTTCCAGCACCCTGGCACCGAGTTCATCTACATGCTCGACGGTGTCATGGACTACAGCCACAGCCGCTCGGTGTACCGCCTGCACTCGGGTGACTCGCTTCAACTCGACGGTGAGGGCGCCCACGGACCGGTGGACCTGGTCGAACTCCCGATCCGCTTCCTGTCGGTAGTCGCGTTCCCCGACTCGCAGGTCTGACGCCCGGTCACTGCACGTTCAGGTAGCCGCAGAGGCCGAACATCAGCGGAATGATTGCGGCTATGTACAAAGCGGTCACGATGATCTCCTCCGGTGAGTTGCGGGGCTTGTCTGCCTCGTTCACCAGCTAGGAGCGACCAGCGGGCCGGATTCCCACACTTTTCTGGACACCAGACGGCGGCGGGTCGGATCACCACGTCGCCGTCCTGCAGAAGCACTGCCGCGCAGGGTGAAGCGGAAGTCGTAGGGCTCGGAATTCTTGGCGTCCCGAAACGCTAGTTGCAGGGCTGCGATCCGCGGTGCGACCGCCCGCACCAGGCGTTCGACCAGGCCGCAGTCCAGTGTGACACGCGACTTTTGGACCAGCGGCTTTCCGGAGTACAGTGATCGTCGTGCAGCGGACGCTCCTCCTCGGACGCCGCGACGGGGTCTGAACCAGACTGGCTTCCCGTCGCGGGTGGTCTTGACGCGCCGGTCTGAATTTCTTCCAGACGAATCCGGAGCGAAGCCGTGAACAACCCGAACCCCCATTCCATCGACGCCTACACGTCGGTACGCACCATCAACACGCCATCCGGCGAGGCCAACCCCGGCCAGCCGGCCTGGAACACCCAGCGCGGCACCTCGATGCCGGTCAACCGGTACCGCACCTTCGCCGACGAGGTCGAACCCGTCACCCTGGCCGACCGCACCTGGCCGGACAAGGTCGTCGAAACGGCACCCATGTGGTGCGCGGTCGACCTGCGCGACGGCAATCAGGCTCTGATCGACCCGATGAGCCCCGAACGCAAGCGACGCATGTTCGACCTGCTGGTCCGCATGGGCTACAAGGAGATCGAGGTCGGCTTTCCCTCGGCCAGCCAGACCGACTTCGACTTCGTGCGGGAGATCATCACTCAGGGCGCGATCCCCGACGACGTCACGATCCAGGTGCTGACCCAGTGCAGGCTCGAACTGATCGAGCGGACGTTCGAGGCCTGTGCGGGTGCACCCAGGGCGATCGTGCACTTCTACAACTCGACGTCGATACTGCAGCGGCGCGTCGTGTTCCGCGCCGACCGCGACGCGGTCAAGGCCATCGCAGAAGACGGCGCCAGGATGTGCGTCGAAGAAGCTGCGAAACATCCTGATACGCAATGGCGTTTCGAGTACTCCCCCGAGTCCTACACGGGCACCGAACTGGAGTACGCGAAGGAGGTGTGCGACGCCGTGTCTGAGGTGATCCAGCCGACATTCGATTCACCGCTGATCGTCAACCTGCCCGCGACCGTCGAGATGGCAACCCCGAACGTCTATGCCGACTCGATCGAGTGGATGAGCCGCAACCTGGCCCGCCGCGACTCGATCATCCTGAGCCTGCACCCGCACAATGACCGCGGAACTGCCGTCGCCGCAGCCGAACTTGGCTATCAGGCAGGCGCCGACCGCATCGAGGGCTGCCTGTTCGGCAACGGCGAGCGGACCGGCAACGTGTGCATCGTGACACTGGGACTGAACCTGTTCAGCCGCGGCGTGGACCCGCAGATCGACTTCTCCAACATCGACGAGATCCGCCGCACCGTCGAGTACTGCAACCAACTGCCGGTGCACGAAAGGCATCCGTACGGCGGCGATCTGGTCTACACGGCGTTCTCCGGCAGCCATCAGGACGCCATCAACAAGGGCCTCGACGCGATGAAGGTCGACGCCGACGACGCAGATGCGGACGTCGACGACATCCCTTGGCAGGTGCCGTATCTGCCGATCGACCCGAAGGACGTCGGCCGCACCTACGAGGCCGTGATCCGGGTGAACTCGCAGTCCGGCAAGGGCGGCGTCGCCTACATCATGAAGGCCGACCATGGCCTGGCCCTGCCGCGACGGCTGCAGATCGAGTTCAGCCAGGCGATCCAGAAGATCACCGACGGCGAGGGCGGCGAGGTGTCTCCCAAGGAGATGTGGGACGTCTTCGCCGACGAGTACCTCGCGCCGATCAAGCCACTGGAGCGCATCCGGCAGAAGGTCGACGCGGCGGAGGTCGACGGCGGGACCGACACGATCACCGCGGTGGTGAAGGTCGACGGTGTCGAGCGGGAGATCGTCGGTGCCGGCAACGGTCCGCTCGCCGCCTTCGTCGACGCCATCGGCGCCGTCGGGTTCGATGTCTCGGTGCTCGACTACTCCGAGCACGCGATGTCCTCGGGCGAGGAGGCGCAGGCCGCGGCCTACGTCGAGGCGTCCATCGGTGACAGGACGGTCTGGGGCGTCGGCATTGCGACGTCCATCACCACGGCGTCCCTGCGAGCGGTGGTCTCCGCCGTCAATCGCGCAGCGCGTGCTTAAATGACGTCAGCGCAAACCGCGCACCGGCAACGTTTAAGGAGTAGACGTGGACTGGGGTTCTACCTGGGATTTCCTGTGGCACTTCCTGATCATCTTCGCGTGGATCGCTTACTTGTTGGTGTTGTTCCAGATCCTCACGGACCTATTCTGGCGCGACCACAAGACGTCGGGAGTCGTGAAGGCGATCTGGGTCGTCTTCCTGTTCCTGATTCCGTGGCTGACGGCGGTGATCTACCTGATCGCTCGCGGTCAGGGCATGTCGGTGCGGGCGCGTGAAGCCGCCGTCGCCGCCAAGCAGCAGACGGACGACTACATTCGGCACGCCGCCGGACGGTCACCCGCCGAAGAGATCGCGCACGCCAAGGACCTGCTCGACGCCGGCGCCATCACTCAGAACGAGTACGACTCGCTGAAGGCGAAGGTACTGACCTAGTCGAGACATCAGCTGTCGCTCGGATCAGCCCGGCCGCGTTTCCCCGCCGGGCTGATCTGCGTCTGAATGGCGCGCTCAGAACAAGGTGAACTGGTCGCCGCTGAGCGTGGCATCGCTGAACTCCTCCACGCCGGTACCGCCGACGATGCGCTCCACGATCGTCATGAAGTCGGCGTCGCTGACCAGCGGTATCCCCATCTCGCCCGCTTGATAGCCGCGGCCCTGATCCGGTTCGAGCTCGTTGCAGATCACCAACGACGTCTGCTGGTCGACGATGTCCGCATACGCCAGTCCGGCATGCAGGATCCGTTCGATGAGCTCCTCGTAGGTGTGGGTCACCTCGGCCGACAACGCCACCCGCATGCCCTGCACCAATGGGCGGCCTGCGACGAACCGGCCGGGATTCTGAAAGTCGCACGGCAGCCTGGCCGCGATCGTCTTCAGTGGCAGGAGTTCCTCGTGCGTCACCTGCCCGTTGGGCCAGCCGCGGCGCCTCACGGGGCGGACCGGCAGCCACGCCTTGCGGTCGTGAGCACCCGCCAGGGACGGTTTCAGGATCTGTGCGAGCACCAGGGCGTCGTCGAGCGCGTCGTGCGGGCGCATCTGTGTCACGCCCCAGTGCGCGGCCAACGTCTCGAGCCGCAGATTCTCGATGCCCAGGTCCAGCCTGCGCGCCAACTCCACCGTGCACATCACGGTGTCGACGGGCAGCTCGGCCCCGACGAGCTCCGCCTCGTTGGCCAGGAACGCGTAGTCGAAGCCGACGTTGTGCGCCACCAGCGTGCGACCCTCGAGCACCGAGTTGAGCTCGCCGATCACTTCCGCGAACGTCGGTTGACCCGCCAGCATCTCGGTGGTCAACCCGTGGACGTGCGTGGGACCAGGGTCGACACCGGGATTGAGCAGGCTGGAGAAGCTGTCTTCGACGTTGCCGTCGTCACCGAGGGCGAGTGCCGCCACGCTGACGACGCGGGCTTGCCGCGGGTGGAACCCCGTCGTCTCGACGTCGACCACTGCCCAGCCCGCGCCGGGCTCGGTAGCCGGTCGGCCGAACGTTTGGCGCACGTTTCGAGGATGGCACGGTCC
>NZ_DASQEU010000079.1:0-80215 GCF_035633495.1 Mycobacterium sp. | reverse complement strand
GTACACCACGACACAGCATCGGCACGGTCGTGGTTCAACTCCGCGTGCGCGTCGTGGCGTGTACTGCCGTCGATGACCCGCCACCCAAGCGGGATAAGGGGCCAGCCCGAGGGGCTGTCAGGGCGTTCGGTCGCCGTTCTGATGACGGGCTGCAACGCACACCGTTGCTGCTATGGCGACGCCGATCGTGACGACGGCGATTACGCAGGCCCAACTACCCGCTCCGATGTGCACAGGGCGGCCAAGTATCTCGGCGCGCCGCCAAATACAGCACGCCGATCAGCAGAGCCTTAGCGGCGACGACGACAGACACTATTCGCAGGGCAGTGGCCACTCGCATTAGTTCTCACTTTCAGCGCGCTCGTCGAGCAACTCGGTCGGCCTGACGGCTCGACGCCGCGCTCACACCCACCTTCGGCTGCACTGGTGCGACAACGAGCTCCGGCAGGGCGACCCAATCATCGGCCGTTAAGAGTCTGCGCTGCGGTGTTGAGCGCCTCGAATGCGGCGTCGAGTCGCCGTTGGCGGCGCCGGTTGGGCTCATGGTTAGCCTCAGCCGCCACGAACCCGATCAGCTCGTCGAGGTCGTCATCGGTGGCAGCCAGGACAGCGCCGTCATTGTGGGCGCGGATCCCGAACACCAGTCGCTCGCAGTCGGGGTCCAGCAACCGCAACTCGCGCAGCGCCACGGCCACCTCATCCGGGATGACGAGGTGGGTGACAGAGCCCACGAGAGCCAGCCGTCGGCGGCGTAGATCGAAAGGCGAGTCCTCCCAGTTGCTGATGATTCCCTCGTCGCCGCAGACGCTGCACTGCCACCGGATCGGTGCTCCCGGCGCTGTCGGCGTCACGATCATCCGACCCCGGCAGCGCCGGTTAGCTGGCCGGCGTAGGCACGGCAGCGCGCTTTCCCAGCTGGTTGCGGCTTCACCAGCTGTTGCCGCGCGAACGATGCTGCTCAGGTGCTCGGCCAGGCGCCGGGCTGGGCCCGGCGTGTCGGGGGGTAGGTCGAGGAAGTGGTGCAGGTCGGCAACCAACATTTCTCAGGACTGTACCGGCCACGGTCCCGCGCTGTGCGCACACAGTGCCCGCGCTCGCCGTGGCCCCCTTTCTCCGTGCGTGCGTCGACGCAGACCTGGCAACGCAGGCGCCGAACCGCTCCGCCCCGACGCGTGGGGAACAGACCATCTGCACGGCCGCCGTCGGCACACCGATGGTGGACACGATCGCCACAGCAAGTCTGGATAGTGGTCAGGCCGTACTACGAATCAGCCTGCAATAGTAGTCATTTGGGGTGACGCTCAACAGCCATGGCTCCACTGCTAAACCCGACAACCCGACCACCTGACCAGTCGAACACTGGGTCTCCGCGCCCGGACCACCCGTCAGTCAGATCGTCAACACTGTCGTCAAGAACCAATAGAGGCGCCTCCACGACGATGGAAAGCACCTCTGACCTGGGTGCGCCCGAAGGGATTCGAACCCCCAACCTTCTGATCCGTAGTCAGATGCTCTATCCGTTGAGCTACGGGCGCCTGTCATTCAGTTGTACGACTGGGGCGAACCAGTCGTGGCGGAGGCGAGAGGATTTGAACCTCCGGTCCGCTTTAAGACGGACAACTCATTAGCAGTGAGTCCCATTCGGCCGCTCTGGCACGCCTCCTGACCGATCCCGAGGGTACCGGACACGAAAGCGAACCCCAGAACCGCCGAGGGAGAAGCGTACACAGCCCGGTGAGTGGAAGGCAAAGCAGCGACCCGTACACCCCTAGACTGTTCGCGTGACCGCCCGCCTGCGCCCCGAGCTGGCCGATTTGCCCGCCTACACGCCCGGCAAGACGGTGCCCGGTGCCATCAAGATCGCCAGCAATGAAACCGTCGACGGTCCACTGCCAAGCGTGCGCGCCGCGATCGCGGCGGCGATCGACTCCATCAACCGTTATCCCGACAACGGGTACGTCGAGCTCAAGGAGCGCCTCGCCAAGCATCTGGACGACGGCGCCTTCGCGCCCGAGCACATCTCCGTGGGCAGCGGCTCCGTCAGCCTCTGCCAGCAGCTGATCCAGATCACGGCATCCCTCGGCGATGAGGTGATGTTCGGCTGGCGCAGCTTCGAGATCTATCCGCTGCAGGTCCGCACGGCAGGCGCGACGCCGTTGCAAGTGGCGCTGAAGGACTACACGTTCGACCTGGACGCCATGCTGGCCGCGATCACCGACCGCACCCGGCTGATCTTCATCTGCAACCCGAACAACCCGACGTCGACCGTCGTGGATCCCGACGCGCTGGCGCGCTTCGTGGCCGCGGTGCCGAGTGACATCCTCATCGTGCTCGACGAGGCGTACGTCGAGTACATCCGCGACGGGATGTTGCCCGACAGCTTCGGCCTGGTCCGCGCGCACCGCAACGTCGTTGTGCTGCGGACGTTCTCGAAGGCCTACGGTCTCGCCGGACTGCGCATCGGGTACGCGGTCGGCGACCCCGACGTCATCACCGCCCTGAGCAAGGTCTACGTGCCGTTCACCGCGACGAGCATCTCGCAGGCCGCCGCCATCGCCTCCATCGACGCCTCGGACGAACTGCTGGCACGCACCGACGCCGTCGTCGAGGAACGCGTCAGGCTCACCGCCGCACTGCGCGATGCCGGGTTCACCGTGCCACCGTCGCAGGCGAACTTCGTCTGGTTGCCACTGGCCGAGCGCACCAACGAGTTCGTCAACAGCGCGGCGGACAACCGACTGCTGGTGCGGCCCTACGGGCAGGACGGCGTGCGCGTCACCGTCTCGACCCCGCACGAGAACGACGCCTTCCTCGAGTTCGCCACCCGCTGGATCACAGCCTGACCAAGGACGAGGCACGATGGCTTCCTTTACGACTACGGCCCGAAAGACGTTCGCCGCGTTGACCGAACGCACCGGGGAAATTCCCGACGCCGAACTGGACGCATTCTGGGACACCCTGCAGCCCGCCACCATCGACTTCATGATCGGCGAGTGGAAGGGCGGAGAGTTCGCAACCGGCCACCGCAGGAACGGCTTCTTGCAGCGCCTCAACTGGTTCGGCAAGACGTTCCACTCCGCCTCCGACGCCCAACCGCTGGTGTGCCTGGACGTCGACGGAAACAAGTTCTCCAACACCGAGGCCATGAAGGGCGAGGCGAGCCTGTGGCTCGAGGAGTTCCGCGGCGAGGTGACCGCGTCGATGGTCTACGACGGGGCGCCGGTGCACGATCACTTCAAGAAGGTCGACGACAACGCCGTCATGGGCATCATGAACGGCAAGGGTTCATTGGACGACAGCTCCGGCTCGCCGCGACACCTGTACTTCTACCTGGAACGGGTCTGAGCCCCTATGGTTCGCAGATGAGGATGCGCGTTCTGGTCGCCGCGGCGACATTCGTCGTCGCAGGCACCATCTCAGGCTGCGACCGCACCACTCCGGGGACCGTGGCGATGACCACCGAGGCGGGCCCCTCCACCAGGACGTCGACGTCCTCACGCCCCACCACGTCGTCGCCGCGAACCTCGGCACCGCGTACGTCGTCCGATGCCCCGCCGCCCGGGGATCCCCTCGGCATCACGTGCGCGGAGTACGTCGACCTCGATGACGCGAGCAAGACGGCGGTCATCGAGGAAATCCTCAACTCCGAGACCTCAGTACTGGGCCCGGGTGACGCGGAGATCGCGAAGACGCTGGCAGACGCCGTGTGCACGTTCCTACCCGACAGCACGGTCAGCGAGATCCTGCTCGGCGAGACGCCTCCCTAGGCCCCTTCCGCCACCTCTCCCGGGCTAGCCGTAGCCTTCCTGGCATGAGCGATGCATACGAATCCCTCACCATCGACGTCGACGCTCACGTCGCGCGGGTCACGCTGACCGGTCCCGGCAAGGGCAACGCGATGGGTCCGGCGTTCTGGGCCGAGCTCCCGTCGGCGTTCGGCTCACTCGACGCCGACCCGGACGTGCGCGCCATCGTGCTCACCGGTTCGGGCAGGAACTTCAGCTACGGCCTCGACCTCGCTTCGATGGGTGGCACTCTGGCGCCGGTGCTTGCCGACGGCGCGATGGCCAAGCAACGCACCGAGTTCCACACGAAGTTGAAGGCGATGCAGGGGTCGATCACGGCGGTCGCGGACTGCCGCACGCCGGTGATCGCGTCGGTCCACGGCTGGTGCATCGGCGGCGGCGTCGACCTCATCTCGGCCGTCGACGTCCGCTACGCCAGCGCCGACGCCCAGTTCTCGGTGCGTGAGGTCAGGCTCGCGATGGTCGCCGACGTGGGCAGTCTGGCGCGGCTACCGCTGATCCTGTCCGACGGCCACCTGCGCGAACTTGCGTTGACGGGCAAGGACATCGACGCTGCCCGGGCCGAGAAGATCGGCCTTGTGAACGACGTCTATCCCGATGCCGAGGCCTCGCTGGCCGCCGCGCACGAGACCGCCAAGGAGATCGCCGCGAACCCGCCTCTGGTGGTGCAGGGCATCAAGGACGTGCTCGACGAACAACGCACCGCGCAGGTGTCGGCCAGTCTGCGGTACGTCGCGGCATGGAACTCGGCGTTCCTACCGTCGCAGGATCTGAACGAGGGCATCACCGCGATGTTCGCGAAGCGGCCGCCGGACTTCAAGGGCGAGTGACCCAGAGGGCGTCAACGGCTGCGAAAATTTCGGCCCGTGACGAGTGCACGCCGCGTACCGTTTGCTACCTCGGATCTTCAACCATTTGAGGAGAGCTCGATGCGAAAATTGGGCATGACGGTCGCCGCCGCGGCACTGACGATGGGCACGTTCACGATGACTCCCCTCGCACAGGCGGCGCAGGTCGCGCCGCCCCCACCCCACCCGATCGTCGCCACCTCGCCGGCACTGCCGCCGTCGCCGATCCAGATGATGAACTGCGATGGCGGCACGGGCGCTGAAGGCTGCGGGCCCGGGTTCATCTGGCACGACGGCTGGCGCGGATTCGCCTGCTACCCCTGCTGATCAGACCGCGCCGGCGTCCCTGATCGCGGTCGCCTGCCTCTGCGCGTACTCGACCGCCAGGTCCGAGGGCACCGGATCCCCGGGCGCGCCACTGAATTCGATGACTGCCGCCGTCCCGCCCTCGGTGAACCGCACCACCGTGACGGACTGTAGCCCGTCCTCGGACGCACCCGTGATGATCGTGCCGTCGGTGCCCACTGGAGCGGGTTCGTTGCCGCCGCCCGGAATGGAGGTGACCACGACGGGCGTCGCTCCCGCCAGAGCCGCGGACGCCGCCGCCGGATTCGACAGGACGAGAATGGTGTCGGTGATCGTCCTACTGCTGTCGCGATGCGTGAATACCGCCTCGACGCCGGGCTGACCGTTCGGGTTCAACGTGGGCGGGGCCGCGATGTAGGCCGCCGAATCGGTGACGGCGTTCGGGTCGACCGGCAAACCGGCGTAGTCCCCCGGCTCGGCCAGCGCGGCATTCGCCGTGAACAGCCCGATCGTCAGAAGCGCGGTCGAAGTCGCGCAGCAGGCCGCAGCTAGGAAAATCTTCACGCGAACGCTCCGTCCAAATTGCCGTGGTCGCCAAGATGACTCGTTCACGACGGTAACCGAGCGCCCACCCGCCCACCGGGATATCGCGGGATCAAAAGAGCGGTGGCGGAGGGATTTGAACCCCCGGACGGTGTTAGCCGTCTCTCGCTTTCAAGGCGAGTGCATTAGGCCGCTCTGCCACGCCACCGTGGACAAGCCTAGGCGAGCTAGACCCGGCCCACTTTCGCGGGCGTCTGGCCGGACTTGAGGGCGACGTCGATCCGCCTGCAGTTCTCACCCATCGCCGCCGCCTGCGAACGTGAGAGTCGACCAAGGAAGTGCGTACGCACGCACCAGGCGCTGCGTCTCGAGCCGATGGATCTGGCGAGTCAACCTGCTTGGCAACGACATCAGCTCTTCGGCGAGATCTCCCATCCGAGCCGAACCGGTCGCCGAGTCATCCAGCAGGTCGAGCAGTCGGACGTCGTTCGGCGTGAGCCCGTGGGCGTCCACCAATTCCCGGTTCAACGTGGCGCATAGCCGCAGCGCTGCGTCGAGAAAGTGGTGCCAAGCGCGTTGTTCGGCGATGTCGAACCCCGGCATCGAGCTCGCCGTTCGCCCCCCAATGGTCCCCTCCATTGCGCCATAGATAGGGCGGCGCCCGCCTGGTAGTAGCGTTATCGACATGCGCGCGATCGTCGCCGAATCCGGCACTGACCTGGCCTGGCGGGAAGTTCCAGACGTGAACGCCGCCGAGGGCGAAGTCATCATCGACGTAGTCGCAGCGGGCATCAATCGAGCGGACCTGTTGCAGGCCGGGGGCCATTACCCACCACCGCCGGGCGCCAGTGAGACCATCGGTCTCGAGGTGTCGGGTCACGTGTCGGCCCTGGGTCCCGGGGTCACCTCGTGGTCCATCGGGCAACCGGTGTGTGCGCTGCTGTCGGGCGGCGGCTACGCGGAGCGCGTCGCGGTGCCCGCGGGTCAGGTGATGCCGATCCCCGACGGGGTCGGCTTGCGCGAGGCCGCCGGACTGCCCGAGGTCGCGTGCACGGTGTGGTCGAACCTCGGCATGACGGGGCATCTGGCCGCGGGGCAGACGGTGCTCTTTCACGGTGGTGCGAGCGGCATCGGTACCCACGGCATCCAGGTGGCCCACGCGCTTGGGTGCCGCGTCGCGGTCACCGCGGGCTCGGCCGAGAAGCTCTCGGTGTGTCGCGAACTCGGCGCCGACATCACCATCAACTATCGCGAAGAGGACTTCGTCGAGCGGATCCGAGCCGAGACGGGCGGTCTGGGCGCCGACGTCATCCTGGACCTCATGGGCGCGTCGTACCTCGATCGCAACATCGACGCCTTGGCGCCCGACGGCCGAATCGTCGTCATCGGCTTTCAGGGCGGCCTCAAGGGCGAACTCAACTTCGGCAAGCTGATGGCCAAGCGCGCGGGGGTCATCTCGACGGCGCTGCGATCACGGCCCGTGGACGGCCCGTCGGGCAAGAGCGCCATCGTCGAGTCGGTGGTCGCCAACGTCTGGCCGATGATCGCCGACGGTCGGGTGCGTCCCATCATCGGCGCCGAGCTGCCCGTCCAGGACGCCGCCGAGGCGCACCGGCTACTCGAGTCCGGCGACGCCCACGGCAAAGTGCTTCTGCGCGTCCGAGATTGAGGTAGAGAGTTAGCCGAGCGACGCGAGCGCGCGGACCAACTGGTCGACCTCGGCCATCGTCGTGTAGTGCGCCAGACCCACTGTGACGGCGCCGCCGATGTCGTTGACCCCGAGGACGTCGAGAACCCTGGACGTCGTGTTGAGGGCGGCCAGCACGCCGTTGTCGGCGAGCCGCTGGACCACCCGCTCCGCGGGCACACCGTGCAGGGCGAAACTGAGTACCGGGATGCGCACCTCGGGCTGGCCGATGACCATTACCAGCGGCAGCGACCGCAGTGCCGTCAGCAGGTAGTCGAACAGCCGGTCCATGTAGGCGGCCGCCGATTGCATTGAGACGGAGAGTCTTTCGCGACGGGTACCCGACGCCGACTCGTCGAGGTTCGCCAGGTATTCGACGCTGGCCACGACGCCGGCGAGCATTCCGAACTGGTGGGTGCCCATCTCCAGCCGCTCGACCCCGGTGGCCAGCGGATCCAGCGACACCGCGCCGAACGACTCGATCGTCGACGGGTCGCGGAACACCAGTGCACCGATCGGGGGCCCGCCCCACGCCACGGTGTTGATCGCGAGGATGTCCGCCTCGAGTTCGTGGATGTCGACCAACCGGTAAGGCGCCGCGGCCGAATGGTCGACCACGACCGTGCCGCCGTACTCGTGCAGCAGCTTGGTGACCGGACGCAGATCGGTGACGGCGCCGATGGCCGACGACGCCGACGTGAGGGCGACCAGTTTGGTCGGCTTGTCGATCAGGGATTCCCACTGCCAGGCGGGCAGCTCGCCGGTCTCGATGTCGACCTCGGCCCACTTGACCTTCGCGCCATAGCGATTCGCCGCGCGCAGCCACGGCGCGATGTTCGCCTCGTCGTCCAGCCGTGTGACGACCAGTTCGTGCCCCAGCCCGACGCGGGAGAACGACGCGTCGGCGAGCGACGTGAGAAGGATCGCGCGGTCGGCACCGAGTACGACGCCACGCGGGTCGGCTCCGACGAGGTCGGCGACGGCCTGACGGGCAGCCTGCAGCACCGCGGCACTGCGGGTGGCGGCGGGGTGGGGGCCCTGGCCGGTGGTCATCGATCCGCGGAAGGCGGTCGAGACCGTCGTCGCCACCGAGTCGGGCAGCAACATGCCGTTGTGGGCGTCGAAGTGGACCCAGCCGTCGCCCAGAGACGGGTGCAAACCACGCACCCGGGCGACGTCGTATGCCATTGCCTGCCAACCTTCGAGCCCTGTGAGTACCGCGAACCGTACTGATGTAGGTGGTGCCCGCCGCGCACGCCCTGACGGACCAATTCACCTGCGTGGTCATACTAGTGCAGTGAGCTTGGCGTCCGGGGTGCTAGTGGCCCTGTTGTTGCTGGTCATCCCCGGAGCAATCCTCGCACGTACGGCTCAGCTAACCTGGCCGAGCGCCGTCGCGGTAGGCCCGGCGCTCACCTACGGCACCGTAGCGCTGGCGATTCTGCCGATGGGCGCGGTCGGGATCCCCTGGAACCTGGGCACCGCGGTGCTCGCTCTGGTGATCGTGGTGGCCGTCGTCGCGGGTTGGCAGGCGACGATGAAACGCAGGCGCGACCGCATTCCCGAGGGCGAGCCGATGACGGCTGGGCCCGCGCTCGTCGTCGCGCTGGGCGTGGTCCTCGGTGCGGCGTTGATCACATTCGCAGCAATTCGTGGCATGCCCCACTGGCAATCAATCCCGAGCACATGGGACTCGGTCTGGCATGCCAACACCATCAGGTTCATCCTCGAGACCGGACAGGCCTCGCCCACCCACATGGGCGACCTGCGCAACGTGGAGACCCACGACGCGCTCTACTACCCGTCGACCTTCCACGCGCTGGCCGCACTGCAGAGCCAACTCACCGGTGCCACCGCCGCCACCGCGTACACGCTCAACTCCCTCGCCGTCGCCGTCTGGTTGTTCCCGGCGAGCGCGGCAGCCCTCACCTGGCATCTGCTCCGCGGGCGCGACGTGGGCCAGTGGCAGGCGGCGGGGTCGTCGGCCGCGGCGGCGGCGCTGGCCGCATCGTTCACGGCCGTCCCCTACGTCGAATTCGACACCGCGTCCATGCCCAACCTCGCTGCCTACGGGCTGGCCGTGCCCACGATGCTGCTGATCGTGTCGGCGCTGAGACACCGTGACCGGATACCCCTGGCGGTGCTCGCCCTGCTCGGCGTCTTCTCGGTGCACATCACCGGCGGCGTGGTGACGGTCGTGTTCGTCGTGGCGTGGTGGCTGTGCGACGGACTCTGGCGACCCGTCCGCGGACGGCTCCCCGACCTCCTCAGCCTGGTGGCCGTCGCGGGGCCGACGGTGCTGCTCCTGCTCCCGCAATTCGTCGGCGTGCTTCAACAGGCGGAGATCATCGTCGGGCACGAATTCGTCACGCACGAAGGCAAGAGGAAGGCACTCTTCGACGCCGTCGTGCAGCACACTCGGCACCTCAACGACTATCCGATTCAGAACGCCCTCATCGCGCTCGCAGCGATCGGTTTCGTGATCCTCGTCGTTCGGCGCATGTGGTGGCCCGTCGCCGTCTGGTTGTTGCTGGTGTTCTCGATCGTCCACTCGTCGGCCCCGTTCGGCGGTCCGCTCGGCGCGGCCATCGGCACGTTCAGCGACCTCTTCTACAGCGACCCGCGGCGACTCTCCGCGGTGGTGACGTTGCTGCTCGCCCCGATGGCCGGCATCGCGCTGTTCACGCTGACGACGGCGGCGCTGACAGGACTGCGGCGACTGACCCCGCGACTCAGCCCACGCGCCGGCTACGCCGTCACCGCGACCGTCCTCGTCGCGGTGTCGATCGGCATGGCCTGGCACTACTTCCCGAGACACGAACGGTTGATCGGCGAGAAGTACGACCAGGTCATCATCGACGACAAGGACCTCGAGGCGTTCGCCTACCTCGCAACCCTGCCGGGCGCCCGCGACACCGTGATCGGAAACGCCAACACCGACGGCACCGCCTGGATGTACGCCGTCTCCGGCCTGCACCCGCTGTGGACGCACTACGACTATCCCCAGCAGCAGGGGCCGGGCTACCACCGCTTCATCTTCTGGGCCTACGCCGACGACGCCGACACCGATCCCCGTGTTGCCGAGGCCGTGCGCGCACTCGGCATCCGCTACGTCATCACCAGCACACCGGTGGTGCGAGGGTTCGTCATGCCCGACGGACTAGTGTCGCTAGACAAGTCGACGTCGTGGAAGAAGATCTACGACAACGGCGAGGACCACATCTATGAGTGGCAGGGAAAGTAAGTCCACGGAGTGTTCAGAACACGGGAGCGATTCAAAGACGATGACGAGTAGCGCCGACGACAACAACGCCGATGAGATCGAGATCCTCGGTGACGTGTCCGCAATGGGTGATGACGCCGACGGCAAGTCCCTGACCGAGCTCGTCGAGCAACCGGCGAAGGTCATGAGGATCGGCACCATGATCAAACAGCTGCTCGAGGAGGTTCGAACGGCTCCGCTCGACGACGCCAGCCGCGGGCGGCTCCGCGAGATCCATGCGCGCAGCGTTCGCGAGCTCGAGGACGGTCTGGCACCCGAGTTGCGCGAGGAACTCGAGCGGCTCGCCCTGCCCTTCAGCGAGGAGAGCCTGCCGTCGGACGCCGAGCTGCGGATCGCGCAGGCGCAGCTCGTCGGCTGGCTCGAAGGCCTCTTCCACGGCATTCAGACGGCGCTGTTCGCCCAGCAGATGGCGGCCCGCGCCCAGCTCGAGCAGATGCGTCAGGGGGCGTTGCCTCCCGGCATGGGCGGCGTGCCCGGGCAGCGCGGCCCGTCCGGCTCCGGGACCGGGCAGTACCTCTGACAGTGGGCAATCCCCATATCGAGACCCGCAATGCGTGGGTGGAGTTCCCGATCTTCGACGCCAAGTCGAGATCGCTGAAGAAGGCGTTCCTCGGCAAGGCCGGCGGCACCATCGGCCGCAACGAGTCGAACGTCGTCGTCATCGAGGCCCTTCGCGACATCACCATGTCGCTGGAGATGGGCGACCGCGTGGGACTGGTCGGCCACAACGGGGCGGGGAAGTCGACGCTCCTGCGGCTGCTGTCGGGCATCTACGAACCGACTCGCGGGTCGGCGACCGTGCGCGGCCGGGTGGCGCCGGTCTTCGACCTCGGCGTCGGGATGGACCCCGAGATATCCGGTTTCGAGAACATCGTCATCCGCGGCATGTTCCTGGGGCAGACACGCAAGCAGATGGCGGCCAAGGTCGACGAGATCGCCGACTTCACCGAGCTCGGCGACTACCTGTCGATGCCGTTGCGCACCTACTCGACCGGTATGCGGGTGCGCCTGGCCATGGGTGTCGTCACCAGCATCGACCCCGAGATCCTGCTGCTCGACGAGGGCATCGGCGCCGTGGATGCCGAGTTCCTCAAGAAGGCCCGCACCCGACTGCAGGAACTGGTGGCACGGTCCGGAATCCTCGTATTCGCCAGTCACTCCAACGAATTCCTCGCGCGGTTGTGCAAGACCGCGATGTGGATCGACCACGGCACCATCAAGATGACCGGTGGCATCGAGGACGTAGTGCGCGCCTACGAGGGCGACGATGCCGCTCATCACGTGCGCGAGATCCTCGAGGAGAACGCGCGCGAGAACAGCGGACCATGAGTGACTTCGTCTGCGCCGTCGTGGTCACCCACCGGCGCGTAGCCGAGTTGGTGCTGTCCCTGAAAGCCGTGACGGGTCAGACCCGTTCGCCCGACCACCTGATCGTCGTCGACAACGGCGACGACGAGCGGGTCCGGGAACTCGTTGTCTCGCAATCCGTTCCGAGTACCTACGTCGGATCCCGACGCAATCTGGGCGGGGCCGGTGGCTTCGCGCTCGGCGTGCTCACGGCGCTGTCCCTCGGCGCGGACTGGGTGTGGCTTGCCGACGACGATGGCAGGCCCGCGGACCCCGAGGTCCTCGGCACGCTACTGAACTGTGCGACAAGACATTCGCTGGCCGAGGTATCCCCGATGGTGTGCGACCTCGCGGACCCCACACGCCTGGCGTTCCCGTTGCGCCGCGGCCTGGCCTGGCGCCGCTGGGTGGACGAGCTGCGCACCGACGGGTCCGGCGACCTGCTGGCCGGCATCGCGTCGCTGTTCAACGGAGCGTTGTTTCGCGCCTCGACGCTGGAAGCCGTTGGGGTGCCGGACATCCGGTTGTTCATCCGCGGTGACGAGGTCGAGGTCCACCGGCGTCTGGTGCGCTCCGGCCTGCCGTTCGGCACCTGCCTGGACGCGGTCTACCTGCACCCGCAGGGATCCGACGAGTTCAAGCCGATCCTCGGCGGCCGGATGCACACCCAATATCCCGACGACGCCACCAAGCGCTACTTCACCTACCGCAACCGCGGTTACGTGCAATCCCAGCGCGGCATGCGGCGGCTGATCCCCCAGGAGTGGCTGCGGTTCGGCTGGTTCTTCCTGGTGACCCGTCGCGACCCGGCGGGCCTGATGGAGTGGATTCGTCTGCGCCGCTTGGGCAGACACGAAAGGTTCTATCAGGGCGAGCGAAGCGACGGGAGAGACGGAAGATGACCTTCACCGACGCGGCAGCGCAGTCGAAGACCTTCTCGCGGGCATGGGGTGACCTCGCGACGGGCTTCGGCAAGCGCGAGCTGTGGCTGCATCTCGGGTGGCAGGACATCAAGCAGCGCTACCGCCGCTCGGTGCTCGGGCCGATCTGGATCACCATCGCGACCGGCACCATGGCGGTCGCGCTGGGAGGTTTGTACTCCACGCTCTTTCACCTGCCGCTGGCCGAGCACCTGCCCTACGTCACGCTCGGGCTGATCATCTGGAACCTGATCAACGCCTCGATCCTCGAGGGCGCCGACGTGTTCGTCGCGAACGAGGGGCTCATCAAACAATTGCCGACGCCGCTGTCGGTGCACGTCTATCGGCTGGTCTGGCGCCAGATCATTCTGTTCGGGCACAACATCATCATCTTCGTGATCATCGCGATCATCTTCCCGCAGCCGTGGAAGTGGACCGATCTGTCGTTCATCCCGGCGCTGGCCCTCATCGCGTTGAACTGCGTGTGGGTGGCGCTCTGCTTCGGGATTCTGGCGACCCGGTACCGCGACATCAGCCCGCTGTTGTTCAGCCTGGTGCAACTGTTGTTCTACGTGACGCCGATCATCTGGAACGACCAGACGTTGCGTCAGCAGGGTGCGGGGACGTGGGCCAAGGTCATCGAGTTCAACCCGCTGCTGCACTACGTCGACATCGTGCGGGCCCCTCTCCTGGGCGCCGACCAGGAGATGCGGCACTGGGTGGTGGTCATCGCGCTGACCATCGTCGGCTGGACCGTGACGGCGTTCGCGATGCGGCAATACCGTTCCCGCGTGCCCTACTGGGTGTGAGCGGCTCCATCGCGGAGTTATCCACAGTCGCGGATTCGTCCACAGATTGAGATTCGGCCCTGGTGGCAGGCGGCCCGAGCCGGAAGAGTCGAACGTATGATCGAAGAAATCAGGCTCGCGGAGATTCGGTCCATGGATCGCGCGGGATTGGTCGCCCGAATGAGGGATGACAAGCCAGTAGCGGATCTGGCGTCTGCGCGTCTACTGGTTGGGATGGGCATCTGGGCCGACGCGGGATGGCAGAGTTTGGAGATCCCGAGCACTGGCACGTCCACGGCCGAGAAGCCATGGTCTACGAGGTTGGCTCAACGCTAGGCATTCACCGCGAACGGGCTTCAGCGCTGGTGCGTTACGGCATGGCTGTCGTCGAGCGGCTACCGGATCTCACGACTACATCACGCTCAGATGATGTAGATCTAGGAGCCCTCGCAGCCATCTCGAAGTTCCGAGCCAATCTCTTCGACCTGCTTCCAGGAATAGTCCTACCGCCGGGCAAATCTGAGGCCGATCATCCGTTCGACGAATTCGATATTCCCGACGACTTTCGTCGCCGGCGCGCATGGTCCCTCCGGTCGCCCAGCAAGGGCACAAGATCCAAGATTGCGAGCGGCCATCGAAAGGCGTTCTCTCGATGTCGCGCTGGCGTATTACGAGAGGATCGGTGGCGCGGAAGCCCGTGAACTTGGAGAGCCATATGACATCGCCGCCTCTGTGGACCGAATGGAACGGCACCGCGAAGTGAAGGGCAGTTCGGTGATCATCGAGACGGTCGAGCTGACAATCAACGAAGTCACTCGTGGCACCGAATACGAGAACGTTGATCTGGTCGTCGTTGACGAAATTGACGTAACCCGCGACGACGCCACTGGTGAGATTCACACCGCAGGCGGCAGGCTTCGCGTCTGGACAGACTGGTCACCAGCCAGCGCCGCGCTCAAGCCTCAGCGGTTTGATTACTCGCTTCCCTCCGATCCTCGTGTCTGCGAGCTGGACTCGTATGTTCGCCGCTGTCGTTGAATAGGCCATTCGCCTCCGCCCACACCGCAATGAACGCAAGGCGCCAGTTCGGTTCTTCCACCCGCCGCTGCACCCGTTCCGCCGAACGCGGCCCGCATCACGTGGGAGCGCGGCCTGAACGAAGCCTGGATCCTCCGCCAACACGCCGCCCTTCTGACTCCCAGGCACTTACCAGGGTTCTTGGCCGTTGAGGACACATGAGCATTCCGCCATACGAGCCGCCAAAGCCACCATCGTCGACGCCCGGTGTGGGCAGCATCTTGCTGTGTCCCAAGTGCGCCGGGGTCATGAAGACCTACGAGCGCAACGGCATCCACCTGGAGCAGTGCGATACCTGCCGCGGGATCTTCCTCGACTTCGGTGAGCTCGAATCGATGACGCAGATGGAGAGCCGGTTCGTGCAGTCGGCGCCACCGCAACCGGTTCAGCAGGGTTATGGGCAGCAGGGTTATGGATATGGCCCCGAGTGGGGGCATCGCGGCAACAAGCACTACCGCAAGCAGGGCTTCGGCAGGCTGTTCTTCTCGAGCTAGCCCATTCGCTCGCACGCCGAGACCAGCAGGTCGTCGTCGGGGTGATTGGCGGCCGCGGCCACGACCGCGGCGCGGGCCACCTGCTCTAGCACGGGCCAGGGATCCCCGTCCGGTAGCGCCGGCCCGCCTGCGCCGCGGTAACCGTCGAGAAAGCGGTGCCAGTCATCGTCGGGCACCAGCCCGGCCGCCCAGAATCCTGCCGGTCGGGCCAAATCCCACACCGGGTCGCCGATGCCGAGGTCGTCGACGTCGATCAACTGCCAGGTAGCGCCGTCGACGCCCATTTGACCGAGATGAAAGTCCCCGTGCACCAGGGTGATCGGCCGGTCCGGGTCTGCAGCCACGTCCAGACCGGCTGCGGCCCGACGGATCACGTCGGAGTTGGGGCCATCACCCAGCCGGGAGAGTGCGCGGTGCAGACGGTCCGGCGCGCCTTGCCCCACCCCGAGGTCGCCGACCGGCTCGGCGTGCAACTGCGCCAACAGTTCTCCCGCTCGTCGCCACGGCAGGCAAGCGGGATCGGGACGCACCATCTCCAGACGGGGCCAGCGGGTGAGCCAACGACCGTCGACTCGTTGCGGCTCGGGGGTCAGCGGCGACGCGAGGACCGCAGAACGCACGGCGACCCGCAGGCGTCGTCGTAGTGCCTGCGGGTCGGTGCCTGGCCGGTGCAACTTCAGGACGACGTCACCCTCGTAGGAGATCTGCGCGTCGGGCACCCGCCCATCCTCGTCCAACATGTCAGCGGCGCGGGGCCTTCATGCGGGTCGCCACGTTGAACCGGTTCCATGCGTTGATGGTGACGGCCATCGCGATCACGTGTGCGAGTTCCCTGTCGTTGAAGACCTCGGCGGCCTTGGCGTAGACCTCGTCGGAGACATGACCGTGGTGGAGTTCTGTGATGGCCTCGGTCAGTTCCAGGGCGGCCCGCTCCTTCGCGGTGAACAGGCTGCCTGCTTCGTCCCACGCGGCTATGAGTGCGAGCCGCTGTTCGGTCTCGCCCTGCTTGCGGGCGTCGGCGACGTGCATGTCGAGGCAGAACGCGCAGTGATTGATCTGTGAAGCCCGGATCTTGATCAACTCGCCGATGGTCGGGTCGACGTCCTCGGCCGAGGCGGCGCTCAGCTTCATCATCGCGTCGTACACCTCGGGCGAGACCTTGTAGATCGCGAGGCGGTCGATGGCGGTGGGGTGTTCGAGTGTCTGTGTCATGTCCACCACGCTAGCCACCAAAGAACCAGCAAAATGGTTCAATCTGAGTGTGACTTCATGGGCCAACAGCGGGACCCGCGACCTGCACCTCGATTTACTGGACTCCATCACGCCCGGAACGCGCGGAGTGCGTGAACTGCTGCTCGCGGCGCTGCGAGACGCCGTGCGGACCGGCAGGCTCGCAGCGGGCACCATGCTGCCGCCGTCACGCGACCTGGCCGCCGACCTCGGATTGGCCCGCAACACCGTCGCCGAGGCCTACGCCGAGCTGGTCGCCGAGGGCTGGCTGGCGTCGCGCCAGGGCGCGGGAACCTGGGTGGTGAACAGCCGCGCCACACCGCTGCCCGCCCGGCCCAGGGGCGTCCCCGGTGTCCCGACGCACAACCTGATGCCCGGCTCACCCGACGTCGCCGAATTCCCCAGGGGTGCGTGGCTGGCCTCCACCCGGCGAGCGCTCACCACCGCACCAAACGATGCGCTGCGGATGGGCGACCCGCGGGGCCGGATCGAGCTGCGCGAGGCGCTCGCCGAGTACCTCGGCAGGGTCCGCGGCGTGCGCACCACCCCAGACTCGATCGTCATCTGCGCGGGCACCCGCCACGCCGTCGAAATCCTCGGCCGTGTGTTCTCCGGGGCCGGTCCGGTCGCCGTCGAGGCCTACGCCCTGTTCCTGTTCCGTGAGGCGCTTGCCGCGATGGGCGTGGCGACGACACCCATCGCCGTCGACGACCACGGCGCAGTCGTCGAGAGCCTCCACGGGATCGATACACCCGCCACGCTGCTCACCCCCGCGCACCACTTCCCGCACGGCGTGCCGCTGCACTCCACCCGTCGGACCGAGGTGATGAACTGGGCACAGCGCTCCGGCGGATACCTCATCGAGGACGACTACGACGGCGAGTTCCGGTATGACCGCCAACCCGTCGGCGCGGTGCAGGGACTCGACCCGGAGCGGGTGGTGTACCTCGGATCCGCCAGCAAGAGCCTGGCCCCCGTGCTGCGTCTGGGCTGGATGGTGCTGCCCGACGACCTGATCGATCGGGTGCTGGCGGCCATGGGCGGTCAGCAGTTCTACGTCAACGGGATCGCCCAGCTGACGATGGCTGACTTCATCGCAAACGGCAGCTACGACAAGCACATTCGCCGCATGCGCCAGAGCTACCGGCGCCGCCGCGACCGCCTCGTCGAGAGACTGCAGCCGTTCGACGTCGGCATCAGAGGGCTGTCGGCCGGGCTGCACCTGCTGCTCACGCTGCCCGACGGCACCGAACCCGAGGTACTACGGCGGGCAGGAGAGGCAGGCATGGCCCTGTCGGGTCTCGCGCTGCTGCGGCACCCGGACGCAGGTCCCGAGATCCCCTCGGAAGACGGCATCGTCATCAACTTCGGTACCCCGGCCGAGCACGCGTTCGGACCGGCGGTCGACGCATTGTGCGGCGTGCTCGAGAGCGTGAATTGGTGACGTGACCCCCCGCTGAGGGCTGGCAGACTCAACACACGTGCCCGCAACCAGACTGGCTAAGCTGCCCCGGTGGCCGAGCCCCCGATGTCACCGAACCTGAGCCTGAGGACCCAGGCGTGGCGGTTCATCGTCACCGGCGGGCTGTCGGCGATCGTCGACTTCGGCCTCTACGTGCTGTTCCTGCGCCTGGGCCTCAACGTGAACGTGGCCAAGACGCTCAGCTTCATCGCGGGAACGACGACGGCCTACCTGATCAACCGGCGGTGGACGTTCCAGGCGCCACCCAGCAGAGCCCGATTCGTCGCGGTGGTTCTGCTCTACGCCGTCACCTACGCCGTCCAGGTGGGCATCAACTACGCCTTCTACACGCTGTGGGACGACAAGCCGTGGCGGGTGCCGGTCGCGTTCATCATCGCCCAGGGCACCGCGACGGTCATCAACTTCGTGGTGCAGCGGGCAGTTATCTTCCGCCTCAAATGAGTAGCGGGGCGCAGGCGGTACCCTCGTCACGATGTTTGCAACCACCACCACGCGGCTGACGGGCTGGGGCCGCACCGCGCCGAGCGTCGCTCGCGTGCTGTCGACCCCCGATCCCGAGACGATCGCGAAGGCCGTCGCCGGCGCCGACGGACGCGGCATCATCGCCCGCGGCCTGGGCCGGTCCTACGGTGACAACGCGCAGAACGGCGGCGGCCTTGTCGTCGACATGACGGCGCTGAACAAGATCCACTCGATGGACCGTGACAGCCATCTGGTCGACGTCGACGGCGGCGTGAACCTCGACCAACTGATGAGGGCGGCGCTGCCGCTGGGGTTGTGGGTCCCCGTACTGCCCGGCACCCGGCAGGTCACCGTCGGCGGCGCCATCGCGTGCGACATCCACGGCAAGAACCACCACAGTGCGGGCAGCTTCGGCAACCACGTCCGGTCGATGGACCTCTTGACCGCAGACGGAAACGTCCGCCGCCTCAGCCCGGAAGGGGTCGACGCCGACCTGTTCTGGGCGACCGTCGGGGGCAACGGTCTGACCGGGATCATCCTGCGCGCGACCATCGCGATGACGCCGACGGAGACGGCGTACTTCATCGCCGACGGCGATGTCACCCCCACGCTCGACGACACCATCGCCCTGCACAGCGACGGCAGTGAGAACAACTACACCTACTCGAGCGCCTGGTTCGACGCCATCAGCGCGCCGCCGAAACTGGGCCGCGCCGCGATCTCCCGCGGGTCGCTGGCCACCCTGGACCAGCTGCCCACGAAGCTGCAGAAGAATCCGCTCAAATTCGATGCGCCGCAATTACTTACGGTGCCCGACATCCTGCCCAACGGGCTGGCGAACAAGTACACGTTCGGACCGATCGGCGAACTCTGGTACCGCAAGTCGGGGACTTACCGCGGCAAGGTCCAGAACCTGACGCAGTTCTATCACCCGCTGGACATGTTCGGAGAGTGGAACCGCGCGTACGGCCCGGCCGGATTCCTTCAGTACCAGTTCGTGGTGCCGACGGAGGCCGTCGACGAGTTCAAGTCCATCATCGTCGACATCCAGCGGTCGGGGCACTACTCGTTCCTGAACGTCTTCAAGTTGTTCGGAGCGGGAAATCAAGCACCGCTGAGCTTTCCGATTCCAGGCTGGAACATCTGCGTGGACTTCCCGATCAAGGCGGGACTGAACGAGTTCGTCACCGACCTCGACCGTCGCGTTCTCGAGTTCGGCGGCAGGCTCTACACCGCCAAGGACTCCCGCACCACCGCTGAGACCTTCCACGCCATGTACCCGCGGATCGACGAGTGGATCAAGGTGCGCCGCAAGGTCGATCCCACCGGGGTGTTCGCCTCTGACATGGCCCGACGTTTGGAGCTTCTGTAAATGGTGTGTCCACATGGTCTTTGATGCCGTAGGCAACCCGCAGGCAATCCTCTTGCTGGGTGGCACCTCCGAGATCGGGCTGGCGATCTGCGAGCGCTATCTGCGCGACAGCCCGGCACGAATCGTGCTGGCCGCCCTCCCCGATGATCCAGGACGCGAAGCCGCCGTCGCCCAGATGCGCAGTGCGGGAGCCAAGTCCGTCGAGGTCATCGATTTCGACGCGGTGGCCACCGACACCCATCCCGCGGTGCTCGACGCCGCCTTCGCCGGTGGTGACATCGACGTGGCGATCGTGGCCTTCGGCCTGCTCGGAGACGCCGAGGAGCTGTGGCAGAACCAGCGCAAGGCCGTGCAGATCGCCGAGATCAACTACACCGCAGCAGTTTCGGTGGGCGTCCTGCTCGGCGAGAAGATGCGCGCCCAGGGTTCCGGCCGAATCATCGCGATGAGCAGCGCGGCGGGTGAGCGGGTTCGCCGCTCCAACTTCGTCTACGGCTCCACCAAGGCCGGGCTCGACGGCTTCTACCTCGGCCTGGGAGAAGCGTTGCGCGAGTTCGGCGTCCGCGTGCTCGTCATCCGCCCAGGACAAGTCCGCACCCGGATGAGCGCGCACGTCAAGGAAGCCCCCATGACCGTCGACAAGGAGTACGTCGCCGAACTCGCGGTCACGGCATCGGCCAAGGGCAAGGAACTGGTGTGGGCGCCGGGAGCGTTCCGCTACGTGATGATGGTGCTGCGGCACGTGCCACGGCCGATCTTCCGCAAGCTGCCGATCTGACGTGCTGAGCACAGTCGGCCGACCGGCGGCCGCCATGCTCGGCGCCGCCGTGGTCGCGGCCGTCGTCTCAGCGGTCTCACTGGTCGCGATCGCACGCGTCGAATGGCCGGCGTTCAACTCGTCGAACCAACTGCACGCGCTCACCACCGTGGGCCAGTTCGTCTGCCTGGTGGGTCTTTTCGCCGCGGGCTGGCTGTGGCGCAGGAGCAGGCAGCTGATCGCCCGGGTCGTCTCCGTGGTGTCCCTCTCGGCACTCTCGGCAGTCACGCTGGCCATGCCTCTCGGCGCCACCAAGCTGTACCTCTTTGGCGTGTCGGTCGACCAGCAGTTCCGCACCGAGTACCTTACGCGCCTCACCGACACCGCGTCGCCGCACGACATGACCTACATCGGCCTTCCGCCGTTCTATCCGCCCGGCTGGTTCTGGCTGGGCGGCCGACTCGCCGACCTGACCGGCACGCCCGCTTGGGAGACGTTCAAACCGTGGTCGATCGTTTCGATCACGGCCGCGATCGCCGTCGCCTTCGTGCTGTGGGCGGCGATGATCCGCTTCGAGTTCGCGCTAGTGGTGTCGACGGCCACCGCCGCGGCCACGCTCGCGTACGCACCCGCCGAGCCCTATGCGGCGATCATCACGGTGCTGCTGCCGCCGGTGTTCGTGCTGGCGTGGTCCGGGCTTCGGGGCGGCCGAAGATCAGGCGGCTGGGCGGCCGTCGTCGGCGTCGGCCTGTTCCTCGGCGTGGCGGCCCTGTTCTACACGCTGCTCCTCGGCTATGCGGCGTTCACGCTCGTCATCATGGCGATGCTCGCCGCCGCCGCCCGCCGGTCGTGGGATCCGCTGCTACGAGTGGGCGTCGTCGCCGTCATCTCCGGCGCCATCGCGCTGCTCGGGTGGGGTCCCTACCTGCTGGCCGCAGCCAAGGGATCCCCCGCCGACTCCGGCACCGCCCAGCACTATCTGCCCGCCGACGGCGCCCAGCTGACGTTCCCGATGCTCGACTTCACCCTGCTCGGCGCCCTCTGCATGGTCGGCACGCTGTGGCTCGTGGTCTACGGTCGCAGCTCCACCCGCGCGGGAGCGCTGGCGGTCGCGGTGCTCGCCGTCTATGCGTGGTCACTGCTGTCGATGCTGACCACGCTGGTGGGCACCACGCTGCTGTCCTTCCGGCTGCAACCCACGCTCACGGTGCTGCTCACGGCAGCGGGTGCCTTCGGCTTCGTCGAGACCACGCTCGCCATCGCCGCCAGATACACCCCCCGAACGGGGCAGCGCGTCGTCGCCGCAGGCGCGGCACTCGGCGCGATCGGGGCCATGACGTTCGTCCAGGACATCCCCGACGTGCTGCGACCCGACATCGTCGTGGCCTACACCGACACCGACGGCAACGGCCAGCGGGCCGATCGTCGGCCACCGGGAGCCGAACAGTACTACCGCGAAGTCGACTCCAAGATCAGCGAGGTCACCGGGCGCCCGCGGAACGAGACGGTCGTGATGACCGCCGACTACAGCTTCCTCGCGTACTACCCCTACTACGGGTTCCAAGGACTGACGTCCCACTACGCCAACCCACTCGCACAGTTCAGGGAGCGTTCGGCCGCCATCGAAGGCTGGGCCACCATCACCAAGCCCGACCAGTTCATCGCCGCCCTCGACGCGCTGCCGTGGCAGCCACCGACCGTCTTCCTCATGCGCCACGGGGCGAACGACACCTACACGCTGCGCCTGGCCAGCGACGTCTATCCGAACCAGCCGAACGTCCGCCGCTACCAGGTGGCACTCGACGCCGCGTTGTTCGACGATCCGCGGTGGGACGTGTCCGACGTCGGGCCCTTAGTTTTGGCGATCCGGAAGTAAGTCGTGGCGACCGATGAAGCGCCGCAACACAGACCACTAACATCTAGCCCCGTGAGCCGCGAGGGAGTGGGTGCCGGGGGCAACCACAGGACCGCGCGACTCGTCGCCATCGTCGCCGGACTGCTCGGCGCCCTCCTGGCCATCGCCACGCCCTTCCTGCCGGTCACGCAGACCACCGCCCAGCTCAACTGGCCGCAGAACGGCGTCATGCAGAGCGTGGACGCGCCGCTCATCGGCTACGTGGCGAGCGACCTCGAGGTGTCCATCCCGTGTCGCGCCGCCGCGGGCCTAGTCGGTCCCGAGAACGCGAACCGCACCGTCCTGCTGTCCACCGTCCCCAAGCAGGCGCCCAAGGCCGTCGACCGCGGCCTGCTGATCGAGCGCGTCGGCGGAGACCTGCTCGTCATCGTGCGCAACACCCCGGTCGTGAGCGCTCCGCTGACCGAAGTGCTCAGCCCGGCCTGTCAACGGTTGACGTTCACCGCCCACGCCGACAAGGTGACCGGCGAGTTCGTCGGCCTCGTCGACGGGCCCGATGCAGAAGGGCGAGCCAAGCCCGGTGACCCGCTCAGAGGCGAGCGTGGCGGCTACGACTTCCGGCCCCAGATCGTCGGCGTCTTCACCGACCTCTCCGGGCCGGCGCCACCCGGCCTCCAATTCTCGGCCACCGTCGACTCCCGCTACAGCACCTCGCCGACGCTGCTGAAGCTGCTGGTGATGATCGTCGGGATCGCGATGACCGTCGTCGCACTCGGCGCGCTGCACGTCCTCGACACGGCCGACGGCATGAAACACCGACGGTTCCTTCCGCCGCGGTGGTGGTCGATGAAGCCGTTGGACGGCATCGTGACCGCAGTGCTGCTGTGGTGGCACTTCGTCGGCGCCAACACCTCCGACGACGGTTACATCCTGACCATGGCGCGGGTGTCCGAACACGCGGGCTACATGGCCAACTACTACCGCTGGTTCGGCACGCCGGAGGCGCCGTTCGGCTGGTACTACGACCTGCTCGCGATGTGGGCGCACGTCAGCACCGCGAGCGTCTGGGTGCGACTGCCCACCCTGCTGATGGCACTGGCGTGCTGGTGGGTGATCAGCCGCGAGGTCATCCCGCGACTCGGGCACGCGGTGAAGACCAGCCGGGTCGCGGCATGGACGGCCGCGGGGATGTTCCTGGCCTTCTGGTTGCCGCTCAACAACGGGCTGCGACCCGAACCGATCATCGCCCTGGGGATCCTGCTCACCTGGTGCTCGGTCGAACGCGGCGTCGCCACCAGCAGGCTGTTGCCGGTCGCGATCGCGATCATCATCGGTGCCCTGACCCTGTTCTCCGGACCGACCGGCATCGCTGCGGCCGGCGCCCTCCTCGTCGCCATCGGACCACTGAAAACGATTGTGGCGGCACATACTTCGCGATTCGGATACCTTGCGCTGCTCGCGCCGATCCTGGCCGCGGGCACCGTGACCATCTTCCTGATCTTCCGCGAACAGACGCTCACCAGCGAGGTCCAGGCCAGCGCGTTCAAGTCCGCCGTCGGCCCCAGCCTGGCCTGGTTCGACGAGCACATCCGGTACGAACGCCTGTTCATGGCCAGCCCCGACGGCTCGGTGGCCCGCCGCTTCGCCGTCCTCTCCCTGCTTCTCGCATTGGCCGTATCGGTGGCAATGTCGTTGCGCAAGGGACGCATTCCCGGGACAGCCTCGGGGCCGAGCCGCCGCATCATCGGCATCACGATCATTTCGTTCCTCGCGATGATGTTCACCCCGACGAAGTGGACACACCACTTCGGCGTCTTCGCGGGCCTCGCCGGATCCCTCGGCGCACTGGCCGCCGTCGCCGTCGGCGCCGCGGCCATGAAGTCCCGCCGCAACCGCACGATCTTCGCGGCCACGGTGCTGTTCATGACCGCCTTCTCGTTCGCCAGCGTGAACGGTTGGTGGTACGTCTCGAACTTCGGTGTGCCATGGTCGAATGAGTTCCCGCAGTACGAGTTCGGCTTCACCACGATCCTGCTGGGCATGGCCGTCGTCGCTCTGCTGGTGGCGGCGTGGTTGCATTTCGCCAACAGGGGAAGCACGCCGCCAAGCAAACCGCGCCGCTGGTCGCGAGTCGCGCAGGCGCCCTTGACGATCGCCGTGTGGGCGCTGGTGATCTTCGAGGTGGTGTCGCTGACCGTCGCGATGATCGGGCAATACCCGGCATGGACGGTCGGCCGGTCCAACCTCGAGGCGCTGGCGGGCAAGACCTGCGGGCTGGCCACCGACGTGCTGGTCGAGCAGGACCCCAACGCGGGCATGCTGAAGCCGGTCAGCGCCCCGGTCGGCAGCGCACTCGGCGCTGCCATGGCGCAAGGCTTCAATCCCAACGGAATTCCCGCCGACCTGTCGGCGGACCCCGTCACGGAGCCACAGGGCAGCGGCAACTTCGCCGACACCGACGGCTCGGTCGTCACAGGCAGCGAGCCGGGCACCGAGGGTGGTACCACCGCCGCCGCGGGCGTCAACGGCTCACGTGCGCGACTGCCGTACAACCTGAACCCCGCCACCACGCCCATCATGGGCAGCTGGCGTCCCGGCACGCAGCAGCCCGCCCAGCTGCGGTCCGCCTGGTACCGACTGCCGCCACGCGATCAGGCCGGGCCGCTGCTGGTGGTCACCGCCGCCGGACGGTTCGATCCCGGCGAGGTCGTCGTCCAGTGGGCGACCGACGAGCAGGCGACCAAGGGACAGTCCGGTGGCAGCGTCGGATTCGGCGACGTCGGCGCCGTCCCGGCGTGGCGGACCCTGCGCGTTCCCCTCAGCGCAATCCCGTCCGAGGCCACGCAGATCCGGCTCCTCGCATCCGACGAGGACCTGGCGCCACAGCACTGGATCGCCGTCACCCCGCCCCGCATCCCGCAGTTGCAGACGCTGCAGGACGTCGTCGGCTCGAAGGACCCCGTGCTGCTGGACTGGCTGGTCGGCCTGGCCTTCCCGTGTCAGCGCCCCTTCGGCCACCAGAACGGCGTCACCGAGGTACCCAAGTGGCGGATCCTGCCGGACCGCTTCGGGGCCGAGGCCAACTCGCCCGTCATGGACTACCTCGGCGGCGGCCCGCTGGGCATCACCGAACTCTTGGTGCGCGCCGAGCCGGTGCCCACCTATCTGAAGGACGACTGGTTCCGCGACTGGGGCGCACTGCAGAAGCTGATTCCCTGGTACCCCAACGCCCAACCGGCGCGCCTGGACCTCGGGACCGCCACACGCAGCGGGCTTTGGACGCCCGGACCATTGCGACTCAGCTGACGCCGCATGGCGACGCAGCGCACACGAGGTCGTCGCATAGCATCGAGCCTCGTGCCCGCCAGGACCGTTCGACTCGTCGCGATCATCGCGGGAGTCATCGGACTCCTCCTCTGCGCACTCACCCCGCTACTGCCCGTCAAACAGACGACGGCCGCCATCCTTTGGCCTCAGGGAGTGGGGCCCGACGGGCTGATCACCGACGTGACGGCTCCGCTGGTGTCCGGCGCACCGCTGGCGCTCGACGCCACCATCCCCTGCCAGGCGGTCTCGACGCTCCCCGCCGCGGGCGGCATCGTCCTGTCGACCATCCCGGACGGCGGCATCGACGCCGGTCGCAACGGCCTGTTCGTGCGGGCCACCGCCGACAGCGTCATCGTCGCGTTCCGTGACTCCGTGGCCGCCGTCGCCCCGCGCCGGGCCGTCAACACCGGTGCGTGCAGTTCGCTGCACGTCTGGGCCGACGTCGGCGGCGTCGGCGCGGACTTCGTCGGCATCCCCGGAGCCACCGGCACGTTGGCGCCGGAGAAGAAGCCTCAGGTGGCGGGTGTCTTCACCGATTTGAAGGTCGCCGTCCAACCCGAGCTGTCCGCCCGCATCGACGTCGATACCCGCTTCGTCACCGCACCCACCGCCCTGAAGACGGCGCTCATGGTGCTCGGCGTGCTGGCCACCATTGCGTCGATCGTGGCGCTGGCCGTCATGGACCGGCGCGTGGGCCGACGGGTACCCGGCGCGTGGCGCAGGTTCTGGCGCGTCGGGCTGGCGACCTGGCTGGCCGACGGCGCCGTCGTCGGCACCCTGCTCCTGTGGCACGTCGTCGGCGCCATCTCGTCGGATGACGGCTACAACCTCACCATCGCGCGCGTGGCCGGTGACGCGGGCTACGTCGCCAACTACTACCGGTACTTCGGGGCCTCGGAGGCGCCGTTCGACTGGTACCAGTCGGTGCTCGCGCACTTCGCCGCCGTCAGCACCGCGGGTGTTTGGATGCGCCTGCCCGCGCTGCTCGCCGGTTTGGCCACCTGGGTGCTGCTGAGTCGCTGGGTGCTCCCGCGGCTGGGCAGGCGGCTGGCGGTCAACCGCGTCGCGGTCTGGACCGGGGCTGCGGTGTTCCTGGCCAGTTGGCTGCCGTTCAACAACGGCCTGCGGCCCGAACCGCTGATCGCCTTCGGCGTGCTCGCGACGTGGGTGCTCGTCGAGTACTCGATCGGCGCCCGCCGGTTGTGGCCCGCGGCCGTCGCGATCATCGTCGCGATGTTCAGCGTGACACTGGCCCCGCAGGGCCTGATCGCGATCGCGCCACTGCTGGTCGGCGCGCGGGCCATCTACCGGATCACTCGCGACCGGAGCACCGGCGAGAACGGGGTCGGACTCCTTGCGCCCCTCACCGCCTTTGCCGCGTCGCTGTCGATGGTCTTCGTCATCGTCTTCCGCGACCAGACTCTGGCCACCGTCGCCGAGTCCGCGCGGATCAAGTACACCGTCGGCCCGACGATCTCCTGGTACCAGGAGTTCCTCCGCTACTACTTCCTCACCGTCGAGGACAGCGTCGACGGATCCCTCACGCGACGCTTCTCGGTGCTGGTCCTGCTGCTGTGCCTCTTCGGTCTGTTGGCGGTCATCATGCGTCGCGGCAGCCTGCCCGGCATGGTTACCGCCTCGGTCTGGCGCCTCATCGGAACGACGGCCATCGGGCTGCTCCTGCTGACGTTCACGCCGACCAAGTGGGCCGTGCAGTTCGGCGCGTTCGCCGGGCTCGGCGGCGCGCTCGGCGCGGTCACGGCCTTCACGTTCTCCCGCGTCGGACTGCACAGTCGACGCAACCTCGCGCTCTACGTCACCGCGCTGCTGTTCGTCCTCGCGTGGGCGACCTCGGGCATCAACGGCTGGTTCTACGTCGGCAACTACGGCGTGCCGTGGTTCGACAAGCAGCCGGTGATCGCCGGACAGCCGGTGACGTCGATGTTCCTGGTGCTGGCGATCGCGACCGGCCTGCTGGCCGGCTGGCTGCACTTCCGCATGGACTACACGGGGCACACCGAGGTCGAGAACACTCGCCGGAATCGCGTGCTGGCCTCTACCCCGCTGCTGGTGATGGCGACGTTGATGGTGCTCCTCGAGGTCGGCTCGATGATGAAGGGCGCGGCTGCCCGCTACCCCAACTACACCACCGCCACCGCCAACCTCGCCGCGATCACGTCCGGCCTCAGTTCCACCAGCTGCGCCATGGCCGACGACGTTCTCGTCGAAGCAGACCCGAATGCCGGCCTCCTGCAACCGGTTTCGGGCCAGCAGTTCGGACCTGACGGACCGCTCGGCGGAACGGACCCGCAGGGGTTCACCCCCAACGGCGTCAGCGACAGCCTTCTGCCACCCGAGCCCGTGACCGCCAACCCCGGAACCGTGAACTCCCCGGGATCGTCGGACAAGCCGAACGTCGGCATCGGCTTCTCGGCGGGCACCGGTGGTGGCTACGGCCCCGAGGGCGTCAACGGCTCGCGGGTGTTCCTGCCGTTCGGGCTCGACCCCGCACGCACCCCGGTGATGGGCAGCTACGACGAGAACACCGCAGCGGCCAAGGCCAGGTCGGCCTGGTACGAACTGCCACCCCGCACGCCGGACCGGCCATTGGTCACCGTCGCCGCCGCAGGCGCCATCTGGTCCACCGACGAGGAGGGCGAGTTCACCTACGGCCAGTCACTGAAACTGCAATGGGGCGTGCGCAACCCGGACGGCAGCTTCCGTGCGTTGGCTCTAGCGGAGCCTATCGACCCGTTGGTTCCGCAGCGGGCGTGGCGCAACCTGCGCTTCCCGCTGACCGCGGCCCCGCCGGAGGCCAACGTGGCCCGCATCGTCGCCGACGATCCGAACCTGTCCACCGACCAGTGGTTCGCGTTCACCGCACCGCGCGTCCCCGTGCTGCAGAGTGCAAGTGAGTACCTCGGCACGACGACACCGGTGCTCATGGACATCGCCACCGCCGCGAACTTCCCCTGCCAACGTCCGGCAACCCAACACCTCGGCATCGCCGAACTCCCCGACTACCGAATCCTGCCCAACGCCAAGCAGGTCGTCGCCTCGTCCAACCAATGGCAGTCCGCGGACGACGGCGGGCCCTTCCTCTTCATCCAAGCGCTGCTGCGCACGTCCACGATTCCGACGTACCTGAGCGGGGACTGGTACCGCGACTGGGGTTCGATCGAGCGTTACGACCGGATAGTGTCCGCGGCGGCCGCTCCCGACGTCACCGTCGACCAGGGCACCGCGACTGTTCTGGGCTGGACGCGTCGCGGCCCAATCCGCGCCCTGCCACTGGAGACGGACTCGTGACGACAGTGAGGACCACCCGGTGGGTGGCGATGATCGCCGGCCTCATCGGCTTCGTGCTGTCGGTCCTGACGCCCCTGTTGCCGGTCGTGCAGACCACCGCGACGCTGAACTGGCCGCAGGCCGGGCAGGTCGACAACGTCACCGCGCCGCTGATCACGCTGACGCCGGTCACCATGTCGGCCACCGTGCCGTGCGACGTCGTCAGGCAGATGCCGCCCGCCGGCGGACTGGTGCTCGGGACCGCGCCCGCCGACACCGAGGATGCGGCGCTCAACGCGCTGTTCGTCAACGTCACCAGCACGCGCGTCGACATAACCGACCGCAACGTCGTGGTGGCCAGCGTGCCGCGAGCCCAGGTGGCTTCGCCCCGGTGTGAGCGCATCGACATCGTCTCGGCGGAGTCCGGGACGTTCGCGACGTTCGTCGGTCTCACCGGTCCGGACGGCAAGGAACTGCGCACCGGATTCGCCGACCCCAACCTGCGGCCGAACTTCGTCGGCGTCTTCTCCGACCTGACCGGGCCTGCCCCGCAAGGACTCTCGCTATCGGTGACGATCGACACCCGCTTCACCACCAAGCCCACGGCGGTGAAGCTCGGCGCGATGCTGCTGGCCATGATCGCCACCGTCATCGCGCTCGTCGCCCTGTGGCGGCTCGACCAGCTCGACGGTAGGCGCATGCAGCGGGTGATCCCGTCGCGCTGGCGCACCTTCACGGCCACGGACGTCGTCGTGGTCGGCGGGTTCCTACTCTGGCACGTCATCGGCGCGAACTCGTCGGACGACGGCTACATCCTGCAGATGGCCCGCGTCGCCGACCGTGCGGGCTACATGTCCAACTACTTCCGCTGGTTCGGCAGCCCCGAGGATCCGTTCGGCTGGTTCTACAACGTGCTCGCCCTGATGACCCACGTCAGCGATGCCAGCATCTGGATGCGGTTGCCCGACTTGATCTGTGCACTGGTGTGCTGGCTGCTGCTGTCCCGCGAGGTGCTGCCCCGGCTCGGCCCGGCCGTGTCGTCGAGTCGCTCCGCGATGTGGGCCGCAGGCCTGGTCCTGATGGCGGCGTGGATGCCGTTCAACAACGGACTGCGACCCGAGGGCCAGATCGCCACCGGTGCGCTCATCACCTACGTGCTCATCGAGCGGGCGATCATCTCCGGTCGGCTGACGCCGGCCGCCCTGGCGATCGTCTCCGCCGCCTTCACGCTCGGCATCCAGCCGACTGGCCTCATCGCGGTCGCCGCGCTGCTGGCCGGCGGCCGTCCACTGCTGCGCATCCTGGTGCGCAGGCACCGCGTCGTCGGCATCTGGCCGCTCGTGCTGCCACTCCTGGCCGCCGGAGCCATCATCCTCACCGTCGTGTTCGCCGACCAGACGTTGGCAACGGTGTTGGAGGCCACCAGGATTCGCACGGCCATCGGCCCGAGCCAGGCGTGGTACACCGAGAACCTGCGCTACTACTACCTGATCCTGCCGACCGTCGACGGCTCGCTGTCGCGCCGCTTCGGCTTCCTCATCACGGCGATCTCGCTGTTCGCGTCGCTGTTCATCATGTTGCGGCGCGGGCGAGTTCCCGGCGTCGCCCGCGGCCCCGTGTGGCGGCTCGTCGGCATCATCTTCGGCACCATGTTCTTCCTGATGTTCACCCCGACCAAGTGGGTTCACCACTTCGGGCTGTTCGCCGCCGTCGGCGCGGCGATGGCGGCGGTCGCCACCGTGCTGGTGTCGCCGGTGGTGCTGCGTTCGGCACGCAACCGGATGGCGTTCACCGCCGGCGTGCTCTTCGTAATCGCGCTGACCTTCTCGAGCACCAACGGCTGGTGGTACGTCTCGAGTTACGGCGTCCCGTTCAACAACGCGTTGCCGAAGATCGGCGGCGTGACCGTCAGCAGCATCTTCTTCGCGCTGTTCGGCGTCGCCGCGCTGTGGGCGTTCTGGCTGCACTTCGCGCGCGACCGCACCGAGAGCAAGCTGGTGCGCCTCGTGACCGCAGCACCGATCCCGATCACCGCCGGCTTCATGGTCGTGGTGTTCGTCGCGTCGATGCTCGCGGGCGTGGTGCGGCAGTACCCGACCTACTCGAACGCGTCGTCCAACCTCGAGGCGCTGGTCGGCGGCTGCGGTCTGGCTGACGACGTGCTCGTCGAACCGGACACCAATGCGGGCTTCCTGGCACCACTACCGGGTGATTACGGGCCACTCGGCCCACTCGGCGGGGTCGGCGCAGTCGGGTTCACCGCCAACGGCGTGCCGGAACACATCGTCGCCGAAGCGATTCGAAACGACCTGCCGACACCGGGCAACGACTACGACTGGGATGCGCCGGTCAAGCTGATGACACCCGGGGTCAACTCCTCGACCGTCCCGCTGCCCTACGGGCTGGACCCCAAGCGCGTGCCACTGGCGGGCAGCTACCTGAGTGGCCCCGCCCAGCAGCAGAGCCGCCTGATCTCCGCGTGGTACCAACTGCCTGCTGCCGACGACGCCCATCCCCTGGTCGTCGTCACCGCCGCGGGCAGCGTCACCGGCAACAGCGTGTTCAACGGCCGCACCGAGGGCCAGTCCGTCGAGTTGGAGTACGCGCGACCGGGACCGGACGGCGCACCGGTCGCGGCAGGCCGCGTCTTGCCCTACGACCTCGGGCCGATCCCTTCGTGGCGCAATCTGCGTTTCGACCGCTCGCAGATACCGACGGACGCCACGGCCGTGCGTATCGTCGCCGAGGACCTGTCGCTGACGCCAGGCGAGTGGATCGCGGTCACCCCGCCGCGGGTCCCCGAGCTGAAGTCCGTCCAGCAGTACGTCGGCTCGGAGCAACCGGTGCTGATGGACTGGGCCGTCGGCCTCGCCTTCCCGTGCCAGCAGCCGATGCTGCACGCCAACGGCGTCACCGAGGTGCCGAAGTTCCGCATCACGCCCGACTACAACGCCAAGCGCAAGGACACCGACACCTGGCAGGACGGCGTCAACGGCGGCCTGCTCGGCATCAGCGACCTGCTGCTGCGGCAGAACGTGATGGCCACGTACCTGTCACACGACTGGGGCCGCGACTGGGGCTCGCTGCGCAAGTTCGACACCGTCGTCGATGCCCAGCAGGCGCAGATCGACCTGGGTACGGCGACACGCAGCGGGCTGTACTCGCCGGGCAAGATCCGCATCGAGCCCTAGGGCTACCTCCGCCGAAAGTCAGTGCGGCGTACCGAGATAGGGGAAGACGTCGAGGGTGTCAGTGTGCGGGCTCAGCCCGGTCGGCGGAATGTCACCCTTGGACAGGAAGCTTAGGCGGTAGTCGATCACGTCGTCGGTGAACACACGGCCGTTGGGGTACTTCGCGGGCTTCGACGGGTCGAACGTCAGCATGTCCGGCAGCGTGCCCTCCTCGTCGATCGCCGTGACCGCCTCCTCGTCCGAGTAGCCGCCGGTGTGGCCCATCAGATGGATGAACTGCCCGATCCAGCGCTCGCGGTCACCGATCGGCTCGCTGGCGTTGTACTCCTCCTTGGTCTCGTCGGTGTTGAAGAAGCTGCTGACCGACGGATGTCCAGCCCGGTCGACGTGCAACAGTTCCCCGTCGCGGCGCAGACTGCAGCGGCCCCAGATCCTGATGCCGGGGTCCGCTCCCAGGAAGGCGGTCGGCAGCTCGAGCACGATGGAGAACACGTTCGCCGTCGTATTGGAGTCAACGCCCGTCCACGGTGCGTCACCGGCCGCGTGCAGGGCGGTGAAGTTCCGCCCGCCCGAGGTGTCGAAGAGTTTCTTGATGCCGTCGAAGTCGAAGAAGAACGCGTCACTGCGCGCGCCCGCGAAGAACGTGAACTCCTCCGACGTCGCGATGGTCGGCGTCGGTCCGAACGAAACGTCGACCCCGCCGAAGATCCTCTCGCCCACGGCTTCCGGTTCCTCGGCTTCCTCGCCGACGGCCATGAACACGTCGACCGTCTGGCGGCCGTCCACGGGTGTGGAGAACACGTAGCTGAACGCGATGTCATTGCGCAGATCACCGTCGTTGTCGATCGCCAGGCGGTAGATGGCGTCGGGGTGCAGCGCGTCGGCGTTCGGGTTGGCGTTCAGGATCAGCACCGTGCGGGTGGGATCCGCCGGGGACTGGAAGGCATACAGGTCGCAGAGGTCCAGCCGCTGGTCGCCCAGCGGTGGCCCGAGACTCAATCCGGTGAAGTGGTTCGACATGTCATGATCAAACTCCTAAACGGGCCGCGCGTACACCACCCGGGTGCGCAGCACGACGTCCTGCACCGAACGGCGCTGCTTGTCGACGGCGACGAGTGCCAGCCCGACCGGGAAGACCACACACGCGACGGCACGCAGCACGGCCACGAGCAGCGACACCCGACTCGATTGTCGACCCACCACGCGCAGTCCCATCACCACGGCGCCGGCCGTGCAGCCGGAGGTGACCCAGCAACCGGCCAGATACAGCACCGCAACCGCGAACATCACCGTCGTCGAGAAGAAGACGCTGGGCGCCGGAAAGCGGAAGGCCGAGGGCTGCAGCATCAGTTGCGTCAAGGCCACCCCGAGGTAGAGGATCCCGACGATCGCGCCCGCCACGACCAGGTCGATGAGGGCGGCCACGCCCCTGCTGACGATCCCGGCGACCTCCAGGTCCGCGGGGTCGTGCCACTGACGGCTCAACTCGGCGCCTGATTGCGTCCGAGCATGCGGTCGACGAAGCCGGCCACCGCGTCGTCGGCGCGGTGGCCCTGGGTGCGGACGTCGGTCATGACCTCCGCGGTCACGGAGTTCGTCGATTCGCGGATGATCGCGGGCAGATCGACGCCATCGATGATCTCGTTGGCCAACCCGATGAGGTCGATACGGGCGATGATCGCGTCGATGTCGATCTCGGCGGCGATCGCGTCGACGTCCACCCGTTCGCGCACCAGGGCGGTCAGATCGATCTCGTCGAGGACGAGCCCCACCACCTGCGAGCCCACCGCCGACACCATCGCTCGGAGCTGCTCGACACCGGAGTCGACGCCGCGTCGCAGCGGGCCACCCACCACGGGCAACGCCTCGAGGAGCTTGAGCAGGTCAGGCACCTCCGCATCGTAGTGTCGACGCATGACCGACCGCATCAAGCTGGGCAACGCGACCGTCACCCGCGTCCTCGAGTGGGAGTTCGACGTCGGCACCGGTCTGTTCGCCGAGACTCCGCCGGAGGCGTGGCAGGACAACGCCGACCTCCTCGTCCCGACGTTCTACGACCCGGCCACCGGCCGGTGGCGGGTCGTCATGCAGAGCTGGGTGATCGACGTCGACGGGCTGACCGTCGTGGTCGACACGGGCGTCGGCAACGACCGTGACCGCCCACACATTCCGACGCTTTCGGGGCTGAGCACCGACTTCCTCGGCGCGCTGAGTCGGGCGGGCGTGGACCCCGGCGAGGTCGACGTCGTCGTCAACACGCATCTGCACACCGACCACGTGGGCTGGAACACCACACTCGTCGACGGCGAATGGGTGCCGACGTTCCCCAACGCGCGCTATCTGATTCCCGAAGCCGACTACCGCTTCTTCGCTCCCGACGGACCCGGCGCGTCGGAGGGGGCGCGAATCGTGCTCGCCGACAGCGTGTTTCCGATCGCGGATCAGATGGAGCTGTGGTCAGACGACCTTCAGCTCAGCGAGTCGCTCCGACTTCGCCCGGCTGCCGGACACACCCCGGGGTCGTCGGTGTTGTGGCTCGACGCGGGCAAGCCCACCGTCTTCGTCGGCGATCTGACGCACTGCCCCATCCAGATTCCGCGACCTGGGGACCCGTGCGGGTTCGACGTGGATTCGGCGGCCGCGGCGGTGACCCGGAGGCGGGTGTTCACCGAGGCGTCGCGTTCACGGGCCGTGGTCGTTCCGGCGCACTACCCGGGACACGGCGGGGCGACGCTGGTGGCCCGCGGCGACCGGTTCGAGGTCGACGACTGGCTGGAGTTCGCGTCGATCTAGGACAGAATCGCTCAGCGAACGTGCGCGTTGTCGGCTTTCGAACGGCGTGTCGCGGAGCAGACACGCACGCTCGCGGAGGAGGGGTGGGGCTAGATCGGGATCAGGCCGTGCTTGCGTTGCACGCGCTGAATCTGCTTGTCCCGCAACAGTCGCATGGCACTGCGCAGGTGCAACCGGGTCTGGTGGGGCTCGATGACCGCGTCGATGTAACCCCGCTCGGCGGCGATGTACGGGATCGCCAGATTCAGGTTGTAGCCCTCGATGAAGTCGGCCTTGATCTTCTGCACCTCGGGCGCCGTGGGATCGGGGAACCGCTTCACCAGTAACTGCGCCGCGCCGTCGGCACCGATCACCGCGATGCGCGCGGTCGGCCACGCGAAGTTCATGTCGGCCGTCAACTGCTTGGAACCCATCACCGCGTACGCGCCGCCGTAGGACTTGCGCACGGTGATGGTCACCTTCGGCACGTCGGCCTCGACGACGGAGTACAGGAACCGGCCGCCGCGCTTGATGATGCCGTTGCGCTCCTGCTCGACGCCGACCATGAACCCCGGGGTGTCGACGACGAAGACCAGAGGGATGTTGAACGAGTCGTTGAACCGCACGAAGCGCGCGGCCTTGTCCGACTCCTCGTTGTCGATGGCACCCGAGTTGTACATCGGCTGGTTGGCGACCACACCGACGGTATGCCCGTCGACGCGGGCGTAGCCGGTGATGATCGCCTGGCCCGCCTGGGCGGCAACGTCGAAGAAGTCGCCGTCGTCGAAGATCCGGAGCAGGATCTCGTGCATGTCGTAACCCATGTTGTCGGCGTCCGGCACGATCGCGTCGAGTTCAAGATCGTGCGGGGTGACCTCGGGTTCGAGTCCGGGGTTGACGATCGGCGCCGTGTCGAAGGTGTTGGGCGGCAGGAAGGTCAGGTAGTCGCGGACGTACTGGAAGGCCGCCTTCTCGTCCTCGACGACCTGGTGGATGTTGCCGTACTTGGCCTGGTAGTCGGCACCGCCGAGTTCGTCGAGTGACACGTCCTCACCGGTGACGTCCTTGATGACGTCGGGCCCGGTGACGAACATGTAGCCCTGATCGCGGACCGCGACGACGAGGTCGGTCTGGATCGGCGAATAGACCGCGCCGCCAGCGCACTTGCCGAGGATGATCGAGATCTGCGGCACCAGACCCGACAACAGCTCGTGACGACGGCCCAGCTCGGCGTACCACGCCAATGACGTTGCGGCGTCCTGGATGCGGGCGCCGCCCGAGTCGTTGATGCCGATGATCGGGCAGCCGACCATGGCGACCCACTCCATCAAGCGGGCGACCTTGCGGCCGAACATCTCTCCGACGGTCCCCTGAAACACCGTCTGGTCATGGCTGAACACGCCGACGGGCCGACCGTTGATCGTGGCGTGGCCGGTGACCACGCCGTCGCCGAAGATCGCGGTCGGATCACCCGGCGTCTTCGCCAGCGCGCCGATTTCGAAGAAGCTGCCGGGGTCGATCAGATCGTAGATGCGTGCGCGGGCGCTCGGAAGGCCCTTCTTGTCACGCTTGGCGACGGCCTTGTCTCCACCGGGCTCCTTGGCCAGCTCCAGCTTCTCGCGAAGTTCGGCCAGCTTCTCGGCGGTCGTGTGGGCACGGGTCGGTGCGAGGGCCTCTTCAGTCACGTCGCCTGCTTCTCCTTCTGGGCCAGCACGTCGGCTTCGATGCGGTTGATCGCCTCGCTCATGTGCGCGCCGACCTTCGCAATGTACGGCTCGTCGATCGCCTGGATGTGCTCGCCCCCGATGGCCACCACCTCGAGGTCGGACACGAATTCACTCCAGCCACCGTCGGGCTGGCGGACGGCGTAGCGCGGCTCGAACTTGATCGCGTCGTCGTGGTAGCGGTCGGCCATGTAGAGGGTGACGTGACCGTCGTACGGCTCGATCACCGCGGTGTCGATGGCACGGTTGTCCAGATACGACGTGCGCTGATGCTCGACGATCCCGCCGGGGATCTGCACGCCCGCGTCCCTCACCGCGTCCAGCACGAACTGCACCTGGCCCGCGTCGTCGAGCCCCTCCAGCTCCTCGTACGGGATCTCGGGGATCTCGACGTTGAACGTCTTCTGCGCGAACTCCGCGTACCGGTCCCAGCGCTTGCGGGTCTCCTCCTTGGTCTGCGGAACCTCCTCGCCCGCACGGACCGTGTCGATGAGCCCGACGAACTGCACGTCGGCGCCTGCCTGCTTGAGCCCGATGGCACAGGCGTACGCCAGCACGCCACCCAGCGACCAACCGGTCAGGACGAACGGCTTCCGTGCCCCTTCTCCCGTCGCTCCGCTCGTCCAGCCGTTGAGCTCGAGCAGCTTCGGCACGTACTGCGCGGCGCGCTCCTGGATGGTGCCCTCGACGCGCTCCAACCCGTACATCGGCGTGCTGGCGGGCAATCGCTTGAGCAGGGGTTCGTAGACCACCGTCGAGCCACCCGCGGCGTGGAACACGTAGACGGGCACCTCTTCGTCGGACTCCGCCTTGCGGATCGTCCGTACGAAGCCGTCGAGCTCGCCTGTTTCGAGGAACTCCCGCACCGTGGTCGCGAGCTCCTCGATGGTCTGCGCCTTCTTGACGTCCTCGGCCGTGATGGTGCCCTCGGCGCGCTCGGTCAGACGCTGCGCCATATTCTGCGCCTCGTCGTCGGACAGTGACAGCAGCGGGTTGAAGATGCCGCCGGGAGACTTGCCGGTGACGATCGCCCAGGTGGCGAAGGTGACCCGCTCGGCGGCATCACGCGGCGGCACGTCGGAGTTCAGCGCGTCGGCGAGGGCCTGCTGGTTGAGCACCTGCGCGGCGCCGGCCAGGTTCGGCGTCTTCGTCTCAGCCGCGGGCCCGGCAGGGTTGGTGGGCGGCGGCGGTGGCGGCGGGGGAACGCTCTCGGCAGGCGCATCCGCCTCGGCCGCCTTCTTGGCGAGCATCTCCTCGAGCTCGGCCACCGTCGTCGCCCCGCCCATCAGCTCGGCCTGGGCCGCGGCGATCTCCTCGTCGGTCTGCGTCTTCTGGACGTCCGCTAGTTCCTGAACCTCGTCCCGGTGCTCGATCGCGTACTCGATCAGCTTCTCGACGGCGTACAGGTTGGCGTCGCGCACCGCGGTCAACTGAATCGGCGGCAGGTCGAAGTCGTATTCGACGCGGTTCTTGATGCGGACGGCCATCAGCGAGTCGAGGCCCAGTTCGATGAGCGGCACCTCCCACGGCAGGTCCTCGGGCTCGTAGCCCATGGCGCTGCCGACGATCGTGCCCAAACGCTGGGCGATGGGCTCGCCGGACTCGGGTGACCACTTCGCAAAGGCCGCACCGAGATTCGCGCCTATGGTCAGGTTGTCACTCAGGATCGCGGCGTCATCATCGGACTCGTCGATCACCTGCGCGACGGGCACCGCCTCGGCGCTCACCGGGGACGCCGCGAGGGCAGCACCGGCGCCGACCGCGGTGGGCAGCGCAGTCGCCTGACCGGCGCGCGTCACGATGGCGTCGTACACCAGGGTGAACGACTCGTCGATGCGCGCGTGCACCTGAACCGTCGCACCACCGGGGTGCCGCGTCAGCGTCGTCACCAGCCGGGCATCGTCGGCCGGCACGGCGCGCTGCTCGTAGGCCGTCAGCTTGGCATCCGGAAGGACCACTGCCGCTGCGGCTTTCACCAACGCAGCCAGGTCGGTCGCACCGCGAGGGGCGTACTCCCAGACGTGGCGGCCGTCGGGCATCGCGACGTGCGTGCCCGGCAGAATGGTGGAGCCGTCAGCCGAGAACCGGACGTCGAGCCAGTGCGGCTTGCGCCGGAACTTGGTCGGCGGAATGTCGGCGTAGTCGGACGCGTCCGACGCGCGGGAGAACAGCGTGCGGAAGTCCAGATCGTGGCCGTGCACGAACAGCTGCGCCATGGCCGTGGCCATCGAGTCGACCTCGTCCTGCTTGCGCGCCAGCGTCGCGATCAGCTGCGCGTCGTGGAGTCCCGCCGATGCCGTCGTGAGCCCAACCTGCATGAGCGCCACGGGATTCGGCGCCAACTCCAGGAACGTCGTGTGGCCGTTGTCGACCGCGTTGCGGATGCCGTGCGTGAAGTACACGCTGTGGCGCAACCCCTTCTTCCAGTAGTCGACGCCGTGGATCGGCTCGCTACCCGCGCGGATGAAGCCACCCTCGTGGACGGTGGAGAAGTACGGGGTCTGCAACGGCAGCGCCTCGATGCCCTGCAACTCGGCCGCGAGCTCGCCGAGCAGCGGATCCATCTGCTGGGTGTGGCTGGCGCCCTTCGTCTGGAACTTGCGGGCGAACTTGCCCTCGGATTCCGCCCTGGCGATGATCGCGTCGACCTGCTCGGGTGGACCACCGATGACCGTCTGCGTCGGCGCCGCGTACACGCAGACCTCGAGGTCGGGGTAGTCGGAGAACACTCCTCTGATCTCGTCGGCGGAGTACTCGACGAGCGCCATCAGGCGGATGTACTCGCCGAACAGCATGGACTCGCCCTCACCCATCAGGTGGGCACGCGAGCAGATGGTGCGGGTGGCGTCGACGAGCGACAGGCCGCCGGAGAAGTAGGCCGCCGCCGCCTCGCCGAGCGACTGCCCAACGAGCGCAGCGGGTTTCGCACCGTGCGCCTTCAGCAGCTCACCGAGCGCGACCTGGATCGCGAAGATCACTGTCTGGGTGGTTTCGATGCCGTAGTCCTGGGAGTCGTCGAGGATCAGCTCGACGACGGAGTACCCGAGCTCGTCCTGCACCAGGGCGTCGACCTTGTTGATCCACTCGGCGAAGATCTCGTCGCGCAGGTACAGGCTCTTGCCCATCTTCCGGTGCTGCGCACCGAAGCCGGCCAGCACCCACACCGGTCCTCCTGCGACGGGGCCGTCCGCGGCCAGCACCAGCGGGGTCTGCTTGCCATCGGCCAACGCGCGGAGGCCCTTGACCGCCTCGTCGTGATCGTGGGCGAGCACCACGGCGCGGGACCGGCCGTGGTTGCGCCTGCTCAACGACCGGCCGATCGCCTCGAGCGACGACGCCCGACCCTCCGGACCGTCGATCCACTCGGCCAGCTCGGCGGCCGTGGCGCGCTTGCGCGAGGTCAGGAAGCCCGAAACCGCAAGCGGGACAAGTGGTTTGGTGGGTTCGGCCGACTCCGCAGAGTCCAATTCCTCGCGGGCGACCTCGAGCAGGCGCAGCGCCTCGTCGGTCAGGCCGGGCAGCTCGGGCTCGGCGTCGTCGGACGAAGCACTCGGCACGCCGTACTCGTCGTCGTCATCGTCATCGTCGACGAACTCGCCGTACTCGTCCATCCGCACGCCGCCGACGTACACGGCTTCGGACGCGGCGGACTTCACGGGCTCGGACTCGGGGGCGGGTTCCGGCTCGACGAGATCACTGGGAAGGACTTCGCGCACCACCAGGTGGGCGTTGGCGCCACCGAAGCCGAACCCCGACACTCCGGCGATTGCGTGGCCGCTGTAGCGCGGCCAGTCGGTCACGGTGTCGTTGACCTTGATGTGGATCTTCTCGAAGTCGATGTACGGGTTGGGCCCGGTGTAGTTGATCGACGGGGGCAGCTTGTCGTTCTTCAGCGAGAGCGCGACCTTGGCCAGACTGGCCGCACCCGCGGCCGACTCCAGGTGTCCCACATTGGACTTCACCGCGCCGAGCAAGGCGGGCTTGTCGGCGGCGCGACCCTTGCCGACGACGCGACCGAGCGCGTCGGCCTCGATCGGGTCACCGAGGATGGTGCCGGTGCCGTGGGCTTCCACGTAGTCGACGCTGCGCGGGTCGATGCCCGCATCCTTGTAGGCCTTGCGCAGCACCTCGGCCTGGGCGTCCGGGTTCGGCGCGAGCAGTCCGTTGGACCGCCCGTCGTGGTTGACCGCGCTGCCCGCGATCACGGCGATGATCTCGTCACCGTCGCGGCGGGCGTCGGCCACGCGCTTGAGCACCAGCATGCCGCCGCCCTCGGAGCGGGCGTAGCCGTCGGCGTCCTGCGAGAACGACTTGATCCGGCCGTCGGGTGCCAGCACCCCACCGACCTCGTCGAAGCCGACCGTGACCATCGGGGTGATGAGCGCGTTCACTCCGCCGGCGAGCACCACGTCGACGTCCCCCGCGCGCAGCGCCTTGACACCCTCGTGCACGGCCACCAATGACGACGAGCAGGCCGTGTCGATCGCCATCGACGGACCGCGGAAGTCGTAGAAGTACGAAACCCGGTTGGCGATGATCGAACTCGCGGTGCCGGTGATCGCGTAGGGGTGCGCGACCGCGGGGTCCGACACACTGAGCATGCTGTAGTCGTTCGTGGAGCTGCCGACGTACACGCCGACGCTGCCGCCGCGCAGGCTCGACGCGGGAATCCTGGCGTTCTCCAACGCTTCCCAGGTGAGCTCCAGGGCCATCCGCTGCTGCGGATCGACGTTGTCGGCCTCCATCTTCGACAGTGCGAAGAACTCGGCGTCGAAGCCCTTGATGTCCGTCAGGTAGCCGCCGCGGGTGCGCGCCTTGGCGACCCGCTCGGCGATCCGCGGCTCGCCGAGGAACTCCTCCCACCGGCCCTCGGGCAGGTCGGTGATGGCGTCGCGTCCCTCGAGCAGCGCCTGCCACATCTCGTCGGGGGTGTTCAGGTCGCCGGGGAACCGGGTGCCGATGCCCACGATCGCGATGTCGTCGACCTCGCGGGTGCGCGACCAGTCCTCGTCGCCGGTGTCGACCTCGTTGTCCTCGGGCTCGCCCTCGACGATCACCGTCGCCAGCGACTCGATGGTGGGATGCCGGAACGCGACGATAGCCGTCAGCGTGACACCAGTGAGGTCCTCGATGTCGCTCGCCATCGCGACGGCGTCACGCGACGAGAGGCCCAGCTCGACCATGGGAGCGGACTCGTCGATGGAGTCGGCGGCCTGCCCGGTGGCGTCGGCAATCCAGTTGCGCAGGTACTCCCGCAGTTCGGCGACGGTCTTGTCGGTGCGGGCCGGCCGGTCCTCGGGGGTGGGCTGCGAATTGTCTTCGGTGTCAGGCATGTTCACTTTGCTCTTCCGCCGCCGTGCGGCCTGGTTCGACGGATCGACCCGGCGGGTCAGTCCGTCTGGTCGGGGAACGCGTTCGCAATCTTTCCGCTGCGCAGGCTGTTGTCGAGATATGCCGCGCGGCAGGCACGACGACCGATCTTGCCGCTCGACGTACGGGGAATCGCGCCCGCGGGCGTCAGCAGGACGTCGCGCACGGTGACACCGTGCCGGACCGCGATGGCGGCACGGATCTCGTCCGCCACCGGTGCCAGGTCCATCTTGTTGGCGCCCGCCGCACGCTCGGCGACGATCACCAGTTGCTCGGAGGTGTCCTGCGGGTCGCGTTTGAGACCGGCGTGCGCGTTGTCGAACACGTCGTCGGGCAGCTGATTGGCAGGCACCGAGAACGCCGCGACGAAGCCGGTGCGCAGCGCCTTGCTGGCCTCCTGTGCCGAGTACTCGAGATCCTGCGGATAGTGGTTGCGGCCGTCGATGATCACCAGGTCCTTGACGCGACCCGTGATGTAAAGGTCGCCGTCGTAGAACGCGCCGTAGTCACCGGTGCGCACCCACGTGGCGTCGTCGGTCGCCCCCTCGGCGTGGGACGGGTTGGTCCTGGACTTCAGGATGTTCTGGAACGTCTCGACCGTCTCGGCCGGCCTGTTCCAGTAGCCGGTGCCCATGTTCGGACCGCTGATCCACACCTCACCGATCTGCCCGTCGGGCAACTCGGTGGCGGTTTCCGCGTCGACGATGGTGGCCCACTCGGACACGCCCACCTTGCCCGCGGAAGCCTGCGCGACGGCCGACGGCGCGTCCTCGGGGACCTCGACGAAGCGGTGCGCGTTCAGCTCGTCGCGGTCGACGTAGACGACCTTCGGCGGCTCGTTCGTCGGGGTGGTCGACACTAACAGGGTGGCCTCGGCCAGACCGTACGACGGCTTGATGGCCTTCGGGTTGAAGCCGAACGGGTTGAACGCCTCGTTGAAGCGGGCCACGGTAGCTGCGGAGATGGGCTCGCTGCCGTTGAGGACTGCCTTCACGTTCGACAGGTCCATCGGCGGCTCGCCGTCCCTGGGCACGCCACGGGCCGCGGCGTGGTCGAAGGCGAAGTTCGGCGCCACGGAGATGACACCGCCGGTGTCGTCGTCCTTGCGGGCCATCTCCCGGATCCACCGGCCCGGCCTGCGCACGAACGCGGCGGGCGTCATGAAGGTGATGTAGTGACCGACCACCGGCGGGATCATCGCCGTCACGAGGCCCATGTCGTGGAAGAACGGCAGCCAGGTGACGCCGCGGTCACCCTCGTCGCCACCGATGCCCTCGATGACCTGGACGATGTTGGTGGCCAGGTTCAGGTGGGTGATCTGGACCCCGGTCGGGATGCGGGTCGAGCCCGACGTGTACTGCAGGTACGCGATGGTGTCGTGGGTGACGTCCTCCTGCACCCAGGTGGCGCCGACGTCGTCGGGCACCGCGTCCACGGCGATGACGCGGGGACGCTCCTTGGCAGGCCGGGTGCGGAAGAACTTCCGCACCCCCTCGGCGGAGTCGGTGGTGGTCAGGATCGCGGTCGGTTGGCAGTCGTCCAGCACGGCGTGCAGCCGGCCGACGTGTCCGGGCTCGGCCGGGTCGAACAACGGGACCGCGATCCGGCCCGCGTACAGGACGCCGAAGAAGCCGACGAGGTAGTCCAGGTTCTGCGGGCACAGGATGGCGACGCGGTCACCCGGCTGAGTGACCTGCTGCAACCGGGCGCCGACCGCCTTGTTGCGGGCGCTGAAGTCGCGCCAGCCCAGGTTTCGCGCGACGCCGTCGCGTTCGGTGGAGAAGTCGATGAACTGGTATGCGAGATTGTCGCCGCGCACCTTCGCCCACTTCTCGACGTGCCGGACCAGGTTGCCATTGTCGGGAAACCTGATCAGGCCGTTCTTCAAGAACGGGTTGTGGAATCCCATTTCACACTCTCCTGTCGACGCCGATCCCGCCTCCAAGAACGGACGAGGCCAAACCTCAAGATCGTACCGGGGCGCGGCGGTCTGCTTCCGGACCAACTGCGCGTGGCACCTCACCGCGTTTCTGGGGCGAGCGTTCTTACTTTTCTCTTAATGTTAGGTGACCTTCTAGCAGAGGCCAAATCCGCGACGGCCGCGGGCCACACCCACCGCGGCCCAGCAAACGATGGCCGCAATTCATCCGTGTTTGGGGTGTGGTGCGTTGTCGATGACGCCCCGCGCCCATGCTTCCGTCCACTGCGTCGCCGTCTGGCCGTCGAGGTTCCAGAACTCCGGGGTGCTGTACAAGGCGTGCACCGGTTGACCCGCGCCTCCGCTGAGGACCTCCAACGTCTTTGGCAGGTTGACGATCGAGAAGGCGCCCTCCGGCGCCGAGCAGATCAGGTCACCCGTCCCGCAGATCTGATTCGTCCGGTCGTTGAGCGTGCCGAAGCCACCGGGCCGCGGCCCGCTCATCGTCAGACCGAGTGCCGACAGGGTCGGCACCTCCTGCAAAGTGATCTCGGCGCCCTGCCCGGCCGGGTTGGGACCGATGTCCTGCCCCACTGCGTCCTGCCTGCGCCCGTCGGCGATCAACGTCACGCCGAGGACCAGATCCGCGTCGACGGGACCACGGCCGTTGCCGATGTCGCTGGCGATGTCGCCCCCGATGACGGCGCCCTGCGAGAACCCGACGATCACGTAGCTCGTCAGCGGGCAGCGATTGTTCATGTCGGTCAACGCCTGGATCGCCGCTCTCGTCCCCTCGGTGCGGCTGTCGTTGTAGGACATCTGCTTGTCCGCCGAGAACGGATTGTGGAACTGCGCCGTGTACGGAACCGTGTACAGGGCCACCCGGTCCTCGCCGAACGCCTGGCGCAGCGGGTTCGTGACGTTCAGCAGCAGCGCGATCGGGAACTGCGTCGGATTGACGGGATCGAGTTGGGGCGACGACTCCCAGGTGCCGGGAATCGACAACACCATCACGTCCGCGCAGCTGGCGTCCTGAAACTCAGGCCGCGGCTTCTGGCCAGGCGTCGTCGCCCCGGTCGGAGGCTGCGCGGTCGGCGGCACGGCGCTGGGGGGCAGCGGTTCCGGCGCCCTCATGACGATCCATAGTCCGACGACGACGAGGCCGACCAGCACCGCCACCGCCCCGGCGGCAGTCAGGGCGAGAACGACGTGGCGCTTGCGTCGGCGAGTGGTGGCCATGAAGTGGGGAGGTCTCCTACTAGCAGAGTGTGTCGGTAGCGATGCGAATGTAGTCGGCGGTCGCGGCGTTGACCTGCCCGGCGGGTGCCGCCACCGACTCGCCGTACGAGTCCCTGACGTCACCGCGCACCATCGGCAGGACGAAGTCCCACACCACCTGGTCGCTGTGGTTGGCGGCCCGAGCCTGACACACGTACGAACCGATGCTCAAAGCCGACAGCTCACTCGACGGCTTCACGCCCGATCCGATCAGCGCGTCGAGGAATGAGCGCTGCGCCGGTGTGACCACCAACTCGGGCTCCTCACCCGGCTCCGCGGCCGGGGGCTCGGCGAAGGTCTGCGCGCTGGCGCCCGCCGCGGTGGTCTCCGACGGTGGCATGCCGATGGTTGCCAAGACGTCGTCGCCCATGCCACAACCACTGACCATCAATGCCGCGCAGGCCATCGCGGCGCTTGCCGTTCGCGGTCTGCAAAGGTGCACGCCTCCAAGGTACCGGCTGAGATCACCGGACCCTGGGAGGCGTTTGCTGAATCGGCGCTCGCGGGCGCCTATCTGATGGCGGCGACCAGGTCACCGGACATGGCGGCCAGCTGTGGACCCCAGCTGCCCCAGTCGTGCTGACCCGAGGTCGGGAAGTCGAAGTGCGCGTTGTGGCCGCCGACGGCGCGGTAGTGCTGATAGAAGGTGCGGTTGCTGCCGGCGGCCTGGTCGCAGTAGCCGATCATCGCGACCGGGTCGGTGCACTTCAACGCCGCCGGGCTGTAGACCCACAGCCGAGTGTTGTTGTCGACCAACAGCTGTACGTGGACGTCGGGGTCATGCCACTTCCAGCGGCCGAGCTGCGCCGCACCCCACATGGCTTGGGTGTTGACGCCGCCGTACTGCGCCATCCCGGCGGTGATGGCGCCGTTCAGTGCGGTCGCCGATGGGGTCAGGAAGCCCGACAGCGAGCCGGCGTAGCGGAACCGATCCGGGTGGAAGGTGGCCATCATCAAGGCGCCCGTGCCGCCCTGGGAGGCGCCTACGACGCCGTGCCCGTTGGGTGCCAGGCCCTTGTTCGCGGCAAGCCAGTCCGGCAACTCCTGGGACAGGAAAGTGTCCCACTGCCTGCCGCCGTCGGCCTCCCAGTTGGTGTACAGGGTGAAGGCGCCGCTGGCGGGCGCGACCACCGAGATGCCCTTGCCGGCCAGGGTGTTCATCGCGTTGCCCGCGGTCACCCAGTTGCTGACCGGATCGCCCGCGTTGAAGGCGTCCAGCAGGAACACGGCGTGCGGGCCACCGGCCTGGAAGGCGACCGGGATGTCACGGCCCATCGCCGCCGAGGGAACCATCAGGTACTCGACGCCGTCGGCCTTCGCGATGTGGGGGCTTGCCATCCACAGACCGACGGCCAGAGCCAGGGCGAACGTCGTTCGGAAGAGCGTCGAGAGCAGCCTCATACCCACCTCACCAATCTGTTGATCACCTGAGCGCCCGCCCGCCCGGGTCTCCGCGGAACGTAAGCAGCAACGTTTAGTGAATCACATCACGACGGCGGGCCGCGCCGGAAACGAACGACGGCGGCGACCCCCGAGGGGATCGCCGCCGCCTATCCATCGCTTTTTGCTACGCCGCGGGAACGGCGTTCAGGACACGCTGGATGTCCGGCTTCATCTGCTGAAGCTGCTGACCCCAGTAGCCCCAGTCGTGCGTTCCGCTTTCGGGGAAGTTGAACACGCCGTTGGTGCCGCCGGCAGCCAGGTAGTTCTGCTGGAACGTCTTGTTGGTACGCAGCGTGAAACTCTCGAGGAACTTGGCGGGCAGGTTGTTTCCGCCCAGCCCGCTCGGGGTGCCGTCGCCGCAGTAGATCCAGATGCGGGTGCCGTTGGCGACCAGCGTCGCCATGTTCACCATCGGGTCGTTGTACTTCCACGCCGGATCGGTCTCGGCGGGGCCCCACATGTCATCCGCCTTGTAGCCGCCCGCGTCACCCATCGAGGTGTTCACCAGACCGGGCCACCAACCCTCGGAGAGGTTCAGGAAGCCCGACAGAGAAGCCGCGTACTGGAACTGCCCCGGGTGGTGGATCGCCAGGGTCAGCGCTGCCGAACCGGCCATCGACAGGCCTACGGCCGCGGTGCGGGTCGAGTCGACGCCGTTGTTGGCCGCGAGGTACGCGGGCAGCTCGGACGTCAGGAACGTTTCCCACTTGTACGTCGAGCAGACGCCGGTCTTCTTGCTGCAGGCCGGCTTGTACCAGTCGCTGTAGAAGCTCGACTGACCGCCGACGGGCATGACCACCGAGAGACCCGAGCCGTTGTACCACTCGAACGCCGCGGTGTTGATGTCCCAACCGTTGAAGTCGTCCTGCGCACGGAGACCGTCGAGCATGTAGACGCCGGGCGAGTTCGGCCCGCCGCTCTGGAACTGGATCTTGATGTCCTTGCCCATGCCCGCAGACGGAACCATCAGGTACTCGACCGGAAGGCCCGGCTTCGAGAATGCCCCTGCTGTCGCCGAGCCTCCGACGACGCCAACCAGTCCCGACAGCGTCCCCGCCGCCAGGGCCGCGACCGCGAAGCGGCGCGCCATCTTCCCTACGAAACTCATGCTTGTATAGATCCCATCTGTTCGAATGCCGCACGACAGACGCGCTGCGTGCGGATGTAGTCAACCACACGCAGGAGTGATAGCTCTCTCCTGCGAGTGTCCTGCCTGGTCACCGACTCAGCCATTGAGTGTGGCAATCAGGTCGGGCTTGAGGGCCTGCAGCTGCTGACCCCAGTAAGCCCACGAATGGTTCCCCTCGGGTGGGAAGACGAACGTGGCATTGGTGCCACCTGCCTTGGCGTACTTCTCCTGGAAGCGCTTGTTGCTGTTGATGGCGAGCGATTCCAAGCTGTTGGCGTTGAACGACTGGCCGGGATCGACGTTCTCGTCGAGGGGGCCACCCCCGGGGGCGCAGTAGACCCACAGTCGCGTGCCGTTGGCGACGAAGCGGTCCACCTGCAGCACGGGATCGTTGCGCTTCCACGCCGAATCCCACGGCGGGCCCCACATGTTGTCCACGTTGTAACCGCCGGCATCGAGCATCGCGACCCGGATCGACTGCTTCATGAAGAGCGTCGACGGGTTGAGGAACCCCGAGAGCGACGCTGCGAAGCTGAACTGTGCGGGGTGATACGCCGACAGGATCAGTCCTGCGCCACCTGCCATCGACAGGCCGACGATGCCGTTGCCGGTTGGCGACACCTGCTTGGTGGACGCGAGGTACGACGGGAGTTCCCGGGTCAGGAACGTCTCCCATTTATAGGTATAGGTCTGGTCGTTGAAACTCGACGGTGAATACCAGTCGGTGTAGAAGCTGGACTCGCCGCCGACGGGCATGACCACGGCGACGCCCGACTGGTTGAACCACTCGAACGCAGGCGTGTTGATGTCCCAGCCGTTGAAGTCGTCCTGGGCGCGCAATCCGTCGAGGAGGTACACCGCCTTGCTCGGCGACGTGGCAACCGCGGTCGCGGGGACCGCCGGGGTGGCGGGGGCTGCCGGCGCGGGCGCCGGGGCAACTGCGGGCTGAAACTGGACGCGAACGCTGTGGCCCATCGCCGCGGAGTAGACGTCGAGATACTCGACGGGCAGGCCTTCGCGGGAGAACGCGGAAGCCGCCGGAGTTCCGCCCGAGACGTCGCCGATCGTCGTCATGGCGGGCAGCGACAACATCACGGCAAGCGCCACGACCGCGCGCCGGAGTCCGGGACTCGTGGCGCCGGGGCGCGTCATCATCCACATCGGTCGCACTCAACCATCCAATTTCGTATGTCCGGTGCCGCTGATCGGCGGTTTCCGTGGCACAGCACATGGCAAGCGTTGAACCTCGACTGCTTATCGCCTGAACGTGGCCTCAGCGTTACCAAAGCAGAAGAACCCGTTGGCAAACAAGTCCCGTGGGCTTGGTCACGGTCCCGTCGCGGGCAGGCCGGTGTACGGCGGCGCCTTCGTCGGCGGGGGCTGGAGGCCGCATCGTGCCAGCTCATAGAGCGGCACGCGGTCGATCCGATACTTCGTGAACTGCCATGCGTGAAGCACGTTGGAGGTGAAGCGTTTCAGCCCCAATGGGTCCCGCACCGAGCTGAGCATGGCCTCGGTCTCCGGACAGGTCAGCGCGACCTTGGCCTGTGACACCCAGTCCTCGTCGAGGTAGGGCGGAATGTAGGGCCGCTCGGGCAGGAACGGCCCCTCGGCCACCGCCCAGTCGGGGAACAGGTTCTTGTCGTGACCGATGCGGGCGTCCTCCAGTCGCGCGGTGTGCGCGGCCAGCGGGTTGGCCAGCCCGATCTGGTCGATGACCCGGACGTCGAGGCCGACGTTCATGCCGAGCATCCCAAGGTTGGTGAAGAACACCGTGTGGGGGCCGCGGCGCTGCTTCTCGGTGAGCGGAGGTTCACCGGGCGGCGGGGGTGGAGGCGGGATCGCGGGCACGACGTCCCACTGGTCGTAGTTGCCCGCCGGAAGCAGAAGAGCGCCTTCCGGGGTGTTGTCGATGGCCTCGATGACGGCGCGCATTCTCGGGTAGTCGAGGTAGTCCGCGGCCGTCAGCGGATGCGCGTGCCCCGTCGCCTGCGCGTAGAAGCGCCGTTCGTCGACGATGCCGGAGTACGTCACCCGGGTCGCGTCGGCACCGAGACCCGGCGAGTTCGCCGCCCACAGCGACCAGCCGACGACCGCCAGCCAGAACACCGCGGTCGCGCCTGCCAGCAGATAACCCGGACCGCGGACCGCCCGCATCCCGGACGGAAGCACGACGGGGATGACCGAGATCGGCGCGAGCAGACAGAACAACGGCGTCAACAGCACGCGGCCGTGCATGAAGTCGCCACCCTGACGGATCCAGTAGAGGGCCTGCAGCAGACCGCTCGCGAGCATGAACACCACGACGGCCGTTGGACTTTGGACGATGCCCGCCCATCGCCCACGACTAACGGTGACCGGACCGCGTTTGCGCCACAGCAGACTCCGGACGCCCAGCAGAAGTAAACCGAGGCCAGCGAGGAGGACCAGTGGCACCCACAGGAAATACGGCTGGTTGAAGTTGGTGAGGTAGACGAAACCCTGCGACCACTTGGAACCCGACGCGTCCTTGGCGACGGCGGTACCAGGGACGAGAAGCCCGTAGTACCCCATCCGGAACACCTGGTAGAGGACGGGCAGCAGGCCGCCCGCGACGACGATGAGGAGCCGCCGACGCCAGCCGCGCGCCGCGACGAGCATCATCACCAGGGCGAGTCCGCCGATCAGTGCCAGCTCCGGACGGACCAACACGCTGAGGCCTGCGACGAACGCCAGTACCCCTTCGAACGCTCGGCCCGTGGCGTTGCCGGGGGGCTCGTTCGGCGCGGACCGATTGACCCTGGGCGCTTGCGACCAGCACACCATCATCCACCAGAGCAGGCCGAGATAGGCCAGTACCAAACCGTTTTCGAGCCCCGACGTAGCGAAGTCGCGAGCAGGGGGAATCGCGATGTAGACGAGCGCACCCGCGGGAAGCAGCAGCGCCCGCCTGCCACGCAACCCCGGCGCGTAGAGGCGGCCGGTGCCCAGCATCACGAACACGACACCTGAAATGCTGAGCGTCAATGCCAGCGTCAACGCCACGTACTCGAGCTTCAGCGGACCGCCGATCCACGCGCCCAGGGTGACGAGGTACGTCCACACCGTCGACGTGTTGGCCTCTACCCGCTCGCCCGCGTTGAAGACGGGACCGTTACCCGCCAACAGGTTGCGCACGGTGCGCAGGACGATCAGACCATCGTCGGCGATCCACCTGCGCTGCCAGGCGCCCCAGGTGAACAAACCCCCGACCACCACCACGCTGAGCCAGAGGCTGATCCGCACGGTGGCGGTGAAGCGAAATGCCGGCCAGCGCGCCATGCGGCGCTTCAGCCCCTCAGCTGAAGTAGGCCGCTGCACAGACGCTTCCGATCCACGCCACGGCAAGCAACTGCAGCACGCGGTCGCGCAGCGCGATGTCCTCCGGTTCGCCTGCGAGTCCGCCGTCGACGTCCACGGCGTAGCGCAGGATCGCGATGGTGAACGGGATCATCGACACGGCGTACAACGAGCCGCCCGCCGTGCGGTCGCGCTCGAACGCCCACAGCCCGTAGCAGAGCACGACGGCCGTGGCCGACAGCGTCCAGACGAAGCGCAGATAGGTGCTGGTGTAGCTCTCCAGCGACTTGCGGATCTTCGCGCCGGTACGCTCGGCGAGGCGAAGCTCGGCGTACCGCTTGCCTGCTGCCATGAAGAGCGAGCCGAACGCCATGACGAGCAGGAACCACTGTGACAGTGGGATGTTCGCGGCGACGCCGCCGGCGATCGCCCGGATGAGGAAACCCGACGACACGATGCAGATGTCGAGCACCGCCTGATGCTTCAGGCCGAAGCAGTAGGCCATCTGCACCGCGATGTAGATGCCCATCACCAACGCCAGATTCGGCGAGACGTACCACGCGAGGCCCAGCGAGACGGCACCGAGTACCACCGCGAGGCCGTACGCCAGCGTGACGGGAACCACCCCCGCCGCGATCGGCCGGAAGCGCTTGGTGGGATGCGCGCGGTCGGCTTCGACGTCACGGGCGTCGTTGATCAGATAGACGCACGACGCCGCGAGACTGAACGCCACGAACGCGATCAGGACGTTGACGCCGTCGTGGAAGTCGAATCGGACGTCGCGTCCCAGCGCCGCCACCGGGGCCGCGAGCACGAGCAGGTTCTTCACCCACTGGCGTGGCCGGATCGCCTTGACGACGCCGGTGACGAGATTCTTGGGCGGTCCCGCCACCGGGGGCGCTTCTTCACTCATGCGGGCTCACCTGTCTCCTTCCGGTCCGCTCGATCGCCGATGGCGCCGACCGTCTTGGCCACGACGGCACCGACTACCACGCCAGCGAGCACGTCCGTCGGGTAGTGCACGCCGAGTACCAAGCGGGACAACGCCATCGGCGGCACCAAGACCCATGGCAGTGGGAGTCCCGTCGCGCGGGCCAGCAGAATCGAGGCGGCGGTGGTCGACGTCGCGTGCGCAGAAGGGAAACTCAGCCGGCTCGGCGTCGAGACGTTGACGGCGATGGACGGGTGATGCGGGCGTTCCCGCTTCACCACACGCTTGATGACGACCGCGCACGCATGGGCGACGAACGCACCGATGCCGGCGGTCAGCCAGACCCGCCGACGTCGTGGCTGCAGCAGCGCCCCGACTACAGACACCCCGACCCAGCCGGCACTGTGCTCGCCGAAGAGCGACAACGCACGCGCGCCAGGCAGTACGCCCGGGCGCCCGGTGAGGGTCGACTGCACGGCGACCAGTGCCGCATCCTCGCCACGCAGGGTCTCGGTCACCGGGAGGCTTCTGCGGGGGACGTCTGGGAGGGCATCAGGACGGTCTCCCACTTCTGCTTGCTGGTCAGCACGGGCAACGCGTCGCGATACACGCGCCGCATCTTGTTGAACTTCCGTGCGAGCGCAACGTGTTGCCGCAGTGAGGTTTTCAGGAGCGCGAACATCTTCGCACGGTCCCGCTGCCGGTACACGACACCGCGTCCGTCGGCCGTAGTGACCGTGACGCCGTCGACCTTGCAGAGCAGGAACCAGCGGGCGTCCTGCATGGCGACGTTGAGCTGCGGCCGCTCGTGATGCCCGCGGTCTTCCCTGCGGAGCTGGTGCAGCACACCGCGCCCGAGCCGAAGTCCGATGGCGGGCAACGAGACCGGCGGCTTGTGCACCTTCCGCCTGCCCGACGGGGGGGGCAGAGAGGTGGCACCGGGCAGCACGACCGCGTCGGGAAACTGCTCGCGCATCTTGCGCACGTCGGGCAGCGCACTCTCGAGGATCGAGAAGATGTGCTCTGGTCCTGCGAGGAAGTCGGCGATCGCGCGGTTCTGGATCGCCACGGTCGAATACTCAAGGCACAGAAGATGTTTGAATGTCGCTCTAAGAGAGCTTCCCAGTAGGCGGTTGAGCTTGCCGTCCCAGTGAATGGCGGCCACCACCAACCGGTTCCGCAGGTGGAAGTAGGCCTGCCAGTCGATGGCGTCGTCCTTGTCGCTCCACGCCATGTGCCAGATCGCGGTGCCGGGCATCGTCACGGTGCCGTACCCGTGCTCGGCGGCGCGCAGACCATAGTCGGCGTCGTCCCACTTGATGAAGAGCGGTAACGGCTGACCGAGCTCCTCGGCGACGGCACGCGGGATCATGCACATCCACCAGCCGTTGTAGTCGACGTCGATGCGACGGTGCAGTTCCCTGCTTCGCTTGTCCTCGTCGGCCAGCGGGAACTTGGCGAAGTCGTGGTCGTATTCGGTGTTGGGCGCGTTGGTCCACATGAAGTTGTCGCGGTTGACCACCTCACCCATCACGTGCAGATGACTCGGCTCCTGCAGGTTGAGCATCTGGCCGCCGATCAGCGTCGGCATCTTGGCGAATCGGTTGAGCGCCAGGGCGCGCAGGATCGAATCCGGCTCGATGCGGATGTCGTCGTCCATGAACAGGATCTGTTCGCAGTCAGTGTTCTTCAGCGCCTCGTACATCACCCGGCTGTAGCCACCGGAGCCGCCCAGGTTGGGCTGGTTGTGAATGGACAACCGGCCCTCGAGCGGTGCGGCGGCGGCAGCGAAGTCGGGGTGGTCGCGGGCCTTCCTGGTGCCCTGATCGGTGACGATGACCGCACCGATCACCTCGTCGACCAAGGGATCGGACGTCAGCGCGGCAAGGGCATTCACACAATCCGACGGCCGGTTGAAGGTCGGGATGCCGACGGCGACGTTGGCCCGACTCGGCGCGGGCTGCGGCGCGTACCAGCCCGCGCTGTGCAGCGTCACCTTGGTGTCGGTGGTCACGTCGAACCAGATCCAGCCGCCGTCCTCGAACGCGTCGAGTCCGATCTCGAACTCGGCGAAGGTGGGCGATGCCGAGTCGGCACTGCCGACCGCGCTGCCTCCCACCGTGATTCGCGCACCAGTGGCCTTGGAACGGTAAACGTCGACGCGCGCGCTGCCGGTCAGCTCGACGCGCAACACCACCGATTCCAGGATGGACCAACGACGCCAGTAACTGGCGGGGAAGGCGTTGAAGTACGTCGCGAACGACACTTCGGAATCGGCGCCGATCTCCAACTTGGTGCGGGTCGGAGCATGAGCCCGCCGCGCGTTGGTGCTCGACTCCTCGATGTAGAGCTTGCGGACGTCCAGCGGCTCACCGGGGCGGGGCAGGATGATGCGGGACAGCAGGCTGACCGCCTTGGACTGTCCGGCGTCGAGCGCGCCCGAGGGAATGTCACTCATCATGTGCTGCTTTCTGTTCCCGGATCGCTGAGCGGCGCACCGTCGCGCAGGTGCGGCGCCAGCGTGTTGTCGTACATGTTCAGCGCACTGGCGATCGCCATGTGCATGTCGAGGTATTGGTAGGTGCCGAGCCGTCCCCCGAACAGCACCTCCGCCGACGCGGTCTCCGCCTTGGCTCGCGAGCGGTACGTGGCGAGCAGATCGCGATCGGCCTCGGTGTTGATCGGATAGTAGGGCTCGTCCTCGGCGTCGGCGAACCGCGAGTACTCACGCATGATGACGGTCTTGTCCGTCGGGTAGGCGCGCTCGGGATGGAAGTGCCGAAATTCGTGGATGCGGGTGTACGACACGTCGAGGTCGTTGTAGTTCATGACGGGGGTGCCTTGAAAATCCCCGCAGCCGCGGACGACCTCGAGCTCGAAGTCCAGCGTGCGCCAGCCCAGCCGCCCCTCGGCGTAGTCGAAGTAGCGGTCCAACGGGCCGGTGTACACCACGGGCGCGTCGGGGTTGGCCGCGCGGAGCTCGTCGCGCACGTCGAACCAGTCGGTGTTCAGCCTCACCTCGATGCGATCGTCGGCGGCCATGTTCTCGAGCCAGGCGGTGTAGCCACCGACCGGCAGACCTTCGTACGTGTCGTTGAAGTAGCGGTTGTCGAAGGTGTAGCGCACCGGTAGCCGGGCGATGTTGGCGGCGGGCAGGTCCTTCGGGTCGGTCTGCCACTGCTTGGCCGTATAGCCCTTGACGAACGCCTCGTACAGCGGCCGGCCGATCAGGGAGATGGCCTTCTCCTCGAGGTTCGCCGCGTCTGAGGTGGAGATCTCGGCGGCCTGCTCGGCGATCAGCGCGCGCGCCTCGTCCGGTGTGAAGTACCTGCCGAAGAATTGCGACACCAGGCCAAGGCCCATCGGGAACTGGTAGGACTGCCCGTCGTGCATCGCGAAGACGCGGTGCTGGTAGCCCGTGAACTCGGTGAACTGCCCGACGTAGTCCCACACCCGCTGGTTGGACGTGTGGAAGAGGTGCGCACCGTACTTGTGGACCTCGATGCCGGTCTCCGGCTCCGGTTCGGAGTAGGCGTTTCCGCCGATGTGGGGCCTGCGCTCGATCACGAGAATGCGCTTGTCCAGCTGCGTGGCCACGCGTTCGGCGATCGTCAGGCCGAAGAATCCGGAGCCGACGACGATGAGGTCGAAGCGGCCGGCGGGCCGAAGCGCAGCGACCTGGGAGGGGGGAGCTGTCATCGGCAGCAAGGGTATCCGACGGGAAGGTCGCAGCCCGAATGCATGGTCGGCCGGTCGCTACGCCATGGCAGGTCGCAATTCGCTCACGATTCCGCATCGTCACCCTAGACACACCAGTCTCAGCCGTACCATCGAACGCGTTGCATCAGAACAGCTGTAGTCCAGAAACCCGCAGTCCAGAAACACGGTCCAAGAAACACTGAGGAGACTTCCGTGCCTAACCGTCGTCGACGCAAGCTCTCGACAGCCATGAGCGCAGTCGCCGCCCTGGCCGTCGCAAGTCCAGTTGTAGTTGTCGCATTGTCCGACCTGTCCACCACCAATGAAGCGGCACCACAACACCGCGAGTTCGTCCAGGCCGCCCTCGTCACCGACCTGCCCAACGAGCTGCTCGGAGCGCTGTCCCAGGGGCTTTCGCAGTTCGGCGTCAACCTGCCGCCGCTGCCGACCGGGCTCCTGACGGGATCCGGCGCACCGGCGGCGACGACCCTGACCAGCCCCGGTCTTGCCAGCACGGGGCTGACGGCTCCGGGTCTCACGGCTCCGGGTCTCACGGCTCCCGGCTTGACGGCGCCGGGACTCACGACGCCCGGCCTCACTACGCCAGGTCTCACCACCCCCGGCCTCACGACACCGGGTCTCACCACCCCCGGGCTGACGACGCCCGCTCTCGGGGACGCCGGGCTGGCGAATCCGGCACTCACCAATGCGGCGCTGACCAGCCCCACCGGAGCATTGCCCGGGCTGACCACGCCTGCGGCCAACACCGGCCTGGGCCTGGGCGTGCCCGGCGCAGGTGAGATCCCGATCGCCAATCCCATCGGGCTCGACCCGGCCTCGGGTACCTACCCGATCCTCGGTGGCGATCCGTCGCTCGGCCTCGGCGTGCCCGCGGCGACCACCGGCGGTAGCGGAGGTTTGCTCAGCGATCTCAGTAGCGCCGCCCAGACCCTCGGCGCCGGACAGGCGATCGACTTGCTCAAGGGCATGGTCATGCCGATGATCACGGGAGCAATCCAGAAGGGTGCAGCAGCGGCTCCCGCGGCAGCAGCAGCTCCCGCGGCGGCTGCCGCAGCGATTCCAGGCGCCTAGATCCTGCGACGAAACGGCACCGCAGAAGCCATCAACGGGCTCTGCGGTGCCGTTGCGCGGCAGAAGTGCTCCCGACACACCGTGTCGAAACACTGGTAACACCTGACGCATACGTAACATCGGGCCGTGCCGTGTCGCCGCCAGTTGCCGTCGCTGCTCTTCTCTGCCGTCGCGGCGACGGCAGTGATGTTGCCGCTGGCCATGTACGGCATGCCCAGCGCGCCCGACCGGACACCGCTTGCCACGACCCCGCTCATCGTCGAACGTCCACTCACCGGTGTCGGCGGCGGCGAGACCATTCGCGAACTGCACCAGGCCACCCCATTCGCGATGGTGGCGCTCACCGCCGATGATCTCGGCGGGACGTCCGCCCGCGTCCGCGCCAAGAAGGCCGATGGTTCGTGGGGACCGTGGTACGAGGCGGAGACGCTTGAGGGCGTCGGCCCCGATGGCGCGGTTCGCGGCACCGAACCCGTCTTCGTCGGCCACACCACCGACGTCCAGATCGCGGTCAACCGGCAGAACACCGGCCCAACCGTGAGCGCCCCCGTGTCGACGCCTCCGCCGGCCGGGCCGAAACGAGATCTCGGGTACATCCCAGCCAACGTCGAGCAGCCACTGAGCCAGGACCTCAAGGCCGTCCTGATCACCCCGCCGCAGGCACCCGTGGACATCTCGTCGCTCCCACCGGAGGCAGCCACCCCCCCGGGTGTTCCACCCGCCATCATCGGGCGGACGCAGTGGGGTGCCGCCGAGTCTCAGGTATGCGGAAACCCGGTGTACGACCACGGTGTACGCGCCGGCATCGTCCACCACACCGCAGGCAGCAACGACTACACCCCCGAGGACTCCGCGGGAATCGTCCGCTCGATCTTCGAGTACCACACCCGCACCCTCGGCTGGTGCGACATCGCCTACAACGCGCTCGTCGACAAGTACGGCCAGGTGTTCGAGGGCCGTGCGGGCGGCATCGACCGTCCCGTCGAAGGCGCACACACCGGCGGCTTCAACGCCGACACCTGGGGCGTGGCGATGCTCGGCAACTTCGACGACGTGCCGCCGACGCCCATTCAGCTGCGCACCACGGGCCGGCTGCTCGGCTGGCGCCTCGGCTTCGACCACGTCGACCCGATGGGCACCGTCGTCCTCACCTCGGCGGGCGGTTCGTTCACGAAGTTCGCCAGGGGCGCGGCCATTCCGCTACCGACGATCTTCACGCACCGCGACGTCGGGAACACCGAATGCCCCGGCAATGCCGCCTATGCGGCCATGCCCCTGCTGCGCGACACCGCCGCCCACTTCAACACCCCCATCGGGCCCAGGGACCTGGCCGACACGCTGCGCGGCGGTGGGATCTTCCTGAAATGGGCGTCGATGGGGGGCGAGGCCAGCCCGCTGGGTGCGCCGCAGACCCCGGAGACGCCCGGCGACGGCGCGTCCCGCTACGTGACGTTCGACAAGGGAGCGCTCTACTGGTCGCCCGACAGCGGTGCGGAGCCCGTCACCGGATCCATCTACGAGGCATGGGGAAAGCTGGGCTTCGAACGGGGCGCGCTGGGCCTGCCGACCAGCGGCGAGATCCAGGAGCCGCAGTGGATCGTGCAGAACTTCCAGCACGGCACGCTGAACTTCGACCGTCAGAACGGGACGGTCACCCGCGTCATCGACGGCGTCGCTCTCGAGATTCCGCTGGATCAGGGCGACTCCCCCATCCAGCTCGAGCGTTTCACACCCATCGACGACAGAAGCTGACGGGAAACTAGAGCCACCAGCGTTCGAGGACGCGCGCCAGCCCGTCGTCCGAGTTGGGCGTCGTGACCTCGTCGGCCGCTGCCTTCGCCTCGGGGTGTGCATTGCCCATCGCCACCCCGAGACCGGCCCAGAGCAGCATCGGGATGTCGTTGGGCATGTCTCCGAAGGCGACGACGTCCCCGGCCGTAATGCCCAGCGGTCTGGCGACCTCGTCGACACCGGTCGCCTTGCTCACGCCGAGCGGCACCACCTCGATCAGACCGTTGTTCGTCGAGTAGGTCAGGTCACCCTCGATGCCGACGTGTGGGGCCAGCGCGGCCGCCATGTCGGCACTCCGTGCGCCGGCCTTGCGGATCAACAGCTTGACCGCAGGCGCACCCAGCACGTCCTCGAGCGACACCTCGGTGTTGTCGGGATTGAGCCAGGCGTGCTCGTATCCGGGTGAGCTCAGGAACTGCGGGGTCGCGGCGTCGTGCGCACTCCGGCCGACGCGCTCCACCGCGAGTCCGGCCCCGGGAATGACGCGCGTCGCCACCTCGGCCAGCTGAGCGAGCACCTCGACGGACAGCGTCTGGGCGGACAGGATGCGATCGGTGGCCGAGTCGTACACCACGGCACCGTTCGCGCACACCGCCATGGGCGCGAAGCCGAGGGCGTCCACGACCGGGGCGATCCAGCGGGGTGGCCGTCCCGTCGCGAGTACGAACTGCGTGCCCGCGTCGACGGCGGCCAGGACGGCGGCCTTGGTGCGGGGTGTGACGAGCTCGTCTTCGTCGAGCAGGGTGCCGTCGACGTCGGTGGCGATGAGGGTGGGCAGCACTAGTGGTTCTCCGACTCGTTGCGGGCGCGTTCGGCGAGTTCGGCTTCTTCGCGTGCCCTGGCCTCTTCCATGGTCGGGGCACTGCCGCCGAGCCAGCGGGGCACCCAGTAGGCGCCCCGTGGGTGATCGTAGGACTGCTGAACCACGTGAAGCAGTTCGGTCATCTCCGCGCGGAGCTCGTCCGTCAACTCCACCGCGGTGCCGGTCGGCGGCAGGGCTGCGCCCACCGCGACGGTGATCGGAATCTTCTTGCGGCCCAGGTTCTTCGGGTGGTCCTTGGTCCAGATGCGATGGGCGCCCCAGACGACGAGGGGAACGGTCGGCACCTGCGCCTCCAGCGCCATCCGCGAAGCCCCGGTCTTGAACTCCTTCAGCTCGAAGCTCCGGCTGATGGTGGCCTCGGGGTACACGCCGACGATCTCGCCTTCGCGTAGTCGCGCGACGGCCACGGCACGGGCGTCGGCGCCCGCCCGCCGGTCCACCGGGATGGTCTTCGTGTGCCTGATCAGGAAGTCGACGGCCTTCACCCTCTGCATCTCGGCCTTGATCATGAAGCGCAGGCGCCGCCCACGGAACATCGCGGCGAGTGCGGCGGGGAGGAAGTCGAGATAACCGGTGTGGTTGATGGCGATCACCGCGCCGCCGGCGGCTGGGATGTTGTCCAGGCCCCGGTAGGTGATCTGCGTGCCGGTGGCTCGCACCACCGTCCTGGCCGCGATCTCCAGCGCTCGGAAGACCGGTTCCATGCCACCACTACCCCGAGGACTCGTCCGGTTCGGATCGTGATGCCATCCGGCGCCTGGCCTTCTCGGCAGCCTCCTCGGCGTCCATCCGATCGGCTTCTGCGAGCGTCGGTGCACCGCCGCCGATCCGGCGCGGCACCCAGAACTCGCCTGCCGGGTGCTGCCCGTAGGCGACCTGAGCCCGCTCGAGGAGGTGCTGCATGCGCGAGTGCAGCAGCGCCGTCAACTCGGCCGCAGGCAACGTGGGCATGATGGGCTCACCGACCGTCACGGAGATGGGCACCTTGGGCCGCAGCATCTTTCGCGGATGCCCCTTGGTCCAGATGCGCTGGGCCCCCCATACGATGTGCGGGACGATCGGCACGTCCGCGGCAATCGCCATGCGCGCGGCACCCGACTTGAACTCCTTGATCTCGAAGCTTCTGCTGATCGTCGCCTCGGGGTAGACGCCGACGAACTCGCCTTCCTTGAGCTTCTGGCAGGCCTCGGCGAAGGAGGCCGCGCCGCTGTCGCGGTCCACCGGAATGTGGCGCAGGCTGCGCATGATGGGACCGGTGATCTTGCTGTCGAAGACTTCGCGCTTGGCCATGAAGCGCACCTTGCGGCCGCGGCCCTGCTTGAAGGCGGGCAGTCCCGCGAAGGTGAAGTCGAAGTAGCTGGTGTGGTTGATCGCAATGACGGCACCGCCCGTGACGGGTAGGTTCTCCACACCGGCGACGGTGAACGTCAGCCCCTGCAGCCGAAACACACAGCGGGCGAGGTTGATGATAGTTCCGTAAACCGGCTCCACGACCGCTAGCCTAGTGCTGCCACCTCGCGGACCGGATGGAAAGGTCGCGCTCGAGGAGCGCCGTACGAGTGGACCCGCGCGCCCCGGGTAGGATCGATCCGGCGCATACCCCGCAGGGAAGGCAATACGTGCAGGTCACAAGTGTCGGACATGCAGGCTTCCGGATCGACACCACCGCCGGGAGCATCCTCTGCGATCCGTGGGTCAACCCCGCCTACTTCGCGTCGTGGTTTCCCTTCCCGGACAACAGTCAGTTGGACTGGGACGGCTTGGGCGACTGCGACTACCTCTACGTCAGCCATCTGCACAAGGACCACTTCGATCCGGCGCTTCTGTCGGCCCACGTCAACAAGGACGCCGTCGTCCTGCTGCCGGACTACCCGGTGCCCGACCTGCGCCGCGCGCTGGAGGCACTTGGCTTCCACCGGTTCTTCGAGACCACCAACTCGGTGAAGCACCGCGTCACCGGGCCGAAGGGTGATCTCGACGTGATGATCATCGCGCTGCGCGCACCGGTCGACGGACCCATCGGTGATTCCGGACTGGTGGTCTCGGACGGAGAAACGGTCGCGTTCAACATGAACGATTCGCGCCCCGTTGATCTTGAAGTGCTGGAGTCGGCTTTCGGGCACGTCGATGTGCACATGCTGCAGTACTCCGGTGCGATCTGGTACCCGATGGTCTACGACATGCCCGACCGGGCCAAGGAGGCGTTCGGCATCCAGAAGCGCCAGCGTCAGATGGACCGCTGCCGGCAGTACATCGCGCAGGTCGACGCCACCTGGGTGGTCCCGTCGGCCGGCCCGCCGTGCTTTCTCGATCCTGCGCTCCGCGACCTCAACGACGACCACGGCGACCGGGCCAACATCTTTCCCGACCAGGTCGTCTTCCTCGACCAGATGCGCACCCACGGACGCGACGGCGGCCTGTTGATGATCCCCGGCTCCGCAGCGGATCTCACCGGCTCGCAGCTGAATTCGCGCACCCACCCGCTCGCCGACCCGGAGACGATCTTCACGACCGGCAAGGCCGCCTACATCGAGGAGTACGCGCAGCGGATGGCTCCGATGCTGGCCGCCGAAAAGGCCACCTGGGCCCCCGCCGCAGGCGAATCACTGCTGGAACCGCTACGAGCCAAGTTCGAGCCGATCATGTCGCAGAGCGACCAGATCTGCGACGGCATCGGCTACCCCGTCGCACTCCGGATGGGCCCGGAAACGGTAGTGCTGGACTTCCCGAAACGGGTTGTGCGCGAGGCGATTTCGGACGAGAAGTTCCGCTACGGCTTCGAGATCGCCCCCGAGTTGGTTCGCACGGTGCTGCGCGATGACGAGCCGGATTGGGTCAACACGATCTTCCTCTCGACGCGCTTCAAGGCGTGGCGCGTGGGTGGCTACAACGAGTATCTGTACACGTTCTTCAAGTGCCTGACCGACGAGCGCATCGCTTATGCGGACGGTTGGTTCGCCGAAGCCCACGACGACTCTGCGTCGATCACGTTGGACGGCTGGGAGATCCAGCGCCGGTGCCCGCACCTCAAGGCCGACCTGTCGAAGTTCGGCGTCATCGACGGCACGACGTTGACGTGCAACCTGCACGGCTGGTCGTGGAATCTGACCAACGGCCGGTGCCTGACGTCCAAGGGGCACGAGCTCAGGAGCGCCAAGGCGTGAGCCAGCCCGAAGACGATCGCGAGTGAGGAACGAGCGAGGACCGGAGCTAGCGGGAGTCGGGCCATGAACACGCACCCGACGTACGACGACGGCCTGATTCAGCTGGACCGTCAGGCGATCACGTTGCGCCGCTACCACTTTCCGTCGGGTACCTCGAAGGTCATCCCGCTGCGGACGGTGCGCGGATACCGGGCGGAGTCGCTGGGCCTGGTGCTCAACCGCTTTCGGATCTGGGGCAGTTCGGATCTGCGCCGCTGGCTCCCGCTGGACATCTGGCGCCCGATCAAGTCGACGCTGGTGACCCTCGACGTCGCCGGCACCCGCCCCAGTCCTGCCTTCACGCCATTGCGGGCCAAGGAGTTCATCGCCGTCCTCGACGAGTTGCTGGGCGATTAGCCCCTCGCGCGCAGCACGGTTGCCTCGAGCAGTCGCTGCACCTGACGTGTCGCGGCCTTGCTCGCCGCCGTCAACACCCGCCGGCTGGAACTCGGTGGCGCAGCGGTCTCGATCGACACCGTGTCGCCGACACGTAGCAGACCGGGTCGCGCCACGTCGGCGTACACCCCGAGGAAGCGATCGGTGCGGACGACCAGCCGGCGCGTGAGTCCACGGTCTAGGTCGATGCCGGGCTGCGGCCTGGTGGGCACGACGCAGCGGATCGTCGGGATCGTGACGCGCAGTGTGGCCGAGCCGATCTCGACGTCGCCGCCCACCCACGCCGACTCGGGAAACTCTCCGTCGGGTTGATCGACGTCGACGAGGACGTTGGGCCGGAACCGTCGCACGTCATACGGTTCGTCGCTCGCCGACAGAGACGTCAGACTCGTCGAGCTCATCAGGTGAAGGGGCCCAAGATCGACGAAAGTGCCTGGCGGCGTGGAGAACCGCGCCAGTGTCAGGATCTGCTTGGCCGTGAACATCGTGGTATCGGGCAGGGCCTCGGACTCAGACAGACCGAAGTCGCGGCGCACCTCCGCCGCCGAGAAGTTGGCCTTGGACTGCTGCAGCGACAGGCGGTGCCTGCTGGTGTCGTCCAGCGGTGGCAGCGCGGTCAACCGAACCTCGCGGCCAACGAACTCGGAGAGCAACCGGTGCACCGCGGGGTCCGAACTGGAGCACTCGACGCCGTCGGGGAAGGTGATCGTGACCTCGGGCACGTTGCCGGGGCCCGCGTCGGCCGCCGGCTCGGTGACGTAGGCGGCCGAACAGCCGAGCAGCTTGGGCAGGCGCCGCGCCGAAGCGGTGACGTCGTTCTCCACGTCGCGGACCGCCCACAGCCGGTCGGCATGCACACCGCGTCGGTCGACGCGCGCCGCATCGACCCGGTGTCCACCCATCGACTTAACCGGGAACCGCCACAGTTGGGATACCGCAACGCCAGCCATCGGACCTCCTAGCGGGACGAAACCACTTGGCGCAGTTCGGAGAAAGCGTCGGACGCGGTGTCGTACACGCGCACGATCGCCTCGTCACCGGGCAGCAGAAAGGTCGATTCACCGAGTTCGGTGTAGCGCGTCGCGCCGATGCCGATCAACACGTTGGACGGATGCCCGGCCGCGACCATCAGCGCCCCGACGTCCTCGAGTGGGGTCTCGGCCGAACCCTTCTGGTTGGCCAGACGCTCGGTGATCCAGTCAAGCAGGACTTCGCCGTAGTAGGAGTATCCGAGCAGCGGACTGTCCACGCCGTAGTCACGTTCCTCGCCGTCGGCGGTGCGCAGGTGGCACACCAGCCGCAACGTCGACGTGGGCCCGTCGGGCGTCAGATCGCCGATGTCGAAGAACTGCGCCGCCACGCCCTTGGACGCCGCGCCCCAGTTCTTCTTGTGGCTGATCTTCGGGGCGTTGGGACGTCGGATCGAGCAGTCGTTGAACGCACCGAGCGCGAACGGTTGCAGCGACACCACGGTGTCCCCCTGCCAGGTCACGTGACAGGCCAGTCCGACCTCCGGCTCGATCTGCAGATTGAGCGGGGTGTCGCTGTCGGGGAGCAGGATCGAGTCGTGCGACAGCGGGAACTCGCCGAGGAACGTATCCGAACCCGGTGCGTACCAGGGGAAGATGCCCTTCGGTGCTGTTCCCTCGCTGGTCACGTTGACGAAATCGGCGGCCTCGCCGGCCTGCTCGAGGTGGCCGGCGAAGTTGCCTGCCACGCCGAAGCCGAACCACGTCCGCAGCGCGTCGTCGTCGAGTTCGATCATCGTGGGTTCCGTCACGGTTCGAGCACCGACCTTCCGACGTAGGGCACTAGTGCCTCCGGGACCCGGACGCTGCCGTCCGGTTGCTGGTGATTCTCCAGGATGGCGACCAGCCAACGCGTCGTGGCCAACGTGCCGTTGAGCGTCGCCGCGATCTGCGGCTTGCCGTTGTCGTCGCGGTAGCGGGTGGACAGGCGTCGCGCCTGAAACGTGGTGCAGTTCGACGTCGACGTCAACTCCCGGTATGTCCCCTGCGTGGGGACCCAGGCCTCGCAGTCGAACTTGCGGGCCGCCGACGAGCCCAAGTCGCCTGCCGCCGTGTCGATCACCCGATAGGGCACCTCGATCTGCGCGAGCATCTGACGCTCGAGGCCCAGCAGTCGCTGGTGCTCGGCCTCGGCGTCCTCCGGCTTGCAGTAGACGAAGGCCTCGATCTTGTCGAACTGGTGCACGCGGATGATGCCGCGGGTGTCCTTCCCGTAGCTGCCCGCCTCGCGCCGGAAGCACGACGACCACCCTGCATAGAATCGCGGCCCGTCGGACAGGTCGATGATCTCGTCGGCGTGGTAACCGGCCAGCGGCACCTCCGACGTGCCGACCAGGTACATGTCGTCGGCCTCGAGTTTGTAGACCTCGTCGGCGTGCGCACCGAGGAACCCGGTGCCGGACATCACCTCGGGACGCACCAGCACGGGCGGGATGAGGAGGGTGGCGCCGTTCTCGGTCGCGAGCTTGACGGCGAGTTGCATCAGGCCCAGTTGCAGCAGCGCGCCGAAACCGGTGAGGAAGTAGAAGCGTGAGCCGGACACCTTGGCGCCGCGCTGCATGTCGATCAGCCCGAGCGACTCGCCGATCTCGAGATGGTCCTTGGGGTCGTCGATCGCGGGCGGCTCGCCCACGACGTCGAGCACCACGAAGTCGTCCTCTCCTCCTGCCGGGACACCCTCGATGACGACGTTCGAGATCGCCATGTGCGCCGCCGTGAACGTAGACTCGGCCGCGGCCTGCTCCGTTTCGGCGGCCTTGACGCCCTCTGCGAGTTCCTTGGCACGAGCCAGCAGGGCGGGCCGTTCGTCGGCGGACGCCGCGGCGACGCTCCTGCTCGCCGCCTTCTGCTCGGCCCGCAGACCGTCGGCCGTGGAGATCGCGGAACGCCTCGTCGCATCGGCATCCAGCAGCACGTCGACGAGGGCGGGGTCCTCGCCCCGCGCCCGTTGCGACGCACGGACCCGGGCGGGATCGTCACGCAGCAGCTTGAGGTCGATCACGAGGAAAACCCTACGTTCGGCCCGTCGGTCGCGGGGCACCCGGGCTTGGGAATGACGACGGATTCACCGGCAAACACGGGCGCCGGGGCACAACCACATAACGTTACAACTGCATCTCTTGTCACGAGGCTTGGCGCGCCTGTCACAATGGACCCGATGTTGGATGCACCCACCACCTCTGAACTGGGTACGACCCAGGCGGCAGGCGACGCTGAGAAGCCGCCGGGCCGCCCGGTGTGGTGGCACAGTCTGCAGGCCGCCCCGACCCGCCGCGCACTGCTGCTGACGGCGCTCGGTGGTCTTCTCATCGCCGGTGTCATCACCGCGCTCCCCGGTGGCGGACACCCCGGGCTTCCGATCGGACTCAACGCCGGCTCGACGGCTCTGGGCGGCGGCCCGCGCGGCAACGACACCTTCGACCAAGCCGTCAGCGGTACCTGCCTGAACTGGCCCGAGCAGGTGCCCGACGCCGCGCAGATCGTCGACTGCAAGGACGAGCACCGCTTCGAGGTCGCCGAGACCATCGACATGAGGACGTTCCCCGGTACCGAGTACGGCCCCGACGCCGCGCCGCCATCCGAGGCCCGCATCAAGCAGATCAGCCAGGAACAGTGCCAGGCCGCGGCACGTCAGTACCTCGGCGCGAAGTACGACCCCAACGGCCGTTTCAGCGTCAGCCTGGTCTGGTCTGGTGACAAGGCGTGGCGCCAGGCAGACGAGCGGCGCATGCTGTGCGGCCTTCAACTGGCCGGCCCGGACAATCACCAACTGGCGTTCGCAGGCAAGGTCGCCGACATCGACCAGTCGAAGATCTGGCCCGCCGGAACGTGTCTCGGCATCGACCCGGCCGCCAACCAGCCGACGGACATTCCCGTGGACTGTGCGAAGCCGCACGCCATGGAGGTCACCGGGTCGGTCAACCTGGCCGGGAAGTTCCCCGGTCCGGTACCACCCGACGGCGACCAGGACCAGTTCGTCAAGGATTCGTGCACGCAGATGACCGACGCCTACCTGGCACCGATCGCACTGCGGAAGACCACCCTGACGCTGATCTACAGCACGATCTCGCTGCCAAGTTGGACCGCGGGGAGCAAGCAGGTGTCCTGCAGCATCGGCGCGACGCTGGGCAACGGCGGGTGGTCGACCCTCCTCAACAGCGCCAAGGGGCCGCTGCTGATCAACGGTCAGCCGCCCGTCGCCGTGCCGGACATCCCGGAGGAACGGCTGGACATGCCGCCGATCCCGCTGCCGCCGGTCGACACGTCGTCCCAGGTGTCGTCGCAGATTGACCTCAGCGATCAAAGTGACCAGAGCAGTCAGGGAACCAACCACCTGCCGGGCCAGCAGCAGGTCGGGCCGACGCAGACCCAGAGCACGTCGGCACCCACCTCCTCCGGGGCGACGCCACCGCCGCAGGGCAACACGTTCCTGAACGGCCCTCCGCCGCCACCGGGGCCGCCGGCAGACGGTCAGGGGCCGCCGCAGGACGGCGCAGCACCGCCGCCGCCAGCAGGCGATCCGGCCGCCGTGCCGCCCCCGCCCGCACCGGTGCTGCCCGGCCCGCCTTAGTAGCCGCCGATGGCCGTTCGGATGAGCCCGCAACGGTTCGACGAGTTGGTGTCCGACGCCCTGGACCAGATCCCGCCCGAGCTTGCCAAGGCGATCGACAACGTCGTCGTTCTCGTCGAAGACCGCCACCCCGACGAACCAGACCTCCTGGGGCTGTACGAGGGCATCGCCCTGACCGAGCGCGACTCGACGTACTTCGGTTCGCTGCCGGACACCATCACCATCTACCGCCACGCGCTGCTCGACATCTGCGAGACCGACCGTGACGTGGTCGACGAGGTCACCGTGACCGTGATCCACGAGATCGCCCACCACTTCGGGATCGACGACGAGCGGCTCCACGAACTCGGCTGGGCGTGACCCGGGCACCAAAACCCCGCGCGGCAACTGTGATTCGTCGGTGGGCGGTGCTAGAAACGGATTCATGACCGGTGTGTGTCGCGAGTGCCGTGAGGGCCTCGAACACTGTCATGGCACCGTCGTCCACCACGCCTCGTCCGCCATCGAGTGCACCGATGACTGCGCCACCCCCGACGGTTTGCACGCGTTCAGCATCGATTGCGACGCCGTCGGGTGCGCGTGTGCGGAGACCATCGCCGCCTGGGCAGCGTCTTGAGCTGACTCAGCCCATCGGGTCGACGGGATGCAAAGCTTCCTCGTCGGGGTGCTCGACCGGTTCGAACGGAGGCGTCAGCGCCGCCCACTGAACACAGCTCCACCGGCCGTCGGTGATCGGGCTCAGCACCACGCACTCCGTGTTGGCGAGATGGTGCTCGAGTGCGAAGCCGGGGTCGACCCCCGCCAGCACAGACCCCACCAATCGGATCGCGGCGCCGTGGCTGACCACCACCACGTCGCCCGTCCACGCATGGTCGTCGAGGTACCGCAGCCGCAGTTGCGTCACCACCGGCAGGTATCGTTCGAGCACCTGCTGGCCGCTCTCACCGCCGGGGAGTGGGATCTCCAGCTCCCTTGCCTGCCAGAGGCGGTAGGTGGAGTTGAACTCGTCGTGAGCCTGGTCGTCGTTCCGGTTCTCCAGATCGCCGACCTGAACCTCGTGGATGCCGTCCAACTCCACGGTGCTCAACCGGAGGTGCTCGCCGATCTTCGCCGCCGTCTCGGCCGCACGCAACGCCGTGGAATGCGCGACCAGCCCTACGGGGTGCTCCCAGTCGCGGCCGAACGTCCGCGCCTGCTCGTGGCCCAACTCCGTGAGCGCCGCACCGGGCGGCCGGGTGTCCAGCCGACGGGCGACGTTGCCGTGCGACTGTCCGTGGCGGACGAGTACCAGTCGACCGGTCATCGGGCGCGCCCCTCTCGCAGTCCGGCCAGCCATTCGGCGGCCTCGTCTGTCACCGGCGGCCTTGCCCCGATGGGACCACCGTCCGCCGCGCCGATCGACCAGGAACCCAGATACCGCACATCGGCACAACGTCGATGCAACGCCCGAAGTGCCTCGGCGACCGGATCGTCATCGATGTGCCCGACGCAGTCGAGGAAGAAGACGTAGGTACCCAATTCGATTCGAGTGGGCCGGGATTCGATCCGGGTGAGGTCGATGTCACGGATCGCGAACTCGGTCATCGCCGAGACCAGCGCGCCCGGAACGTTGTCGAGCCGCAGGACGACCGACGTGCGGTCGGTCCCGGTGCGGGCCGGAGGCGGTGCTGGCCGGCCGACGAGGACGAATCTGGTTCTGGCGTTGGCCTCGTCGACGACGCCGTCGGCCAGTGTGACCAGGCCCAGGCGCTGCGCGGCGAGCGCCGTGCTGACGCCCGCATCGGCCCGCCCCTCCGCGACGTCATGAGCGGCGGCGGCGTTTGACGTGGTGGGCACCGTGTGTGCGTCGGGGAGGTGTTCGGCCAGCCACCGCTTCACCTGTGCCGCGGCGACGGGGAAGGCCGCGATCGTCTCGACGCTCGTCGCCTGGGTGCCGGCGCGGACGGCGATGCTGAAGGCGACGTCGAGGGTGAGCTCGGCGAAGATCTGCAACGGTGCGCCCACCGCGAGGCTGTCCATCGTCGGGACGACGGAGCCATCGATCGAGTTCTCGATCGGCGCGCAGGCGTAGTCGGCGGCGCCAGCGCGGACGGCGGCGAGCGCACCCTCGGCGCTGTCGCACGGCAGTGGGGTGAGCTCGGAGTCCCCTGCCGACGCGCCGGGTATCACGCCACCGGCCGCCATCTGCAACAACGCCGCTTCGGTGAAGGTCCCTTCCGGACCTAGGTAGGCGACGCGTGACACGGCTCAACACTATCGGCTCGGCCAGGGTCGCCCTCGGAGGCATTTGCCTCAGCCTTGCGGGATTCAGTGAGGCTAGCCTAAATTAGGGTTACCTCACTCGACGAAGGGCGGACGCGATGATCGACGCGACGGCAGGAACGTCCCTAGCGGTCCCCACGACTGCCGAGCGGATCCGTGGCGCCCTGCGCGCGTGGCAGGGGCGCCATGCTGGCCATGGAGGGCCTGGAGCCCGCCCCGACGCCGTTGCATCACCTGCTCGACGACGGATCGTTCGCCATCACGGTGCCCGCGGACGGATTGGTGGCCGCCATGGTCCTGACCGCGGGCGCGGCCGGCGTCCACGCGGTGCTGGAGATGACCGACGACGCGCCGCTGCCGCTGCGCGAACCGGTGCGCTCCCTGGTGTGGATCAGTGGCGGGCCTACTCGACCTGATCGCCGCAAAGAGCCCGAACTGCCGCTCTGCTGCGGGTGAATACCGGCACCGAGCAGGCGGCCGGCGGCGACACCCCGTATGCCCTGGTTCGCCTCGAGATCGACTCCGTCGTGGTCGCCGACTCCACCGGCGCGGAGTCCGTCGGCGTCGGCACCCTGCTCGACGCCCAGCCGGACCCCTTCTGCGCCCTGGAGTCCGGCTGGCTGCAGCATCTCGAGTCGTCGCACCGCGACGTGGTCGACCGCCTGGCCAACCGACTCCCGTCGCCACTGCGGCGCGGCCGGGTGCGCCCGCTCGGGCTCGACCGCTATGGCGTCCAGCTCCGCGTCCAGTCGGAGGATGGCGACCACGACGTGCGGCTGCCGTTCACCAAGCCCGTCGACGACGTCACGGGACTCAGCCAGGCCATCCGCATGCTGATGGGGTGCCCCTTCCTCAACGGGGTGCGCGCCCGTCGCATCTAGCCATCCTCGGCAGGCGGCTACCGTAGCTCCGTGACTGGGCCGACCGACGAGCTAATGCCCGATCCACGCAAACGGGCCATCCGGCTCGAAGTCGCGGTCGTCCTCGCCGTGACCTTCGGGCTCTCCGCGTACACGGCCCTCGTCAGCCTGACCGAAGCGGTCATCCTCGGCCTCTCCGGCCAGAAGGTGGCACTCAACCGCAAGCTCTCCCCCATCGACCTGATCAATCTGGCACTCAATCTGGCGTCGGTGGTCCAGCTCGTCGCCTGGGGACTGCTAGGCGTATACCTGTTGTGGCGCAGCGGTTTCGGCCCCAGTCGCATCGGACTCGGACGGTTCCGCTGGCGTTCGGATCTGCTCGGTGGCCTGGGCCTCGCGGCTCTCATCGGCATACCCGGCCTCGGCCTCTACGTCGCGGGTCGGGCCCTGGGCATCGGGGTGGCCGTCGTGCCGTCCGAGCTCGGCGACACGTGGTGGCGCATCCCCCTGCTGCTGGCGGTGGCCTTCGCGAACGGCTGGGCCGAGGAGGTCATCGTCGTCGCGTTCCTCATGACGCGGCTGCGACAACTCGGCATGTCCCCCGTCGTCGTGCTGGTGGCCTCCAGCCTGCTGCGGGGCGCCTACCACCTGTATCAGGGGTTCGGTGCGGGCGTCGGCAACGTGGTGATGGGCCTCGTCTTCGGCTACGCGTGGCAACGCACGGGACGCCTGTGGCCGCTGATCGTGGCACACGGCCTCATCGACGCCGTCGCCTACGTGGGCTACGCGCTGCTCGCCGGGCACCTCGGCTGGCTTGATTGATCGCGGCCGATCGAGCCCCTTCCTGCACGTACATTCATCCTGTGACCGAGTACCGGCCGCCCTTCCCAGGGCCCGACCCGCGGCGCCCCCGGCCGCCTCAGGAACCGTCACAGGTCATCCGGCGCGACCCCAACCACCGGCCCCCGCCCCCGGTGCGGCCGCCGGATGCCACCCAGCCGATCGCTCCGCAGCGGGTACCGGCACGACCGCCGCCACCGCCGCCACCGAGGTACCGACCACCACCCCCACCCGCGAACCGCCCTCCACCTCCGCGTAGTCCGCCACCCCAGGCCCGCGCCCCGAAACCCAAGCGGAAGCGGCGCTGGGGACGCATCCTGGTCGCCCTTCTGCTCGTCGTCGTGTTGGCGATCGTCGGCACCGGGTTGTGGATCGACACCTCGCTGCACCGCATCCCGGCGCTCACCGCTCTTCCCGACCGGCCGCCTGCCGGCAGCGGGACCACTTGGCTGCTGGTGGGGTCGGACAGCCGTCAGGACCTGACTGAAGAGCAGCAGGCCGAACTCGCCACCGGAGGCGACGTCGGCAACGGTCGTACCGACACGATTCTGCTGGTCCACGTCCCCGGCCTCGGGTCGGACGTCCCGACCACGATGGTCTCCATCCCACGCGATTCCTACCTCCCGATACCCGGGCACGGCGAGGACAAGGTCAACGCTGCATTCGCACTGGATGGTGCGCCCCTGCTGGCGCAGACGGTCGAACAGGCGACGGGCCTAAGACTCGACCACTACGCCGAGATCGGCTTCGACGGGTTCGCCGTCATGGTCGACGCGGTGGGAGGCGTCACGATGTGCCCACCGGAGCCGATCAGCGACCCGCTGGCGGGCATCGATCTCCCCGCCGGATGTCAGAAGCTGGACGGTCGCAGCGCGCTGGGCTACGTCCGGACGCGGGCGACGCCCCGCGCCGATCTCGATCGGATGACCAACCAGCGGCAGTTCATGGCGACTCTGATGCGCCGCGCCGCCAGCCCTGCAGTCTTCCTGAACCCGCTGCGCTGGTATCCGATGACCCACGCGGCATCGGGCGCCGTGACCGTCGACGAGGGCGCCCACGTCTGGGATCTGGCCCGACTGGCGTGGGCGCTCCATGGAACCGTGGTCACCACCACGGTCCCGATCGGCGAGTTCAACAGCGGTGACTCGGGTTCCGTCGTCTTGTGGAACACCGATGCGGCCACTCGCCTCTTCCATGCGCTGGCGACCGATACCGCGGTGCCGCAGGACGTGCTCGACGCCAGCGGCACCTAGGGCGAACCCCTAGCCGTCCGGCTGGTCGAGCCCCGCCTCCGTCAGCCCGTGCTGCAGCCAGTCCTTGGTGCGGCCCGGATGGTTCGTGGCCACCCATGCCACGCCGACGTCGCGGCAGTAACGGACGTCTTCGTAGTGGTCCACCGTCCAGCAGTACAGGGCCCTGCCGTGGGCGGCCGCCCGGTCGACGAGTTCGGGGTGCTCGCGCAGCGTGGCGATCGACGGTCCCACTGCGGTGGCGCCGACGGTCGTCGCAGCGCTGCCGCCCAGATACCGGGACGTGTCACCGAGCAGCACCGTGGGCAACATGGGCGCCGCGCGGCGGATCCGCCACACCGCAGCCGCCGAGAAGGAGATCACGACCGCACGGGCCAGGTCCGCCGACGCCGGTGAGGCGATGCCGTACCTGTGCAGCAGGGCGAGCACCTTGCTCTCCACCAACGCGCCGTAGCGCACGGGATGCTTGGTCTCAATGAAGATCTTGACCGGCCGATGCCAATCGAGGACCAGCGAGATGAGGTCATCGAGGGTGAGCAGACCGGTGTCACCGTGACTGCCGTCTGCCCGCCAGCTCGAATGCCAAGTGCCGTAGTCCAATTCACGCAACTCGGCAAGTGTCATCTCGCTGACCAGGCCGGTGCCGTTCGACGTACGGTCGATGCGCCGATCGTGGACGCACACCAAGTGGCCGTCGCGTGTCAGGCGCACGTCGCACTCGACGCCGTCGGCACCCTCGCGCAGCGCGAGATCGTAGGCGGCGATCGTGTGCTCGGGGCGCTTTGCCGACGCCCCGCGGTGCGCCACCACGAACGGGTGGCCGCCGAGTGCTCCGTCGGCCGAAGTCATGAACCTATGCTGCCGGTTCTTCCCGGTCGGACTCAACTCGAGGCGACGATTCCGGCTCGGCGTCGCGTGGCTCGGGGTCCCGTGGTTCGGCGTCCTGCGGTGCCGTCCCATGGCTCCGCGGTTCCTCGGTGACGATGACCCACCGCTTGACCGGCCGATCGACGGCTTGATGCTCGAAGGCGCGGTACATCTTCGCGGCCAACAACAGCGCGGCAAGCGCCGTCAGGTAGGCGATGATGACGGCGACCGTGTTGTTGGCGATGTCCTGCGCGTCACGCGTGAAACTGGTGACGAAGGCGAACACCGACACGAGGAAGCTCATCCACCATGCGCACCACCACACGACGATGGGGGTGCGCAGCCACGTCACGCGACCTTCGACCCTGGCCAGTTCAATCACGAACACCGGCGCCCAGAAGAGATTGACCAACGGCAGCAGGCAGCCCAACCACAGCTGCCATGCCGGGCGCGGATCCGGCATCTCGTGACGCGCGAAGGCGACCGCCCGCCGGGCGATCAGCCAGTTGGTCAGCACCACCGTGGTGGCGATCAACGCAAAGAAGGCCAACACGCTGGCTGCGACACCCGCCCACGTCGCCACCCCCGCGACGATCGGGTTGAGCAGAGTCGAGCGGTTGTAGAGCAACAGCGCGTAGTTGGCGAGGTGAACCACCACGGCGAACGCGAGCGCGATCATCGTGATCAGCACCGTGGCCTGCACCATCCGCGTCGACACCCTCGGCGGTTCGACCTCCTGTGTCGGCGCGGCCGCGTCGAAATGGTCCTGAAGACCCCATCTCGGGATGACCGAGTATCGGGGCGTCGGCCCCAGTGGGCGACGCACACGGCGGGGCGGCGGCGCTGCTCCTGGCCGCACCGCGATCCAGTAGTAACCGGTCGGGAGGCGTGGCGGGGCACCACCGGCCCCCGGCTGAGAGACGTTGGAGGGCCGGGCCGACCACTGGGGTTCGGGCTCCGCCGACGGAGCGAGCAGCGAGCCCTGGCAGCGCGGGCACCAGACACGCTGACGGTCGCGCACGTTCCATCGCGTGGCGCACCGTGAACAGACCTGGATCACGCAATCAGCCTACGGTCCGTCAGACCGTGCCCGCAGCGCCGTCGTCGGTGACGACCGTCCGTCCGGCCTCCGTCCAGGCCAGCATGCCCCCTGCCACGTTGATCGGTTCGTATCCGTTGCGGGCGAGATACTGCGCCACCCGTTGCGATCGACCGCCTGCGTGACACACCACGTACAGCGTGGCATCCATGTCGATCTCTCCGATGCGGGCGGGAACGTCGCCCATCGGGATGTGCTGCGCGCCCTCGGCGTGGCCGCGCTGCCACTCGTCGTCCTCGCGGACGTCGAGCAACACCACTGATTGATCGAACGTCGCGGGGATGTCGGTGATCTGAGCTTCCCCGACTTCGCCGTCACTCACTGCCTAGCCACCTCGTCGTCATTGCTTGCCATCGGCCTTCCGTCGACGTCCCGCTCACGGGACCCGCACTCCATGCTGGCACGGCGGCTCCAGCAATCGACCACCTATCCACAGTTTCCATGAGTTCATCCACAGGCACGAAACTGCGAAAAAGCCTCTGAACCGGTGAATGTGTCGTTTACCTGGAACCGACTGGGGATAACGCTGTGGTCGCATCGCCAAGTGATCAACAGGTTTCCCGGCGGCGAGCGAAAAGCGTCGTCGGGCCTAACCATTCAAGACCCGCCGGGTCCGACACCGACGCCGCCTCGACTCGCGCCGTGACCCCGTTTTTCGCAGATCCAGAAAGGGACTATGATCGCGATCACCACGATTGGTTGTGACACATCTCACGGTGGACAAGGTTTGATCGCGCAGGTCAGGAGCTGTTGATGGCATCGCATCCGCTGGGGCCCGGGGCCGTACCGCCTTCCGAATGGAACACCTCCTCCTACGTCTATACGCACAGCCAACTGATGGCTTGCCTGCGAGCAGGGTTGATCGCGCTGGTCCTGCTCGGTGTCCTCGCCCTCATCATTCTGACCTGAACCCCTAGTTCCGTTCGCTTCGACGACGAAGGCCGGTTCCGCGCAAGTGCGGAACCGGCCTTCGTCGTGAGCGGCGTGAATCAGGCGGGCGGGTAGACCCCCATGCCCTTGGCCTTCTCGGTCTGCCAGAAGATGTCGGAGATCTCGTCGATGGTCGCGAGCAGCTTCTCGGCGACGGCGACGTCAGTCGACTTCTTGACGTCGCCGGCACCGTGAACGCCATCCCAGAACAGCTGGTGCAGGTTCGGGAACTGCTCGAAGTGTTCCTTGGTGAAGAAGTCCGCCCACAACACCATCAGGTGATGCTTGACCTCTTCGGCACGCTGCTCCTTGATGAGGATGGCACGGGTGCGGAAATGATCGTCGTCCGAGTCGTGGAACTTCTGAAGCGTCTTCAGGCACGAGAGCGCCTCGATCTTGGCCTGGGCTGGGTCGTAGACACCGCAGTACAGGTCGCAGTGGGCGTGGGCGGGGGTTGCGTTGGTGAAGAGTCGAAGAAGCATGGGCCTAACTTACCCTCATGCCATGGCAGGCAACCATCCTTCGCGACGCTCGCCATTGCGCCGATTCGCGGTCGTGGAGGATTCGATGCGCCCCACGCTTCGGCCCGGCGACGGGCTACTCGCGCTGCGCTTCGGCCGTGCTCGACGTGGCCAGGTACGGGTGTTCGCAGACCCGACACTGCCCTCGCGATGGCTCGTAAAGCGCGTCGGCGACGTGCGGGGCGCCGGTCGCGATGCGACGTTCGAAGCCCGTTCCGACAATCTCCACGCCCCCGGCGTCGTTGACTCTCGACGGTTCGGCTGGGTACCCGTCGCGAGCTCCTACCGCGTGGTGTGGACGGTCTCCGCACGGCGCGACGGCCGCGGCGGCCTGCTCAGCCGTGTATCCATTGTATTACTGGCAGTCGTGTCCTCTTGCGTGCTAACCCGTGCCTACCGCATCCTGTCGGAATCGACCCACAGCCGTGTCGGGCGGCACCAATGCGCACCGATCGGAGGCGAGGATGGACACCGGATCCCATGGAGCCGTCGAAGTCGCACCCTTCCACTCAGGTGGATCACTCAAGGGTTTCGTCGTCTCGGGCCGGTGGCCCGACTCGACGAAGGAATGGGCACAGCTGCTGATGGTCGCCGTCCGGGTGGCCTCACTTCCCGGGTTGCTCTCGACGTCGACGATCTTCGGAGTCCGTGAGGAACTCCCCGACGAGCCCGCGCCGGGCACGGTCGGCCTCGTCATGGCCGAGGGCACCGTGGTCGGCGAGTCGGCCATTCCGCCGGGCTACTTCGCACGACGGCAACCGCCCGCCTTGTTGATGCTGCACCCGCCGTCGGAGACGATGCCGTCACTGCCGGAATGCGTGGGTGCGGCGTCGGGGTGCGTGCTACTCCCCGGCCTGCCGCACCTCGGTCTCGACCATCGCGCCGCCTGGGTGGAAGCAGAGTCCGACGGCACGATCACCTCGATGGTCAGCCGGGTGGGCGTCGACCCGATCACTCATCCCGATACCGCCGTCCTCGCCATGCTGCTGGCGGCGTGAGAGTCGTCTCCACCGCCGAGCGCCGCTGAGGATCGGGCCGCCCCGGGTCGCGGGGTCGTGACACGCCCACGGCGCAGCCCCGAATGCCCCGCTCGTGCTCGATTCGTCGTCGACATCCGGCGACCTACCCATTGGCTACTGTCACCCGCACGAAGGACACCGCCAAGTCCGCTCGCTCCGCTCGCTCATTGACGTGCGCGAAAGGAGCCTCGACAGCTACCGGTCGCCGAGACATCTCACTTCTTGAGCAAATTGCCGATGTCGTCGTGCCCGGACCGTTGGCAGATTGCCGGGCGGCACGAAGGGAGCCGTTGGAGTGGATGCGCGAGCCCCAGAAGAACCGGGCAAAACAACTCGAGCGTTATTATTAGCTTAGCGGTGCTGCACTCCGGCGACGTCCACGCTGACGATAATCGCTGCTAGACGACACAGCGATGGGCAGTGACGTGGGGTATGACGGACTTTTCGGCGGTTTGCACTTGGCTGTCAGCAGAACTCTCGCTACGATGATCAGCAAATACGACGCCAAGGATGACCGCTCGTAACGCTAAGTGGAGGACAGACCGATGAGCATGACTTTTTCCGCCAGGCTGAACCGCCTGTTCGACACCGTTTACCCGCCGGGACGCGGCCCGCACACCTCGGCCGAGGTCATTGCCGCGCTCAAGTCCGAGGGCATCACGATGTCGGCGCCGTACCTGTCGCAACTGCGTTCAGGCAACCGCACCAACCCATCGTTGGCCACCATGGCCGCGCTTGCCAACTTCTTCCGCATCAAGCCGGCGTACTTCACCGACGACGAGTACTACGAGAAGCTCGACAAGGAGCTGACCTGGCTGGCCAGCATGCGCGACGAGGGCATCCGCCGTATTGCGGCGCGCACCGTCGGGCTGTCCCCGGAGGCCCAGCAGGACCTCGTGCAGAAGGTCGACGAGCTTCGTCGTCAAGAGCACCTCGACGTTTAGCCCAGTCGGGCACAGAGCCGACTGCGTTGCGGCGTCCCGCGAATAGACGAAGCGACTCAGTCAGGACGCCGCAACGCTGGCTTTGTTCTCGAGTGTCCGATACTGATTGGCGATGGCGAGGATCCACTCGCGATCTGAATACGACGGCGGTTGGCCTAGCCAATGTGGACCCGGGAACTTGGCATCTGCCGAGTCCCGGTCGGTGCCGCGGCCGGCGTGAATCCACTTAGCGATGCGAAGCGACTGTTCCTCTGGCGGCACGGTTGGCGACTCGTCGTAGTCCATTTCCGTCGACCCCACGGCCTCACCGCCCCCGAGCGCGCGAGTGGCCTCCAGGTACAACGCATCCGAGATCAGCGACATCTGCTCGGCCACGCGGAACAGCAGCGGTCCGCGCGGGCGGACTCCGATTCCGACGTTGGGATGCCTGCGACTCAACTCCTCCAGCAGCGGCTGGATGACCCGCAGTTCGCGCCTCGCGCCGAACCAGTCCTCGACGCTGGGCAACAATGATCCGCTGGCCACGACGAGCATGGCGCATCCCAGCAGCGTCGCCGCGGCGCCGACGCCGATGAAGCTCGTGGTGCCGACGGCTCTCAACAGGAAGAACGCGGTGGCCAGCACGATCAGCACGACGCCGGTCGTGAACACGAACAGGGCGCGGCCGCGGCGCGTGCGGTTGGAGTGGCGCACACCCGCCCACGCCACGAGTGTCAGCGCGAGCATGACGTAGAGCAGCGGCAGGAGCCACGACAGCGTCATCGCACCCGACCCGAGATTGCGCCGCAGGTACTCCTGGGGCGCCATCTCCGGCTGCTGGGGTGAGGTGAAGAACGCGGCCAGTGTCAGCAGCGCGATGAGGGCCGCCACCCCGTACTGGATCATGGCGATGCGCCGGATCGTCGTCGGCTTGCGTTCGGAGGCCGCCGACGTGATCATCACGCAACTGCCGGCGGCACAGGAGATCAAGGCCACCTGGCTCAACACCGTGGAGACGTTCGGCCACCGGACCAACGTGTCGATCAACAGCGTCAGGGGCTGCCAGTTGAGCGCGGCCACCATTCCGAGGCTGCCCAGCGCCAAGATCATCGCCGCGCTGACGAGCGACTGCTTGTTGACGAGTGCCCAGCCGATGCGCAGGCCAGTTGCCAATCCGAGGAGACCGGCGATCACCCAAATGATCAACCAAACGCCTCTCCGAGGCGCACCTGCACGATGGACGCGCGATCGGACGGCAAGCGTCCCAGCCGATAGATGAGCAGGGCGGCGAAGTCCTCGGCCTCCTGCTCGAGGTCCTCACCGCTGGGGCCCATGCAGCCGGTCCGCTGGTTGAGCATGTACCCGATGAGGTCGGAGCTGGCGAAATCGGTCAGGTCTCTCGCGGCCTCGACCACGGAGATGCCCTCGTGGCCGAGCACCAGGTGGCCGAGTTCGTGGGCCAGGGTCCGGTCCCCAGCGGGCAGTCCCTGCTGGATGAGGAAGACGTCGCGGTCGGCGTGCTGCCGCCACTGACCGCACACCCCCGGCGGGAGCTCGGCCATCTTGAGCTCGATCGGTCTACCGCGGTCCTCCGCGACGGATTGCACGAGACGTGCGAGCGATACCTCACCGCGTCGCGGTGCGAGATCGAGGACCTCACTGACGGCGCGTGTGACACGACGGGCTGGCATACAAAACCCCCTCTCGATGAGTCCACTATCCCCGTCCTTCCACGCTGAAGCCGACTATTCCGATCAACCCATGAAGCGCGCCGCGCCGTTGACCCGAACGGCGTGCCCCGCGCGGGCCTGCCGGTACCCCACTAAGCCACCGGCACCGGTGAGCACGAGGATGCCCATGACGCCCGGTAACGCCACCGCGGCCATCTGCCCAACACCGGCGGTGCGCAGGTAGTCGCCGTACCCGGCACGGTACGACGCAGGCACCGAGCCGTTGCTCGCCCCGTACGCGGGCGGGTTCTGCGCTCCGGCCTTGGGCGGCTGGCTCTTGTTCTGCGGGCTGCCCGACGTCCGCGGTGCCGAGGGCGGCCCCGGCCTTGAGGCGATGCCCGGACCACCCGCGCCGCCTGCGCCG
>NZ_DASQEU010000078.1:0-15908 GCF_035633495.1 Mycobacterium sp. | reverse complement strand
CTCCCGAGGCTGGCGCGGCATGTCGATGACACCGACCGGAACCCGGCTACTGGCCGATCTACGCCACCAGCTTCTCGACCCGCCGACCCCGATCCGCAAACCCGACATCGACACCCAGATCACCGGCGGCGAAACTGTCGGAGTCGTCGCCTAACATGACCGCCGAGGAACCGAGTCGGTCGTCATTTACACCGACGTTGGGACGCAACCGCGTAGTTGCGTGATGTGCTGGTGGGCCAGTTCCAGGCGGCCATGCTTCTGTGACGCGCACTCGACTTGGCAGCGCGGCAGCAACGAAAACACGAACGGCTTGCTGCGGGACTGCTTCCCCGGCACCAATCTGGCCGACATCTCGCCCGAGGAACTGCGGCGGGTCGCCGAGGAACTCAATGACCGGCCCCGCAACACTCTTGGCTGGGCCCGGCCTGCTGAACTAATCACCGACGCCGCGCTGAGGACCGCACAGCGGCGCGCGCTTAGCTTAGGTCAGCCACCAAATCCATGCGATGCGCCGCGCTTGCCGGAATCGAAGCGTTGTGGTCCGCGTGCGTTCATAGAGAGCGCTCCAAGGGTGCCAGATTGGGAGAACCTAATCTGCTCACTTCGTCAGCATCGAGGGCGTCGGACCGGATGCCGCGGGGCGAAGGTCACCTTGGCCTTAGCCTGTCGTCTTCACCCGGATACCACGGCACCCCGCCTGACGCAGCGTCGTCCGCAATGCGGATCAGGAGGTGAGTTGCTGGGTCGGCTGTTGAGCATCGAGGCGTGTGATGAGCCCGGCGACTCGTCCGAGGACGAGCGGCAGACATTCGTTGAACAGAAGGTGGTGGTCGGTGTCGAAAACGACAAGTTCTTTGGCAGGGGCGGCAATGCGGGCGAAAACCTTTTGTGTGTAGTCAAAGCTAAACAACGGGTCTCTGCGACCCGCGACGACCACAACCGGACACGTGATCGAGCCATCGCCCATGGCTTTCATGTCGGCGGTGAACAGGTCGGCCAGGAAGGCAAGCGGGTAGGCGCGCAGGCTCAGCGGGTCCATAAGGAATTGCTCGGCTGTCCACGGTTCGCGGCATACCCGGGCCAGGTCGAGGTAGACGCTGAACCGGATCGGTAGACGCGGTGCCAGCTTGGCCAGCACCCGAAAGCCGCGCATAAACGGCCCGTATGCGGACTGAAGGAAAGTCGGGAACCTCGACACCGTGATCGAGGCGGGCAGTGCGGGATCGAGGATGTTGTGGGCGACGACACCGGCGAGTTCGTGGTCGCGGGTTGCGACGATCATCGCCAGCACACCGCCTTGACTGGAGCCCACGACCACAGGGCACCGCCCGAACCGTACCCGGGCCCACGCGGTGGCGTCGAGCGCGTTGGCAACGAGAGTGTCCAGACGCAGTAGCCGCCCGACCCGCGGGCTCTTGCCGTGCCCCTCGGGGTGGACGCCCACGACGGTGATGCCGTGGGCGGCAAGGCCATCACAGAACTCTTCATAGAACAGCGGATGGGTCATGGTTCCCGGCAGGAACACCACCACTGGGCCGCCCGATCGGCCATGCCACACCGACAGCACAATCGGCACACCCGCGGAGGTAATCGTCACCTCCTGGTAGCGCTCCGGGTGCTCAACCTCATTGCGCAGCCGCTCATCTCTGTCGCGCATGCCATCACCACTGCCCTTGCTCATCGACGTAGGCGGCGCGCCCCGGTTGCTTGTTCGTCGCCACCGAGCCCTCCACAACGGGCACATCGAACCACACCGTCCCATGCGCGGAGGATGTCCCGAGTTTCGTGGAACCTCGGCGGTGATCCGGTGAGCATCAGGCTGCGCTCACCTCGTCATTATGCCTGGCGGGTCCGATACGTGCGGCGGTTTAGCCCTCGAGAGCTGCTCGGACTGTCCGTAGGTGCAGGTGACCGTTGACGCGGCGGCGCCAATGACACCCGGGCGCGCCACAGCGGAGTCCTGGCTGTCGGGCGAGGCGACTTCTGCTCTTGTTTCGAACGATCTCGGAGGTCGAACGAAATTTCGCCAGCGGTAAGGGTGGATTCTGTCAAAGCTACCCGGCGATCGCGTGAGAACGATGCCGACGACCCTGAGAGTGCGCAATACCTGCATGTGCGCTGCTCGTCGACAGATCTCGCTTCTGACCCGCGTGACGACTGGTCCCGCACGTTGGCGCGGGAGGTTCCCGAACGTTACGTTGCCAAATCTGTACTATTCGGTACACGGGCAATTCGTCGACATCGCCCTGAAATCGCTTGTCACGGGTCGTATGTCGACTCGGCGTCGGCGAGGGCCTGGGCGGCGGTGATCAGGCCGAGGTGGCTAAAGGCCTGCGGAAAGTTGCCGAGCAGGTCGCCGGTGGCCGAGTCGACCTGTTCGGAGAACAGTCCCAGGCTGCTGGCGCAACCCGCGGCACGCTCGAGGACGGCGCGGGATCGCTCGGGTTGTGCAGTGATGGCCAGCGCGTGTGCCAACCAGAACGTGCACAGCAGAAAGCTGCCCTCGGCGGCGTCGAACCCGTCGCCGCCCAGGTAGCGGTACAGCAGTCCGCGCGAATCGGTCAATCCTTCCTCGACCGCGTCGATGGTCGAGAGCAGCCGCGGATCATCGTGGGGGAGGAAGCCCACCAACGCCATCAGGAGCACCGAGGCATCCAGCGCGTCCGACCCGAAATACTGGGTGAATGCGCCGACGCTCTCGTTCCAGCCGGCGTCGGTGATGGCGTCGCGGATCGCGGTCCGTTCGGCGTGCCAATGCTCGACGCGTGCTGCGGCGCCCAGCTGTGGCGCCATCGCGATGCCGCGATCCAGGGCGACCCAACACATCAGCTTGCTGTGCAGGTAGGGTCGCGGCGCCCCGCGGACTTCCCAGATGCCCTGATCGTCGTCGCGCCAGCGGGCCGCGGCGGCGTCGACCGCCGCGACCAGAAACATTCGGGTGCTCTCGGCGATCGTCATCAGGTGCACCTGCAGGGTGTATGCGGCGTCGAGGACCGCTCCGTAGACGTCGAGTTGGCGCTGCCCCCACGCTGCGTTGCCGACGCGCACCGGGCCACTGTCGCGCCATCCCGATAGGTGCGGAAGTTCTCGTTCGGTGAGGTCTCGCTCGCCACCGACACCGAACATGATCTGCAGGTCGAGGCCGCGGTCGAGTTGGGTGGCGGCGGCGCGGGCCAAGAACGCGAAGAACTTGCCCGCCTCTTCTGGGCAGGCGGCGATGAACAGTCCTTGTAGGGTCATGCTTGCGTCGCGCACCCACGTGTAGCGGTAGTCCCAGGTCCGGCCGCTGCCCACTCCTTCGGGCACGCTGGTGGTGGCTGCCGCGATGATGGCGCCGCTGCGCGCATACGTCAGCCCCTGCAGCACCACTCCGCTGTGCAGCACCAGCTCCCGCAGCGGGCCGTCGTAGCGTTGGTGCAGCGCCGACCAACTGTCCCAGGCCTTTTCGGTCGCACGCAGACGTCGCCGGATCATCCGGGCGCTCCAGCCTCGCGGTTCGGGATCCCAGGGATCGTATTGCGCGAGCGCGAAGCTCAGCCGCCGGCCTGCGGTGAGGGTGACCGTCGCCGACGCCGATCCGGCATCAACGCGCAGCGCCAGGTCGGTGCTCAGCAGCAGGACCGTCGCCCCGCCATGGGACATCACTGCGCCGTCGGCGGCGACCAGGCGGGGATGAACGAGCCCGAATTCCGGACGCGGCACGTATTCGACGCGCATCGGCACCGCGCCGCGAAGGCATTCGACGTGGCGCAGCAACACCCCCGGCGATGACTGGCCAAGCTGGTGACCGCGGGCGTGCGCTCCCAGGGCCATCGCGTCGGTGACCCGGACCTCTCCCTGCGGACCCGACCACACCGTTTCCAGAACCAGGCCCGGCGTCCGATACCGCCATGTTGACGCGAAGGTGGGCTCGGTGGGTGCCACCAGAAAATGGCCCGCGGCGTTGTCGAGCAGGCGTGCGAACACCGGCGCGCTGTCGAATCGGGGCAGGCACAGCCAATCGACCGACCCCGCAGCGGTCACCAGAGCTGCGGAGCGGCAATCTGACAGCAGTGCGTGTTGACCGAGAGGCAATCCACTCATGTCGGATGCATTCCATTCTCCTACGACAACGTGGGCCGCTACAACGACCCGGGTCCCGGCCTGCTGTGACTTGGGAGTCGGGACCGTCGAGCAGTGTCTCCACAAGTACGGCGGCCCACCAGTCTGTACCGATGAGTCCACTGTGAGTGTAGGCGCGGTGCGGCGCGCTGCTCGCTACGACAGAGGGTTGCCGGCGATCAGGCGGAACGGGTGCGGGCCGTCTGCGCTCAACGGCGGGTACGGAATTCATTGAGCAGGCGTGTGCGGAACTCGGGCTGCAGCCGATCTTCGCCAATTCTACCGAGAGTGCGCACGGTAACGCAGACGTGGTCGAGGTAATTCTGACAGCCGTCCTAGCGTAGGCGACATGTGTGATTCACGGCGGCGCGCTTCGGCGGTCACATCGTTGAGACCGGCACCCAGTCTTACTGCCTGGCCCACACCGTGGGCCAATCGCATTGGTTGGTTGGTGAACGGGTAGTCAGTCCAGCGGTTTCATGAATGACCAGAGGCCACCTTCTGGGTCGCGTGCGCTGTACTCGCGGTAGCCGTAGGGCTGATCAATGGGCGGGTAGAGGATCTCAGCACCCTCGTCGAGGGCGTGGCGGTGGTGGGCGTCGACGTCCTCGACCATCACCGCGGTAGTTCCAGTTGCCGCGCCGAGGGTCTTTGGCGACGCCAACCCGAATCGAGGTGAGACCTGATGCAGCCAGATCACGCCATCGCCTGCTTGCACTTCGCCGTGCACCCAGTGGCCCTCTGCGTCGTGTTCCAGGCGGCCGGCGCCCAGACCGAACACCCGCACCAGCCAGCCATGCATCGCTGGGATGTCGTCATAGACGAGGATCGAGATCCGCCGCTGCACACTGTCATCGAGCATGGTCATCTCCTCCATGGTTTCCAATAGTTGGTCGCTGCTCGGAGTGTCGCCCGTCCCAGTGGCGTTGACCATGGCTGCCAGTCGCCTGCGCAGCGCCGCGCCGACCGCCTGCTGGTGATCGATCTGCTCGAGGTGGGCGAGCATGGCGTCTCGCAGGTCCCAACCGGGTTCATCCAACGCTTTGCCGATCTCGGCGAGCGGCAGCCCGGTGCGGCGCAGTAGGCAGATGCGGTACAGCCGCCGCACATCGATGTCGTCATACACCCGGTGGCCAGCCGAGCTGCGCCGCGACGGGGTGAGCAGCCCGATCTGGTCGTAGTAGCGCACCGTGCGAATCGAGAGCCCAGCGGCGCGGGCCAGCTCACCGACCTTCAGACCGTCCTCAGTGCCACCCATAACCCCGACGGTAGGACGTGACGCCGCGTCACCTGCAAGCGACGCTCAACCGAGCGGGCAAATCTCCACCGGCTGGTTCACAGTCAGTCACTCCGGTTTGGTGGGGCCAGCGTTCTCGCCGGGCCCAACTTCAGTTGGCCCCTCGCTCTGCATCCTGGAGGCCAAGGGGTCAGGGCAACACAAGTCAGTGACGGATTGGTGCGCGTTCGCTACACACCCCACGGTGACCTCCGCGCAGAAGCGATGCACGGATTCCGTGACTGGCGACTTCCTTATTCTGCTCGGGCGCTCGACCAGCGGTAGCGACGCACTGTTTCAACTCAATTCCTGGAACGGCAGCGATGAGGTCAGGCTGCTGGACATCGCCTTTCATCGATCGATGAAACCCGAGGGCATCACGACGTTCCGCAGCGGCGGCGAGAAGAAGATCCTCGTCGTCGATGACGGCGGCGGCTACGCGGTGTTCGACTACCCCGAGACGGATCAGTAGAAGTAGAGGTTCGACCCGGGGAGTTCCTGGTGCACCCTGGCCCTGCCGCCCGGCGTGAGGTCGAGCCCGTACTTCGCCATCTCGGTGGTCCGCACGCTGACGAGGTTGAAGAAACCGGTGTAGGCGAACCGGCCCGGCGGGTTGGCGGGGTCCGTGACGGGGACGGGTACCGGGGCGATCGTGAACTCTTCGGCGTGCAGGCCGTTGTTCGGTGCGCACGTGTAGAGGTACTTGTGCCCCGCCGGCGTGACCTGGGTGCCGGTGGCATGCAGAACACGGCCGAAGCCCTGATTGGTCAGTGACTTGCCGGTCCCGAGGTCGCTGAAGACCCACAGATCCGCCGGGTCGTCGTCGTCCCGCAGCGGCTGGTGGTAGACCTCGAAGTTCGCCGGCGCGGGTATGCCCGGCGGAATCGACTCGGTGTTGCTCGCGTGCAGGCAAGCGCTGGTGTCGTGCTTGAGGATGTACACCGGTTTCCCGGGCCCGGGCAGCCCTGCAGAAATGAATCCCGCCGATTCCGCCAGCCGTAGCTGCTGCCGCACGGAGTCGATCTCCGCCACGGCATTGGGCACGCCGAACCCAACCAGTAGTGCCTGCATCTGATCGATCAGCGGTTTCAGGACCGTCTGCTGGCTCTCGCGGCTGAACAGCGTGTCCCGGTACGCCCGGATCTGGTCGAACAACTGCTGACGACGGGCGTCGTCGTTGCGCACGAGTTGTGCGATCACCCCGTCACGGCCCAGCTTGAACGGCCTGTCCGGCTGGAGCGTCTGGTCGATCCCCCACGGGATCATTTTGAACTTGACGTTGCCCACGCCCGGAGCCGCGACGGCGGTCACGTCGTTGTAGATGTAGGTGTTGTTGGTGTTGTCCGCGTACCCGTCCCAGTGCTTGAGGAAGAACTCCATCGCGTAGATCTTCAGGTACTGGTCCATGTCGAGCACTTGATCCGCGCCGGCCAGACCGTTCGCCTTGATGTGGTCGATCGCGAACTTCAGGTCGGCCTTGTCCTCGAACTTGGACAGGGACTCGACCCCGATGAGCTGCACCCTCTCGTCGAGGAAGTCGTCGTGGTGCTCGAGTTCGTACAAGTTGCCCTTCAAGTTGGCGTTGAAGTTCCGCTCGATGTAGCGCTTCATCACCGGCTCGGCATTGACGTAGATGCCGGGGCTGTTGACGCCGGCGACCCCGTCGCCGATCAGGGTGCCATTCACGAAGATCCGGGCGTAGTTGCAGCGCGAGTTGGGCAGCCCGACCATGCCCAGCATCCGGTATCCCAGCGTCTGCTTGACGTAGGACCGATCCTGAATGGAATTGTTCAGCGTCACGTAGCGCGACCCGATCAGGGCTTCGATTCCGGGGACGTTGGCATCGCCGAATCTGCCGAAATCGACGTGCAGGCATGGCTTGTTGCTGTCGATCGAGCCGCAGAATGACTTCTTCTTGACGCCCACGTCGATGAACGTCGTCTTCGCGGGAAACGTCGTTCCGGAGATCTCGACCGAGGTCGCCTTTCGCCACGTGTATCTGGCGCCTTCGGTCCATTCGAAGTTGCACCGACCGCCCTTGGGCTCCTCGTTTCGCACCGCATCCCACTCGGCTTGCGGCATCTTGATCTTGATCGTGATCGCATTATCGAGCGCATAAAAAGAATCGAGTGCTTGTTGCTGCAGATTGGTCATTGTGAAATCTCCCGTCGCGGCCTTCCAACAGCATGCTGCGGGACACCGCGTTCGACCCGAGTAGTGCGGTACTCGTCTTCAGGAATCGCCATGCCACGACTGGGCGTCGATGATTGCGTTGTTGCCGAATCGGCTTATGCAGCCAAGATTGACAAGCTGTCGCGACACGCCGAATTCCTGTCAAAGTACCCCGGCGATCCTTGTCAAACTTCGCTGCAGCTCGACAAACGCGGTAGATGAGGCTTTTTTCGGGTGCTGCTGGCTGTTGTAGTGATAGCGAGTTAGCACCGTTTAGCTGACCGCTTGCGGCGTTGTCACCGCCGCTCGGGTCCGAGCAATCGTCTGATTACAGACCGGTGGGGTCCGTCCGCTGCTCGTTCAGCAAGAAGGCGACACCCTGCTCGATCGAAGTCTTTGTCTGATCCCGGATGTGTCCCAGGGGGCGGTCATCGATGGTTGCGACAGCCCCCGTGTCGATGGGTTCGCCGAACCAGTAGTACTGACGCTCAGGTTCAGCGGTCGACGACATCGTCGCTGCGGCCGAGTACCTGCGGGCCGACCACAGGGCGACCGGAAAAGTTGGCGAGGCAGGGTTCTGCATGGGCGGCGGATTCTGCTTGTTGCTGGCCGACCGCGGGGTGTTCGACGCGATCGCACCGAATTACGGGCCGTTCCCGCCGGCCACCGGTGTACCTTCGCGCTCGTGTCCCATTGTCGCCAGCTGCGGCGCCGAGGACCGACTGCTACCGGGCCGCCGCCAAGCTCGAGAACGGTTGGGCGCGCAGTGGCGTGGCGCGTGACATCAAGGGGTATTGGGGCGTGGGGCCACAGCTTCATGAACAAGTGAGGGACACCGTCGCCGCTGCGAGTCGTCGAACGTATCGCCTGTCTGCACCATTCGGCCCCGCAGGCCGAGGACGCGTGGCACTGGATGCTGGCGTTCTCCGACGAGCACCTGCGGTGACGGGCAGCGCAACGCAAGCCTCGGTGCTCAGTCCTTGCGCCGCCGCGGCTCGGAGCGCCGCTTCCGTCCTTTGACCTCCTCGGGTGAATCTTCTTTCGCCGCGCCGGAGTCGTGAGAGAGTCCAGTAATGCGCCCGAATGTGCCCACCCCAGGGATGTCACGGACAGCTCGGAAGGCTTGATCACCCCGCGCCACCAGCGCCTCCAGTTGTGGCAGCAGCCGATCGATGGCTTCAAAGGTCGGATCAGCGAGCGCCATGTACCTTTCGAGCCTGTCAAGGTTGGTATTGAGGCGCTCGGTCGCCGCTGCCAAGTTCCCGATGAGGTCGGGCAGTTGCGCGACGATGTGAGCAGACGCCGTGGGGACACGTAGCGCTCCGCTGGTTAAGTCCTGTGCCGCTTGCGCAGCGGCTTGCGCAGCGGCCCGGATGTCGCATCGCTGCGAACTTCTTGAGTCAGTCATGTGATCAACTCTGTCCCACACCCAGGCACTTCTATCTAGTTTTGGCAGAACGGCCAATTGAACGGCACTACACGATCAACCGCTTGATGCTTAGGGTCTGATCGGGATCACGCAACCAAATCGGCCACCGTCGCCGCGCTGCTCGCCGATCTGGAGGTCACCCGGTCGCATTCGCGGCCACGGGTGTCCAACGACAACCCGTACTCGGAATCACTTGTTCAAGACGTTGAAGTACGGGCCGGAATTTGCCGAACGCTTCGGATCACTTTCCGAGGCAGGGCAATTCATGAATACCTTCCCCCAGTGGTACAACCACGGCATTGTCACACCGGCATCGGGCTACACACACCCGCCGACGTGCACTACGGGTTGGCCACCGACAAAGCCGTCCACCGGCGCACCGTGCTGACCGACGCCCGCGCCCGAACCCCACACCGCTTCGGCACCGCCCAGGCGCCGAAGATCCTCGATCTGCCCAACACCGTCTCGATCAACCGACCAGCCCAGGACACCAACCAGGAGCCCGACACGACAGCTCCTACCTCGTAGTCGCAGACGGGCGGACCATTCTCTTCGACCTTGGGCTCAGCGCCGGCCCGCGATCCACGCTGCAACGCAACGCTCGAAAGCTCCGTGTAGACCTCGGTGCAATCGACATGATCGTGATCTCGCATTCTCACCCCGATCACTGCGGCGGCCCCAGCGCCTGGTTGCGGGGCAGCTTCGACCTCCCTGATCAAGTCAGAGCTGGTATTCCGGAATGGACGCCAGTTCCCATGCGTCACCCGAACGCGCATTGTGAATTCAGCTGTAATGCTGGCCTTTTAGCGTCGGGAATTGCCACGACAGGATCCATCGCCCGCCAGTTGTTTCTGCTTGGCCGGCCGCCTGAGCAGGCGTTGATCGTGAACGTAATAGGCAAGGGCATAGTCGTGATCGTGGGCTGTGGCCACCAAGGCTTGACGCGGCTGATCCTGCGCGTTAGAACGCTGACTGACGAGCCGATTTACGCGGTGCTAGGCGGCTTTCATCTACCCGTGCATGGCTTGTCCGCGCAAGAGATTATCGGCGGCGCGAAGTGGCCGTGGCGACGCACCACCGAACAGGACGTTACCGAGGTGATCAGCGTCCTAGGCGAGTGCCAACCACGCCTGGTCGCCCCCTCCCCGCATGACAGCTCAGCATGGACTCTAGGGCGCTTCGCCGCAGCCTTCGCGGACGAATACCGCAGCATCCGCGTAGGCGATGAGGTGGTCATCTCGTCACACACGACGTGAGCACGCCGACCTGTTGCGTGACATCGCATCAACAGGGTTTCGAGTCGTGACCTGAATTGCGCTGAGTGCCGAAGTCCCCTTTTTGTTGAGGGCTTCGGTCCCTGGCGATCGCTAGCGCAGGAGTCAAGACTGAGACGCAACACAAGGCGTCGGCGAACGGAAACCAACATGAACCGCGAAGCGTGCAAGTTCTTCTCTGGAGCGTTTGCCGCTATGGCGTATGCGCACGGCGCCTACGCAGTGGCGACCTCCGCCGGCGTCATCAACGAACCCATATTTCTCGGCAGAAGGTGGGGTGTGGGATACATGTGGACGGAGGCGGTCGTCTACTCAGCGGTCAGTGCAGGGTTGGGGTACCTCGCCTGGAGCGGCAGAACTCAAGAGCCACAACGGGAACCGACAGCATCGGCGATCGCGGGCGAGGGTCTGCAACCTGTAGGTGCGGGCGCTGAGCCGACCCAGGCGGCGTCCCGCTGAGCAATGCCGAACCTCCGGGGCTCAGCGCCGTTGCTGTTCGACGAGCTACTTGATGCACGCGGTCGCCGCGTTGTTCTCGTAACGCACTGCCTCCTCACCGAGAACACCGGTTATGCGGGCGGAGCGACGCGTCCCGGGGCTGTGGCCGAGATTGTCAACGAAATCGTAGATGCGGGCTATGGCATCCATCAGCTGCCTTGCCCCGAGCGGCTCGCCTGGGGCGGCCTGATCAAACGCGGCAGTCTTCTCCTCTATCACTCCAAGGCCACTATATCCGGTGCGCAGTGTTCTGCTCCGTGCCTGCTCGCGTCATGACCGTCCGGTCCGGGTGCACAACGACTTCGCCCTGCTGGTGCAGGGGTTCGACGAGGAGCACGCGCCGGAGGTGAAGATCGATGTCGCCCGAGGCGGCGGGACCAGGCCGATCAGGCGCGGCAGTGGTGCCGCGTTACAACGGATCCGACGTAGCCGCTGCGATCCGCGACGGGTTGCGACGGATGCTCGATGCCGCCCGGGCCTAGTGTCGAGGGCCGGCGCGGACGGCGAAGGCATTCGGCCATGGCCTGGATTGCCACGCCGCTGCGATAACAGCACTTGAGTAAATAAGTGAGGTTTCACGAGGTGGGCACGGTCACTCCTAATTCAGTTGACCACCTGAAAGAGGATCATGCCGACGCAGAGGATCACGCCGAGGTAGGGGACCGCGGCGGGCACGGTGATGTATCCCTGGTGTGCGGTGCCGCGCCGCTTGATGGCGATCAGTGACGCGTTCACCAGGGTGAAGATGATCAGCACCAGCAGGCTGGTGAGTTGCGCCAAGGACACCAACGGCAGCAGCGCGGTGCCGACGATCATGGCGACGAGCACCACCAGCGTCGCGGTCACCGGAGTCTTGAAGTCCGCGTGCACCTTTGCCAGCCGGCCGACGATCCAGCCCTCTCTGGCCAGCCCGTAGAGAATACGTGAGCCCATGATGATCTGCACGATGACCCCGTTGACGGCGGCGACCATTCCGATGAGGCTCAACAACGCGGCATTGCTCGCACTGCTTCGTTCGACGACGAGGCTCAGCGGCGCATCGCTGTCGGCCAGTTCGGCCGGGGACACCAGCGTCGTCGAGACGATGACGACCAGCAGGTACAACACCGTCGAGACGACCAGTGCGATGAGAATGGCCAGCGGCACGGTCCTGCTTGGGTTTTTGACCTCCTCTGCCACATTGACCATGTCCTCGAAACCGATGAAGGCGTAGAAGGCGAGAAACGCGCCGGCGAACACCCCGCCCACGCCGACGGCGGGATCGATCGCCAGTAGGCCCCGAACATCGGCCTGCGCGAACGCATTCCGGCCGAACCAGATGACCAGCAGTAGGCCCAACACTTCCAACCCGGTGAGAAAGGCCGCGGTCTTGGCCGACTCGCCGATTCCCTTGATCGCTATCGCCCCGAGGGTGATCAGCAGCCCGACGCTGGCCGCCAGAGTCGGAACCGAGACGAACGACTTCAGATACCCTGCAAAGCCCTGCGCCAGTGCCGCCGCCGACGCGATGCCGCCGCCGACCATCGCCAGGCCGATCGCCGTCGACAGCCAGCGTTTGCCGAACGCTCGGTGCAGATACACCGAGACGCTCGCGCTGACCGGGTAACGCCCGGACAGTTCCATGTAGGAGAACGCGGTGATCCCGGCGGTGACCATCGCCAGGACGAACGCCAGGGTGGTGCTCGACCCGGCGAATCCCGCCACTTTCCCGACAAGCACATAGATGCCGGCGCCGAGGATGTTGCCGAGGCCGTAGAGGGTCACAAGGGGCAGCCCCAGCGATCGGCGCAACCCGGCGTCCTCGCCCACGAGTCGATCCTAGTGCCCTCTTCGGGCCAGCAAGCTCCTTCGGACGGTCAGCCAAAAGCCGATGCTGCGGATCTGGATGGACGGCCGGCCGGCGCGACCTCACCGTGGCGGCCGGGGGTGCGTTCGGCGGCTTCGACGCCCGGGGCGATCGAGGCGAAGACCGGTTCGACCTGGGCGAAAGCGTCGGCGTCACCTCCGATCATTGACGAAAATTCGCGTTCCAATCCCCACACCCCACCGCTGGTGCCGCAGTCCAGCAGCCGGATGCCGTGCTCAGCCAGCGTCTTGGCGTGCTGGAGATCGTCCCGGTAGTAGGAGTTCCCGCCGTCGATCACGGTGTCACCGGCGGCCAACTGCTTGGCCAGGTCGTCGATCACCGATGTGGTGATCTCGCCCGCTGGAACCATCACCCACACCGCGCGGGGGGCGGTGAGTTTGTCCGCCAGCTCCGCCAGGGACCCCGCCCCCGTGGCGCCCTCCCCGGCGAGAGCGGTAACCGCCGCCGGATTGTGGTCGTACACAACGCATTCGTAACCGTCGCGCATCAAGCGGCGCACGAGGTTCGATCCCATCCGCCCCAACCCGATCATCCCCAACTGCATGGGCGCTCTCCCTCTCGGTTCGGTCAGTCGTTCAGCCAGGGGTGCTGCCAGCGGTGATCTCCTGCGAGCAGCGACTGTGCCTGGCTTGGTCCCCATGACCCGCGTGGGTAGGTGTGGATCGGTGGAGGGTCGGTGAGCAGCGGTTGCACGATCCGCCAGGTTTCCTCGATCGCATCCTCGCGGGCGAAGTACTGATGGTCGCCGGTCAGCGCGGCGTGCAGCAGCAGCTCGTACGGTGTAGGCGGTTCGCCGAAGTCGTCGCCGAACAGGGTCTCCAAATGCACAGTCCGCCAGTCATGTTCACCGTGCGCGGCGATCTGCAGCCGCAACCCCGGGTCGGGATCGATGCGAAGAACGACCTGATTCGCCGCGACACGGGTGGGTGTGGACAGGAACGGCAGGCGCGGTGTGCCACGCAGGATCAACCGGACCTCGGTGACCCTTTCCGGGAGTGCTTTTCCGGCTCGAAGGAAAATCGGCACCCCGGCCCACCGCCAGTTGTCGATCTCCAGGCGCAGCGCGACGAACGTCTCGGTGCTCGAGCCGGTGGCGACGCCGGGCACGTTGGCGTACCCGTCGTACTGGCCGCGGACACAGTGCGCGGGATCGGCAGGCAGTATCGCGCGGAGTACTTCTGCCTTCTTGGTGCGCAGCTCATCGCCGACGCCGCCGGAAAGCGGCTCCATCGCGACCAGCGCGAGCACCTGCAGCAGATGGTTCTGCACCACGTCGCGCAGCGCCCCCACGGCATCGTAGAAACTGCCGCGGTCCTCGACACCGAAGTCCTCGGCCATCGTGATCTGGATGCACGAGACGTTGGTGCGGTCCCAGACCTGGGCGAGCAGCACGTTGGCGAAGCGCAGGTACTGCAGCTCGATGACCGGTTCCTTTCCCAGGAAATGGTCGACCCGCAGAATTTGGTCCTCGCGCAGCACGCGGTGCAGTCGGATATTGAGTTCGCGCGCCGAGGCGAGGTCGTGGCCGAACGGCTTCTCGATGGCGACCCGCGCCGTCGCGAGAAGTTTCGCCTCGCCGAGGTGTTCGACGATCGGACCGAACAGCGACGGCGGCATCTCTAGGTAGTACAAGGGTTGTTGGTAACTGCCGACCTCGTCCGACAACCGGTGATACAGATCCGGGTCGTTGACGTCTCCGTGCAGATAGGACAACCGGGCGGCGAACCGTTTGAACACCGTGTCGTCGACACCGTCCCCGCCTGCACCGACCGCGTTATGCGCGCGGCTGATCAGTTCCTCAGTCGACAACTCGTCGGCTGCGACCCCGACGATCGGGCAGTCCAGCAGTCCCCGCTGTTCGAGCCGGTAGAGCGAGCGGAACGTCATCTTCCGCGCGAGGTCTCCGGTGATCCCGAAGATGACCAGCACATCCGCCGTGGTCGGCTCGCCCCCCGACGTCATGAGCGACTCTGCACGCAGGTGACATCACGAACAGCGCGGTTCTCCCCCGCGAGTGACACGAGCGGGACGCTAGCAGAGATCAGCGGCCGGACTGCCAATATTGGCGGGGTCATACGCAAACGCCAAGGGGGGTTAACCTACGTCGGCGTGCGACTGCCGGGTTTGGGGTGTGTCATTGATTGAAAGCGCCTGTTCTGCAAGGCGTACGAATATCTGGAAGGGCGTTGAGCGGCGCGCCCGCGGTGAGTAAGCCAGAACGACGAACTCGTAGCGCGACCCGTCTCTCCGCCGCAGAAAAGGATCGAGGCCGTCTGCGTTTAACACTGCGCGATAGGGCCTACGGACGTCGAATGCAGACGAGCCGAAACGACTTTCGCGTCCAGGCGATTTCGGCCACCTCACGTATTCAGCAGTGTCTCAAGCTCTCATCCACGCGCAGCCGCTCGGTACGTTGTCCAGAAATCTGCGCGATCAAGTCGAAGTCCTTGTCAACGGCAAGGACTGTGAGTGCGGCGATCTCGGCGGTGGCGGCTACGAGCAGGTCGGGGATAGAAGGTGCACGGTGCTGGCCTCGATCGGCCAGCAACAGTTGCAATTCAACGGCTCGATCCTCGGCGGCGGGCGTTAGGTATTCAACTGGCATGAGCGACAGTGGTGGCGAAGCTATCTCGAAACGTGCTTGTGTCGCGGTGCGAAATGAATAGCCGATCTCGAGGCGAGTAACGGTGCTGATGCGCACCATGCCACGTTCTATACGGTCGATCCAGAGCTCGGCATCCTTGGAGGTTGCTAGGCGAGTGTATGCGGACTTGTCGATGAGCCACGTGGTCACCGCCATGCGCCCTCCATCACCTCGGGATCGTCGAGATCCGACGACGCGGCGGCGGCGCGGCGCAGGTCATCGACGGTGAGTGGGCTGTGAGGCTGCCCCTCCGCTCGCTCCGTCTCGAATCGGCGACGCAGATACTCCTGCCGCGACAATCCCCGTGCCTCGGCGGCCGCGTCGATCTGCGCCACCGCGGCGTCGGATAGCCCTCTAATCAATACGTCGGCCATACCGTTCTACCTCCTGATATCGACGATATCATCCCTCTCCGGGGGCGAGGACTCGTCGGCATACTTCAACAGACTCGGTGCGGGAGCGCGCACCCATTTCAAGATCTGGCGCTCGGCCGAGGAGATTAGACGGTGCCGAACAGGAAGCGGACGTTCAACGTCGCCAGGCCGAAGATCTTCCGGCCACCTGACTTCGCGGCGACGATGACGACACCGGTGCGGGTTGCCGGGTCCAGCGATTTGATCCGGCCGCTGTACTCGATGTCTGCGCCG